>JABCZO010000009.1 GCA_013289615.1 Gammaproteobacteria bacterium
CGCCGTATTTCAACCCAAGCTTCCTGGTGCCCATCCTGCCGATGCTGTCGCTGGTGGCGCTGGGGATGCACGCGCGCTGGCGTCGCGGTGGCCTGGGTGAGGCGCCGCGGCCGCTGCTGCTCGCGTTGGGCGTGGCGCTGATACTCGGACTGGCCCTGAGCCTGGGTGTTTATGCGCATCCGCTCAAGCTGACGCCGATCGGTGCCACGCTCGGCTTGTGGATCATCCTGTCGGCGCTGCTCGATCCGGTCGATCGGCTGCGGCGCGGCCTGCGCCTGCCGGGCAGCGTGGCGGGCATGTCGATTGCGCACATCGGGCTGGGTGTATTCGTACTCGGCATCACCTTCGTGCAGTCGAACACCATCGAGCGCGACATCGCGCTCAAGCCGGGAGAGTCGGCGCGGGTCGGCGTCTATCAGTTTCGCTACGAGGGCGGCCAGAACATCATCGGGCCCAACTATGAAGGCTTTCGCGGCAAGGTCAGCATTACCCGCAACGGCAAGCCGGTGAGCGTGCTCTACCCTGAGAAGCGCCGCTACTGGGTCCAGGGAACGGTGCAGACCACCGCCGCCATCGCGCCGGCGTTCAATCGCGACCTGCTGGCCGCAATGGGCGAGGATGTCGGCGCCGGGGCCTGGAGCCTGCGTCTGCAATACCGCCCGCTGATCCGCTTCGTCTGGATCGGCGCGCTGATCATGGCCATCGGCGGGGTCACCGCTGTGGTCGGGCGGCGCCAGCGCGGACTGGTGGCGGATGGCGCAGCGTCAGCGCTCGGCGCGGCCGAGCCCGGCGAACTGCGCGGCCAGGGCGGCGCACATTGAACCGATTCCTGCTGCCGCTTGCGGGCTTTGTGCTGCTGCTGGTGGTACTGCTGGTGGGCCTGAAGCGCGCGCCGGATAAATCGAACCTGCCATCGCCGCTGATCGGCAAACAGGTACCGCAATTCACGCTGCCTAACCTGTTCGATAACACGCAGCGGGTGAGCGCCGAGACGCTCAAGGGACACTGGTCGCTGGTCAATGTCTGGGGCACCTGGTGCGTCGAGTGCCGCGCCGAGCACGAGGTGCTGCTGCAGATCAAGCAGGAAGCGCGCGTGCCGATCATCGGTATCGACTGGAAGGATCAGAACGAGGATGCGCTGAGCTGGCTGGCGCAGCTCGGCAATCCCTACGAGCGCATCGGTACCGATAACGATGGCCGGGTGGCGATCGACTGGGGAGTGTACGGGGCGCCGGAGAGTTTTCTGATCAGCCCGGCCGGCACCGTGGTCTACAAACATATCGGTGCCATGACACAGCAGGTGTGGCAGCGTGAGTTCCTGCCGCGCGTCAGCGGCACCGTGGGCCCCGGCGCATGAGGCTGGCGCGCCGGATGGGTGCGCAGGCGCTGTTGTGCGCCGTACTGGCGCTCGGCGGCGCGGCGGTCGCGGTCGATACCACCCCGCCGCTGCCCGATCCGCTGCTGCAGCAGCGCTATTACGCGCTCACGCACGAGCTGCGCTGCATGCAGTGCCAGAGCGAGGCGCTGGCCGACTCCTCGGTGGGCCTGGCCGCGGATCTGCGCGTGCAGGTGCGCGAGCTGCTGCTGGCCGGGCAGACCGACGATCAGATCCGTGATCATATGGTGGCGCGCTACGGTGAGTTCATCCTGTTTCGCCCGCGCATGATCTGGCGCAACGCCTGGCTGTGGGCAGCGCCGGCCGTGCTGATGGCGATCGGAGGGCTGGTCGGGTGGCGCATCCTGCGCAATCGCGCGCGCCTGGCCGACGCCGATGAGTCGCGCGTGGACGACTTGCCCGAACCATGACGGCGTTTGTGCTGGCCGCGCTGCTGCTGGCGCTGCTGGCGGCGCTGTTCCTGGTGGTACCGTTGCTGCGTCGTGCGCCACGGTCGACGTCCGCGCCGATCGTCGCCGCGCTCGCGGCGCTGGTGCTGATCATCGCAAGCGCGATCATCTATCGCTTCATCGGCAATCGCGCCTGGAGCGAGCTTGCCAGCGCCAACCAGGGCAACCGCACGATCGCCGAGCTGGTGCGTCACCTCGAGGATCAGCCGCAGGACCAGGCGGGCTGGCTGTCGCTTGGGGCAGCCTACGGCGGCCTGGGCCAATATGCGCTGGCACTGCGAGCTTACGAGCGTGCCAATCGCCTGAGCGCGGGCGGTAATGCTGTCGCGCTGGCCGGCATGGGCGAGGCCATCATGCTCAGCGGCGACGCTACGCGGGCGGAGCAGGCGGCCGAATTGTTCGAGCGCGCGCTGAAGCTCGATCCCACGGGCCCCAAGGCGCTGTTCTATGGGGCGATCATTGCCTACCGTGAGGGCCGTCTCGACGTCGCGCGGGCGCGTTTTTCGGCGATGCTGGCGCTGTCGCCGCCCGAGAGCGTGCGCGCGGCGCTGCAAAAGGAGATCGACGAGATCGACGCCAAGCAGCATCCGGCGATCGACGCGGCCACGGCGATTCATTTGCATGTCACGCTGGCCCCGGCGCTGGCCGGCAAGCTGCCTGCAAACGCCTCGCTGTTCGTGTTCGTGCCCTCGCCCCAGGGCGGGCCACCGCTGGCCGCCAAGCGCAGTGCCGCCAGCCTGCCGCAGGACGTGGACCTGTCCGCGGCCGACTCGATGATCGAGGGCCGCGGCGTGCAGGCGGGGCAGAAGGTGTCGGTAATCGCGCGCATATCGACCTCGGGTAGCCCGACTTCGCACAGCGGCGACCTGTATGGGCAGATCGAGTACGTGACCGGCAAAAGCGGCCCGCGTGCGCTCGAGATTGATAGACTGAGCCCCTGAATTGCCTCCAAGGTCGAGTCGAACAAGCATGAGCAGCGTGGCTCTGGAACGGCGGCTGCGCGCCGGCGAATTTGTCATCACCGCTGAAATCACACCGCCGCTGTCGGCCGATCCGCAGGATCTGCTGGATGTGGCGCTGCCGCTGCGCGGCGTGGCCGACGCCGTCAACGTCACCGATGGAGCCAGCGCCAGGGCGCATCTGGACGTGCTGACCGCTGCGGCCATCCTGCAACGCTCGGGCTTGGATCCGGTGGTGCAACTGACCTGTAGAGACCGTAATCGCATCGCGCTGCAGAGCATGCTGGTAGGGGCTGCCGTGCAGGGGCTGCGCAACATCCTCATACTCCGGGGCGATAACCCGGAAGCCGGCGACCAGCCCGATGCCAAGCCGGTGTTCGACCTGGATTCCAATACACTGCTGGCTACCGCGGCGGCGATTCGCGATCGCGGCGAGCTGCCGCACGGCCGCCCGGTAGGCGGCAAGGCCGAATTTTTCCTCGGGGCCGCCGACACGCCGATCGATCCGCCGGCCGACTGGAAACCCGAGGGGCTCAAGCGCAAGCTCAAGGCCGGCGCCCAGTTCGTGCAGACGCAGTTCTGCCTCGATCCCGGCGTGGTGCGCCGCTACATCGAGCGCCTGCGCGAGTACCAGCTCACCGAGCAGCTCTTCATGCTGATCGGCCTGGCACCGCTGGCCTCGGCGCGATCGGCGCGCTGGATTCGCAAGCACCTGTACGGTTCGGTCATCCCCGAGGCATTGATCGAACGGCTCGAGGCGGCCGCAGACCAGAAGCTCGAAGGCCATCGCATCTGCATCGAGCTGATGCAGCAGATGCAGCAGATTCCGGGCGTCGCCGGGGTGCACCTGATGGCGCCGCTCAACACCGGCGCGGTGCCGCAGGTGATCAGCGAGTTTCGCGCCGGCGCCTCGAGCACGCGCCGGGCGAGCTAACTGTCGAGACACACCACCAGGCGGGCCTGATAGCTGCGCCAGGCGATCGGAATCACGATCGGGCGCCTATGCGGCGGATACACCATCGGTGCATCGCCCTCATGTACCACCGAGCGTACCGAGACGCTGTATTGATGCCGGAAGTTGCGCTGCGCATCGCCGGACAGTGTGCCGGCAATCTCGCCGACCAGCTCACGCAGGTGCTCATGGCTCAGGTCGGTGTCCTGCATGCACATCAGCATCACGCACAGCATGCTGCGTGGGGCGGTAAACAACACCACGCCGTCGCGCTGGCCGCTGATCCTGACGATGCCGGTGTAGTCGGCGAGCTCTGGACTGCGGCGCACCGCCAGATGCGGTATGCCGCATGCCGCCGGTTGCTGTACCGCGCTTTCGAAATAGTGCATCACACTGTTCACGAACACGCCGACTTCGAATTCGGTACTCACGACAGATCGAGCGCCACCGGTGCGCTGTTGACAGTTGACTCGCGCAGGTCGAGCGCAGCCAGCGCCGCCGAGGCCGCGCGCAGCAGCACGATGTGCTGCTGGATGGCGCGCATCGTCGCCGCGTGGCTCATGAGTTCGTCGAGCCTGATCACGACCGGCAGGAAATCATTGCCGGTGAGCGACGTCTTGGCGCTCAGCCCCGTCAACAGGTCGTCGATGCTCTGCAGGCGCTGCGCGAAGCTCGCAAATGGCAGCGCCTCGGCCGCGCTCGTGACCGCATCGAGTTCCCGCAGCACGCCGATGAGTCGCCTGCGCAGCTGCTGCTGGCTGATACCGGCCGCGGTCAGGATCGCATTGCTCTTGCGAAAGGCGGTATCGGCATCGTCGAGAAAAGCCACCAGCGCCACCGGGTCCGCCCGCACCAACTGCAGCAGCAAGTCCGCCTGCGAGTCGCCATTGACTTCCGCCTGTTCGAGCTCCAGAGCCAGCAGCACCCGATCGGTGACATCGGCGACCAGCCCGAGGATGCAATCATCGCTGCTGCCATCGCCAGCCACGCGCCGGAATGCGAAGCTCAGATAGCGCCGCTCGCAGCCGCCGCGCGGGTCAGCGAAGGACACCTTCACCTGACTCAGCGGATTGAGCGATTCGATCGCATCCTCATCGGCCTCGTCATTCCACAACAGCTGCAGGAACGTCAGCGCCGCGGCCAGCGTTTCTTCGTCGTCGAGCAGCGGCCGCAGCACGTCTTCCAGATGCCGGCCGGCGGGCGCGCTCAGATGCAGCAGTTCGCCCATCGACGCGGAACAGGTGGCGCTCAGCCGCAGGTCGCGTCCGATCAGGAATACGCCTTCGCGCAGGTTCTCGAGGATATTGGCCTGGTGGCGGCGTGCGGCGGCTACCTCGGTGCCGAGCGTGCGGGCACGCCGCCACAGGTAGAGCATGATCGTCAGCAGCAGCGCCGTCACGGCGCTGCTCACCGGCACGCCGCGCAGCGCATGGCCGCCGTGTTCAGCCGCCAGCCACCAGGCACCACCCGCCATCGCCAGCGTCGCCGCGACCAGCATCGGCAGCGCCGAGCGCAGCAGTGCGAGCGGGGCAGTGCCGCCGGAGCGGGCAGCGCGCACGGGTGCGGGGCACTGATGGACACTAGCGCTTGATTTGCCGGGGCGTGGGATAGGTACCGCTTGGATGTCGGCAAGCTGTGTCCAATCATGCGGTTGTAGCTTCATCGCAGCGCCGACTGTGCGACGCCGTGTAACGCAGAGTAATGCCCGGGATCACAATCCGGTGTCGGACAAATGGAAATGCTACCGTCACCATCGATGGATTGTGGCTCCGGTCACAGATTTGCGGCGCGCGCGGCACGGTCCCATAATCGCGTTCCCCGACTGCTTAAGGTGACGATCATGAAACGATTTCTGCTGCTGCTGCTGGTGAGCGCCGGCATGGGCTCGGCCTGGGCCACATTGCAGCCGGGTGCCAGCGCGCCGAATTTCACCACACAGGCGACGCTGGCCGGCAAAGCCTTCCAGTTCTCGCTGGCCGACGCGCTGAAGAAGGGCCCGGTGGTGCTGTATTTCTACCCAGCCGCGTTCACGCCGGGCTGCACCGTTGAAGCGCACGAGTTTGCCGAGGCGACGGCCGACTTCCAGGCCCTTGGCGCCACCGTCATTGGTGTCTCGCACGATGACATCGAGACACTGAACAAGTTCTCGGTCAGCGAATGCCGAAACAAATTTGCGGTGGCAGCCGATCCCGACCAGCACATCATGAAGGCCTATGACGCGGTGCTCAAGATGAAACCGAGTCTGGCCGACCGCACCTCGTACGTGATTTCGCCCGAGGGCAAGATCCTCTACAGCTATTCGGCCATGAGCCCCGACCAGCATGTCGCCAACACGCTCGCCGCGGTGAAGAAATGGGCGGCCGATCGGCCGCACTGATCCTTTATGCGACGCTGCTGAGCAGCCTCAGTTCGATAGCCGCTCGCGCTGCCACGGCGGGGCCGGCGGCTGCCGCGGCGCCGCAGCAGCTCGAGGAGATCGCGATCGTCGGCGAGCGGCCGGGACCGCGGCTGTGGAAAGTCTCCAAAGGCGATCACGTGCTGTGGCTGCTCGGCACGCTCAATCATCTGCCCAAGCGCATGACCTGGCGCTCGAGCGAAGTCGACGCGGCGCTGGCCGATGCCCAGGAGCTGCTGACCAGCGGTCCCTCGGTATCGGCGAGCATTGGGCCGATCGGTGCCATCCGGCTGTACGTTCAATGGCGCCGCACCCAGAAGAGTCCCGATCGCCTGAAGCTCAACGTCTGGCTACCGGCACCGCTGTACGCGCGCTTTGAAGCGCTCAAGGCTCGCTTCGATCCCGGCGATAACAGTATCGAAGAGCTGCGGCCGAGCTTCGCGGCGCTACGCTTGTACGAGCATGCGGTGGAAGCCGCAGGCATGACGGCGCACGATGAGGTCGAACAGACCGTCGTCAAGCTGGCCAAGCGGCGGCGCATCCCGATCCAGCGAGCCGAGCTCAAGGTCGACGACCCATCGGGGGCGCTCAAGGAAGTCAGCGCGCTGCCACCGACCGTGGAAATCGATTGTGTTGCGGCGACCGTGACCCGCATCGAGACCGATCTGCCGAGCATGCAGGAACGTGCCAAGGCCTGGGCAATCGGTGACGTCGATCGCCTGCGCGCGCTGCCGTACCCCAATCAACGCGAAGTGTGTCTGAGCGCGCTGGCGAACGCGCCGCGCATCAAGGGGCTGATAGACAGGGTGGCACAGGCGTGGCGCAGCGAGGCGGAGTCGGCCCTGACACGTAATCGGGTCAGCTTTGCGATGCGGCCGATCTATGAACTGCTCGACACCGATGGCCCGCTGGCAAAGTTTCGCGCCGAAGGTTACGTGGTTGAGGGTCCGTAGCGCGACACCGGTGGCGGTGCCCGATCACACGGTGCCGTACTTGGTCTCAACTTCGATACCGATCGAGCGCAGGAAATCGTTCGGCAATACCCCGCCGGCGTTGACGATGACCGCGTCGTTGGGCAAATCCAATTCGCGCTTGTCGTGCACCAGCTGTGCACTGTCGGGCTGGATCGATTTCACCACCGAGCCGAGCAATACCTGCAACTTGCCCGCCTCGGTGGCGTTGGCGACTCGCTGGCGATTGCGCGGCTTGGCACGGGTGAACGCGTCGCCGCGATAGCTGAGAGTGACATAGCTGTCGGGCACCTCTGCGATGCTGGCGGCGGCCTCCAGTGCGCTGTCGCCGCCGCCGACTACGAGCACCTGCTGGCCCCGGTATTGTTCCGCGTCGATCAGGCGGTACACCACCTTGGGCAACTCTTCGCCCGGGACGCCCAGTTTGCGCGGCGTGCCGCGCCGCCCGATCGTGAGCAGGACCGTGGAGGCTGGATAGGAGGCGTTCTCGGTGCGCACTAGGAAGCCGCGGCCATCCGGTTCGATCTTCGTCACATGCTGCAGTGTCTTGATGTTCAGCTGCTGCTGTTCGCAGGCCTTGACCCAGAACTCCAGCAGCTGTTCTTTCGAGATGGTCTTGAAATGCATGCGACCGACCAGCGGCAATTGGACCGGTTGTGTCATCACCAGCTTGGCGCGCGGATACTGAAACACGCAGCCGCCGAGCGATTCCTGCTCGAGCACCAGGTGTGTCAGGCCGATCGATTTGGCGGCCAGCGCGGCCGCGAACCCGGACGGGCCGGCGCCGATGATGACGACGTCATGACGGGCCGGATCGCGGCGCTGTGCCTTGGCGATCGACTCCACGGCCTGGCAACCCTGGGTGATGGCGTTGCGGATCAACCCCATGCCGCCCAGTTCGCCGGCGATGTAGATGCCGGGCACGTTGGTCTCGAAATTCGGCGTCAACATGGGAATGTCCACGCCGCGCGTCTCGCTGCCGAACACCAGCTCGATCGCCTGGGTCGGGCACGCGGTCTTGCAGGCGCCATGGCCGATGCAGTCGGTGGGTCCGACCAGTTGCGCCTTGCCATCGATCACCCCGAGCACCTGATGCTCGGGCATCTGCGGGCAGGCCGAGACGCAGGCACCGCAACCGATGCACTGGCTGGCGTCGATCATCGGGTGCAACGACGCCGGCTCGAGCAGGCCAGCGGCTACGGAGTCCTCGAGCGTGGCGCGATAGCGCGATTCCTTCGCGCGACGCCGCCACAAGTACCATGCATAGATGAACAGCAATGGCATGACATAGAGCGCGAGGATCAGGTTCTGCATGGGGGGAATGTGCCGGCGCTGAGCGAGTGAATCAATCTAACCGCTGAACCGACATGGCGACACGACCGACCTCACATCTACGTAGTAACCCTACTACTTCACGCACAGTATTGCTGCCGATAATACGCCAGCCTACGTTCGCACAGATTTTCAAGGAGGCGAAAGCCGTCGCGAGCTTGCGACATACTGCAAGTAACTCTGAGCAAGTTAGGATTAGCCTTGATTTATCCTCGATTGATGAGCCGCATCAAATGCGTCTGAGTTACTTATGGCTGACAGTGAATACAATAATTCTAGGTTTGCCGCCGGGCAATTGACCGCCCTGGCGACAGGGTTTGTCTTGCTGCCGATACTGCCATCAGCGCCAGTGCCGGGGACGCCTTCGCGCACCGCCGGCAAAGACGTTCGACCCGCCATCGATCGGGTCATCGGCTAAAGACAACAGGACGGCGGTACTCATGCAAGCGCTCCTGCGTCACTTCTCTCCGGTACAGCTCTTTGCCGCGGCAATCGCGATGGTGCTGATCTATCCGGCGCGCAAACGCGTCGCGCGGCATGTACGGCATATGCCGCTGTTCAGCCTGTTGCCGATTGCGGGCGCCGTGCACGTGATCTCCTTCGAATTTTACTGACCACGCGCACCGGGCGTGCAGGGTGTCTTATCGATTTTTTCTGATTTTTAAAGTGAGTAGCGATTGGAAGCATTCTGGCTATTAGCTGGCGTACTGAGCACGCTTGCGGCGCTGTTCGTGCTGCTGCCGTGGCTGCGCACCGTGCCGCGCATTGGGCCGCTGCCCAGCGTCTCCTGGCCGGTGCTCGCCGTCGCGGCGGTGGTGCTGGCCGGCGTGGTCGGCCTGTACGTCAAGCTCGGGCGCCCGGAGCTGGTCAGTCGGACGCGATCGGCCGCTAACGGCGCGCCGGCCCCTACGGCCGGCGGCGCCGGCCTGATGGGTGGAGCGGGCCCAGCGCCCGGCGGCGCCTCGATGGGCGCGGCAGGGTCGATGGACAGTGCCATTGCCAGCCTGCAGGCGCGCCTGGCTAAAGGCGGCGGGAGCGCCGACGAGTGGGAGTTGCTGGCCAAATCGTACGAATTTCTCGGCCGCCCGGCCGATGCCGCCAAGGCCCGCGCCAGGCAATTGCCGGCGCTGCCGGTGACCGCGCCCGGCTCGGCGGCGGCGACGCTGCCTGCGCCCGCACCGCTGACGAGCCTCCCAGTGCTGACGGCGGAATCGAGCAAGCTACTGGCGCAGGCAAGTGCCGCGCGGCGCAACAAGAAATTTCCAGCAGCCGTTGCCATCTACTCGAAGCTCGCCGCGACGAACCAGATGAGCGCTGATAGCTGGGCCGACTACGCGGACACTGCGGCCGCGCTGCAGGGCAATAAACTCGCGGGCGCGCCGAGCACCTATATCGCGCACGCACTCGAGCTCGACCCGCAGCACCCCAAAGCCCTGTGGCTGCTGGCGAGCGCCGACGAGGAGGGCGGGCGCTGGAATGATGCCATCGGCGCCTGGCAGCGCCTCATGGCAGTGCTCGATCCGAATTCCTCCGATGCCAAGCTGATTGCCGCCAATCTGCAGCAGGATCTGAAACTCGCCAGCGCTTCGGCGCCGCTGGGCGCGGCCGGTGCTGCGCCGGCAACGAGCGGGCCGGCAACCGCAGCGTCCGCAATGTCCGCGACGCCCGGGATTGCGCTGACGGGCGAAGTGACGCTGGCGGACGCACTCAGCGGCAAGGTCGCCAAGGACGCTACGCTCTTCATCGTGGCGAAGTCGGTCGATGCCCCTGGGATTCCGGTGGCGGTGTATCGCGGCATGGTCGGGGCCTGGCCGGTGAATTTCACGCTCGACGATTCGCAGGCGATGATGCCGGGCCGTAACCTGTCCAGCGCCGGCCGCGTGACGGTCGAGGCCCGCATCTCCCGCAGTGGTCAGGCGATGCCGTCGAGCGGTGATCTGTCGGGTACCAGCGGCATCATTGTTCCGGCGACCCGCCAGCCGCTGAAGATCCTGATCGACCGGGAAATCCCATGAACGTGGTCGCTCGCTCGCTGCCGGGCGGCGACTCGCCGCCACCTCAGCCAGGGGCGGCACGACCCGGTGCGGCCACCCACCAGGAGTCGAGCACCCCGTTGCCGGCGCCGGCCGCAGAGCGGCCCAGAGCGACGCCGCCTAAAGCACGCCCCGCGGGCGGTCCAAATCTGCATTGGCCGATCACCTGGGCCGTCGTGGTTGCGGCAGTGATTATCGTGGGAGCCAGAGCGCCACTCGAGCGCTATATCACCCCGCAGCGTGGCATCGGCTACTGGCTCGGGATCATCGGCGGCTCGATGATGCTGCTGCTGCTGCTGTACTCGGCGCGCAAGCGCGCATCCTGGCTGCGATGGATGGGCGGCATCCCACAATGGTTTCAGTTCCACATGACGCTCGGGGTGGTTGGTCCCTTGCTGGTGCTGTTTCACTGCAATTTCAGCCTCGGTTCGACTAACAGCAACGTGGCCCTGATATGCATGCTGCTGGTCGCGGGCAGCGGCGTGGTCGGTCGCTATATCTATACCCGCATCCACGCCAATCTCGACGGCAAGCAGGACAGCCTTGAGGATCTGCAGGCGGTGGCCGAGAAGATCCGCGCGCAGACGACCAAGATCACATTCCTGCCGGGACTGCTCGATGCGATCGACCGCGAACAGCAGCGGCTGGTCTATCGAGCCAAGGGACCGGCGGGCCGATTTCTGTACATCGTCACCGCCGGCGCGCGCGCCGGGCTGGCGCGCTGGCGGCTGCATCGGCTGATCAAGCGCACCGTGGCCAAAGCGGTGGTCGACGAGTCGGAGGACATCGTGCGGCATGCGCCCGGCATCGCCGCGGCTGCCTGTGGCTACGCCGACCGGCGGCTCGACGCCGGGCGGCGCGTCGCCGAGTACCGCCTGTATGCCCGACTGTTCTCGTTCTGGCACGTATTGCACATACCGTTGTTTTTCATGCTGCTGATCGCAGCTGTCGCACATGTAATTGCGGTCAACATCTACTGACGCGTTACATGACCCGCCCAGGGATCGGCAAGCTATTGCGAGTGTCATTGATGACTGGGATATCGATTCTGGCTGCCTCGAATGCCACCGCAGCGGCAGTGGAGACATTGCTGATGCCCGGCAAGGTCATCCGCGGCCATGAGAAATGGGAAGACAAGTGCGGCAATTGCCACGATCGCAGTGGCGCGCACACCCAGACCTCACTGTGCCTTGATTGTCACAAGGACATCGCCACCGACGTGCGCACGCGGCACGGCTTTCACGGCCGCATGAGCAATGCCGGTGAGGGCGAATGCCGCGCTTGCCACACCGAGCACAAGGGCCGCGAGGCCGACATCGTGCAACTCGGCCGCGCGCAGTTTGATCACAAGCTGACGGAGTTTGCGCTCGAAGGGGCCCACGTCGCGCTCGCCTGCGAGAGCTGTCACAAGAAGGGCGAGGCGTGGAGGAAGGCGCCGGTCACCTGTATCGGCTGCCACAAGAACGATGACGTCCACCTCGGCCAATTCACCCAGTCATGCAGCGAATGCCACAGTTCGATGAGCTGGAGCGGCGGCCGATTTGACCACGACAAGACCGACTTCAAGCTCACCGGCGCACACCAGACTATCACCTGCAATGCATGCCACATCGCCGGCCACTTCAAGGCGACACCCAAGAGCTGCAACGCCTGTCATGAGACGGACGACGAGCACCGTGGCTCGCGCGGCGTGGACTGTGGTCGCTGTCATACCACCGCGGACTGGAAAACCGCGAAATACGATCACCTCAAGGAGACCGGTTTCGGGCTGGTCGGCTCACATGCCAAGCTCGACTGCCTGACCTGCCACCGCAGCGGCAATTACAAGGAAAAGATTCCAAAGGACTGCAACGGCTGCCACCGGGCCGACGACGCGCACGCGGGGCGCTTTGGCGGCAAGTGCGAGGACTGCCACGATAACGATCGATGGAAGCCGGTCGACTACGATCACCTCGGGCGTCACAAATTCGCACTCCTCGGTGCGCATGCCAAGATCTCCTGCTACGCCTGCCACAGTGCGCTGATTGCCAAACAGAAGCTCGGCAAGGACTGCGTGGACTGCCATCGCAGCGAGGATCCGCACGCCGGCAAGGTCAAGGGCGGCTGCGAGGCCTGCCATGGACAGGATTCATGGCGTGCCGGCATCAGTTTCGACCATGACCTGAGCGCGTTTCCGCTGCTCGGACTGCACCGCGCCGTCAGCTGCACGCAGTGTCATACGACCCTGGCGTACGGCGCCGCGCCAATCACCTGTGTGGACTGCCACAGCCGCGAGGACGTGCACAAGGGCGGGCTCGGGAAAAAATGCGAGAGCTGTCACTCGGCGAACGGCTGGCCGCTATGGAACTTCAATCACGCCAAGGAGACTGGCTTTGCGCTGATCGGCGGGCACGCCAATCTCAAGTGCGCCGACTGTCATCGAGAGGCGCCCGGCTCGGTCAAGACCTCGTCGCTGTGCATCTCCTGCCACCGCAAGGATGACCGGCACCTGGGTGCCTATGGCAGCCAGTGCGAGCGCTGCCATACGACGTATTCATGGAAAGGCGCCAGGGTTCAATAGCGACGCGCACATGAAACCAGCTGCCAGCAAAACATCGATAGCGCTGATGGTGGTGGCCCTGGCGGCCGCGGCGCTGACGCCGGCATCGGCCGGGGCGGCGAGTGCTGCGCCGATCACGGTGGCCTTTGACCACCTGACGACCGGCTTCGAGCTCGATGGCGTACATCGGGACCTGCCGTGCGAGGCGTGTCATCTGAATGCGGTGTTCAGGGGCACGCCGCTCGACTGCGGCACCTGTCATATCACCGGCTCGCCGTTCAACGCGACGCCAAAGACGGCGACTCACATTCCGACTACCAATAATTGCACCGCCTGTCACAACACGATCTCGTTCCGCCCGGACGTGCACTTCGATCACGCCGAAGTACTTGGCAGCTGCGTCAGTTGTCATAACGGCACGATCGCGCAGGGCGAGGGCCCGAGCCATCCGGCCACCAGCCAGAACTGCGCCGCCTGCCACACGGTGATGAGCTGGAATCCGACCAAGACGGTCGATCATTCGCAGATCCCGCAGGCGGTTGCCGGCTTGTGCATCGTCTGCCACAACGGGGTGCAGGCTTCGGGCAAACCGGCCGGGCACGAGGTCACGAACCTGGAATGTGGTGATTGCCACACGACCACCAGCTGGCTCGGCGCCAACTTCGATCACACCGGCATTACGAAGGGCTGCGTCTCGTGCCACAACGGCACGAAAGCGACCGGCAAGCAGGCCAGTCACATGGCCACCACCAATCTATGCGAGAACTGCCACACGACCGGGATCGGGACCCAGACGCCGAGCTGGGTGCCGTCGGCGTTCGACCACACGCAGATGACAGTCACGACCTGCGTGACCTGTCATAACGGCACCGTCAAGATCTCCACCGGGGTCGTGCCGGGTCAGCCCGGCAACCACGTGCCGCCGGTACCCTCGTCAGAGGACTGCAGTGTGTGCCACGGCAATAACCCCGCGGCCGAGACCTGGACGGTACTTGCGGTGAGCATACCGATGCTGCATGCGGGCCTACCGGTCAACAACTGCCTGCAGTGCCACGCCGGCGAGACCTTCGCCGGTGTGCCGGCACCGTACATTCCGATGTCCACGTCGGGAATATCCCCGACGCACCCGACAGCGCTGGCACCCCCGCACATTCCGATCCTCTCGGGGGTGGACTGCAGCTCCTGCCACGCCGCGGCCTACCAGGTGGGTGGCTTCGGCCCCGCCACGGCGATGAGTGCCGCCAGACACTCGTTCGTGGCCAAGTCTTGCGTGACCTGCCACGAGGCGGGCAAGAGCTACTACACGGGCAGCGGCACGGCGCTGCAGCTGCGGCCGGCGGATCACCTGAAGAGCAGCTCCGCGAACATGGTGTCGGGCGATTGCGCGCAGTGCCACACGACCATCGATTGGACCAGTACGGCTTTGCCGGTCGGTCACATGCCTGATCCGGGCAACCAGACCTGCAACGTATGCCACATCGCCGCGCCCGGCAACTACACCACGCTGGCCTCCGTTGCAGTGCTGCACACGGGTATCAGCGGCAACTGCGCGCAGTGCCATGGCAACACCATCACGGTGCTGACCTGGTTCAATAATTTCACGCCCAAGGATGCGATTCTATCGCCCGCGCACATCCCGTACCTGGCCGGTACCGACTGCAGTTCCTGCCATGCGTCAAACTATGTCGCCGGCGGCTTTGGGCCGATGAACATGACCCAGGGCAAGCATGCGTTCGTGCCCACGGCCTGCGATACCTGCCATGAAGCGGGCTTGAACTTCTACATGGGCGCCGCGAGTCCTGTGTTGCAGGGCCGCCCGGCCGATCACACCGTCGGTCAGATGGGGGCGCCGAATGACTGCAGCATCTGCCATTCGACCGCGAACTGGAACAGCAACAGGCTGCCGGCGGGCCACATGCCCAATCCGGCCAACACTGGCTGTACCGTGTGTCACACCAGCGCGCCGGCGGACTATTCCACCGCGACGCTGGCGGCAATCTCGGTGCTGCACACGGGCATCAGTGGCAGCTGCGGACTGTGCCACGGCGGCGCGAGCGCGCTGACTTGGTACAACAACTACACGCCCAAGGACGGTGTGCTCGCGCCCGCGCATATCCCGTACCTGGCCGGGACCGACTGTAGTTCCTGCCATGCGGGGAACTACGTCGCGGGCGGCTTCGGTCCGACGAACATGAGCGCGGCCAAGCATGCCTTCGTGCCCACTACCTGCGACACCTGCCACGAAGCGGGCCTTGGCAACTCGTTCTACCTGGGCGCGTCAACGCCGGCGCTGCAGGGCCGCCCGGCCGACCATCTCTCCAGCGGCATCCCGCAGGAGGTTACCGGTGACTGCTCTGGTTGCCACGAAACGACGGACTGGAACAGCACCGTGCTGCCCGCCGGTCACATGCCGAACCCCGGTGGCCAGGTGTGTGCCGTCTGCCACACCGCGGCACCCGGCAACTTTGCTCCATTGGCGAGCATCGCGGTACTGCACACCGGCATCACCAGCGGCTGCGCCCAGTGCCATGGCGCCACCAGTCAGCTGACGTTCTACAACAATACTGATAACCCGAAGGATGGCGTGCTCACGCCCCCGCATATCCCGTACCTGGCCGGGACCGACTGCAGTTCCTGCCATGCGGCGAACTACGTTGCGGGCGGCTTCGGTCCGACGAATATGAGCGCCGCCAAGCACGCCTTCGTGCCCACGACCTGCGACACCTGCCACGAAGCGGGCCTTGGCAGCTCGTTCTACCTGGGCGCCTCGACGCCGGCGCTGCAGGGCCGTCCCGCCGATCACACCACGGGTCAGATGGTGGCGCCGAACGACTGCAGCATCTGTCACACGACCGCGAACTGGAACAGTACCGCGCTGCCGGCTGGCCACATGCCCAATCCGGCCAACGATGCCTGCACCGTTTGCCATACCACCGCGCCGGCGGATTATTCCCCCGCGACGCTGGCGGCGAATTCGGTGTTGCACACGGGCATCAGCGGCAACTGCGGGCAATGTCACGGCGGCACCACGGCGCTGACCTGGTACAACAATTTCACGCCCAAGGACGGCGTGCTCACTCCGGCGCACATTCCGTACCTGTCCGGTACCGACTGCAGCTCCTGCCATTCCTCGACCACCTATGCGATCGGCAGCTTTGGGCCGATGAACATGACCCAGGCCAAGCATGCGTTCGTCACCGCTACCTGCACCGTATGCCATGAGAAGGGCCTGTCGTTCTACATGGGCGCGGCCAGTCCCGCGCTGCAGGGCCGTCCGGCCGATCACACCTCTGGTCAGATGGTGGCACCGAACGACTGCAGCATCTGCCACACGACCGCGAACTGGAACAGCAACGCGATGCCAGCCGGCCACATGCCCAATCCGGCCAATACGGCTTGCTCGGTCTGCCACACCACCGCGCCGGCGGATTACTCCCCCGCAACGCTGGCGGCGAATCCGGTGCTGCATACGGGTATTACCAGCGGCTGCATCACCTGTCACGGCAGCCCCGCCGGTGCATTGACCTTCTACAACAACTTCACGCCCAAGTCCGCCGTGCTGTCCCCGGTGCACATCCCCACCGCGACCACGCCGTGCGAGGACTGCCACAGCGCGACGACGTTTACCGCCTTCAGCGGCACGACGATGAGCGCGGCCAAGCACACGCTGATGTTTGCCTTCATCGGCAGCACCTGCGACGCCTGCCACAACAAAGTCACGCCGGCCCTGAGTTTCTACGGCGTGACCAACCTGCAGACCCGCCCAAGCGATCACAACAACGGCAACAAGGCGACTGCGGATTGCAAAGGTTGCCACAGCCCCAATGACTGGGGCGGTGGTGCGCAGACCAAGGCGAAGGCGACGGTCACCACCAATGCGGCCACCACCAACGCGGCCACCACCAATGCGTCCGCCACTAAGACGAGCGCTAGCGGCGTGACCGCCAGCAACACGATCATCAACAGCGCGTCGAAACTGGTGAGTCAGCCTGCGATCGAGGCGCTGCTGTCGGTGCCGATGACGCCTGCCTCGGTCACCGCGGCAGCATCGGCGGCAGTGGCGGACGCGGTAACGGCACCGGCAGCGACGCCGGGTCGCCCGGGTGCGGCCGCACATGTCTTGGCCGCACCGTTCACTCATGTCGGCGTGGTGGGCAACTGCGTGAGCTGTCACAACGGTGTCGCGGCGAGCGGCAAGGCGCCGACGCACATCGCCAGTGGCGATCGTTGCGAGAACTGCCACACGACGATTGCCTGGTTGCCGGCGCGCTTCGATCACCAGGGTGTCAGCGCGCCGTGCGCCAGCTGCCACAACGGCGTCTTGGCCGTGGGCAAGCCGGTCTACCACGTGCCCACGAACCAGGACTGCAGCGCCTGCCACGGCACGATCGGCTGGCGGCCGGCACGCTTCAGCCACCTGAGCGTCACCGGCACTTGCCAGAGCTGTCACAACAGCCTGATTGCCACCGGCAAGCCGCTGCAGCATGTGGCCACGACGCTCGACTGCGCCAGCTGTCACAACACCACGACCTGGACCACGACCAGTGCGCCGCCTGCGCAGCCGCGGGTATCTCCCGCCCAGCGCGGTGGCCGGATCGGCCCGGGGCAGTGATGCCGCCGCGGGGTCCCGCTCGGCGGCCGCGCGCGCCCGCGGCGACGCTGCCGATCGCATTGCTGGCGCTGTCGGGCAGCGCTCTCGGCGCACCGTTGACCGGCCTGTCGGGCATGCAACTGGTGCAGGTGATCGACACCGACGAGCGCGACGGTCACGCGGATATTTCGGTGCTGTTTGCCTGCACCGTGCACTACCTGGGCAACGCCCCTTTGAACCACGGCAAGAACACGGTGATCACCCTTCGCCTTGGGCCCGATTGCGGGCCGTTCCTGGGGGGGATAAATCCGGAGTTTCCGCTGGTCGGCGGCGGCGCGCAGCTGGTCTCCGGAGCGCGCCTGGAGTCGGTAGTCCCGGGTGAGGTGACGCTTGAATTCAGCTTCACCCGTGATCTGGATTTTGTGATGGCACCGACTTCCAACGGGCAGGGACTGCGCATCCGGCTGCTCAACACCACGCGCAAGCAAGCGGGCGGCTTTGCAACGTTGAACGAGGCACCGGAGGGATATGCCGTCAACCTGGACTCCTCATTGGAAAAAATCGATCCGGCAGTGGTGCAATCGGCAGCCACGCTGCTGGGAGCCGCCGCGTATGTCTCGGAGGCAGACCTCGAGGACAAGCACTGGTATCGGCTTCGCGTGGGCCCGTTCACGACCCGCCTGGAGGCGGAGCGCGTGCTGCGTATTGCGCAGTCGAGCTACCCGCGCGCCTGGATCGCGATCAACGATGAGACTGCGGACCTGACGGCCGTGGAACGCGCCGCCGTGCAGGCGGTCGGCGCCAGCGGCAAGACCGACGCCGCGCTTGCCGATGAGCAACGCGTGCAGATTCTGCGCGATGCGCGCGTCGCGCTCGCCAAGCGCCAGTTCCCCGAGGCGGTCGAGCTGTTGACGCGCCTGGTGCGCCAGCCCGAGTACCCGGGCAGGGCCGACGCCCAGGAGCTGATTGGCCTGGTTCGTGAGCGAGCCGGCCAGCTCGCGCATGCCAAGGCCGAGTACGAGGAGTACCTGCGCCGCTACCCGCAGGGGCCGGCCGCGGATCGGGTACGCAGCCGCCTGCTGGCGCTCGCCACCGCACCGCAGAGCCCGGAGTCGGCGGGTGAATTCGGCGGCGCGCCGCCCAAGAGCACCTGGAGCATCGTCGGGAGCGGGGCGGTCACTTATGAGTACGGCAAGGATCAGATCAGCAGCGGGGGCGTGAGCACCAACAGCACCTCGCTCAATGGCTTTCTGGTCTATGGCGACCTGCTGGTCCGCGACCGCGGTCAGCGCTACGAATTCACCGGCCGCGCAGACAGCGGCTACACCACCAACCTGGTGCCGAACACCGGTGGCAGCCAGGACCGTACTACCGTGGCCTACGTCGAACTTGACGATCGGGTGTCGGGACTGAGCGGCAGGGTGGGACGCCAGTCGCTCTCCAGCGTGGGCGACATCGGCCTGTTCGACGGCGCCTACGTCGGCTATCAGCCCGCATCCAAGCTTACGGTCAGCGCGGCGGCGGGTTTTCCGGCATATACCAGCTACTCGCAATTTGGCACGCAACAGAAATTTGCCACGCTGACCGTGGAGCTCGGGCCCTATCGCAAGGCCTGGGTATTCGATGGCTACATCTTCGATGAAGTGAATGGCAGTGCGACCGAGCGCCGCGCGCTCGGATTTCAGACGCGTTATTCGGTGCCGGGCCGCTCGCTGATGCTGCTGGCGGACTACGATATCGCGTTCCAGCAGCTCAATTCAGCGACGCTGATCGGAAACCTGAGCGCGTGGAATCACTGGGTGTTCGGCTTTGACGCGGATCATCGCCGCAGTCCGCTGCTACTGCTGAGCAACGCCCTGGTCGGCCAGACCGCGACCGACCTGGCAATGCTGGAGACCGAGTTCACGCCCTCGCAGATCAAGCAGCTCGCGCTCGATCGCACGGCCATCAGCGATACCTTTACGCTGTCGGCGAGCCATCCTCTCGGTGAGCGCTGGCAATTCATCGGCAACCTGACAGCCCTGCAACTCGGCGGCACGCCCGCCTCCGGCGGCGTAGTCGCCACGCCCTCGACCGGGCTGGACAAGACGGTGTCGCTGCAGATGTCCGGCTCGAGCCTGATGCAGACCGGAGACCTGCATTTCTTCGGCGTGCGCTACGATAATTCTCCGCTCGCGCGCAGTGAAACCGTGTCGTGGGACGCGCGCTTCGTGCTGCCCGGGGCCTGGCGCTTCGGACCGCGCTTCAGCGTCGAGCGACTGCAGGATCCGGAACTCGGTGGCACTCAGATGCTGTATCTGCCGGAGCTGCGCAGCGACTGGACCGGCCGCAGGACGGTGTTCGAATTCATTGGAGGCTACCAGTTGCAGCAGCAGCAGGCGCTGGTCGGGCAGAACCAGAACGGTGCGGAAGCCGCACGCCACCTGTACGTGTCGGCGGCGTACCGAGTGCGCTTCTGATATGCCCGCCATCATGGACAAGGCCATCAGTCGCCAGTGGGGAGCTGCCTGATCATGCGGTACCCGAAGTGCCGTGCGCGCATTGCATCCTGTCTCGCGATCAGCCTGCTCGGATCGGCGCTGTTCGCCAAGCAGCTGCCCTCGAGCGCCAAGGATCCGCTGGAACCGGCACTCGCGGCGCTGCGGACGCTGCAATACCAGCGCGCCATCGGGCTGTTCGATACCGCCGCCAATGCGGGCAACACCCGCGCCCAGTATCTGCTCGGCTTGATCTATCTGAACGGCGTCGGTGTCGCCGCCGATCCGACGCGGGCGCGTGCGCTGCTGCGATCGGCGGCCGAACACGGCTACGGCGCGGCCGCCTACGTGCTGGCCGGGGAACTGGCGAGGGACACGCCGCCGGATCCTGCCGCTGTGCGCCAGTGGCTCGATCGCGCCGCCGCGCTCGGTTACGCACGGGCCACGGATGCGCTCAAATCGGAGCGGCCGCTGCTCGATCGGCAGACGCGCGGTGAGACGGACAGCGCCCTGCTCGGCGCCTGGGTCATCGACTGCGCCGTCGCGAATGATGCCGCGGAGCTGCGCCGGCTCGGTGCCGCGGCCGCATCGACGCGCGATGAGTTCGGTCGCAGCGCGCTGGCGCGTGCGGTCGAGGCGGGCGCACCGGACGCGGCGCTGGCGCTGCTGGATCTGGGAGCCAACGTCAACGCCAAGGATCAGTTCGGGACCACTGCGCTGATGCTGGCGGCCGAGCGGCCTGACACACGATTGGCCGAGCTGCTGCTGCAGCGTGGCGCGGATACTAAAGTCGCCGACGCTGAGCAGCGTACGGCATTGTTTTACGCGGCCCGTGCCGACCGCCCCGCAGCCATTGATGTCCTGCAACGCGCCGGCGCTGCACTCGATGCACAGGACAGCCATGCCTACACGCTGCTCGATGAGGCGATCGCGATGCGCGCGGACGCTGCCGCATCCGCGCTGCGTACCCTGGGCGTCAAGGCTAGCGTGGTGATGGCGGAACGCCGGGCAAGTGGCAAGTTTGATCCGGTGCACCCGGGGGAGATCTACCGCGGCTGGCAGACACTGGCGCTGGCGATCGCGCGTAACGACACGGCCACCGTGCGGCAACTGCTCGGCGCCGACGGCGATGCCAACCTGCGGCTGCCGCAGGGCGATACGCTGCTGCAGGTGGCCGCCGACGCGCACGCGCTCGACAGCATGGCGCTATTGCTGGCGCACGGCGCCAATCCGACACTGACCGATCGTGGCGGTCATAGCGTGTTGTGGCTGGCTGCGACACGTAATGATTCTGCGATTATCAAGGCGCTGCTCGCTGGCGGTGTCGGGGCCGACAGTCATGCCGCGGGGGAAGAGACGCCGCTGTGCGCGGCGATCCGCGCGCGCCAGGCCGACAGTGTCCAATGGCTGCTGGACGCAGGGGCCAAGGTGGATGCCACTGAGGATCGCGGCCTGACGCCGCTGATGATTGCCGCTGCCGACGGCAACGCGGGCCTGGTTCGGCAGCTGCTGGCACACCACGCCAGTCTCGCTGCCCAGGATCGCGAGCGCCGTACCGCCCTGTGGTACGCGGCCTGGTCGGGAACGCCCGACACCGTGGACGCGCTGCTTGCGGTCGGCGCCGATCCGGACGCGGCCGATGCGCTGGGTCTGAACAGCCTGCATGCGGCGGCAGCGCATGGGCAGGCCGGCGTGATCGCACGGCTGCTGGCCCACGACGCACGCATCAACGCGCGCAGCGCTGCAGGCGACACGCCGCTGCTGATCGCCGCCGCCAGCGGTCGGGACGATGCGGTGAAGCTGCTGCTGGGAAAATCTGCGGCGCTGGATGTGCAAGACAGCGCCGGGGATACCGCGTTGATTGCCGCCAGCCGCGGCGGCTTCACGGCGATCTGCCACGCGCTGGTGCTCGCCGGAGCCAACAAGGCACTGCGCAACGGCGCCCAGGTCTCCGCGGCCGATGTCGCCGGCGGTCGCGGCTTCAGCGCGCTGGCCAAGGAGCTGGCCACCAGAACCTGAACGCGGCTGCCGCTCGCGCGGCGGGCACTTGCCTCAATAGGCGAAGTAAGGTCCGGTGTAGACACCGGCGATGCGTTGATCGATCCCGATGTAGATTTTTCTGCCGTAGAAGTACGGCATGCCCCACACGAAGGTGGTTGATCCGCCGCCGCCGGCGAGGCCGGCGAGGGCGGCCGCACCGGCTACAAAGAAATTGGGATTGTTGACCGCAAACTGCACCGTGCTGCTGGCGTTGAATGCACCGACGCCGCTGTTGACCGCCGATAATGGCAGCGGCGCGGCGGTCGGGCAGTAGTAACCGACGAACCCGCCGCTGGCGCAGGTGGCAATGCTTTGATCGTTGAAATCGTAGGCATCGGCTCCGGAATCGATCCACGCCGGCAGCCCCGCAGCGCCATTGAAGTTCGCGGTGAAGTCGCCGGCCGCGTTCGTCCCCAGCACCGTCAGGTTGTTCGCCGGTAGCGCATTGTCGGTCTGGGTGCCCAGACCAAAGATGAGTGAACCCTGGAGCGTTGCGTCGCCGTTCGCATTCTGCAGAGCAGGCAGATCGACGATGATGCCGTTGTTATCCGCGGCAAACATCGCCACCGGATTGGTGACCTGTGCGGTGAGCGCGACATTCTCGGCCGTACACACCCCGGCCGCTCCGGCGGTGCAGCCGTAGTACAGCGGCATCGGGCTAGGTGCGCTCACGCAAGCCGCGCCGCAGTCCTGGGCGAAGACGCCGACGCCGAGTACGCCATTGGCAGAGAAGCCGGAAACCGAGTTGATCAGCGAGGCGTTGGCCCCGCAGCTGGACGGCGGCGGGGCATAGGCGAGGGTGTCATCCATCACCTGGATCGGAAGATCGGTGGCGATCTCGCCCGCCAGCGTGACATCGGCCAGCGCCACCGGTCCCCAGGTCTGGCCGCCCCCGAAGGTCACGCATTCCTCGATGGTGCGATTGCTGCTGTCGCTCTCGTTCGTCAGCGCCACCTTGTTCGCCGCCAGAACCGAGCCGACCAGCCGCAGACCCCAGGAGCCGGTGTCGAGCAGGACATGATCGATGTCTGCGCACTGGGTCGCACTGCCGTGCGCACAAACCTTTAGCGTCACGTAGCCATGATTGATCGCGCCGCTGGCAGCAGCGGGCCCGCCATCGATCGTCAGGGCGATGGTATTGAGCACCGGTGGTGGTGGCGGAGGAGGGCTGCTCGCCGCCGCCTTGGTGCCATTGCCGCCGACGCAGGCACTCAGCACACTGCCGGCCAGCAGGCTCGCCGCCAGCACGATTCCCAGATGCAGCATCCAGCGCATGTCAGGCTTTGGGCTAGCGAAGATCAGCGACGCTCACGCCCGCGGGCATGAGTGCGGGCAGATAGGCCCGTCCGCTATAGGCCCGCAGGTGTCCACTCGACTCGACGATCAGGTCCGCGAGCGCGATGCGCACGGATCGGTTGCGTCCCGGGGTTTTTAGCGCTGCCAGTCCGGCCGCGTAGGCGCCGAAGTAATTGCCGAGCAGCAGCTGCAGATCGGGTGGCACCGGCCCGGCCCAGCTCAGCGCAAAGACGGTGCCGCCGCGAGTGACGAACTCGCGCACCGTCAGGCCGGCCGCCGCGTCGATCTCGTGCACGTCGTAATCCACCAGGCCAGTGGTACGCACCACGCCGTGCAGCACGATCGAATCCGCCTGGACGCTCGACAGGTCGCTGCCGAGATGGGCACTAACCGAGCCGCTCCACACCAGCATTGAACCAAGTTGCAGAACAGCCAGTCTGCTGATCATGGGGTTAGAATCCACCAATTCGCGTTGCCATACAAGCGAGCGGCCGTTTACTGTTGGCATGCGGCAGCGGTAACTGCCGGATCGATCGCGGCTCACGGTTGCAGGATAGCGCAAAGCGCCGGAGCTGCGGATCGGTAGCCATATTGCGACACATTCGAGGTGCGTTAGTGCTGAAACGGCAGGCAAATATCGTGGGCGCACCGGCGCGTCGGCTGAGCTGGATGCTGGCGCTGGCACTATTGCCCCTGCTGGGGGCTTGCGCATCGCCCTCGAGAGCGCAAACCAGGGAGCTGCTGGACGAATCGAGCGGCTCGACGTTGCTGATTGTTCAGCGGCCGATCGTGTTTGCGCGCGCCAGAACGGACGTGGCGGCCAATGTTCGCGACTATGCCACGGTCGTGGCGCTGCACGAGGATCGCAGCGGCAAGTATTCGACCTGGCTGATCGTGCATCGCTGGTCGACCGTGGATCCGCGCTTTGCCGGCGCGGCTGGCGCCGGATCGGGACAACTGCGCATCATCGCCGATGATCGCGAGCTCACGTTCAAAGCTGCCGTGCCGGAACCTTTGTTCTTGCAGCGGCGCAATGGGCTATTCGAACCGAGCACCCACGGGGCGCAGTCGAGTGCCTATTCGGTGGACTCGCCGACGCTGCATTACATTGCATCAGCGCAGACACTGTCACTGCGCTACAGCGATGACCCATTGCCAATTCCCTATATGGTATGGGAGGACGGTCGCACGGCGTTGCAGGCATGGCTAGCCGACACGCACACGCCCTGAGACCCCGACCTATGGCTCGGGTCTACAGGTACTTCAGCAGGAAATCGCCGACCAGAATCAGATCGCCGGCGACCAGTTTTTGACGTGCCGTGAGCTTGCCGTTGACCAGCGTGCCGTTGCTACTGCCAAGATCAATCAGGGTGGTACTGCGGGATGAACCGTTCACCACCGTGACCAGTGCACAGTGCGTGCGGCTCACGTAATTGCTGTCGAGCATCAGATCATTTTCGCGCGCGCGTCCGATCTTGAGCTGGCCCGGCTTGAGCGGCAGGTCGGCGATAGTGACTGCATTGCGCGTCACGACAAGCCGGAAGCGTGCGGCCGTGGTAGCTTCAGGGGCTGGCGCAACATCGACAGTGCTGAGCACGCCGGGTTTTGCCGCCGCGCTCGGGACGCCAGGCAGGCTGCGCGCCGGGGCAGAATTTGCCGCGGCCTGCGCCTCGTCGCTGCGATCTGCGGCGACCTTGCCCACGAGCGGCGCGTCGGCGGGCGCGGCGGATGGCTCGGCATCCGCGCCCGGCTGACTGACAATCGGTGCGATTGGCGCGGGAGTCGATCGAACATCCGACGCCTGTAGATTGCGCCAGTGCGGCTCGCGCGTGGCTGCAAGCACCTCTGCCTCGCTGATTCGCTGTAGCGCGCGACTGCAGGCGAGGCTCATCGCAGCGTCACACAACGCGTTGACCAGCCGCGGGATACCGCGCGAATATTCGAACAAGGTGCGGTAGGTCGGCTTGGCAAATAGCTCCGGGTCGTGCGCGCCGGCAATGGACAGGCGCCGCTCGATATAGGGCCCGATGCGCTCGGCGGTCATTGGCAGCACCGTGATCGCATCGATCCTGGCGGCCAGTACATCGCCGCCGGCCCACGCGGGCGGCGCTGCGCTGTCGGCGGGCCCGATCAGGACCAGATCGATCGGAGCGCGCCCGCCGTTTAGCTGCCTCAATGCGCGCAGTGTCTCAGTCGCAAGCAACTGCGCCTGGTCAACAATCAGCACCGGCCGGCGCCCGAGTGCCGATAGCGCGCGCAGCAAGCGCGGCAAATCATCCGCTAGCTGATGATCCAGTGGTAGCTGGGAAGGTTGATGCTCAGTAGCGTGGGCATTTTCGGCCGCGCGGACCGCGCCCCTCAGCTGCTCGAGTATGGCGGGAACCAGCTCATCGGGCGACATCTGCGGTTGGCCGATCCGCAGCGCCATTCGCGACTCGCGCAGCTGCTCCAGCGCGCTCTCAAGCAACAGCGTCTTGCCAACGCCCGCTTGCCCGCTCAGCACGATGATCGAGCCCTCGCGCCCGAGCGCGCGCACCAAGGCCTCGCGCGAGGCGGCGTACGCCGCGTCTAGATGCAGGAACTCGCGATCGGGTCGCAGCCGAAATGGCAGCCGTTGCAGTCCGAAGAACTTGAGATACATCGAGCCGGGTCCGCCTGTGAAGATCTTATTATGGAACGTCCAGTGACAAAATTGCGCCGCCTGGCGTCCCCTACGCTGTTTCCCGACCTTCAATGCCAGCAGTGCGTGCGCGTAGAGTGGAGCCAATCGAAATATCACACAACCGGGCCGTGGACCGCGGCCCGGAACGTCTGCGGCGATCGACATTCACCTTGCAGGAGAGTTCCGGATGGGTAGCAGTTGCACGCGCTGGCTTTGGCTTATGTTGCCCGCGGCCTTGTTGAGTGTGGCCCAGGCAGGCACCACGGCGACGGATCCGTCTTCGGCGGCCGCAAAATCGGCGCACCCAGCCGCGCCAACGCGCGCGGAAGAGGACAAGACGCTGTATGAACTGGGCGTGCTGCTCAGCCGTGGCCTGGACAGCTTTCAGCTCTCCGAGGCGGAGTTCAACCAGGTAAAAGCCGGTATCGCCGACGGCTATCATCGGCGCGCCAGTGACGCGGATGCTGAGGCTTCCATGCCCAAAGTGCAGGCGCTGGAGAAGGCGCGCTCGATGGTCGCGGCAGAACACGAGAAAGTGGCCGGGCGGGCGTATCTGGCCAAGGCGGCGGAACAGCCCGGCGCCAGGAAAATGGCCAGCGGTCTGCTCTATGTCCCGATCGCGCAGGGCAGCGGCGCCACGCCGACACGTGCCGACCAGGTTAAGGTCAACTACGAGGGCCGGCTGATCGACGGAACCGTATTCGACAGCTCAAGTAAGCGCGGCCAACCCGCCGATCTGAGCGTCGCCGGCGTCATTCCGTGCTGGTCCGAGGCGCTGCAACTGATGAAGGTCGGGGATAAGAGCCGAATCATCTGCCCCGCGGATCTGGCCTATGGCGATCATGGCGCGCTGCCGAAGATCAAGCCCGGGGCAACGCTGGTTTTTGACGTGGAGCTGCTCGGGGTGCTCGCCCCCACACCCGCGAGCGGCCCGACGCAGTGACCTGAGGATAAAAAAAAGCCGGATTGCCCTTCCTATAGTGTGCCTACTCACTTGTACTACCTTACCGGGGAGTCCCAAGCTCGTACAGTGAGGGCATGATGCGGCCCATCGTCATCGGTGCGCTGGTTGCGGCCTTGGGTTGTGCTGAAGCGGCCAGAGCCGACATTTACGCCTATACCGACCAGGCCGGCATCACGCATTTCAGCAATGTGCCCAATGACGATCGCTATCAGCTGCTGCTTGCTTCACCTGCCGATGATCTGGCCGGCACGGCAACGGCCCATCGATCCGCGCATTCGGCCGCCGAATGGCTCGCCAAGTCCGCCCAATACGATGCACTGATCGACCGTGCCGCTCGAGCCGACACTGTGCAGGCCGCGCTGGTGCGGGCGGTGATCGTGGTGGAATCCGGCTTCAATCCCAAAGCGGTGTCGAAAAAGGGCGCTGTCGGTCTGATGCAGCTGCAGCCGGCGACTGCCCAGCGCTACGGGGTGAAGCACCGGTTCGATACGGACCAGAATGTGCGCGCCGGGGTCCACTATCTGCACGACCTGCTGGCCCGCTACGACAGTAATATCGAACTGGCGCTGGCGGCCTATAACGCTGGCGAGGACGCGGTCGAGCGCTACGGCCGGCGCATTCCGCCGTTTCCCGAAACGCGCAATTACGTGCCCAGCGTGATGGCCGTGTATCAGAAGCTGCTTGCCTTCGGCGCGATGAAGCACAGCTCCTGAAGAGCCACCCCGGGCACGGCCGGGTGCGCAGATCGTCGATTAACCCGTTACTATTGGTCTGCTTGTCAGCCGCCATGCCTGGCTCGGAGACACGGCGATGGGTACGCGCGAGCCGCCGCCGGCGGCCACAGAAACCGGGGCTGTTCCCAATGCAGCGCTCGAACTCGAGCTCGAGCGCCTGCGTGCGCACATAGCCGACACCCACGAGCAGCTGCGACAGGAAATCGCCCGGCGCGAAGACTGCGATCGGCGCTGCGATGCCGCCGAGCAGGTATTGCGGGGTCGACAGCGCCTGGAGGCGCTCGGAACGCTGGCCGGTGGAGTCGCCCACGAGATCAACAACTGTGTCCTGCCGATCATGCTGTACGTACAGGGGATACTCGAGCGCGGCGGCATCAGCACGGCCGCGCGCGAGGATCTTGAGCTGGTGCTGAACACGGCGCGACGAGCCAAACAGGTGGTCGAACAGGTATTGCGCTACGCGCGCCAACCCGCCAGCCACGAGCTACGGCGCGTAGACCTGCGCGAGCCGGTCGACGAGGCGCTGCGTCTCATCCGCGCGCTGGCGTCGCCGGCGATCGAGCTGCGATCGGAGGTTGTCGCGGATTGTCCGGCGGTCATGGCGGATCCGGCAGCACTGGTGCAGGTAGTGGTCAATCTGTGTACCAACGCCCTGCAGGCGATGCAGCCGAAGGCCGGCACACTGTGCGTGACGCTGAGCGAACACCGCGCCGACGGGTCGGATCCCACGATCCCACGAGCGCGCTACGCCAGGATGCTGGTCGCCGACAGCGGCAGCGGCATGGATCGCGCAACGCTTGAGCAGATGTTCCAGCCCTTCTTCACCACCCGGCCGCCGGGGCAGGGCACCGGGCTCGGACTGCTCATGGTGCAGAGAATCGTGCAGAGCATGCATGGTCTGATCAGCGTCAGCTCCGTGCCCGATCAGGGCACCGCCGTGCAGATCCTGTTTCCCGAGGCCGAACAACCAGGCTAGGGCACGATCCAGGATCCGTCGGGCGTGACCGTGTGCGTGGCTGCATCGGAAATATGCACCAGGTAGCCGCCCTTGGAGGCAAATCGCTGGCCCGGCCCCAGACCCAGGTGTGGGTAATAGCCGTTCAGCGTGCGAAAGCTCATTAGATTTTCATACTGCTCGACCAGGTAGTCGCGCATGAAGTTGCCAAATTCGGCGCCCAGCGCTTCAGCCAGAATCACACACGCCAGATAAGAGTCCACCTGCGTGCGCTCCTCGGTCACGGCGATGCCTTGAACCTTGAACCAGGTGAGCGCCCAGCTGAGTCGCAGACGTCGCTGCTCGGGCAAGTCCACCGGATAGGTCAGGAATGTGCTCGCCAGCCACGCCGACGGCAGCGGCGAGCGCTCGAGGCCACCGATCAGACCCGAGGCCCACAGGCTCGACGGCGGCGCAGCGGCCGGCAGTCGGCGCAGGTCCTCGGCTCGCAACCACAGGATCAGCGCGTCGCCTGCAGCCGCGTGCCCGACTGCCGCTGCCAACTGCGTCGCATCGGCGTCAGCCGTGAGCACCTCGTTGTCCACGCTGATCGAGCGCTGCGCCATCGACGCGGCCAGCGCTTTGGCGGCGGGCGCGCCGATGTCATCGGCACGGTAGACCTGCACGACATGGCGCGTGCTGGCCGGCAATCGCGCAGCAATCAGCTCGGCTTCGAGCAGCACGCCGGCCGAGTAATACACCGAGTAGAAGTCGCCTTCGTGCTCTACCGGCAGATCCACATTCGGCAGCAGACACGGCAGTTGAGCGTCTTCACAGAACTGATGGATCGGCCACCAGGCGCGCCCTGCGATTCCCGAGACCACCGCCATGACTGGCTCGGCGCGCAGTTTGGCGCGCAGCTGTGCCTGCCACGTCTCCGCTGCTCCGCTCAGAGTCCACACGTGCAACTGCCAGCGTCGCAGCACCCGATAGTGGATCCGCCGCGCCGACTCGAGCGGCGGTGCATCGCCGCGATAGTAGGCGTCCTTGTTGTCGAAGAAATGGTGCAGCACTTCGAGCATCGCGCGGGCGCGTTCAGGATCGGCGTCCGGGGTCACGATGGTTGCAAAATGAATAGTGTCGGTGTCGACCCCCGGTGCCATGGTCGGCGACAGCGTTCGCAGGTAGGCAATCAACCCCGCCATGGTGGCATCGTCGAGCGCGTAGTGCGGCATCAATGCGCTCAGCGGTTGGCCGGTGGGTCCAAGGCCACTGCGAATCGCGCGCGCCAGGGTCGCGTCGGTGTAGCGCACGCGATTGTAGGCCGCTGCCGGCCGCGGGCCCGACGGACTCTCCGGCGCCGGGCGCTCACCGGGATTGAACAGGTAGTGACCGGTGATTGGCGGTATCACCACGCGGCCTTCCGCCACCCCAAGGCCGCTGCGCCGGTGGCAGCTTACGCAAGCCGCGTTCTTGCCGCTGACCTGAGCCCCGCCATCGCGCGCGCCGATAAGCGCTGCGCCGGACGGCAACATGCCGCTTCGATACAGCGCTTGCGCGCCGCTCTGACCGAGTACATCGGCCGCCTGGGCGTCGCCACACGCCCATGCACCGAGCAGCGCCAGCGCAACTGCGAGTGAACCCAGCCCGCGCTTGGCACGCAAGGGACGCTATCTCCGCTAGCGCGCGGCTAACAGTTGCCGATAGGAGTGCAACAGTTGTGTCGGGGTCAAAAATCCATCGATGCGCGTCCACGGCTGCCCGGGGGCGAGCCTGAGAAAGGTTTGCGGCGTATGCGCCATCTTATCGCCGCGATAGACGCCAAAGGCGCGTTGCACGGCGAAGCTGGCTGCACGCGTGCCGGTGAAATAGTCCCAGTTGCTGTCGACTTGAAACTGCCTGGCGTAGTTGCGCAAGATCTTGGGCGTGTCCTGCTCAGGATCGATGGAGATGGAAACCACGTGCACCTGCGAGCGCTCCTCGCCCAGCCGTGCACGAAAATCGGCCACGACCTGGCTGAGCAGCGGACAGATCGAGGTGCAGCTGGTGTAGATGAAGTTCAGTACCAGCGGGCGGCCGTCATCCAGGGCGGCGCGCAGTGACAGCTCCTTGCCATCGGCCCGGATCAATTGCACATCGGGCACCGTGATCACGGCCGATGAGAACCGCGCGCTGTCGGTCATCTCGACCGCTGCGCGCTCTTGCGCCTGCGCATGCGCGGACGCGAGCGACAGCACGCTGCTGCACACCAGGCTTGCGGCCAGGCGGCACAGGCCTGCTGGATCGGATTCCCATTTCATGTCGATGTCTCCGGACTTTTCATCCTAGGACGGCTGCGGCTCGTTTATCGGTCTGCTGCGTGGATCTTACCGAGGATGGCGGCGTTGGGGCAGATGCGCGTCTCGCTCTAAGGTGAATCCTACGAGCCAACTGCAGCATCACACCGCTGAGCTCGCCGATCGGCGCTGCGCCAGCCGTCAACAACTGCGCCCTGGATCAGTAATCGCGCGCCATCAAACATAATCCTAGTCGTTCCGCAGTGGAAGCTGCGGTTGCGATTCACCAGTCGTCCGCTCACCTAGAGCAATTCCTACTGCCGAAATGCAGTTTTGCCTCCCGAACAACTGCCGCGGGGCAGGGCATCTTTGTACCCGGCCGGAGTCGCGACCGGATTGAGCACAACTAATGAAGCATGGCGGCCGGTGGATTTGGGGAGTCGAGGGAGTAGAGAAATCTACATGAAGTCCAAAATCAGTTTTCTTATCAGCCTCGCGCGCTCGGTGTTGCGAGGCCTGTTCGGTGCCGACGCGATGCCAATCGGGCTGTGGCGATTCGGCCAAACCATGTCGCGGATCTCGCAACCATGCGCGATCACCAGCAACGCCGCGAACTACACCCCACACGTCTATCGACACGCGATTGGGTCACGCCGTACGACCGCCGATCTGGAGGGAAGGCTTATGGTCAGCACACGTCTTTGTCGCTACGGATTGGTGCTTGCGCTGATGTTTTTATTCGCAGGCAATGCACACGCGCAGAATTTCATGGTGCAGTGTCCGTACAGCACGCTGTGGCACCCGGGCGGTATGGGTGCGGGAGCGGGGTCCACCAACCCCTATGCCTTGTGGCCCAACTCCAGTACCTCAGGTGAGCCGCTCTACCACGGCCCACTCGCCTATAGCCCCGTGACCACCTTAACGAACAGCGTGCCGCTGAGCTACACGCTCAGCGGCGGCGCGGTCAAGTGCCAGCAGATCTCCGGCGGCGACGGCTACATGACCGAGGCCGATGGCAACCAGACCTTCATGTTCTCGTTCGGACCCTTAAGCGGTCTGGACAAGATCCAGAACGGCGGGGCCGGAACCGATTATCCGGACGAGTTCGACCAGCCTTATTGCAATACGTCGAAGCCTTATAACAACGGTCAGCCGAATCCGTACGTGGCCGGACAGCCGAATCCTCTGGCGCCGAACACCCTACTGAAATCGTGCAGCAACAACGCTGCGGTCGGCTACCTGCCGCCTGCGGGCTACAACCCGGCGATCGGCCAGTCGGTCCTCGTCGGTAATGGGAACCCGATCACCACACCCACCGGAGTCTTTGCAGTCGTCCTGCTTGCGGATGCCGATACTCCGGGTGTGACCCAGGGCTCCGGTTACGCCTCGCCCCCGCTGGTGACCTTTGGCCCCCCGGATTGCAAGACCGCCGGCCAGGTGATCCCCGGCTATGCCCCGTGCCCGGCGCCGGTACAGGCCACTGGATCGGCGACCATCGGCCAAGGCGCAGTGATCGCGGTTGCCATCACCAATCCGGGCAACGGTTACGTAAACCCGCCGAGCACGACGTTCACGCCGACCTCGCCCACCAGCACGATCCCCGGAACCGACCCGGCAGCGATCATGAATACCGGGGTAATGAACGGCAACATCCCGGCCCCTGAAATCGCGTTCGACGAGGACGACGAGTTTTTCCTGACGCTGACCAACGTCGGCATGATCATGCGGCCGGACCTGTTCGAGCAGCACACCGTCCACTTCCATGGCTACCCGAACGCCTCCTCGTTCTATGACGGCGTGCCCGATGCCTCGCTCGCGATCAACATCGGCGCCAGCTTCACCTATTACTACCTGGCGCCGGATGCTGGAACGTACTTCTGGCACTGCCACATCACGCCGCCAGAGCATCTGCAGATGGGCATGGTCGGGCAGCTGTACGTGCGGCCGCGACAGAATCGCGTGCCGGTCGGAACGGATCTGTATCAGTCGCTTGCCGCCCCGGCGGGCATTGCGGTCACGTACGGCGACGGCAAGGTGGGTTTGAGCCAGCAGAGCGACCTGCGCACCGCGTGCAATTCGAACGGCGAGAGCAACCTGTACGCCGGAACGACCTCGGCGCCCAGCGCTGACATCCTGTGCTCGGTGCCCTCGCCGGCGGCGGACCTCAAAACCGTGCAGATCGCGGGCGCCAAGTACGTCTACAACGACGGCGACGGCTCGACGCGCTACGACGTCGACGTGCCGCTCCAGATGCACGACTTTGATCCGAACTTCCACTTCGTCGGCATGACCTTCAACCCCGAAGGCTTTGCCGACATGAAGGGTAAGTATTTCCTGCTCGACGGCCGTAGCTATCCAGACACGGTCGGCCTGAAGGCCGGAAGCTTTGCGGGCTGGAGCGGCGGAGTGCCTTCCACGGGCACGACCAATCCGGACCCGGTCACGAATGCGATCTTCACGCAAGGCTCGGATGGCCAATCGCGGCCCGAGCAGCCGATTCCATCGCTGATCGTGCTGAGCCAGACCGGCAGCGTGGATGGCAACGGGAAAGCGACGCCGCAGCGCGCCGCGCTGCGCCTGGTGAACCTGTCGGTGGAGCAATACCACACGCTGGCCTCGCTGAGCATCCCGATGCATGTGATCGGCTGGAACGCGAAGATGCTGCGCGATCAGGCCGGCAACAACATGGACTACTACACCAATTCGATCACGATCGGTGGCGGCGAGTCGATGGACGCCATCCTCGATACCTGCGCGGTGCGTGGGCCGGCGCCGGCGTACGCCTGCACGACACCGGTACCGGTGGGCACCTATTTCATCTACACGCCCAACCTCGACCATCTTTCGAACGACGCGGAGAACTTCGGTGGAATGATGACCGAAGTGGTCGTCACGCCCTAGGAGACTGCAACGATGAGCTACTCCATCAACAAGAACTGCGGCACACCGGTACGGCGCTCATGGGGCGGGTCGATCGCGCTCGGGGTGCTCGCCTGCGCAATGGGGACGGCCTCAGCCGCGGTGCCCGGCATCACCGGTACGTCGTTCGCCCTGCAGGCCAACCAAGGCTACAGCTCACAGCCGGACGGCATGCAGATCTACTCGTGGGGCTATGGCTGCGCCGCTACATATTCGCCGCTGTTTGCGCCGGCCATCTTCAACGCGCCCGCCACCCAGGGAGTTTGTCCGGCCATGCAGCTGCCCGGCCCGACCCTGATCGTGACCGAGGGCCAGACGGTCACGGTGACGCTGACCAACAACCTGCCACCTGCAGCAGGCAACACCTCGATCGTTTTCACCGGCTTCACGCCGGTCACGACGACCGGTAGTCCCGGGGCCGGTCAGCTGACGTCAACTGGAGGCACTCAGGGGGTGATGGCGATGGAGGCGGGCACCGGTACGACGGTGACCTATACGCTGAACACGACCGGCAAGGCCGGCACGCACGCCTACTACAGCGGCACGCAACCCGATCTTCAGGTCGAGATGGGCCTGTACGGCGCGCTGGTGGTGCTGCCGATCACCCCCGGAGTGATGCCCGGAAGCAGCGCGCCATCGCCTTGCACGAAGCTCGGCGCCCGGCTCGAGGGCGGTGTGGAATATCGGCTGTCCACCGCCGCCTATGATCATCCGGCCACCTGCTACGACATCGAGTACCTGTGGCAGTGGGGCGAGATCGACCCGGTCATCCACGCGCAGGCCCAGGCGCAGGTCGCAGCGACGCCAGCCTGCACATTGGCGAAGGGATGCCTGTCGGTGGTCACCGAACCCTACCACCCGCGCTATTTCGTGATCAACGGCCGCTCGATGCCGGACGACATGGATCCGGACTATGCGCCCAATTACCCGGCTCAGCCGTACAACGGCAATCCGCACATGCATCCGCTCGATGCGGTGCTGGTGCGCACGATCGGGCAGGGGCGCTGGGAGCATCCGTTCCACGAGCACGCCAACCACGTGCGCATTCTGGCACGTGACGGCAATCTCATTCTGAGCCAGACCGATCAAACCAAACTCGCCGGCCTCATGATGTTCGACACCGACACCTGGCCGGGCCAGGCGTTCGATGGCATCTTCTACTGGAGTGGCCACGGACTGGGTTGGGACATCTACGGCCACACCCCGAAGTTGGTAGACGGCACCGTCCGGCCGGCCTGCACCGGCGCGTCCAGCATGAAGGGGATATCGGCCGCGTGCGAACCGGAGTGCATACCGGATGCGAACGGCTACTTCACGCATGCGACCGGCGCGGTGGCGCCGGTGTTCGCCAAAACTGCGCCGTACGCACTCTCGAACCCAACCGCGGCGTCGCTGAACTACGGCGAGTGGTGCGCGGATCATGAACATCCGCTAGAGGCCAGCCCTGCCGGCCAGGTCGGCGTCGGAGGACCGGCGACGCTGCCCGATCCACTGGTGGCGACTAACGGTCTGTGGTTCAACGGCACGCCCTACCTCGGTCCGGATGCAGTGAACCGAAGTCGCGGACCGACACCGCTGCCGCCGGGCGGCGCGCTACAGAACCCGCCGCTGGAGTCCGGTATCGCCTTCATGTGGCACTCGCATAACGAGCGAGAAATCACCACCAACGATGTCTTTCCGGGCGGCATGCTGATGATGATGCTGGTCGATCCGCCGGTTTGGTACATCGACGAAACGCTGTGAGAGTTCCGGAGCAGAACATGCGTATGAACAAAAAGTCACTCAGCACTGCGATCCTGACCGGATCGGCCCTTCTGCTCACCGCGGGTGTCGCGGTGGCGCAGTCGGTGGTCAACCTGACAGCGCTGCGTCAGACGATCGTCACGCCCGACGGCAACATCGTGCCGATGTGGGGCTGGCAGTGTGCCGCGAGCACCACGACCCCGACCAATGTGCCCTGCACGCAGACCAACGGTGTGGCGCAGGCCGGTGGCACGACCTGGCAGCCGCCGCTGATTACCGTGCCCTATACGGTCAACACGACGACCGGCGCCAGCACGACCGGCCTGACGATCTACCTGACCAACAATTTGCCGGTACCGACCTCCCTGACCCTGGTCGGACAGATTCCAAGCGGTACGCTCTCCGGCACCGTAACAACGCCGACCGACACGAATGGGCCCGGCAACCCGACGCGTGAGAGCGGACGGCTTCAGCATAGCGCGCAGACCTCGACCACCTGGACCACGGTGGTCAGCAACCAGCTAGCGTTCACGCCGCCGACCCAGGGCCAGCGCGCGCAGTCGTTCGTGCAGGAGGCCGCGGCGACCACCGGCACTATCACCTATAAGTGGAACTCCCTGACGCCGGGCACGTACCTGATCGAGACCGGCTCCTATCCGTCGATCCAGGGCCCGATGGGCCTGTACGGCGTGCTGGTCGTCACCAACGCTCCGACCGGTAGCGGGACGACTTCGTTCGTGCCCGGCACAGCGTATCCAAGTCCGGCAGGCGCAGTGACGACGACGGGTGTTCCGTACGACGCCGACGGCGTGCTGCTGATGAGCGAAATCGACGCGGTGCAGAACCAGGCGGCCGACACCGCGGCGCGCACCACCGGGTTTAGCCCGTTCAAGACCTGGAGCCCCGCGTGCTCGCCCACCGGACCTGCCGGGACTGCAAACACCTGCTATCCGGCAGCCGTGGACTACACGCCGACCTATTACCTGATCAATGGCCATTCCTTCGACCGCACCAACCCGGCGTTCTCGGCTGTGAATGTTGGTTCGAATGATTCGAGCGGCACCGTGCTGCTGCGCTTCGTGAATGCCGGCCTGCGCATGCACATGCCGTCGGTGTACGGCCTGCAGATGACGCTGATCGCCGATGACGGCCACCTGCAACCCGACGTGGCGCTGGCGCTGACCAAGGGAACGACGTTGGCCACCTGTCCGAGCGGCAACACGCCGATCGTAGGCGGCTGCCCCAAGACGCAGAACGACTTTTTCATGCCGGCCGGCAAGGTGCTTGACATCGCGGTGAAGCCGGCGGGTACGACCGCAGCCGGCTACACCTCCAGCTACTATCCTGCCTTCGATCGCGCGCTCAGCCTCTCTACCAACAACGAGCGCGACGGCGGCATGCAGGCTTACCTCGTGATCAACGGTGGGGCGCCGACTACAACCGCCGGGGTGACCACGGGATTCACCAATGTGTCGCTGACGAGCGTGACGGTAGCCGTGCAGGCCAATCCCGACAAATTCACGCTACCGGCCAATAGTCTTGCGCCGTTCACCTTCAACGTGCTGGCCAACGATGTGGGCATCAGCGGCGCGGTCCCGTTTGGCGTGCCCGCGTGCACCGCTCCCGGACAGACTAACTGTCTGTACCCGAACGGCATGTATACCTACGTGCCGACCGCCGTGAACACGGCGTTGACGTTTAACTATTGCGGCAACGGCACCACGACTTATGCAGCAGGCCCCACCTGCGCGACCGTCACGGTCGCATCGGCGGCGCTTGGCGGCGGGCCGACAGGGGTCGCCAGCAAATTCGCCAGCAAGGTCAACACGCTGCTGAATGTGCAGGAGCCTGGCGTGCTGGCGGTCGACAGCGATCCGACCGGCTACCGCCTCTATGCGAGCATTTGCAACAACACGACTTCTGCTGGCTGCACGCCCGGGTCGCCCGGCACGTCGCCGGCGAACCCGGCCATCGGTGTGGCCGCACCGGCCAACGTCGTCGATGGCGCCGCGCACGTCACCAGCGGCGCCTGCACGGTCACGCTGCAGTCCAACGGATCGTTCACCGCGGCGACGCCGGCCAACCTGGCCGGCAGTAGCTGCACGTTCCAGTACTACGCGATTAATGCGCAGGGCACGGCCAGCGCAGCGACCAGCGTTACACTGACGTTCCCGCCGCCGAGCGGTCTGAATGTGGTGGTGCAGGACGCCACCACCAACGTGGTGATGGGCGACTACAAGTGGGTCATCGAGCAGGACCTGACGTTCAAGATCGACCCGGCCTGCCAGACCAACGCAAGCACGAGCACTACGCCTCTGCTCGGATCGGACGGCAAACCCTGTCCGAAGGTTGCCACCGGAGTTCCGCCGACGCTGGGTACCAACTTCCACACCAGTTACATGCCGGTGATCGCCAGCGGCTGCACCGGCCCGCAGAGCTGCGAGCGAGGTCAAAGCGTATACAACCCGGTGACCGGCACGCATCAGCCGGCGACCTGCAACCACGGTGTCTGCCTTCCGAACGGGACCAGCTTGCCGACGTCACTTCCGAAAGACGTTCAGCTCAACGCCTTCGATCCGGACGGCGTCACACCGGCCCGCTACTACATCTCGATACTGCCCGGCGACTCGGCCAATCCCGCGAACGTCGGCGCCAATGGATACCCCGGTCCATTTACGCAGCCGGCCTGCGAGGGCGCACTGACAGCGACGACAGCCACGGGTCTGACCGTTCCGGTCTGCGGGCACACGATGAGCGGTGCACCGATTTCTGCGCCGAGCTGCACCGGGACCGCCGCGACGGCTGGAGTGACCTGCACGTTTCCCAACGGTACCGGAGGCCTGACGGGAGGCACCCCGCTGCCCGGATCACCGGGCTACGCGCTCACGATCCCGGTTCAGCCGAACCCGCTGCTGACCGCGCAGCTGACGATCTTCGTGTTCGAGGACGACGCGCCACTGAACGGCGAGCACGACGTCGGCGGCAACAACAACGAGCCGGCACTGGGAGGATTCCAGGTCGAGCTGTGGGACGAGATGGCCCAGTCCGGCGATTTCACCGGTCAGATGACCTACGACATCTTCAACATGCCGCTGTCGAACGCATTGAACGGCACCATCGACCCGCTGACCGGGCGCAATGCCTGTCCGGTAGGGGCCACTGGGCCCGACAACAGCGGCAATTTGAACCAGGTGGCCTCGGGCATGATCATCGTGTGCCCGCAGTACGAGGACGATGGCGTCACGCCGTCGCCGCTGGCTGGTAACGCGCTGGTCAAGAACCTGATGCCGGGCCGCTTCGGCGTGATCGTGCACCCGTCCGCCGCACGCGAGGCGGCCGGCGAGGTCTGGTACCAGACCAACACGCTGGATGGCACTCATTTCCTCGATTCGTTCGTGAAAGTGGGCGAGCCGGCCTACTTCCAGGAATACGGGCCGGGCGGCTACCACGTGTTCATGGGCATGGCCAACCCGGCCGTGATCAATGCGCGCAAGGCCTCGTTCTGTAATGGCCCGCCGGCGGTGTCATGCACAAACACGGTCACCGGCCAGGTGAGTAACTTGCACGAGAACCGCGCGCCGGACGAGACGCTCTATGACAGCGGCGTGTTCCCGATTGGCAACCCGGCCAACTACCGGGCGTTCGCGCACACCACCTGCTGGGCATCGCTGGGTGATCCGGATGGCCTGACGTTCGCCTTCACCAATTGCGACGCCAACGGCAACTATAGCTTCACCGGGATTCCCGATGGCAACTGGTCGCTGGTGGTCGGAGATCAGTGGAATGACCTGATCGTCGATGGTTCATCGAAGCCAGTGGATGTGTGCAGCGGGTCCAGCTGTACCGTCAAGACGCCGAATCCCTACCTGATCGATTCGTCGACATTTTCCTGGCAGACGCACGTCTGGAACAGCGTCTTCATGGACCTGAACGGTAACGGTATTCAGGACGGTGAGCCCGGCTTGATCCAGGTGCCGGTGCGGATACGCTTCCGCAATGGCCGTTTCAATAATACCCAGTTCACCGACGTCACCGGCCACGCCAACTTCAACGAGACCTTCCCGCTGTTCAACTGGTACGTGATCGAATCGGACGACACCCGCTTCAAGAACACCGGCGTGCACGTCGTGTACGACTACGGCGGTCAGATCGACGGGCCTTCCGGCACCAATTGCCTGGGTGCGGCTTCCGGCGGCAGCAGCAATCAGTCCAACTCGGCGACCAACCCGTGCGGCAACGGCAACGCCGGTTCCTACCAGGGGTTGCTGAACTCCAATGAACGCATCCCGGTTCCGGCTAACCTGCGCTATCCGGGATCCTATTACTGTCAGTTCGGCGATTGCTCGGAGCTGAACGGAACGACGGGCTTTCCCGCTGCCGGCGGCCCCGGCGGCTCGACCGGCCGGGTCGATCCAGGCAGCGTCGTGACGGAAGGTTTGCAGGGCTTTCTGAGCCAGACCGAAGTGCTCGAGTGGGGCAAGCTGCCCTACCTTCCGGGTGAGAACGGCGGCGTCCGCGGCCACGTAGTGTATTCATCTACGCGTCCGTTCGACGATCCGACCATCCTGTTCCAGAACCTGTGGGAACCACTGGTTCCGAACGTCACGATCAACTTGTACCAGGAGCTGGCGCAGCCGGACGGTACGGTCGGTCTGAAATTGGTCGACACAACTCTAACGAGTAGCTGGGATGCCTATACCCAGGGCTCTCGCTCGGGCGCAGGTACGGCATCTGCCATCCCGAACCTGAACTGCACCGGCCAGACCACGGCCGATCCGTTCTTCGGCTACACGCTGGCCGGCACGCCGCAGTATCTGTATCCCAATACGCCGCTGCCCTACAACAGCCAGTACAAGTGCTATGACGGCTTGCATAACTTCAACCAGGTGCAGCCGGCGCCGTACGACGGGCTGTACCTGTTCCCAAGCGTGACCAACAACCCGGTGACCGGTGCGGTGGGTACGAACTGCACCGCCTGTATCGCCAATCCGAACGCCGGTGCCCCCGGATCCGCCGCATCCATCCTGCCGGCGGGCAAGTACGTGGTCGAGGTGGTCGTGCCGCCGGGCTACGAGCTGGTCAAGGAAGAAGACAAGAACATCCTGATCGGCGACGCGTTTATCGCCTCAGCCACGGTATCGCCACAGTTCGTCGGACTGGGCGACATCTTCATCGTGCCCGATCAGGCGTCGATCAACCAGAACAACATCAACGGCGTGTACAACCCGGCGATGAACAGCAACTTTGCCAACCCGTCCTATACCGGTCCTGTCACCGGCGGAGCGAACCCGTACACCAACTGCACCACCGCGTCCACGACCGGCTGCCCGCCGGCCGGCAACAACGGCAACCCGACCGCGACCATGGGCCGCGACCAGTTCGGCGGCTTCGGACCGGGCGGACTGACTACGCTGAATACGCCTTGCGTGGGCGAGGAGCGCATCGTTCCGGACTTCATGAGTATCTCGCCCGAGTCGGGCCAGGTCGCTCCGTTCGCCGGGGCGACGCGTCCGCTGTGTGACCGCAAGGAACTGGTGCTCAACGATCAGATGCAGGCGCAGACCGACTTCTTCATCTGGACCAAGACGCCGGCCGCCACGCACTACACCGGGTTCATCCTGGATGATTTCTCGTCCGAGTTCGACCAGTCCTCGCCCAGCTTCGGCGAGAAGTTCGCGGTACCCAACCTGAACGTGTCGTTGAAGGACTTCAACGGCGTTGAGGTGTCCCGCGTCTACTCTGACCAGTGGGGTCTCTACAACGGGCTGCTGTTCTCCACCTGGGAAGTGAACCCGCCCAATCCGACCGGCTACTCGCCCGGCATGTACATCACCGAGATGAACAGCCCGGGCCCGATCTTCGCGCCGGCCTGCATCACCCCGCCCACTAGCACCACGGCCGGGTTCCCGCTCGGGTGCGTGACCAATCAGACCAATCCGCCGACCATCAGGATCACCGATCCGTACTACAACCCGGGCTACAGCACGTTCGATTACGAGAATCCGTTCATGCCGGGCGACACGACGTACCTCGACACGCCGGTGATTCCGTTGATGGCGTTCGCCGAGGCGTACAACCCGCCCGACTGCGCCTACCCGGATGCGACACCCGCGATTGCGAGCGTGACCGCGCCGGCTGATACGCTGAGCTTGAATAGCGCGTCCGCCGCAGGTACCGGTACGTATTCCGGACCCTGGGTCAGCGCCGCCGGGCACAGCCTGGTGATCAGCGCGCTGGGCGACCAGATCGTGCCGAACTACGCGTACTCGGGTCCCTCGACTTCTACCTCGCCGTTCAACCAGAGAACCATCACGCGCCACTATGGCTTTGGCGCGCAGTGCACCGCGGTGAGCGGCGCCTGCACCAACGTATCTACCGTCACCATCGGCGGCGCGACTGCGCCGGTAACGGCCTGGACCGACACGTCGATCACCGTCACCGTGCCGACCCTGACTACGGCCCAGTCGAGCTGCACGTTCCAGCAGAGTGGGGTGGCTACGCCAACCTTGTGCGGTCAACTGGTGGTTACCACCGGCACCGGCCAGCACTCGATCGATGCCGTGACCGTCACCATCGGCGGCAAGCCGCCGACCTACATCGCTCAGGAAAAACTGACTCCCGACACCTTCGGCAGCACGCTGCCCAACGCGCTGCAAACAGCCATTGACAATGCCGCCTCAGGTGACCTGATCATCGTCGGGCCCGGCACCTACACCGAGATGCTGCAGATGTGGAAGCCGGTGCGCCTGCAGGGTGTGGCGGCGGCCACCACGATCATCAACGCGAACACGCAGCCGGCTGGAAAGCTTGATCCCTGGCGCCGGCGGCTCAATTGCCTGTTCGGCCTGGGCTTGAGCGGCCAGGAGATGGGCGCGACGGTCACCACGACGACCGCGACCGGCCCGGCCAGCTACACGACGGTGTACGACCCGACCGGGGTGTACAGCTGCAACTTTGGCGTAATCACCAATGGAAGCACGGTTGAGGCGGCGGTTGACCCGATCGAATTGGAGCCGATCATCGGCTGGGATTCGAACCTGAACGGCAACCTGTCGGAACTGTTGCAGGAACCGACGCTGATGGGCGCTTACGAAGGCGCGGCCATCACGGTCCTGGGCAAGGGAGTGGAGAACTACCAGTTCAGCTCCACCGCCACGGCCTGCGGCGCGGAAGGTAATACCAGCTGCGTCGTGCTGAACAACTGCGCGGGCTCTATTACGACCAATACGACCACCGGCGCGGTGACCTGCCACGTGCCCGCCGTGACCGGCCAGGCTCTTGGCGACTGCAATCCGGCGAGCAATTTCTATACCGGCAACTTCCTGTGCAATCCGGCGCGCATCGACGGCCTTACGCTCACCAACAGTTCGCAGGGCGGCGGGGCGCTGTTCGTGCACGGCTGGAACCATTACCTGGAGATTTCCAATAACCGCATGACCGGCAATGCGGGCACGCTGACCGGCGGTATCACGCTGGGGCAGCCGGAAGTTCCTGATCCGACCTATGTCACGGTCGGCAGCGGTGCCGGGGCGTACATGGCGGCCACGCCGCTGGCGATCGACCAGTACGTGAACATGCATAACAATGCAGTCACGTTCAACTCCGCCTACGGCGATGAGCTGAACTCCAACACGCCGGCGGCAGGCGGCGGTGTCACCGTCAACACGGGCTCGGATTACTACAAGTTCGCCTACAATTTCGTGTGCGGCAACCTGAGCTCCGGTGACGGCGGCGGCATGACTCACTTTGGCTTGAGCTTCGGCGGCAACATCTCGCACAACGCGTTCCTGTACAACCAAAGCACCAACCCGTCGCTGACTACCAACGGCGGCGGGCTGATCATCGAGGGCAACGCGCCGGATGGGACGCTGGCCGAGAACAGCCAGGTCGACGTCGATTTGGGCCCGTCACTGTCCGACGGCATCGGATCCGGGATGGTGGTCGACTCCAACCTGATCATGGGCAACACCGCCGAGAGCGGTGAGGGCGGCGGCCTGCGGCTGCAGAGCATCAACGGCAACGACATCGTCAACAACCCGAGCAATTCGGCCCACTGGTACACGATCTCGGTGATCAACAACATCATCGCGAACAACGTCGCCGGCTGGGAAGGAGGCGGGGTGTCGATCCAGGACGCCGTGGCGGTGGATTTCAGGAACAACACGGTGGTCTCCAACGATGTGACCGCCACGGCCGGTGTGCTGTTCGACACACTGGGCGCCCAGTACGCCAACACGTCGCCGCCGAACTGCAACCCGGACACGGGAGTGGGCTGCACCAACCCGATCACGACGTCGGTGCCGCTGCCGGCCGGGCTGGTGACGCATCCGCACAGCCTGCTGCTGAGCCCCGCGTTCACTGACCCGACCGTCACCTGCCCCAATGCGACTGCGGCTGGCTACACGACCGGCACGTCGGCGGCGAACCCGAGCGACTGCGCGCGGGTGTCGAAGCCAGTGATCGCCAACGACATCATCTTCAACAACCGGCCGTTCTACATGACTACCGCTGGCAGTCCGTCGGTGGTCGTGTTGACGCCCGCGTTGAGCCAGCCCGCGACGCCTGCAGTCACCAACGGGGTGGTCACCGGCGGCACCGGCGCGTGTCCGACCGGCGCGACCCACTGGGACATCGGCGTGTACGGAGACAACACCATCTCGGGAGGCAACCCGGGCGGGTACAAGTTGAATCCGACCTACTCGATTCTTACTGACCTGACCGGACCCGCCGGAGGCTATGCGGCTGGGAACAACCTGGCACCTCCGGCTGGCGGCTTGTTCACCAGCATGTACTGCAACGGCTCGCGCGTACCGCCGGAAATCTCCCCGACCGTCTGCACCAGCACCGCCAACGCGGCCGGCTGCACCTATCCGGGAGCCTTGGGAATCACGGTGCCTCCGGGCGTGCCGGACAACAATCCGTTCTATGCGAATTTCAATCTGACCCCGGCGGCGACGGTGGACGAGGGCAACAACTGGATCAACATGTTCTACGGTCCGCTCACCAATGTGAATCCGACCGTCGCCAGGGGAACTACCGGTTACGGAACGGCATTGGGTAGTTACTCGCCCGCGTCGAGCTCCTCGCCGGCCGTCAATGTGATACCGGTGTCGGTTTCACACCCGGCGCTGGACTTCTTCGGCAATCCGCGCCCGGACAACACGAGCGATACATATTTTGATATCGGCGCAGTTGAGATCGGCGCCGGCGCGGCGATCGCGAGCGTCACACCCACCTCATTGGCCTTTGGCAGCGTGCCGGACGGTACCACCAGTACCGCGCAGACGCTGACGCTGCATAACACCGGAACCGCGAGCCTGACCGGCATCACGGTTGTGGTCACGGCGCCGTACTCCCGCCCCGCCGGCGTGGCAGGCGGTACCTGCACCGCGACGCTGGCAGCGGTGAGCACCTGCACGATCAACATCGTGTTCTCGCCGACGGCCACGGGCGCGGCCCCTGGCACGGCAACGATCACCGGCAGTGCCGCTGTAACCGGCTCGCCCGTGGCGCTGACCGGCACTGGCGCGACGGCATCGACCGCGAGCGTCACGGGTGGTCCGCTGGCGTTTGGCAGCGTGGCCGTCAGTACGACCAGTGCCGCGCAGACGCTGACGCTGCACAACACCGGAACTGTGGGCCTGACTGGCATTACGATCACGGACACGCCACCGTTCCATCACGTGGGCGGTAGCTGCGGCCCGACGCTGGCCGCTGCGAGCACCTGCACGATCACCATTGTGTACCAGCCGACCGCCACCGGTGCGGCGACCGGCACGACGACGATCACCAGCAACCTTGCGGTGACCGGCTCGCCGGTGGCGGACTCGGGCACCGGCGTGACGGGGCCATCGACCGCGAGCGTCACGGGCGGTCCGCTGGCGTTTGGCAGCGTAGCCGTGGGTGCCACCAGTGCAGCGCAGACGCTGACACTTACCACCGGAACGGTGGGCCTGACCGGCATTAATATCTCCGACACGGCACCGTTCCATCACCTGGGCGGTACCTGCGGCACGACGCTGGCGGCTGCGAGCAGCTGCACGTTCACCGTTGTGTTCCAGCCGACCGCCGCCGGTGCGGTGAGCGGCACCTCGACGATTACCAGCAACGTTGCGATTAACGGTTCGCCGGTGGCGGACTCGGGCACCGGCGTGACGGGGCCATCGACCGCGAACGTCACACCCACCTCATTGGCCTTTGGCAGCGTGGCCGTCGGTACCACCAGTGCCGCGCAGACGCTGACGCTCAGTAACACCGGAACGACGGGCATGACCGGCATTACGATCTCGGACACGGCACCGTTCCATCACCTGGACGGTACCTGCGGCACGACGCTGGCCGCTGGCAGCAGCTGCACGTTCACCGTTGTGTTCCAGCCGACCGCCACCGGTGCGGCGAGCGGCACGACGATGATCACCAGTAACGTTGCGGTGACCGGCTCGCCGGTGGCGGACACGGGCACCGGCGTGACCGCGGCATCGACCGCGAACGTCACCGGTGGTCCGCTGGCCTTTGGCAGCGTAGCGGTCGGGGCGACCAGTGCCCCGCTGACGCTCACGCTGCACAACACCGGAACGACCGGCCTGACCGGCGTTAACATCTCGGACACGGCACCGTTCCATCACCTGGGCGGAACCTGCGGCACGACGCTGGCAGCTGGCAGCACCTGCACGTTCACCGTTGTGTTCCAGCCGACCGCCACCGGTGCGGCGAGCGGCACCTCGACGATCACCAGTAACGTTGTAGTTAGCGGCTCGCCGGTGGCGGACTCGGGCACCGGGACATCGACCGCGAGCGTCACCGGTGGTCCGCTGGCCTTTGGCAGCGTGGCGGTCGGGGCAACCAGTGCTCCGCTGACGCTGACGCTGCACAACACCGGAACGACCGGCCTGACCGGCGTTAACATCTCGGACACGGCACCGTTCCATCACCTGGGCGGAACCTGCGGCACGACGCTGGCAGCTGGCAGCACCTGCACGTTCACCGTTGTGTTCCAGCCGACCGCCACCGGTGCGGCGAGCGGCACCTCGACGATCACCAGTAACGTTGCGGTGACCGGCTCGCCCGTGGCGGACTCGGGAACCGGGACATCGACCGCGAGCGTCACGGGCGGTCCGCTCGCGTTTGGCAGCGTGGCAGTCGGGGCGACCAGTGCCCCGCTGACACTGACGCTGCACAACACCGGGACGACGGGACTGACCGGCGTTAACATCTCGGACACGGCACCGTTCCATCACTCGGGCGGTACCTGCGGCACGACGCTGGCCGCGGGGGCCACCTGCACGTTCACCGTGGTGTTCCAGCCGACGGCCGCCGGTTCATTCACCGGCACCTCGACGATCACCAGCAACGTTGCGGTTACCGGCTCGCCGGTGGCGGACTCCGGGAGCGCACCCTAGCGGCCGAGCTGATGGAATTGGTCAGGCAATCTAGCGACACAGTCGCTAGTTTGCCTGACCTCGGTGTTGTATATGGAAATAAGCCAATAGTCCCATTAGCGGTCGCGGGGCCCAATGGAAGTAGGAATGCGCGAATGCTCTTAGGTGATCGGCTGCATGGGGAACTGCTGTTTGCTGTGTTGACGGCGGCTTGCCTGCTCATGTGTGCTGCGGGTGCCCGGGCGGACGTCGCGCAGCCACAGCCGACGAAACCGCAGGCTGGCGCCTCACCGCAGGCGGCCGCCGCGCCGCAGGTGATGGTCCCGCGCAGCACACGCGGCGAGATGTGGGTGGCGGCCCGCTATGGGGTCGATCACCTGCAGGTGCACTACACGGCCTCGGGCTCCTCCCTGGTGTTTCGCTACCACGTGGTGGATGCGGACAAGGCGATGCTGTTGAGCGATAAGCACGCCACGCCCTACCTGATCGACCAGAAGAGCGGCATCAAGCTCCTGGTGCCGGTGATGGACCAGATCGGTGCGTTGCGCGAGACCACGCCCCCCGAGCAAGGGCACGAGTATTTCCTGGTGTTCGGCAATGCCGGCAAGATCGTGAAACCGGGGCAGCGCGTCGACGTGTCGATCGGTGCGTTCCACGTCTACGGACTGACGGTCGAGTAGCGCACGCGGATGGACGCGGCGTTGCGGTTGACAGAATTCTCCACCCAACTATGAAGGCGCCTGCAGCTATGTCGAAACTCACGTTGGCGTGCGGCCTCGCACTGACGCTCGCAATCTGGGCGTACGCTCCTGGCGCATCGGCGCAGAAGATCGTGCGCGATCCCACCGCGCCGGCGACCGCGCTGCCGCCGCCGCCGCGGCCGGCCGCCGCCCCGGTGCCCGCCAAACTCCCCCAGCTCAGCGTGAGCCAGATCGTGGACAAGAACGTGGCGGCGCGCGGTGGCCTCAGCGCCTGGCGGGCGATCCAGTCGATGAGCATTTCTGGCAAGATCGATGCCGGCGGGAAGAAGGACACGCTGTTGCCCTACACCCTGCAGGTGAAGCGGCCCAATAAACAGCGCCTGGCGATCGACTTCGCCGGTCTCACGTCGCTGCAGGTGTTCGACGGCGAGCACGGCTGGAAGCTGCGTCCGTATCTCAATCGTCCGGATCCCGAGCCGTTCTCACCGGACGAGTTGCGCAAAGCCACCGAGGCCCCGGATCTGGATGGCCTGCTGATCGACTACGCCGCCAAGGGCAGCAAGGTCGAGCTGGAGGGCACGGAGATGATCGACAATCAGGGGACTTACCGACTCAAGGTGACCACCAGGCACGGCCACGCGCAGCATGTCTGGATCGACGGCAGCAGCTTCCTCGAGGCGAAGATAGAAGCCAATCCGCGCCGTTTCGACGGCAAGATGCGCAACGTGGCGAGCTATCCGCGTGACTACCGCAGCGTCCAGGGGGTGATGATGCCTTTCGTGGCGGAGACCCGGATCGAAGGCGTGCGTGGCGGCCACAACATGACCATCGAGAAGGTGGTGATGAACGAGAAGATTGACGACAGCGCGTTCGCCAAACCGCCATCGCTGACCGCGGCTGCGATGCAGAAGTCGCCGCGCATGGTCACGCTGCCCGCTGCGGGTCCGGCCACCAGCTCGCCGCAGCCGCCCTGAAGGAGTGACGCAGTGAGCGGGCGCGGCAATATCCCGGTCAGTTTGCGCGCAATGCTGATAAGCGTGCTGGCCGCGCCGCTGACGCTGTGGGCTGCAGCCGCCCCGGTGAGTGATCCTGGCGCCGCGGATCAGCACGAGTTCGCGGCGGCGCCGGCGGCGCACTCACCGGACGCATTGCCGCTGGCGACCCGCTCGCTGGTCAACTATCTGGTGCCCGCCATCCGGCTGGTGCGCGACGATGGCAAGGACGTCACGTTGATCGACGAGCTGAATGACGGCCGCCCGGTGGTGCTCAACTTCATCTACACCAGTTGCTCGGGCATCTGCCCGCTGGCGAGCCATATTTTTTCCCAGCTGCAGTACCAGCTGGGAGCTGAGCGCGATCACGTGCACCTGGTTTCCATCTCGGTGGATCCTGAGCAGGACACCCCGGCGCGATTACGCGCGTACGCGCAGCAGTATTCGGCCGGTCCGAGCTGGCAGCACTATACCGGCAGCGCGGATGCGAGCAGCGCCGCTCAGCGCGCCTTCGACGTGTATACGGGCGATAAGATGGGGCATACCCCGGTGACCCTGGTGCGGATGGCACCCGGGCAGCCCTGGGTGCGATTCGATGGCTTCGCGACGGCCGATATGCTCCTCAAGGAACTGCACGGCCAAGGCCAGGTCATGGCCGCCGCGTCGCCCACGAGACCGTAAGGCCGTTGCCCGTGCTGTCGTGGCGTCGGTCGGCCGCAATGCTGGCGTGCAGCCTGCTCGCGGTGAGCGCCTGGGGGCGCCTGAAACCGCTGTCGGAACCGGCGTTGAAAGATGCCGAGGCGCTGTATCGCGAGGGCGTGCTTCCCGACGGTCAATCTCTGCGCGGCACACGCGCGGGCGGCGAAGCTATCGAGGGTCGCGCTGCCGCCTGCGCCAATTGTCACCGGCGCAGCGGCTTCGGGGTCGAGGAAGGCCGGACCATTGTCCCCCCGATCACTGGCCGATACCTGTTTCGCGAATCCACCGGTGCCTCGCCGATGGTGCATTCGGGCGCCGAGGCAGTCTCGTCGCAGCGCAGCCGCTACAGCTCTGAAACCTTGGCCCGTGCCATTCGCGAGGGCATCGATCCTGACGGGCGCACGCTCGATTATCTGATGCCGCGCTTTGCGCTCGATGACGCGTCGATGGCGTTGCTGACCGGGTATCTGAAACAGTTGTCGTCGCACCCGGTGCCGGGCGCGCTTACCGACATCGTGGAATTCGCCACGATCGTGACGCCGGATGCCGATCCGGTCAAACGTGACGCGATGCTCGATGTGCTCAATCACTTCTTCGACAGGAACAATGCCTTCTACCGCGGGGCCGATCCGACGCTGCAAGGTCCGCTCAGAAGCCATGTCGCGACCGGGCGCAGCTGGCAACTGCGCGTCTGGGAGCTCACTGGCTCGCCGGAGACCTGGGAGGAGCAGCTGCAGCGGCGATTCAAGGCAGACCCGGTTTTTGCCGTGATTTCCGGCATCGGCGCCAACACCTGGGAGCCGGTGCATCGTTTCTGTGAACGCCAATCTCTGCCCTGCCTGATGCCCAACGTCGACCTGCCGGTGGTCGCGGAGAGCGACTTCTACCCCGTCTATTTCTCCCGTGGTGTGCTGCTGGAGGCGGACGTCATCGCCAGTCGCCTCGGCGCCGAGGCCAATGCCGGCAAGCCGCGGCGCGTGATCCAGGTCTTCAGGTCCGACGATATCGGCGCTGCGGCAGCCCGACAGTTGGCGGGCGCACTGGCAGCGGCCGGCGTGACGGTCGCGATGCACGAGCTCACGTCCCGGCACCCGGCGCGCGAGCTGTCAGGGGTAGCGCGCGATGCGGCTAGCGCCGATGCCCTGGTGCTGTGGCTGCGACCTGAGGATCTCAAGGCCTTGCCCGCCGATGCCAGCGCGCCCAGGCGTGTATTCGTGTCGGGCCTGATGGGTGGCCTGGAGAAGGCCCCCTTGCCGCAGACCTGGCGCGACCCCACGCGCCTGACTTACCCCTTCGACCTGCCGACACGGCGCGCGATTCCGATGGACTACCCGCTCGGCTGGTTCAGGATCCAGCACATTCCGGTCGTGGACGAGCGCATACAGATAGACACCTACATCGCCTGTTCCATACTGGGCGAAGCCGCGAGCACCATGCGCAACGACCTGGTCCCTGACTACCTTGTCGAGCGGGTCGAAGTCGAACTCAGCCATCGGCTCATCAACGGCTACTATCCGCGCCTGGGGCTTGCGCCGGGACAGCGCTTTGCGTCCAAGGGGGCCTACCTGGTTCGTTTCGCGGATCCAAGTGGCGAACGCATCGTCGCCGACAGTGATTGGATCGTCCCGTAGTCGCCCATGGATGTTATGTCATCGCTTTCAGTGATTAATGTCGCCGCAGAAGCGCAACAGAATGACGAGCATCCCAGGCTACACGAGGCTACACGAGGGTCAGCGCCTGGTGCCGAGCCAGCAGGCGCCACGGCATCTGGTTACGCTAATATGAACCTGCGAAATAAATTCAGCTGAGGTGACCATGAGATATCAACTCGCGCTCGCGGCACTGTTCGTGATCGCCGCCGCGGTCAGCGCACAGGAGCCGCCGCCGGCGGCCAGCGCTTCGGTGCCGCCGCCTGCAGTCGACAGTGCCAGCGTCACGGGCTCCGAATTTGTATCGGACCGATTCAAGCTCCACTACCGGTTGCCCGACGGCTGGAAGGCGCTGAGCGATGCGACTCGGGTCGCGGACAATCAGCGTTATCGGGACCAATACGCACATCCGGTGTACGTCAACGTGCCCTCATCAAAGTCCAAGAGCGTTCCGACCAAGCCAGCGGCCAACGGCAATGCGACACATCGGGCGAAGGCGCCCGTCGTGCCGGAAAATTACTGTCTGATGGCGGCAAGTCCTAATGGCATGAGCTCGCTCGATGACGCGGTATTGCCACGCATCAACATCTGGGCGGATCAGAGGGTTCCCACCGTGGACAGTGCCGAGGATCACATCCGAATGCTCAAGGCGCGCGGCGAGGTCCTGCTGGCGCCCGCACCGCTGTCCTTGGCCGCTCACACCTTCGTTCGCATCGACGTGCTGCAGGCTAACGGCATATACCATTCGCAGTTCGTCACCGTGGCGGGCGATTATCTGGTCGGCTTTGATTTGTACGCCGCGACGGACGAACAGTTGATGGCGATGGTACAGACCATGCAGTCCGTGCACTTTGATTGAGCACGCCGCGTCTGACTGCGCCGGCAACGCCAAGCTCAGCGCCGCGGTTGCATGATCCGGTTCGATATCGATGACAGCGAGCACGGTGGCGACAATGCTTCGCGCTTCGCGGCGGACATGGCTGGGGTTTTAAGAGCAGATATAAGTGACGGCAATATGACCGCGCAGCTGCGGCGTGCCGACACACCCGATTGACCATAATGATCGACCACGCGCTGCAATGGCGGCGGTAGCGTGCCGCATCGGCTGCAGATTAGAGGTGTCGCATGGACAAACAGGCCGATAACTGTTCTTATCGTCCTACGAGAATTGTAGAATTTGCCGCGGAAATATGGATATCCAAACTGAAGCTGGAACTGTCGCTACAGAGATCACGACCGAGGTGTGGCCCGGCTGGACGCCTCGCCGTGCCGCGCGCATTCGTCTGATGCTGATCGACGATCACCTGCTGATCCGCGAGGGTATCGAGGCGCTGCTGTCGCTCGAGCGTGATCTGGAGGTCGTCGGCACGGCATCATCTATTCCCGACGGGATCGAACTAGCGCGCGCACTGGGTCCGGATCTGGTGATCTCGGACCTGACCTTTCCGGGCTGCAACGGCAGCACGGCGGTGCGAACGCTGTGCCAGGCGTGCCCCGAGACCCGGGTGCTGGTGCTCAGCGTGCATGATTCGCTCGAGTGCATTCGCGCGGCCTTTGCCGCCGGCGCCGTTGGCTATCTGCGAAAAGATGCTTCGCGGGAAGAAATGCTCTACGCCGTCCGGCGCGCGGTCGCCGGTGGACGTTCCACCTGCCTGGCTGTCGGCGACATCGTGGTGCAGGACTGGTTGGAGCGCGGCGGGCTGAGGGAACCAGCCGCCAATGCCTGCCTTAGCGCCGAAGACCGCCGGGCATTGCGACTGATCGCGCTCGGTGTGCCGACCTGGCGCATCGCCGAGGAATTCGGTCGCGGGGTCAAGACAGTCGAGAAATATCGGGCCAGCCTGATGCGGCGCCTGAGCTTGAAGAACACCGCAGCCGTGACCCGCTTTGCGGTCGACATGCATCTGCTGTCACACAGTGAAGTCGATCGACTGCTGGCGGCCGACGCGGTCAGCGGCAGCACGGCGCGGGAAGCCTGAGTGAGAAACATCCTGATCGTTGACGATGAGCCCTACGTCTGCCAAGCGCTGCGGCGAGTGCTGGAGACATCGGGCAACTCGGTCCTGACTGCGGCCAGTGCGGAAGAGGGGCTGCAGCGCCTGCGAGAGCACACTGCAGATCTGGCGATCGTCGACATCGTTATGCCGGGGTTGGACGGGGTCGGGCTGATCGCGCAGATTCGCAGCGAGTTTCCGAACGTGCGCGTCATCGCGATGAGCGGCGGTGGCAATTTCGGACTCAGTGAGTATTTGCCTGAGACCATCATCACGCACGCTTACCTGGAAGCGGCCAGAAAGGCCGGCGCCCAAGGAACACTGTTCAAGCCGTTTGAAACCCAGCAACTGCGCGACCTGATCGAGCAGGTGGCCGGACCCATGCCGGCCGAGGCGCTGTAGCCGCGCTAGTTCACCGATCCCTGATCCTTGCCCACGAGGCCATAACGGATCGCGAACATGGTGAGGGACGCGGTGTTGTGCAGCTTGAGTTTGCGCATCAGGTTGGAGCGGTGTTTTTCCACGGTCTTGACCGACAGGCCCAGGGCGCGCGCAGCGTGCTTGTTCGACTGGCCGAGCGCGATGCGTGTGAGTACTTCACGTTCGCGTTCCGTGATCAACGCGTCGGGGGTCCGGCCAGGTTCTCCATTGATATCGCCGACGTAGCGCGACAGGATGGAGGTGCTCGCCGACCCGCACAGAAACTTGCGTCCCGCGCTGACCGCGCGCATGCCCTGCATCAGCTCGGCGTAGTTGGAGTCCTTGAGCAGATAGCCTGAGGCACCGGCACGAAACGCGGCGCGGATGTATTCCGCACTCTTGTGCTGGCTCAGGATCAGAATCGGTACCTGGCTGCCGCGGGCACGCAGTTCAGTGATCAGGTCGATCCCGGATTGGTCCGGTAGTGCGATGTCGGTAATGATCAGCGCCGGATCGCTTGCCTCGATGGTGGCGAGGGCGTCCTGGTAACATCCGGCCGAGCCCACGATTTCCACGCCGGGGTCCAATTCCAGCAGGGCGATCAGGCCCTCGCGCAGCAGGACATGGTCTTCCACCAGCACGACTCGGAGTCGTCCTGGACGTTTCAACTTGGTCTCAATGACTTCCTGTGTCATCGGTCACACTGCTGCTGCAATCCCGGCGCTAACGCCCTTAATGGAACGATTGTGGCGTCGATGGCAGGCCGCATTTTATCGGCCACCACGCAGCCGCGCCGGCGCGCAGCCCTCCCGGGGGATAGCTTACATCCTGCGTCGATAGTTCCCATTGATTTTTAAGCCCGCGGCCGCCACCTGCAAGTCAGTAGGATAGGCCGGCAGCGGGTTCGCCCGGCGCCCACTGGGTCGCGATTTTGCAATATGCTGCCCTCGGGCCGGTCTGCGCTTCAGATTTGGCGCTCCGGGCGCACGGCAAGGGCAGGGCGCTCGCACAGGCCGGTCATAATCCGTGCGGCTAGCGGCCCTGCGAGCGCTGAAGCGCGCGGCGCGATGCCCGCTAACACCTCGCCCGGACTCAGGTTTTTTGTTAACTCGGCTCGCCACTACCGTATTTTCCTACCTTCGCGCACGGGTGCGACCTTGTAGAGTCCAGTCGATGAAATCCGCGGATCCGCCAGTCTTGTGCGGCGTGCTGGGCAGCCGCCTCAGGGTGGCACGTGCGGGCCCGCCGCCACACGCCCGGTGCGCGCTTACGATAATCGTGCGCGGTCGCGCGGCGCGGCCATGACCGCGCGCTTACCACCACTCACCAGGCGCAAGTCCGACGCTCGGGTGCGCGGCGCGGCGCGTCACGCGCTCGTGCCGGCGCGACTCGATCAAGCGCTCATTGCGCGCGCCAAGGTCGAATGGGAAAGCGCCGTGGATTCGGTGCCGGAACTCATTTGCCTGCTCGACGCCCAGCGTCGTGTGGTACGCATCAATCGAAGCGTCGAGCGCTGGGGATTCTCGCCATTGCGGGCCGCACTCGGCCTGAACATGCACCGTATCCTGCACCCGCACTGTTCCGGCCGGCGCTGCGTCCTGAATCGGGGTCTCAAAGAATTGTGGTCGACGCTGCCCGACCACGGACGCGCGACGCTGCACCTGGAGGACCCGACGCTCGGCAAGGTGCTCGCCTTCGAAGGCCAGCGTATCGGATTGCCGGGCGATCGTGCGTCATTGCAAACCAAGAGTTACGCCTTGCTGGTGGTCTCGGATGTCACCGAGCTTACGCGTACCCAGGAAGAGCTGCGGCTACTCAACGAACGGCTCGAAGGGCGGGTTCGCGAGCGCACGCTCGAGCTGGAACAGTCCAACGACGCATTGCGCGAAGAAATCCGTCGGCGCGAATTGGCCGAAGCGGCCCTGTTCGCCTCGCGCAACGAGCTGCGCAACCTGTCGATCCAGCTCATGCGCGCGCAGGAAATCGAGCGCAAACGCATCGCCCGCGAGCTGCACGATTCGGTCGGTCAATCACTATCTGCCATCAAATACACGCTAGAGCACACCGTGCAGCTGGTGCTCAAGCCCACGCTAGGTGATGCCATGAGCCGACTGTCGCAGGCGGTCGACCAGGTGCAGCGCCTGATCGGTGAGGTGCGCTCGATTTCGGCCGACCTGCGGCCTAAGGTGCTCGATGACCTGGGAGTAGCCTCCGCGGTGCGTGGCTTCTGTCGACAATGGGCCGAGGTCTACCAGGACATCCAACTGACGGTGCACGTTTCAGTCGAAGACGACGATGTGCCCGAAGCGCTGCGCACGATCATATTCCGCACCGTTCAGGAAGCGCTGAACAACATCGCCAAGCATGCCGCGGCGTCCCATGCCTGGGTGACGATCCATCGACAGGACGGCGAGCTGGCGGTGGAGATTGCTGACGACGGCAGCGGGTTTTCCGGCGGCGCGCGCCTGTCCGGCACGCGCACCGGGCTGGGACTGCGCGGCCTGCGCGAGCGCGCCCGACACAGCGGCGGCCGACTGCACGTGGATTCGGAGCCTGGCAAAGGCACGCGGCTGCGCATCGCCTGGTCGGTGCAGGATCCTTCCGCGGCACAGGGACAAGTGGCATGAACCGCATGCGCATCGCCGCACGCTCGGACGGCTTCACGCTGCTCGAGCTGCTGGTCGTCATGGTGATTATCGGCCTGCTGGCCGGATTCGTCGCGCCGCGCTATTTCTCGCAGGTCGGAAAGTCTCAGGTCAAGGCCGCAATTGCGCAGATCGATGCCCTCGACAAGGCGCTCGAAGCATTTCGTCTGGATGTGGGGCGTTTGCCCACCAGCGAGGAGGGGCTGGCGGTGCTCAATACGGCGCCACCCAATGAGCCCAACTGGGCCGGCCCCTATCTGAAGAAAGATGTACCCAAGGATCCCTGGGGCCGGCCGTACATTTATGTGCAGCCCGGTACCCATAACAATGACTTCGACCTGATGAGCTATGGCAAGGACGGTCAGCCGGGGGGCACCGGCGAGAACGCCGACCTGGGTAACTGGTGAGATGTGCAATATCGCATCAAAGCCCTGAGCCCAGCCCATGCGGTATTGACACACTCGGTCGACGCCGTGGACGAGGCCGATGTGCGCCGCCAGTTCACGCTGCGCGGGCTGCGCATCATATCCGTGGCAGCGGTGGGTCGGCGCAAGCTGTTCGCGCGTCAGGCGAAACTGCCATTGGTGATCCTGAGCCAGGAACTGGTCGCGTTGCTGGATGCGGGCCTGTCGCTGGTGGAGTCGATCGAAGCGCTCACCGAGAAGGAGAGCAGTGCGACGCTGCGCCAGCCGCTCGAGCGAATCCTGCAACGCCTGTACGAAGGCCAAACGCTGGCGACAGCGCTGAGCGAACATCCGCATGCTTTTCCGAGCCTGTACGTCGCCACGGTGCGAGCGAGCGAGCGTACCGGCGCGCTGCGCGAGGCCCTGACGCGCTACGTCGCCTACCAGCAGCAGGTCGATGCGCTGCGTAAGACCCTGATCAACGCATCGATCTACCCGACGGTGCTGCTCGGTGCCGGTATGCTGGTGACCCTGTTCCTGCTCGGCTACGTGGTGCCGCGCTTCAGCACCATCTATGAAGAGCTGGGCTCGGATCTGCCGTTCGCCTCGCGCATGCTGCTGCGGTGGGGCCAGCTGCTCGAGGCGCATACCTTAGGCGTATTGCTGTCGCTGGCGGCTGCTGTCGCCGGCGCGCTCTATGCGCTCAGTCGTAGCAGTACCCGCGCCGCGCTCGGTGCCTGGATCACGCGCATTCCGACCATCGGCCGGCAGCTGCACCTGTATCAGCTGGCACGCCTGTACCGCACCGTCGGCATGCTGCTGCGCGGTGGCATGCCCGCCGTGACCGCGCTGCAGATGTCCTCGGGGGTCCTCGGTGAGGCCCTGAAGGTGCGCTTTGCACTGGCCATCCAGGCGGTGCGCAACGGGCAGTCACTGGCCAATGCGATGGAGCTTAATAAGCTGACCACGCCGGTGGCCAGCCGCATGCTGCGCGTCGGTGAGCGCAGCGGCAACATGGGCGAGATGACCGAACGAATTGCCGCCTTCTACGACGAGGAACTCTCGCGCTGGGTGGCCATCGTGACACGCCTGATCGAGCCGGTGCTGATGACGCTGATCGGCTTGCTGATCGGTGTGATCGTGGTGCTGATGTATTTCCCGATCTTCCAGCTCGCCGGGAGCATCCAATGAACGCCCTGGCGAAAGAGGTAGAGCACGCGCTGGTGGACGATCTGCCCTCGCGACTGGATGAGGCGCTGCTGGCGCGCGCCGTGCAGGCCGCCGAACAGAGCGAGCGCCCGACGCTCGATGTACTGAAGGAGATCGCAGGGCTGCCGCCCCGGGCGCTGGCGCGCGAACTGGCGGCGCTGCTCGATTACCGCTTCATCAGCACCGAGGAGCTCGCCGCCGTCGAGCCGGCGTTTGACCTGCTCGCGCCGGCGGAGGCGACCCGGCGGCTGTGCATACTCGCGCGTGGCAAGGCCGGCCTCACCGCCATTCTGGCCGACCCGTTCGATCAGTCGCTGCGCGGCTGGCTCGAGATCCGGATTTCCGATCCGATCGAGTGGGCGCTGGCCGAGGGCGATGCGCTCGCGAACGTCATCGCGCGCCACGCCGAGGGGTTGCGAGCGATCGATTCGGTGCTGCCGCAGGCCCAGTCCCACGGCGATGCGGCTGCCGGTGTCGATAACCTGTCCTATGTCTCCATCAGCGAAGATGCCAGTCCCGTGGTGCGCCTGGTGCATTCGACGGTCTACGACGCACTGCGCGCTGGCGCGAGCGATATTCACCTCGAGTCGACCGCCGCCGGCCTCGTGGTTCGCTACCGCATCGACGGCGTACTGGTGCACATCGCCACGGTCAAGGGCACCGCCGTGTCGGAACAGGTGATCTCTCGCATCAAGGTCATGTCGGAACTGGATATCGCCGAGCGCCGGGTGCCGCAGGACGGCCGCTTCACGATCGCACTCGATAATCGGCCGATCGATTTTCGCGTGTCGGTGATTCCGAGCATCTTCGGCGAGGATGCGGTACTGCGCGCACTCGATAAGCAGGCCCTGACCGAACGCATGAACGGCCTGCGGCTCGACACGCTCGGCTTTGATCCCGCGGTGGTGTCGCAGGTGCGCCGCCTGAGCCTGCTGCCCTACGGCATGCTGCTGGTCACGGGTCCCACGGGCAGCGGCAAGACGACCACGCTGTATGCGGCAATCTCCGAGACTCAGACCGGCAACGACAAGATCGTCACGATCGAGGACCCGGTTGAATATCAGCTGTCGGGCGTATTGCAGATCCCGGTGAACGAAAAGAAGGGCCTGACCTTTGCGCGCGGGCTGCGCTCCATCCTGAGGCACGATCCCGACAAGATCATGGTCGGGGAGATTCGCGACCCCGAGACCGCGCAGATCGCCATTCAATCGGCGCTCACCGGTCACCTGGTGTTCACCACGGTCCATGCCAATAACGTATTCGACGTCGTCAGCCGTTTCGTCCACATGGGGGTGGACAGCTACAGCTTTGTCTCCGCGCTGTCGGGGGTGCTGGCGCAGCGACTGATTCGCGTGGTGTGTGAGCAATGCGCCGAGCGCTATATGCCCTCGCGCCGCCTGCTCGAGGAGTCGCAATTGCCGGCGGCGGCAAGCGCGTCCTATAACTTCCAGATAGGTCGCGGCTGTTCGCATTGCCGCGGTACCGGCTATCGCGGTCGCAAGGCGGTCGGTGAGCTGCTGATGATGACCGATGAAATCCGTGAGGCAATCATCAACCGCGCGCCGGTCCGGCAGCTGAAGGAGCTGTCGCTTCGAAATGGCGCGCGCCTGATCCGCACGGTCGCGATGGATCTGGTGCGCGATGGCGAAACCACCCTCGAGGAGGTCAACCGTGTCACGGTTATGGCCTGATGAGCTGGGGGCGTATGTGGCGCCGGCGCGGCTGTGCCTGGTGCGCCTGCGGCGGCGGTATCGCCGGGCGCTGGTACGCGAACAGGAGCTGCCGGTGATGACCGGTGGGCAGGGCGATTGGGTTGGCACGCTGGCCGCTCTTGAAGCCAAGCTGTCGGAAGCCGACTGGTCCGGCGCATTGCTGCGCGTCGTCGTCGCCGATCACTGGGTGCGCTACAGCGCGCTGCCGTATTCGCCCGAATTGAACAGCGCCGAGGAGTGTGAGGCGCACGCGCGGGCGCTGCTGGCGAGCACCTATGGGGACGCGATCATCGACTGGCAGTTGAGCCTGTCGGAGGCTCCTCCGGGGGCGACGCGCATCGTGTGTGCGATGCCGGCGGCGCTGCTGTCGGGATTGCGCGATCTGTGCGTGCGCAGCGGTACCAGACTGGCATCGGTGCAGCCGCAGCTCATTGCCGCGTACAACAGCTGGCGGCACCGGATTCCCGCCGATGGCGCCTGGTTCGTCACCGTGGAGCGCGGAACGCTGGCGGCCGCTCGGGTCGGGCTCAACGGCTTCGAGCGCGTACACACGGTGCGGATTGGCAATGACTGGACGCGCGAGATCAAGCGGCTGCAGATTTTTGGGCGCCTGGTCAGTGCCAGTGCGCCCAATGGCCGTGTGTTTGTCGATGCACCGTTGGCCTGGCGACCGGCAGCGCTGCCGGCCGGTCCCGAGCTTGAATGGCTCGAGGACAGCGCGCCACCGCTGACCACCCTGCATCGGCTCGAACACCTGCGGAGGCTGGCGGCATGAGAGCGCTCGTGCATCTGGATTTCGTCGAGCGCCGCGCTCGTTCCCCGTTGCTGAGCGGCGTGCTGCTGGCGCTCGGGCTGGTCGCTGCCGGGGCGGTGTTACTGGCCTGTCGCATTGACGTGCAGCGCCGCGACGGCATGGAACTCAGACTCGCCGCACTCACCAGCGCGGTGCATTCGAGCCCGGAGCAGGAAGCTCGCGCGGCGCGTGAAGCGGCGGCCTCCTCCAAGACCGAGCAGGAATTGGCCACTCCCTGGACCGGTCTGCTGGCCGAACTGGAGGCTGCGAGCAAGGACGCCGACGGCCAGGTCTCGGTGCTCGCGGTCGAACCGGATCATGCCAAGCACAAGGTTCACATTAACGGTGAATCGCAGAATCTTGCGCTCGCCATTGCGTTTGTGCAGCGCCTGCAGATGAGCCGTGCGCTGAAGTTTCCGATGTTCGACAGCCACGAACTGCGGGCTGACGACCCGCAGCACCCGATTCGCTTTGAACTCACCGCCGACTGGCAGGACAGTCTGTGAGCGAGCCGACGGCGGTGGTGACCCGATTGCCGGTGGCGCACGCCGCGGCGCCGGAGCGAGTCGCCGCCGCGGTGCCGCTCATGCCGCCGAGCGTTCAGCAGCGTGCGACGCGCGCCGTGGCGGGCACGCAGCGGGCATTCACGCGCCTGATCCCGCAGCTGCAGTATCAGCTGCAGCGCGTCGGACCCGCCGGACTGACCGGTCTGGCCGCGCTGATCGTGGCCGCCATCGTGGCGGTGGTAGTGTGGCTGCCGGCGCACAACGCCGGCGTTGCGCTGCGCACCGAGCTGCTGCAGTCCGCTGCCCATGGGCAGGGCAGCGGCGCGCCGGCCGGCCCCGATCACCTGGTGGCGTTGCTGCCGACCCGCGCGCAGATACCGGCAGTGCTCGGCCAGATGCTGGTCGAGGCCGATAAAGCCGGGGTCGCACTCGATCATGGTCACTATGATTTCCGGCCGCCGCAGGCCGGCGCGCTGGGTCGCTATGCCTTTGAGTTTCCAGTCAAGGCCAGCTACCCGACCGTTCGCGATTTCATCGACCGCACACTGACGCAGGTGCCGGCCGCCGGGCTCGACAAGCTGCGCATCGAGCGCAAGACCGTGGGCGATACGCTGATCAACGCCGACATCGGTTTCGTTGTCTACGTGCGGGGAGAGTAAGCCAATGCACCTGACGCTGCGCACCAAGGCCCTGATCGCGATCTGCGCTGGAGTCGGCGGCTTCGTGATCTTTGGTCCCTCCGGCACCGAGACCGTGGCGCCTGCGGCCGAGCATGCCGTCGCGCGCGCCGCGGCGCGCACGCCCAGCGCCGCTGCGCACCAGAGCGTCGGGCGGGCACTCCATGATCTGAGCCATCGCGTGGCGGACGCGGCGTCCGCCGCCACTCTGTTTCAAGTGCATTCCTGGTACGTGCCGCCGCCGCCGCCGCCACCACCCCCACCGGTGGTCGAGGCGCCGCCGCCGGCCCCCACCGCCCCGCCGCTGCCGTTTGCCTACATGGGCAGCTACCTGGCCGATGGCCACGCGCCGGTGTACTTCGTGACCCGCAACGATCGCATCTACGACCTGAAAGTCGGCGATACGATCGAAGGCAGCTACAGCTTCGACGGGCCCAAAGGCAACCAGCTGGTGTTCACTTATAAGCCGCTGAACGTGCAGCAGACGCTTGCGATGAGTCTCAATGAATAAATATCTTCGCCGCGTGTCCTGTATCGCCGTGACTCTGGGCCTGGTATCCGGCTGCGCTGCAGAGCGGCTGCATCGCCAGGGTCTCGCCTCGGTCGAGCAGGGCAATTATGAGGTCGGCGTCACGCAGTTGGCCGAGGCCGCAAAGCGCGACCCCAGCAACATGACCTACAAGCTCGATCTGCAGGCGCGCCGCGATGCGTCGGTGCAGAAGCTGATCGAGGCGGCCGATACCGCCCGCGGCGCCGGGCAGTTGGACGGCGCCGCAGGGATCTATCATCGCGTGCTCACGCTCGAGCCGTCGAACGATCGCGCACTGAGGGGCCTGCAGGGACTGGAGTTGGACCGGCGACACGGCGCTGCGGTCGCGGAAGCGCGCAAGGACTTCGAGCACCGGGACCTGGATGCGGCCGAGGCCAAGGTGCGCGCTGTGCTCAGCGAGGACCCGGGCTATGCGCCAGCGGTCGATCTGAACGTCGAACTCAACCTGGCGCGCGGACAGACCACCGTGGTGCCGAAGCTCAAATCGCACAACGATGCCAAGGTGACGCTGCAGTTTCGCGACGCCCCGACCAAGATGGTGTTTGAGGTGCTGTCGCGCCAGACCGGTATCAATTTCATTCTCGACAAGGACGTCAAGAGCGACGGCAAGACCACGATTTTCGTGCAGGACGTACCGATCGAGCAGGCCATCGACCTGGTGCTCGACCAGAATGCGCTCGCGCGGCAGATTCTTTCCTCCAACATGGTGCTGATCTACCCGAATACCCCGGCCAAGCAGAAGGACTACGAACAGCAGATCGTGCGCTCGTTTTACCTGACCAACGCGGCGCCGAAGGATGTCGAGAGCATGCTCAAGACCGTACTGGGTGCGAAGACGCTGTTCATCCAGGAGAAGGCCAACCTGGTCGTGATGCGTGATACGCCCGATGCGGTGCGCATGGCCGAGAAACTGGTCGCCTCGCTGGACGTGCCCGAATCGGAAGTGATGCTCGAGGTGCAGGTGCTGGAGATCTCGCGCAGCAACGTGCTGAATCTGGGCATCGCCTATCCGACCTCGGTCACGGCGACGGCCGGGTCACCGTCGGGCGCCGCCGCCGGCCTGGTGCTGTCCGACCTGCAGCACCTGAATTCGCACACCACTTCCATTTCATCGCTGGCCGTCACGCTGAATGCGATGGAGACCGCGGGCCTCGCCAACACGCTGGCCAATCCGCGCATTCGGGTGCGCAACCGGGAAAAGGCCAAGATCCTGATCGGCAGCCGCGTACCGGTGATCACCAACAGTGTGACGCCCACGTCCTCCGGCAGCGCCGTGGTGACCGGCAGCGTGCAGTACCTGGATGTCGGACTGACGCTGGAAGTGGAGCCCACGATCCACCTCGACGGCGAAGTCGCCATCAAGATCGCGATGGAAGTCAGCTCGATCCAGAATGAGATCACCACGGCTTCGGGCACCGTGGCCTATGCCATCGGCACGCGCAACGCCAATACGCTGCTCGAGCTCAAGGACGGTGAGACCCAGATCCTGGCCGGACTGATCCAGGATTCCGATACCCGCAGCGCGGCCAATATCCCAGGATTGGGTGACATTCCGATCATTGGCCGGCTGTTCGGCTCGCGTAACAGCGATCTGGAAAAGAGTGAGATCGTCCTATCGATAACACCGCGGCTGATCCGCACCCAGTCGCGGCCGCCCAGCGACGTGACTGAGTTCTGGTACGGCAGTGAGAGCCGCATGATGACCTCGCCGTTTGGCGCCGCCTACAGCGACTCGGCTGCCTCAACGTCACCCGCTGCACAGGGTGCGGCCGCTCGCAGCGCGGGACAGAGCGCAGCCCTGCCGGTGATGGCCGCGGTGTCGGGTGGATCCAGCGCCAGCGCCGCGGCCACGCCCACCGCTGCGGCTGGCTCGATGGCGGCGACCGCGGACGCGGTGCGCACCGCCGTGCAGAGCGGCCCGGCCGGGCCGACACCGCGACCGGTGCTGACCCTCAATGGGCCGAACGAGGTGAACGTGGGGCAGGAGTTTGACGTGACGGTGCGCCTGGCGAGCGAGCAGGGCATCAGTCATCTGCATGGACAGGTGCGCTTCGATCCGACCGCGGTGCAGCTGGTCAGCGCGACCACCGGAGACGCGGTGCCGGCCAGTGCCGGCAGCCCGACGGTGGACGGACGCAGCGGTGGAGCGCAGTTGGACGTGAATTCCAATGACGATCCGATGCATGGCGAAGGCGATCTGATGCTGCTGCGATTCAAGGCGCTGGCCCCGCGAGGCGCCAGTGCGATTGCTGCCCAGATCTCAGCACTGGGCGCGGGCGGTCTGCCGATGGCCAATACCAGCGCCCCGACGCTGAACCTCGTGATCCAGAACCCGCAGTAGGCCGTGCATGCGATCGCGAGGTTTTACGCTGATCGAGCTGGTGGTCACCGTCGCGATCGTCGGCTTGCTCGCGACCGCAGCGCTGCCCCTGGCACAGCTGGCAACTCAGCGCAGCAAGGAAACTGACCTGCGCGCCGCACTACGCGAGATCCGCACGGCGATCGACGCCTACAAGACTGCCGCCGACCAGGGACGGGTCGAGAAGAAGGTGGAAACCAGCGGCTACCCCGCTTCGTTGCAGCTGCTGGTGGATGGCGTCGAGGATGCCCGCAGTGACAACCACACCGTGATCTATTTTCTTCGGCGCATTCCGCGCGACCCGTTTTTTCCGGACGGCTCGGCGGCCGCGGCCGACACCTGGGGGTTACGCAGCTACGAGAGCCCGCCGGATGCGCCCCAAGCCGGTGATGACGTGTTCGACGTCTACTCGCTCGCCCCTGGCAAAGCCATCAACGGTGTGCCCTACCATGACTGGTAGACTGCACCGGCGCGGCTTCACGCTGATTGAACTGCTGGTCGTCATGAGCATCATCGGCCTGCTGCTGACGATTGCAGTGCCGCGATATTTTCACACGGTCGAGCGCTCCCGCGAGACCATCCTCAAGCACGATCTGTCGGTACTGCGCGAGGCGATCGACAAATATTATGGCGATCTGGGTGACTATCCGGATGCACTGCCGGCGCTGGTCGGCAAACACTACATCAGGACGGTGCCGATCGATCCGATTACCCGCTCGGCGGCCACCTGGACCGTGGTGGCGTCTGAGGACCCGGATCATCCGGGTATGCGCGATGTCCACAGCGGCTCGCCGGCCAGCGGGTTGGATGGCACCGCGTTTGCGACGTGGTGAGCACATGCGGCGCGGCAACCCCCGGGCGACGGGTCTGGCCTACATCGGCTTGCTGGTGGCCATCGTGATCATTGGCGCCGCCCTTGCCGCGGTAGGCGAGGTCTGGACGATACAATCCCAACGCGAGCGCGAAGTCGAACTGCTGTTTCGCGGTGATGCGCTGCGCACGGCGATCGGTTACTACGTCAGCGTCAGTCCGGGCAGTGTGGCGCGCTACCCCCAGGACTTGCAGGATCTGGTGCAGGATCCGCGCTGGCCCCAGATAAAGCGCTACCTGCGGCGCGTCTACGAAGATCCGATGACCGGTGCGGCGGACTGGACGCTGATCCGCGCGCCCGATGGCGGCATCATGGGTGTGGCCAGCAGTTCCAAGGACGCACCGATCAAGCGCCAGGGCTTCAACGGCGTCGATGGGCTGTTCGCCGATGCCAGCTGCTATTGCGATTGGCAGTTCATCTACCAACCCAGGGGCGCGCGCTTCGGGCTGCCGATCCCGGCACCGACGCCGGCCAAGCCGCCGACAATCACCGGGCCGCATTGGAGCGGCCGCCCGCCCTGACACGGGTGTCGCGCGGCGCCAAAGGCGTAATGATCTGATGTGTCACACGTCGATCCGCTGGAGCGCACTGAGCGCGCTGTTGCTCGCGCATGGCGTGCTCGGCGCCGAGCTCAATTCAGCCAGATTGCTATCCGGGCTGGTGCAGCAGGCGGTGAGCGGCCGGCAGGAAGCCAGACTGCCCCCGCACCTATCGGTGCTGCTGGGCATCAGTGTGAGCGAGACCGCAACGCCAGTGTGGCAGCTGTCACGCAAATCCAGCGATGCGCTGCGGCTGTTCAACGTCTGCCAGAACAATCACGACAACGTCGTGTTGACCACGCTGCGCGCGGGCAACCAATCGGCGGCGTACCTGATGAGCGCGAGCGGCGTGCTGCTCAAGGCCATTGTGTATCAGGTCGGTGGTGCGACTCAGGAGCTATCGCTCGCCGAGGCGAGGAAGCCGTTTGCGCGACAGCGCGATTTCTGGCTCGACCAGGCGCGGCGCCCCGGCGCGCCGCCCTGAGCGCGCGCACGATTGCAGCCGGCAGCCGGCCCCGGATCGAGCGCCAGCTGGCGATCGAGCGCATTGCCCAGATCGTCTACCAGGCCCGCCAGCAGGCTCTGGCCCGCGGCCGGCACAAGTCCCCCAATGGCGGCCGGACCCGTCAGGACCAGGCACAGCGCCTGATCGGTCGGATCGACATGCGCATTCTGCGTATCGCATACGGGGTCGAGCCGGGCGCAAATACAAAAGCCATCGATCACGGCGCCCGAGCCGCGCACAACAGGCAGCGCACAACTGTGGCGGCGGTCACGCATTATGTTCAGCGGCCCACGGCTGAGTGAGCTCGATCACGGACAGGGCCCGGAAAAGTCACATAACGTACCCGCAGTAGGGTGGCGGCGGATGTGGACTGTCGATTGCGGGGCAGACCGCCAGCAGCATCGTGACCTGCCTGCGCCCACAGCTTGAGGGACTAAGGCATGAACTCATTCCTTGCACGGGCTGTGATCAGCCTGACCGCGCTCGCTGCGCTACACCCACCGCCCGCGCTGGCCGACCAACCGCCTGCTGCCGCGGGCGACGATGGCGCCACCAGCATGGCCATGGGCGAGCACCAGCACGCCTTCTCGAACTCATCCAATCAACTGGAGTTCTTCGTCAGTGCCGAGCTGCTGGGTCGTACCAACACCACGGCACCGCTGGAGCGCGATGACGATCCGATAGTTCGTGTCGATACTGTCTTCGGCCACACCATCGACGGCTTTCACCTGTTCGGCGAGTTTCTCTCCACCAGCAACAGTGAGTTCGATCTGGAGCGCTTCCAGCTCGGCTACGAGATCGATCCCGATACGCTGATCTGGGTCGGTCGCTTCCACCAGCCGGCAAGCGCCTGGAATACCCAGCATCACCACGGCCAGTACCTGCAGACCGCCATTTCGCGACCGATGATCGAGCGCTGGGAGGACGAGCAGGGACTGATACCGCAGCACATCACCGGGGCTCTGCTCGAATCGCATCGGCCGCTGGGCGACACCCACGGTCTGCAGTGGTCGGTTGGCGTCGGGGCGGCTCCAACGCTGACCAGCCATGGGCTCGAACCGATCAGCCTGGTCGATCGCAATGACGGCGAGCACCGGCTGTCCGCCACGGGACGGCTTGCCTTCCTGCCCGATTATCTCGGGGCCAACAATGTCGCGTTACTACTGGGCCGCGACCGGTTCGCGATCTCGGACCGGGGCGCGGCGAACGCGCTTGACGCCACCGGGGGCACGCTGAGCCTTGCCGGCGTGGCGCTTGATTTGACAGTGGACGCCTGGCGCTTCATCGGCACCTGGTACTCGATCGACCTGGGCCTGACCGGCCCGCATGGCATTCATACGGAGGCATTTGGCGCCGGTTACCTGCAGGTCGAGCGTGCACTGCCGCGGCACCTCACGGCCTTCGGCCGCGTCGAGCCGAGCTCGCGTATTGCAAATGCCCGCTACATCGAGCTGGTAGCGAACGACGATGACTTTGCTTACCGGCGTGACGCGCTCGGTCTGCGCTGGGACTTCACGCACCGCCAGGCCCTCACCTGCGAACTGTCGCACACCGACGGCATGCGCAACCGATTCTCGGAGATTCGCCTGCAATGGAGTGCCGCGCTGCCGTGAGCCTCAGGCGCCTAATAAGCCTCTCGCTGCTGGCAGTGTGGGGGTGTCTGGTGAGCGCCGGGTCAGCCGACACGGTGGTGCTGATCGTCAATGCGACCACCAACTACGCCGCACTCGACTCGGTGGAGGTGCGCAAGCTGTTTCTGGGCTTGACCGTGGTTCGCGACGGACACACGCTGCACGCACTGCGCAACGTCAGCGATCCACGGCTGGATGAGATCTTCCTGCAGAACATTGTCAGCATGTCGGATACCACCTATGAGCGGCGGGTCCTGACCCTCACGATGCAGCAGGGACGTACCCCACCGCCCTCGGTGCAGGACAAGGCGCGGCTGTTCGCCGAACTGGCCGCCGACCCTGATGCGGTCAGCTTCGCCTGGGCCGGCGATGTCGCCGGTAACCGAAACATCAAGGTAATGCGGGTCCTGTGGCACGAGTAACCGCCACTTTGGCCAGTGCCGTGACCATCGCGGTGGTCGCGATGCATGCGGTGCTGTTGCCGGTGCTGTATTTCAGTCTCGGTTACGTGGTGCGCACCAGTCATGAGCGGTTGTTCATCGATCACGCACGCACATTTTCCCGGGTGGTGGCCGATCAGCTCGAACTGGATGCGGTCGCCGGCTCCCCGGGGCGCATCAGCGACCTGCTCGATATGGCGATTCTCAATGGCGAAGGCGTCTATGCCGAGTATGTGGACGAACGCGGCAGCATTCGCAGCCAACTGGGCCCGGCCGATGTGCACCTGGCGCGCAAGCAGGATTTCAACTTCGGTGACAACAACGATCATATCTACTTCATAAAGGTGCCGATCACCACCGGCGAGCGGGTGGCGGAGCTGCGCCTCGGATTCGATGAGCGTCCGACCGAAGAGCGCATCGCGCTCGCCCTGCATCGCACGTTGCTGGTGCTGGCGTCGTATCTGGCCCTGTCGCTGTTCATCGCGATCGTGCTGGGCATGAGCGTGGTGCGCCCGCTGCGCCAGTTGCAACGCATGTCGCGAAAGATCGCATCCGGCGATTACGCGCAGCGCCTGCACGTGGACAGCCGCATCAGGGAGCTGCAGGAGCTGGCGGTGGATACCGACGACATGCGCCGCGCACTGGTCGGGGTCAACGAACGCCTGCGCCTCGAGATCCACGACAAGCAGGCCGCCGAAGCGCAGCGCCAGGAACTCGAGAATCGCCTGCGGCACCGGCAACGGCTCGAGACCGTGGGTACGCTGGCCGGCGGCATCGCGCACGAATTCAACAATGCGCTGCTGCCGATCACACTGTTCACCGAGTCGGCGCTGCAGGACATGACCGGCTGCGACTCGTCGCGGGCGGATCTGCAACGCGTGCTGCGCTCGGCGCGCCGTGCGCGCGAGGTGGTGCGCAAGATCCTGATGTTCAGTCACAAGTTTGGCGAGGCAAAGCTGGAACGGATCGACTTGCGCGCCGTGGTCGGCGAAGCCTTGAGCCTGTTTGCACCACTGGCGTCGAGCAACGTCGAGGTCGACAAGCAGATACCGGAGCCGCCGCTGCCGGTGATGGCGGATGCATCGCTGGTGTTGCAGCTGCTGATGAACCTGTGCGTGAACGCCTATCAGGCGATTGGCAGCAATCAGGGCAGGCTGACGATTGGCGTGCGCAACTGGCGCAGTCCGGGTGAGCTGCCGGCGCGCGTGCCGCCCGGGGATTACGTTGAATTGTGGGTCCAGGACACCGGCCACGGCATGGATGCGTCGACCGCAGAACGCATCTTCGAGCCGTTCTTCACCACGCGCGCGGTTGGCCAGGGCACCGGTCTCGGTCTGTCGGTCGTGCACGGCATCGCCGAGGCGTTCAATGCTACTATATTAGTCGACACGGCCCTTAGCGTCGGTTCCACGTTTCGCGTTTTCTTCCCGATGGCGGTCGCGGCCGTCGCCTCCGCGCCGCGAGCTGAAACATCGGAAGATACGGTATGAACGACCTGCTGATCATCGATGATGAGGAAGACATCCGCGACGCCTTGCGGCGCGTGCTCGAGCGCGCCGGCTATCGGGTGCGCGAGGCCGAGGACGGCGCGGCCGGACTGGCGCAGCTGCGGCTGCACACCGCCGATATCGTCATTACCGACATCATCATGCCGAAGCTCAACGGCGTGGAGGCGATCGCCGCGATTCGCGAACAGTTCCCGAGTGCCCGGATCATCGCCATTTCCGGCGGCGGCAATTTCGGTGTGGCCGGCTATCAGCCCGGCGCCATCACGACCTCCGCGTATCTGGCCGCTGCCAATAAGGCCGGTGCGCATATCATTCTCACCAAGCCATTCGACACTGCCGCCCTGCTCAGCGCGGTTTCCGAGCTGATCCACGCCGGCCGCGCCTGAAGCGCGGTCCTCGAGGCTTGACAGCCAGCGCTGCCGTTGACAGCGAGGCGACCCGCGGTCACACGCAATCAGTCCTGGCGTTGTAGTATTGGCGGTTTGGTCGCGGCGGTTTAATGCTCGGGCGACGCCCGTGCCGATCCGATGACCTGGCAGTCACCTTCAGGAGTGTCGTATGAATCAGTTTGTGTCGCGCGGGCTGTTGCCTGCACTCAGCCTCGTGCTCAGTGGCCTCGCCATGGCGGCGGATGAGGCGCCGGCTGCGAGCACCAAGGCCGCAGCGCCCAAGACCGCGACCACGCAACCGGCGGCGCATGCGGGTGCCGCCAAACCCGGCGCGTCGGATGCGGAGCAGGACAAGGCGCTGTATGCGCTCGGGGTGCTGTTGAGCCGCAACCTTGAGACGTTCCAGCTCACCGAAGCCGAGTTCGCTCATGTCAAGGCCGGTATCGTCGACGGCTTCCACAAGAAGCCTGAGGCCGCATCGGCCGAAGCGTCGCTGCCGCAGATTCAAGCCCTGCAGCGCAGCCGCGTTGGTGCGCTATCGCAGCACGAAAAAGACCTCGGGCAGGCGTATCTGAATAAAGCCGCATCGGCACCCGGCGCGACCAAGACCGCATCGGGCCTACTCTATATACCGGTCTCCGCGGGCACTGGCGCCACTCCGGCCCATACCGATCGGGTCAAGGTCAACTATGAAGGTCGTCTGATCGACGGCACGGTATTCGACAGCTCGGCCCAGCATGGGCAGGCCGCGACGCTGCAGGTCGGCAGCATCATTCCGTGCTGGACCGAAGCGCTGCAGTTGATGAAAGTGGGCGGCAAGAGCCGCATCGTGTGTCCCGCGGCGCTGGGCTACGGGGATCGTGGCGCACCGCCCAAGATCATGCCCGGCGCGACGCTGGAATTCGACATCGAGCTGGTCTCGATCGAGCCGCCGGCGCCGGCCCCGGCAATGGGCGCCCCAGGCGCTGCGGGTGCCCCGGCGGGGCCGACTGCCCCAGCGACGCCGACTGCTCCGGCGGCGCCCAAGAGTCCGTAGGCCACTGAACGGCGACTAGGCGCGCCGGTACAGCCGCCGGAACTTGGCGTCCTCGACGATGCCCCAGTCACCGGGCGCGTATTGCAGCAGCCAGTCGTGCGCGCTTCCGCGCAGCAGGTCACCGGCGCTGCTGCGGCGGACCGTGAAAGCTTGCGGAATCTGCCGCGCCAGCACCGGCAACGGCAGGCTGCGATAAGCGCCGTCGCTGCCGTGCGCGAGCGGTGGCAGCGGCTGGTAGCGCCGATCGAAGCGATCGCGCGACACGCTCCAGCGATCACCGCCGGAGCCGGTCACCAGCGCATCCCCGGCGCGATAGTGATTCATCCCTTCACGGCTGAGGATGTGGCCGTCGGCGAGCGCAAACACCACCTGCACGGTCTCGTGCTTCGCGTACGACGCGGCGGCCCGATCTTGTCGCAGATCGACCGATTCGAAGTCCATCGCTCAGTGCTGCGATCGCCGCACAGCGGCGACGAACCCGGCGAGAAACACCCGCACGCGCTGCTGCACGACGGTGTCCTTGATCGCATGCGCCTCATCGAACACCTCGCCGGCGCGCGCCAGCATCAGCCGACCGCCGAACCAGGGGCTGGTGCCGAGCGTGCGCAGCACCGGCAGCCAGGCGGCCTGACTCAGCGTGGTGCCGAAGGCCCCGGGCGAGGCTCCCATCAGGGCGATCATGCGGCCACCGAATACCCGCGGGATATCAGCCGCTGGTCGCGACAGCCAGTCGATTGCGTTCTTGAATACTCCAGGGATGCCATTGTTGTATTCGGGGGTGACCAGCAGTACCCCGTCGGCGGCCACCACCGCCTCCTTGAGTGCGCCGACACTGTCCGGCACGCCCTCGGCGGCTTCGAGGTCGGCGTCGTAGAGCGGGATGCCATGCAGTGTCTTGACCTGCAGTGTCGCCCCGTCCGGCATCAGCGCGGCGGCGGCGTGCAGCAACGCGGTATTGAAGGACGCGCGGCGCAGGCTGCCCGATATGCCGATCAACTTGGTCATTGGTGCTCTTCCTCGAATGCCGTCCGACGGCGCAGCGCCGCTAGGGCAGCGCCGCTAGGATAGTGCGGCAACTGTCGCTGGGCCGATATTTCGCTACAGTCGATCCGGTTCAGATACTGGTAGGACGGATGCCGCATAGATGATAGATAAGATTGAGATCCTGATTGCGCTGATGGCCGTGGGCGGTGCCATCGCCGTACTGGCCAGGCGGCTGGAGCTGCCGCCGGCGATTCTGCTGGTACTCACCGGCGTGGTGCTGGCGCTGATCCCCGGTCTGCCCAGAGTCAGTATCGCTCCGGAATTCGTCCTGCTGCTGGTGTTGCCGCCGATCATTTATTCGTCGGCGGTGGCAATGAGCTGGCGGGAATTCCGCTTCAACCTGCGCCCGATCTCGCTGCTGGCCGTGGGCTGCGTGGTGTTCACGACCATCGCGGCCGCGGCGGCGGTGCACTGGATGCTGGGACTGACGTGGCCGGTGGCATTCGTGCTGGGGGCCATCGTGTCACCGCCGGACGCCGTCGCGCCGCTGTCCATCGCCCGTGGCATGCAGCTGCCGCGCCGCCTGCTCGTGATCCTCGAGGGTGAGGGGCTGGCGAACGATGCCACCGCACTGATCCTCTATCGCTTCGCTGCCGCGGCCGTCAGCGCCGGCGCATTCTCGCTGAGTCATGCCGCTGCGATGTTTTCCGTCATCGTCGCCGGTGAAATTCTCTGGGGCATCGGGGTGGGCTGGGTGATGCTGCGCCTGCGCCGCTGGGTCGATAACCCGCGGGTCGAGATCCTGCTGTCGATGCTCACGCCGTTCCTCGCCTATCTGCCTCCGGAGCAGCTGGGCGGCTCCGGTGTGCTCGCCACGGTAGTCACCGGCCTGTACATCAGCTGGAACGGCCTGCGGCTGATCAGCGCGGCGACGCGGCTGCAGGGCATATTCTTCTGGGATTTCCTGATCTACATGGTCGAGGGCATGGTATTTCTGATCACCGGACTGGAAGCGCGGGCGGTACTCACTGCGGTGGGCGGCTATTCGCTGTCCGAGCTGGCGGTGTCGGGACTGATCGTGAGTGCCGTGGTGATCGTGGCGCGCTTCGTGTGGACCTATCCGGCGACCTATCTGCCGCGCTGGCTGGTACCCTCGATCCGTCGCAGAGATCCGTCGCCGCCTTGGCAGGCGCCGTTCGTGCTCTCCTTCACCGGCGTGCGCGGAATCGTCTCGCTGGCGGCGGCGCTCGCGATTCCGCTGCAGATTGCCAGTGGGGCAGGGTTCCCCGATCGCGACCTGATCCTGTTCCTGACATTTTTTGTGATCCTGGTGACATTGGTGGGCCAGGGCCTGCTGCTGCCCGCGCTGATCCGCGCCCTGGGTCTGGCCAATGCCGGCCGGCGCGAGCATCAGGCCGACGCCGCCGAGGAATTCGAAGCCCGACGCCAGGCGGTCGGGGCGGCGACCGAGCGGCTCGAGCTGATGGCCAGGGCGCGAAAGCTGCCCGAGTCGGTGGTCGCGCCGCTGCGCGCCCGACTGCACGATCGACTCAACAACCTGGAGCACAGAATCGACGGCCATGACAGCCACAGGAAGCTGGTCGAGCTATACGACGATGTCGAGTTGAGCCTGATCAGTGCCGAGCGCCAGGTGGTCAACGATCTGTATCGCGACGGCAAGCTCAAGGACGAGGCGCGCCGCCGGGTCGAGCGCGAGCTGGATTTGCGCGAAGCGGGAATCGAGAACCTGCGCGCGGCACAATGAGCTGTGCGGTGGCCTACTACACCCTAGAATAAGCCGGATTTAATCTTTTACTATCAATAACAAGCAGCGATAACCTCTAGAGATTCCGGATAAAATACCGTGACACGGCCCGCACCCGGCGGTTGCGCTATTCTATCGGCCGCGGGTGGGGTGCCCGTGGCGCTGGCGGGCTGCGCTGCATTTCTGCCTTAAGGAAGGGCCCATTGCATCATCTGATTGACTACTGGATCGGATCCGCTGCAGAAGATGGACCCGCGGATCGTGTTTTGCGTCGCCTGGGCCAAGGGCGGCTATCTGCCGACGCACACCCGAACTATCGGATGCCGCAGGGCCCGGATCCGGACTGGAATGCGGCCCATAGCCGCCATCCGCATTTTCGACGATCGAGCGGTGCGCAAGGTGGCGCAGAACCGCAAGCCGTTCCTGCTGCAGACCTACCGTCGCAACATGGGCGGCGGGAAATTCGTGCTGATGAAGGACCTGTCCTCGCCGATCCTTGTCGACGGGCGGCTGTGGGGCGCATTTCGCATGGGATACCAATAGGCCGCTGGCTGCGGAAGGGGCACGGCGGATGGCGATCATCAGCTGCAACGAGTGTGGGCGCGCCGTCAGCGACAAGGCGCCGGCCTGCATCGGCTGCGGTGCGCCGCTGCCGGGCGTGGAGCCGCCGTCGGCGTTCAAGCGCGCGCCGACACATTCGATCACCGCGCCGCTGACGCCGCGCCAGCTGCGCTGGCGCCTGGCGCTGTCCACGCTGACGCTGGTGCTGGGGGTGATCGCGGCGGACGCGGTGGGCCGGCACCCGGCCGCCGGCCGGCCGGCCGCGACCCTGGCCGCGCTGCTGGTGGTCATCGGCCTGTGCTGGTTCATCGTCGCGGTCCTGCAGAGCGTGCAGTCGCGCAGGCAATAACGGAACGCCGGAACGGCGACGGCGGCTGGTAGGATAGGGGTCTTTCGAGTAACGGGGGAACTTGGTGCAATACCCTGGTCTGTGGGGACTGCTGGTCCTGATCGCCGACGTCTGGGCGATCGTCAGTGTCGTGCAGAGCGGTGCCGAAACCGGCAAGAAAGTCCTGTGGGTGGTGCTGGTGGTCGTGTTGCCGGTGCTGGGCTTCGTGCTGTGGTGGTTCCTCGGTCCCAGGGCCGGCCGGGCCTAGCGCTGAGGCCGTGATGGAAAAGCGCAGGAGCACTGACCCGAAACCGCGCTGGCAGGGCCTGGCCGAGCGCTGGGGACCGCGGCGGGCCAGGCAGGCGCTGGTGCTGGCGACGGTGCTGTATCTGGCGATGATGATCACTGCCGGCGCGCTGCTGATGCGCCAGGGTGAGCCATGGGAGCGCAAGCTGCGCGCCGGACTGATCGGCATCCTCGCCCTCATTGCGCTGTGGCTGTGGGTACGGGTGCTGCGCGTCCAGTGGGCCAGGCTGCGTGTCGAGACGCCGGGCCCGGCGGCGGAGGGTGAGGATACCGGGATATGGGGTGTCGGCGGCCCGGGCATGCGTACGCCCGGCAGCACCGGCGTGACCCGTATCCTGCCGCGCCGGCGCGCCCAGGATGCCGATGAGGGCGAGAATTTGCCCTGAGCGCCCCAGACGGTCCCGCTTGCGCCCATCGGGCGCGCAAGTTGTTAAGATTGGACCCGATCGAGCCCGGAGGCCGCTGTAAACCCTGGAATTGGTACCATGTCCCGAGCCGCACCCCAGCGTGAGACGCGCTCCGATACGGACTACCAGAGCGACATCCTGGTCCATGTGTCGCGCACCTTTGCGCTCACCATTCCCGAACTTCCCGCAGGCCTTCGCCAGACGGTCACCTGCGCCTACCTGTTATGCCGGATCGCCGACACCATCGAGGATGAACCCGCGTTGGCGGCCGAGGACAAGCGGCGCTATCTGGCCCAGTTCAGCGCCGTGGTCGGCGCCCAGGCCGATCCCGCGCAGCTGGCGGCGGAACTGACCCCGCGGCTGTCCGATCGCACCCTGGCGCATGAGCGCGAGCTGGTCGGCAACCTGTCGCGCGTGGTCAGCTCGGTGCGCCGCATGGAGCGGCGCGAGCAGGCAGCGATCCAGCGCTGCATCGAAGTCATGTGCGATGGCATGCACCACTTCCAGCGCAACGCCAGCCTGCGGGGCCTGAATCGGCTGGCCGATCTCGACAGCTACTGCTACCACGTCGCCGGGGTGGTCGGCGAGATGCTGACCGAGCTGTTCTGCGCGCAGTTGCCCGCCGTCCAGCAGCAGGCGACGGCCCTGCGGCGCCTTGCGCCCTCGTTCGGGCAGGGGCTGCAGATGACCAACATCCTGAAGGATATGTGGGAAGATCGCAGCCGTGGCGCCTGCTGGCTGCCACGTGAGATCTTCGAGCGTCATGGGCTGAATCTGGAGCGGCTGCCTGCCGGGCAGCACGGACCGGGCTTTCGCGATTGCCTGCAGGAGCTGATCGGCATCGCCCACGGGCACCTGCGCAACGCGCTGGCGTACACGCTGCTGATTCCGCCGACCCAGAGCGGCATACGGCGCTTCTGCCTGTGGTCGATCGGCCTGGCGCTGCTGACGCTGCGCAAGATCAACCACAATCCGGGCTTCACCGCCGGCGCCCAGGTCAAGGTGTCGCGGCGCGCAGTCATGCTGGTGCGCACGCTCAGTAATCTGAGCGCGCGCAGTGATCACGTGCTAAGAGGGTTGTTCGCCGCTGCGGCAAGAGGTCTGCCGCTGATCGCGCAGAGCGGTGTGCGCGACCGGGTCGAGCCGCAGCCGCCCAGGACGCCGACGCACTGCGCGCCGAGCGGCTGAGTTGAGCGGATTGAATCGATTCGGAGCAGGGAGACGCTGAGTAATGTCGGTCGAACAAAAAATCGAAAGATTCGCCGCGCTGCATGCCGTCGGCGGCACGGCGACCGAGCGCGCGATCAACATTGCGCGCGATGCGCTGCTGGCGCGCCAGCAGCCTTCCGGCCACTGGCTGTTCGAGCTGGAAGCGGACTGCACGATTCCCGCCGAGTTTATTTTGATGATGCATTTCCTGGACGAGATCGATGTGGCGCTGGAACCGAAGCTCGCGCTGTTCCTGCGTGAGCGGCAGGCCGATCATGGCGGCTGGCCGCTCTATCACGGCGGCAGCTTCGACCTGAGCTGCAGCGTCAAGGCGTACTACGCGCTCAAGCTGGCGGGCGACGATCCGCAGGCGGCACACATGCAGCGCGCACGCAGCGCCATCCTTCAGTACGGCGGAGCGGCGCGCGCCAACGTGTTCACGCGCCTGGCGCTGGCGATGTTCGGCCAGCTGCCGTGGCGCGGCGTGCCCTATATCCCGGTCGAGATCATGCTGCTGCCGAAGTGGTTTCCATTTCATCTCGACAAGGTCTCGTACTGGTCGCGGACCGTGATGGTGCCGCTGTTCGTGCTGTGTTCGCGCAAAGTGCGGGCAAAGAACCCGCGCGCGGTGGACATTCGCGAGCTGTTCACGATCGCGCCGGAACTGGAGCGCAACTACTTTCGCCGCGGCGGTCTGACCAACCGGGCATTCCTGCTGCTCGACCGGCTCGGCCGCATGATCGATCCGCTGGTGCCGCGCTCGTTGCGGGCACGCGCGCTCAGGCGTGCCGAGGACTGGATCAATGCACGCGCCAACGGCGAGGATGGCCTCGGCGCCATCTTCCCGGCGATGGTCAATGCGCTCGAGGTAATGGTGACGCTGGGCTATGGCGCCGACGATCCACGCCGCCTGCAGGCCAAGCGGGCGCTGTACAAGCTGCTGGTGGTGGGCGAGCGCAGTGCCTACTGCCAGCCGTGCGTATCGCCGGTCTGGGACACGGCGCTGAGCTGCCTGGCGCTGGACGAGGAGGGCAGCGGCGCCGGCCGCGGTGCCATCTCGCGCGCACTCGAGTGGCTGCGGCCGCTGCAACTGCTGGAGGCGGCCGGGGACTGGCGCGAACGGCGTCCGGAACTGGCAGGGGGTGGATGGGCATTCCAGTTTAACAACAGCTACTACCCTGATCTGGACGATACCGCAGCGGTCGCCTGGGCCATGCATGCAGCGCCGCAACGCGAGCACTATGCCGGGGTGCTGACGCGCGCGCTCGACTGGCTGGTCGGGATGCAGAGCGCGAATGGTGGCTTTGCGTCGTTCGATGTCGATGGCACCTGCTACTACCTGAATGAAATTCCGTTCGCGGATCACGGCGCATTGCTCGATCCGCCCACCGCCGACGTGACCGCACGGGTGGTGACGGTGCTGGCGCGCATCGGCCGCGAGCAGGACCGGGCGGCGCTGGAACGCGCCATCGCCTATCTGCGCGCGACGCAGGAAGCCGACGGCTCATGGTTCGGGCGCTGGGGTACGAACTACATCTATGGCACCTGGTCGGTGCTGGCCGCGTTCGCGGCGGCAGGCATCGGCGCCGAGGATCCGTCGGCGCGCCGCGCGGTGAACTGGCTGGTCAGCTGCCAGCAGGCCGACGGCGGCTGGGGCGAGTGTAATGACAGCTACCTCGACAGCGATCTGGCCGGCCGCGGCCTCGGCAGCACGCCGTACCAGACCGCCTGGGCGCTACTGGCCTTGATGGCGGTCGGCGGTGCGGAGCCCGCGGTCCTGCGTCGCGGGGTGCATTTTCTGCTGCGCTCGCAGCAGGCCAGTGGCTTGTGGGACCATCCGAGCTACACCGCGCCGGGTTTTCCGCGGGTGTTTTATCTGCGCTACCACGGCTATTGCGCCTACTTTCCGCTCTGGGCGCTGGCTCGCTATCGCCGGCTGATCCACGACGGCAAGGACGCTTGAGCGTCACGGGCGTCGTCGCGGCGCTCGAATTCGAAGCGCGCAGTCTGGGCGACCCGGGCGACGGTTCGCTGATCAGCGTCAGCGGCATCGGTGCCGACAGTGCCGCGCGCCACGCGCGGGGGCTGGTCGCGGCGGGTGCCGGCGCGCTGCTGAGCTGGGGCGTGGCCGGAGCGCTCGATCCTGCGCTCGACTGCGGCGCGGCCGTGCTGCCAGCCGAGGTGCTGCGCGCGCCCGGTGAACCCGGCTGCGCGACGCTGCAGCGCTTTGAGACCTGCCGCGGCTGGCGCGAGCGGCTGCTGGCAGCGCTGCAGGGACATGCCCGCGTGGTGACCGGGACTCTGCTGTCGAGCGCACTGCCGGTGACTAGCGCTGCGCGCAAGGCGAGCCTGTTCCACCAGACCATGGCCGTGGCGGTCGACATGGAGAGCGCGGCGGTGGCCGGGGTGGCCGCCGAGCACGGCCTGCCGTTCATCGCGCTGCGCGTGATTCTCGATACCGCGCTCGACAGCCTGCCCGGCAGCGTCATGCGCGCCTTCGGTGCGAACGCCGCGGCGCCGCGGCGATGGCCGCCCGCCTGGCCACTGCTGTGGCCGCTGCTGATAACGCCGGCCGAGTGGGGGTCGGTGTGGCGACTCGCCGCGCGCTACCGGGTTGCCCGCCACGCGTTACGCGACTGCTCGCGCCTGGGGCGTCCGACCTTGGCCGTCGACGCGCGCGGAGGCGGCTGATGCAAGCACTGGTCACCGGTGCCAGCGGCTTCGTCGGTGCCGCAGTCGTGCGAGCGCTGCTGGCGGCGGGATGGCAGGTGCGCGCCCTGGTGCGCGCAACTTCCAACCGCAGCAATCTTGCGGGCCTTGCGATCGACGTTGCGCTCGGCGATCTGGCCGATAGCGCCTCGCTCGAGCGCGCGCTCGCGAACTGTGAGGCGCTGTTTCATGTGGCCGCCGACTATCGGCTGTGGACGCCCGATCCGCAGGTGCTCTATCGCAGCAATGTCGAGGGTACGCGCAATATCATCGATGCCGCGCGCCGCAGCGGGGTCAGGCGCATCGTCTATACCAGCAGCGTCGCCACCATCGGATTGCGGGCCGATGGCAGGCCTTCCGACGAAGGTGACACGGGCCGCCTGGAGGAGATGATCGGCCACTACAAGCGCTCCAAGTTCCTGGCCGAGCAGTGGGTGTGCGCGGCCGCGCGCGGCGGGGTGCCGATCGTGATCGTCAATCCATCCACCCCCATCGGAGCAGGCGACATAAAGCCCACGCCCACCGGCCGGCTGGTGCTCGATGCGGCAACCGGCCGCATGCCGGCCTACGTCGATACCGGGCTCAACATCGTTCATGTCGATGATGTCGCCGCCGGACACCTGCTGGCCTACCAGCACGGGCGCATCGGCGAGCGCTACATTCTGGGCGGCACCGACCTGAGCCTAAAGCGCATCCTGTCGATGATCGCGCTGAGTTCGGGCCGGGCTGCGCCGCGGCTGCGCATTCCGCGTGCGGTGCTGTTGCCGCTCGCCTATGGGGCCGAAGCGCTCGCGCGCATGAGCGGGCGCGAGACGCGCATCACGGTCGATGCGGTTCGCATGGCGCGCCACCGGATGTATTTCTCCAGCGCCCGGGCGGTACGCGAGCTCGGCTACCGCTGGCGGCCGGCGCAGCAGGCCATCGATGATGCCGTGCGCTGGTTTCTGACAGCGCGCGGGTCGTGAATCGCAACAGCGGCGCGCTATGTCGCTGATCAGGGGCCCTGGGACTTCAGCTGCCGCAGCGCGGACTGCGCGCTCGTGGCCTGCGTCGCGGCCAGGGCGCGCGCACGCCGGCCTTCATACCATTGCCAGCCGAGCAACACCGGCAGGCCGAACACGATCTCGCGCAGCCGCTTGACCAGCGACAGCGCCACGGCCGCCGGACCGCTGACTCCCAACAGTGCACCGAGCGCGATCAAGCCTGCCTCCTGCACACCCATGCTCGCCGGCACGACGAACATGAAACTCCTGACGGCCTGCACCACGCTCTCGAGCGCCAGCGCGTTCCCCAGCGTGATCGGGTGAGCGAGCCAGCGCAGCGCCAGCCAGGTCTCAAGCGTGCCGGCGATCAGTCCGCTGAGCTGCCAGCCGCTGGCGCCGAGCAGCCGTGCCGGCGAGCGGTACAGCAGCCGCACCGCGTCGTCGATCGCGCCGGACTTGGACAGCCGCCGCCGCCACTGCGAATCCTCGGCAAACATGCGCTCGATCCACCGACCGCCGCGCTCGAAGATCGAGCCGTAGCGCAGCAATAGCAGCACGGCGACGATGATCGGCAGGGCGGCCACGAGCAGCAACGTCACCAGGTTCACGACCCAGTGACGCGCGGCGCTCACGCGCAGCAGACACACCAGTCCCAGCGCCACGAATGTGAATTGCGAGATCAGCACCAGCATCATCTCGACGATCACGCTGGCCGCCGCGGCCGCTCCCGGCACGCCGCGCAGCACCAGCAGCCGTAGGGCGACGATCTCGCCGCCGACGCTGGCGACCGGCAGCAGCCGGTTGATCGCCTCGCGCAATGCGCCGAGGCCGAATAAGGTCCCGAGGCGCGTGTGCCGCTGCGGGTCGGCACCGTCGAGCAGCGTGCGCCAACCCATCACGTCGAGCAGCAGCGGCAGTGCGTGCAGGGGCACCAGCCAGAGCAATATCCAGCCGGCCTGAGACAGTAACGCCAGGATAGCGCTCGTGCCCTCGTGCACGATCAGCCCGATCATGAGCAGCAGTCCGACCGTGCCGACCACGCGGGCCAGGCGTTTCATGCGGCGTATCGCGCGTCGAGCAGCCGCTTGCACCTCACGGCATCAGGCTCCCATTGGGCAGGCCTGCGCGAGACGCGCCCGATGGGGCTGCCGGCTCGGGACCGAGGAAGTCGCCAAAGCCACCCAGCCGCAGCGAAGCATCGCGGCCGGCCGCGACAATGTCAGGCGCCATGAGCGCATCGAATTCCTCGCGATAACGATAGCCTGGTGCGGCGCCGGCGAAGGCGCCGGTAGCAGGATGCAGGTAGATCTCGCTGAGCCCGTCCGGCAGGTTGCCGATCAGACCGGACAGACGCGCCCTGGTCATCTGTCCGGACCACTGAAGTCCGAACACGTGATCCGGCGCCAGCAGGCCGGCGGCGCGGACGCGCCGTCGCAGCAGCAACGCGAACGGTGCGGTAAGCAGGCCCGGTGCCGATGGCGTCTGCGGCTCGACCGCTCGCAGCACCCGCGCTGATTCGAGCGGTACGCGCACCGCGCGCAGCCCGAAGCGAACGCCGATCTCCAGCAGCAAGCGCCCGACCACCGGGTGCAGGTGGAAATGCTTGTGCGCGTTGCAATGATCGAGGCTCAGGCCGGAGGCGCGAAAGGCGTCGAACTGCGCGCTGATTTCGGCGGCGAGCTGGCGGCGCGCCGGCCTGCTGAACGCTATCAGGGCCCCGAGGCTCGCCATATCGGAACGAAAGCGTCCGCTTCCGTCCACCAGATGAGTCACGGCGCCGACCGGCAGCAACGGCCGCCCATCCACCAGCACCAGGTGCAGGCCGACACGCAACGCCGGCATGCGCCGCGCGCGCGCAATGGCGTCGGCGGCCTGCGGCGCTGACACCATCAGGCTTGCGGCAGTGAGAATGCCGCCGCGATGGGCGGCCTCGACGGCGTCGTTGACTTCCGCAGCAGCGCCGAAATCGTCCGCCGTGACGACCAGCCGCTTCAAGCGGTGTCGTGCCGCGAGCGCAGGAACTGAAAGAATTCCACACCCTCGCGCAGGCGCCGCTTCATCATTTCCGGGCTTGCGATCATCTCGGCCAGGATGGAGGCGATCTTGGACGGCCGGAAATAGAATTTCCGGTAGAAATCCTCGACCGAATCGAAGATCTCGGTGTGGCTGAGATGCGGATAGTTCAGCGGTGCGATCTGCGTGCCCTCCTGCGTCAGCAGGTCGATTTCCTCGTTGTAGAGCCAGCCGTTTTCCTTCGCCTGGCGATACAGGAAAGTGCCCGGATACGGGGCCGCGAGTGACACCTGAATGGTGTGGGGATTGATCTCCTTGGCGAAATCGAGCGTCTGCTGAATCGTCTCCTTGGTCTCGCCCGGAAGCCCGAGGATGAACGTACCGTGGATCACGATGCCCAGTTCGTGGCAGTCCCTGGTGAAGCGACGGGCGAAATCGACCCGCATGCCTTTCTTGATGTTGATCAGGATCTGCTGATTGCCCGACTCATAGCCGACCAGCAGCAGCCGCAGGCCATTGTCTTTCATCACCTCGAGGGTCTTGCGCGGTACATTGGCCTTGGCGTTGCACGACCAGGTGACACCGAGCTTGCCCAGCTCCTTCGCCAGCGCTTCGACGCGCGGCAGGTTGTCGGTCAACGTGTCGTCGTCGAAGAAGAATTCCTTCACCTGCGGGAACGCATCTTTCGCCCATTTCATCTCGGCGACCACATTCTCGACCGAACGCACGCGATAGCGGTGCCCTCCCACCGTCTGCGGCCACAGGCAGAAGGTGCAGCGCGATTTACAACCGCGTCCGGTGTAGAACGAGATGTAGGGATGCTTCAGGTAGCCGCCAAAATAATTCTCGATCGTCAGGTCGCGCTTATAGACCGGCGTTACCCAGGGAAGGGTATCCATGTCCTCGAGCACCCGGCGGTCCTCGTTGTGAACGATGACGCCGTCGCGGTTGCGGTACGACAGCCCCTTGATGTCGCTCCAGGGCCGGCCGTCGGCGACTTCCTTGATGGTGAAATCGAATTCGTTGCGGGCGACGAAATCGACGGCAGTTCCGGCGATCAGGCTCTTCTCGGGCTCAACCGCGACCTTGGCGCCGATAAAGCCGATTTTGACGTCCGGATTGATCGCCCGGATCATCTCGGCGGTCTTGACGTCGGATTTGAAGGATGGCGTGGAGGTGTGCATCACCACCAGGTCGCGGTTCTTCAGTTCGGGGGCGATGTCCTCGAATTTCAACCGGTGCGGCGGCGCATCGATCAGCTTGGAGCCTTCGACCAGGGCGGCCGGCTGCGCGAGCCAGGTCGGATACCAGAACGAGCGCACCTCGCGCTTCATCTGATAGCGGGCGCCTGCGCCGCCGTCGAAACCGTCGAACGACGGCGGGTGCAGAAACAGAGTCCTCATTCGGCAGTCTCTCCGCGGTGCTGTGACTTAAGTGAAGGAACGCGATGCAGCGAGCCGTCGCGGCCGACGCCGAGACGCTCTTGACGCCAGCTGACCTCGCGCCCGACAAAGCCCCAGACCCACAGGCCCAGCAGCAGCGCATCGTGCAGCGGGATCAGCCCGAGCTGCCGCCAGCCGTCGCGCCAGCGGTCGCGCCGGCCGGCGAAATGTAGCACGAGCCGGGCCGCGACCGTTATTGCGAGCAGGATCAGCGCCTTGGGCTGGAAGCGGGCCAACGCCGCACCCAGCCCGGCCATCGGCAGGCTGAACGTCATGGCGCAGCCGGCGTAGGCCCACAGCCGGATGGCCCTGATGGTGCGCAGCCAGCGCAGCGAGTGCCGGCACAGCGCCGCCAGGCTCGGCTCGTCCACCAGCGTGTCGACACGCAGGTCCGACAGCACCACGCGCAGACTCAACGCCCGCACCTGCGCTCCGAGCTGGTAGTCATCGGCCAGCTGATCGACCAGCGCCTTCAGGCCGCCGCAGCGCGTGAGCAATTCGCGCCGCAAGGCGATCGTGGACCCCGACACGAACCACTGCGACCCGAACATGGCGGCGAAATAAACGCTGGGCATGAACCATGCGTTGATGAACTGCGCGCCAAGCGCCGACCAAAGGCCGGGCCCGGCGCGGCCGGCATAGCCGCAGGTCACTAGGCCGACCCGCGGGTCGGACAGTGGCGCCAGCACCCGCCTGAGGTAGTCGGGCGCTACCTCGATGTCACTGTCGGCGATGATCAGCAGATCGTGCTTTGCCAGCGGCAGCATATTGAGAAGGTTGCTGACTTTCGCGTTGACGCCGTGGCGAGTAGGGTCGATCACGCACTCGATGTCGAGCGCGGTGAATTGCTGCTGTACCCGCCGGGCCACGGGCAGCGCGGTATCGGCTGGGCCATGCAGTCCAAAGATGATCTGGAACTGCGGATAGTCCTGGGTGCACACCGAGCACAGCCGTTCATACAGCCCCCGTTCGCTGCCGCACAGCGGCTTGAGGATGGTGACCGCTGCCTGGGCGGCGCCGGTATCGGGCGCCGCGCGGCGTGAGCGCGCGGTCGCGATCAGGGTCGCCAGCGCCGCCAGCAGCGCGTAGGCGGTTGCCAGGGCAGTCAGAATCAGGCCCAGTTCGGCCAGCAATCCATGCATGGTCACCTCCGCGCTCCGGCAGTGGGCCGATGCCCGGCGCGCAGCCGGTGTATTATCGCATTAACGCTACCCGTCCCAAGCCGGAGGGGCGCAAAGAGCCTGGAGGTGTTGTTTGTCGGCCCATGTGATCCTATGAGTATTCCCCTGATTCAACAGTACCGGATCGGTAAGTACCTGATTCGACAGAAACTTAGCGGCCGCAAGCGTTACCCGCTGGTGCTGATGCTCGAGCCGCTGTTCCAGTGCAACCTGGCCTGTGCCGGCTGCGGTAAGATCGACTACGAGAAGGACATCCTGCAACGCAGGATGAGCGTCGCCGATGCGCTGCAGGCGGTCGATGACTGCGGCGCTCCGGTGGTGTCGATTCCGGGCGGCGAGCCACTCATCCACAAGGGCTTGCCGCAGATCGTCGAGGGTATCGTCGCCCGCAGGAAATTCGTCTATTTGTGCACCAACGCGCTGCTGGTGCCCAAGCACATCGATGAATACCAGCCGTCGCCGTACCTGACCTTTTCGATCCATCTCGACGGGTTGCAACGCCAGCACGACGCCTCGGTGTGCCAGGAGGGCGTATTCGACAAGGCCGTGGCCGCGATCAGACTGCTGCGTGAGCGAAAGTTCCGCGTGACCGTCAACTGCACGCTGTTCGCCAAGGAGAATCCGGACGAAGTCGCCGAGTTCTTCGATTTCGCGATGGGACTGGGGGTGGAGGCGATTACCGTGTCGCCGGGCTATCACTACGAGCACGCGCCGCGTCATGACGTGTTTCTCGGTCGGGTCGAAAGCAAGCGCCTGTTCCGTGAGATCTTCGCGCGCGGCCGGAGGGCCGGCCGCAACTGGCTGTTCAATCACTCGGCCCTGTACCTGGATTTTCTCGCGGGCAACCAGAGCTATCAGTGCACGCCGTGGAGCAATCCGACTTTCAACGTCTTCGGCTGGCAGCGGCCCTGCTATCTGATGTCGGACGAGGGCTATGCGCCGAGCTTTCGCTCACTGATGGAGGACACGCCGTGGGAGCGCTACGGCGTCGGCCGCGATCCGCGCTGCGACAACTGCCAGGCGCACTGCGGTTTCGAAGGTACCGCGGTCGATGACCTGCTGCGCCATCCCCTGAAGGCGCTGCGCGTCGCGCTTACCGGGCCACGGCTCACCGGCCCGATGGTTCCCGAGCTGCCGTTTGTCTACGACGAGCAGCGCGCCACGCCGCAGACGGTGGTGGTGCCGATCAGTGCCGTGGGGCGCGAGCGCCGTGCGCGTGAGACTTCAGCCGCCAGCATCGACTAGCAGCCACGCAGGGGAACAGCTGCTTGGAAGCGGCCAGCGCTGCGGCTGCTATCGGATTGGCTGCGGGTGCGCCGCAACTGAATCGTTGAGCACGGCCGCTATCCAGGTGCGCTGGCAGGCCTGGGCGATCTCGCCGGCCGAATGGCGGCCGATGTCGATCGCCAGATCGTCCGGCTTCAGCGGGCCATAGAGCCCCGGATCCGAGGCCAGGAACAGGCCCACGGTCGGAACCGCGGTGGTGCTGGCCAGATGCATCGGACCGGTGTCGGTCGAGATGAAAACCCGGGTCGCGGCAATCGCTGCGGTCAGCCCGCGCGTAGAGCGAACGTGCAGCGACGCGAATCGCTGATCGGTCGGCGCATGCGCGGCTGACGGCAGAAATTCCACCGGTATCGCCTGCGGCTCCAGCGCCAGGAACGCATTCCAGAAAGTGACCCACCACGAGCGATCGATCAGCTTCAGGTTTGCCGCATGGGCGAAGAAGCCAAAGACATTGCTCGGTGTCCGCAGGCGCTCGGGTGCAATCGCCTGGGCGATCAGGCGCCGGCCCTCGGCGAGCTCGTTTTCCGGCAGTGGCAGCCACAGGCGCACTGCCTTCGGTTCCAGCGGCGTTCCAAATATCCGATGCGGCAGGTACAGCGGCCGCACCGCCTGATGCATCGCCTGCAGCGGCAGCGGCACCGCGTGCGTCAGCGGTGCCCACTGGGCGCGGCTGGCGAATCCAAGCCGGTAGCGGCTGCGGGTCAGTGCCAGCATCGCCCGGCCGCTGGTGGAGAACTCGGTCGGATCGATCGCAAGATCGTAGCGACAGGCGCGCAGGCTGCGCAGCGCGGCCAGATAACGTCCAAGCCTGTGCGGCTGCCGGTGTGGAAACACGATGATCCGGCGCACCCCCGGCAGGCCGCGCAGCAGCTCTGCCGCTGCCGGATACGCGAGCGCAAGATCGATCGCGGCCGCGGGCAGCAGCTGGTGCAGGTAACGGATCAACGGCGTCAGGAACAGCGTGTTGCCGATGCGCCCATTGATGCGGCAGATCAGTATCGTGGACACCTCGTCGATGCGCAGGCTGCTGGCGTAGTGGCGTCTATGGATCACTCGTGCCAGCAGCCAGCCGAGGTACTCACGCGAGCGGTGGCGCAGGTTCTTGAACAGGAATCGGACCCGCACCCGAGCGCGGCGCCAGCCCGATAACGCGGCCGCTACCGTCGGCTCGACTGGTTCCGGAGGGGTATTGTCGGGATCGCTATTGATGAGGGTCTCGTTGCCCGGTAGCGGGTTGGCCGTCTGGGTTAGAAAAAATCCGCTCGCGCGGATTATTCTATGACGCCAGGTCTGGAGGATCGACCGGATCGTGCGTTTCGTGCGCACTGGAACGGGCCGCCGATGAGGGTCGGAAGCGGCAAGTATAGGCCTTCATTTTCAAATGATTGGATCGACTATCAATAAAGAACATGAATCTGTCGCCGGCCTGTATTTCCGCGCGGTATCGGCACTGCGGGCGACTCGATGAGCTTGCCGGGGCTGGCGACGGTTGAAGTCGACACCGGGCCCAGGCCCGGTGCTGCCGTCATCTGGCTGCACGGCCTGGGCGCTGATGGTCACGATTTTGAGCCGGCTGTCCCGGCGCTGGTGCTGCCCGGCACGCCTGCACTGCGCTTCGTGTTTCCGCATGCCCCGGTGCGCGCCGTGACACTCAATGCCGGGGCCAGGATGCGCGCCTGGTACGACATTCGGGGGTTCGACCGCCACGCCGCGCAGGACGAGAGCGGCGTACGCGAGTCCGACGCTGCGATACGCGCACTGATCCGGCGCGAAAATGAGCGCGGCATCGCCACCGAGCGCATCGTGCTGGCCGGATTTTCCCAGGGGGGTGCGATGGCGCTGTTGAGCGGTACGCGGCTGTCGGAACGGCTGGCGGCAATCATCGGCCTATCGTGCTACCTGCTGCTTGCGTCGAGCTTTGCCGTCGAGCGCCACAGCGCGAATCAGACCACGCCGATCTTTCTGGCACATGGCAGCTTCGATGCGGTGATCGATCCGCGTCTGGGCGAGGAGACACGCGCGTTGCTGCAGGCCGCGGCCTACCCGGTGGAGTGGCATAGCTACCCGATGGCGCATGCCGTGTGTGCCGAGGAGCTTGCAGCAATCGCGGCATTCCTGCAGCGGGTGCTGTGACCACCAGCGCCGCACGGCCAGCCGACCGGCCAGCCGACCGGCCGCTGCGCCTGAGCACCCGGGCCGCCATCGACTCGATGTTCGATGCTGCGCTGGCCGCGGCCGACGGCGGCAGCGGCGCGCACTGCATACACGAACTGTGGATGCGCGATGAGCTGCAGCTCAATATCGAGGCGGCGCTCGAGCGCTTGTGGAGGCATGCGGCGGCCTCGATTCCCGAATGGCTGCCAATGCGCTATATCGACTGGTTGCCGCTCGCGTATCAGGTGGCGAGCCGATTTCACGCGGACCGGGGCCGCAGCAACGTCTATCTGGTGTTGCTCGACTACCGCGACAGCCGCGATGAACCGTACGGTGTTTACGTCGGCATGAGCCGCTATGCGCCGGCGGTGCGTTTCGACCAGCACAAGGCAGGCATCCGCTCCGCCGGCTGCGTGTTGAAGCGCGGCATCGAAGTGCTGACCGGACCTACGCTGCACCTGCAGCACATCCAGCGAGCCCAGGCCGCGAAAATCGAGCAGCAGCTCGCCGAAGCGCTGCACGCCGAAGGGCTGTTCGTCCAGGGCGGACACTGACGGTGGCGGCGGCCGCGAATGCTAGCCCTTGGATTGCGGTTGGTGGGCTTGCTGCTCCCTCTCCAGTGCCGTCAGGATCTGGGTGGCATCGGTTGGCTCCTGTAAGCTTGCGGCATCGGCATCGTGTCGATCGCGCACCATCGGCAGATCGCGTCGCAGTTCCTCGAGCAGCCGGATCACGGTCGTGGTTTTCTGCTCGGTCAGAATATTCACCTGCAGTTCCATCTGCCCGCGCCGTTGCTCGAGCTTGGCGAGCCGGTTTTGCCCGATCAGGACGATGGTCGTGATCAGCACTGCCGCCAGGCTGACTATGGTCTGCAGGCCGGGAAACGGCGGCGGATCGAATGCGACGATCCCCAGGCGCGGCGCCATCACATTGGTCAGGATCCATAGGGCGACGAAGATCAGGATGGCGCCGAGAAACACCGGCCGGCCGATGGCGTCACCCAGGCGCTCGAGCAGCCATTGCGCGCGTCCTATCCTGCGATGCTCGCGCTTGTAGTACTCGCCGATTGCTTCGATGTTCTGGCTGATCGAAGCGGGCACCGCGTCGGAGGCGGGTGGTTTAGACTTCACGGCGGCGGCATATTGAGGCATATCTCGCGCACGCGTGCCAGCGTATCACGATGTCAAGACCATTGAAGCTCACGCTCTATGCAACCGGCGCAGTGCTCGCGCTGGGGTTGCTGGCGGCTGTGATCATGCTGCTGTCCTGGCGCGCACACGCCAAGCCGCAACTGGAAGCGGCCGCCTCGAACGCGCTCGGCATGCAGGTCAGGATCGAAGGCCCGCTGGTATTGAAATTTTTTCCAAGCGCGGCGGTCACGCTCGAGCAGGTGCACATTCGCGGCCACGCCGCTGAGCTGGTCGCGGCCAGGGAGGCCACGCTCGACATCCAGCTCGTGTCGCTGCTGCGCCGGCACGTGCGCATCCCGAGGATCCAGCTGCGCCATGTGACGCTCTCGGTCGAGCGCGGACGCGATGGCAGGTTCAACTTCGAGGGATCCTCGCCGGGCGCGAGTGTCATACCGGACATCGAATCGACCGATGTGTCGCTCACGGACCTGACATTCGTCTACAACAATCGACAGGAAGGCAGGAGTGTGCAGGCAGGTCCGTGCGATGTGGAGGCGAGCGACCTGCGCATCACGGCAACCAAGGGCGCTGACCTGATGAAGAACCTGAGCTTTTCGGCGCAGGTGTCCTGCGAGCAGATCAAGACCCGGGTCCTGCCGATGTCCGACGTCAAGTTCAGCGCGAAGTGCGCCAAGGGGGTGCTCGAGACAAAGAACGTCGTGCTGCGGGCGTTCGGCGGCCGGGGAAGCGCCACGGTGCGTGCCGACTTTGCAGGCGCGCTGCCCGCTTACCGCCTGCACGGCGTGCTGTCCAGGTTTCAACTGGACGAGTTCTCGAAGAATTTCTCGCAGAAGAAGGTCGGCGAAGGTCTGATGGAGTTCTCGACCGATCTGAAGATGAGTGGCGACGATGCGGATGCGATGATCGCGAGCAGCGAAGGGGAGGCATCGTTGCACGGCAGCGACCTCACGCTTGAAGTCGGGGATCTGGACGATGAGCTGGCTCACTACAAGTCCACGCAGCGCTTCAACCTGGTGGACCTGGGGGCGTTCCTGCTGGCCGGCCCGATCGGCCTGGCGGTGACCAAGGGCTACGACTATGCGAAAGTGATGGGCAGCTCGGGCGGCAGCAGCCAGGTCCCGACCTTGATCTCCGAGTGGCAGGTCGAGCACGGTGTCGCACAGGCCAGGGACGTGGCAATGAGCACCAAGGCGAATCGGGTCGCACTCACCGGAAACCTGGACTTCGTCAATGACAGCTTCCAGGACGTGACCGTGGCGGTGCTGAACGGGCGGGGCTGCGCCACGGTGGAGCAGAAGGTACACGGACCGTTCAGCCATCCGGACGTGGACAAACCGAATGTGTTGATCTCGCTGGCGGGTCCGGCGCTGCACCTGATCAGGAAGGCCTCGCACGCGATGGGCGGCGGGCACTGCGAGGTGTTCTACAGCGGATCGCTGCCGCCACCGCAATGAGGTCGTGTGCATGATGAATTCGCCGATGAGCCGGGCAGCACCCAATTCCGGCCCGAATCCTGCGCCCGACCTGCCGCGGGTGCTTGGATCGAGTCACGCCACCGCGATCGTGGTGGGAACCATCATCGGCAGCGGCATTTTTCTCGTGCCCTCGGAGATGATGCAGGCGGTCGGCTCCTCCGGACTGGTCTACGCGGCGTGGATCGTGGGCGGGCTGCTGTCGCTGTTCGGCGCGATGACCTATGCCGAGTTGAGTTCGATGATGCCGTACGCCGGCGGCGAGTACGTGTACCTGCGCGGGGCTTATGGCGATCGCATCGGCTTTCTCTACATGTGGACCTGGTTCGCAGTGGCCAAGCCGGCCTCGATTGCGTCGGTCACCAGCGGCCTGGCGCGCACGCTTGGAATTTTTGCGGTGTTCCACTGGCTCGATACGGTGGCGATCGGCGGCCCGCTGCCGGTGCTGTGGTCGCAGCTGTTCGCCATCGCCGTGACCTGGCTGATCACCGGGCTGAACTACCTCGGCATCAAGAAGGCCGGGGACTTCCAGGTAGTGTTCACGGTGCTCAAGGCGCTGCTGATTCTGGTGGTCGCAGGTTTCTGCTTCAGCTCGTCGCTGGGCTCGTGGAGCAACTTCTCGACCTCGCTGCCGCAGGCGACCGGGGGCCTGAGCGGTTTCATGATCGCGCTGATCGCGACCCTGTGGGCCTACGACGGATGGAATGACCTGACCATGGTCGCGGGCGAGGTGAAGCGGCCTGAGCGCAACCTGCCGATCGCACTGATCGGCGGATTGTTCATCGTCGGCGCGCTGTTCATGGCCACCAATGCGGCGATCCAATATATCCTGCCGGCGGCACAGATCGCCGCATCGCCGCGCCCTGCAGTCGCGGCGCTGCGCATCGTGGCCGGACCGAGCGGGGCGGCGCTGGTGGCGGCGGGCATGGCGCTGAGCATCTTTGTCACCCTCAACGGCACCATCATGTCGGGGGCGCGCATCCCGTTCGCCGCCGCGCGTGACCGGCTGTTCTTCCCGCCGTTCGCCACCATTCATCCGCGCTTCAAGAGTCCGTCGACCTCGCTGCTGATCCAGGCCCTGCTGTCGTCGGTGCTGCTGCTGCTGCTGGGGCGCTTTCAGCAGCTGTTCGAGCTGGCGGTGTTTGCCGAATGGCTGTTCTACATGCTCACCGCCACGACGGTGTTCGTTTATCGGCGACGCAATCCGGATGCGGTGCGGCCGTACCGGGTCTGGGGTTATCCGGTGCTGCCGGCGGTATTCGTGCTGTGTTCGGCCGCGGTGCTGGTATCAAGCTTCGAGGGTAACCTGTCCGGCTCGCTGATCGGCAGCGGGCTGATCCTGCTCGGGCTGCCGCTGTACGAGTGGATTCGCCGGCGTTACCAGACGCACGCTGTCAGCTCCTGAACAGCGCGCACCAACGATTGCGTCCTGGAGCGATAACTAGCGGTCGACTACCACGCGCCGCGCGTCATAGATCACCGGAAACCAGTCGCTGCGTAGCCGCTGTCCGACCGTCATGTCATGTCCCGGGAACGGCGGTGATGTTCGGCCCGGCCGCTCGACGTAATGCGCATCATCGCCGACCCAGCGCAGCGACAGCACACGCCGGCGCTGCAAGGCCGGGTTGCCGCGTGCACCATGGGCGGTGCGGAAGTGAAATAGCACCGCATCGCCAGGCTGCATCGTCCATTCAAGCACTCGATGGCCGGGTTCGTTGTCCGGATCGGGCACCGGGCGGTAATTGCCTGCGGCACTGTAGAAATCGGCCTGGTCGAGCCAGCGTACCGGCAGGATCAGCTGCTCCCAGCGATGCGAGCCAGCGATCAGTCGCAGCGTCGCCGGTCCGACCGGGTCGATCGGTATCCAGAAGCTCACGCTCTGGCTGCCGTCGACAAAATAGTAGGGCGTGTCCTGGTGCCAGGGCGTCGCCTTTTGCGTTCCGGGCTCCTTGACCAGCACGTGGTCGTGGAAGAACTGCGCAGTCCCGGAACCCATGATGCGCGCCGCCACTTCGGCCGCCGGCGAACGCTCGACCAGCTCGCGGAATTCCGGGATGCGCTGCCAGTTGCAATAGTCATCAAAGAAGCTGCCCGCCTCGCCGCTGCGCACGCTTTCGGCGGCGTAAGGGCCCGGTTCACGCAGGTTGCGCTCGATCCCCGCGGCGATCGTATCAACCCAGTCGGCGAACAGGCCGCGCAGGCACACGGCGCCGTCGCGTCGATAGTCGGCAATGTCCCGGTCAGTAACGTTTACGCTGGTACGGTCGTGGCTGCGCGTGCTCATGGTCGGTGCCTTCAATCGGCGGCGAGCTCCAGCACGATGATCTGTCGCCGGCGGCCAAAGTCGCTGAGCGCATCGCCGAGCGCCTCGGCCGTTTCGATCAGGCGGTGCGTATAGCCATAGGCCGCCGCCAGCAGCGCGAAATCGGGCGGCTGCACATCGACACCTTGCGGACGGATCCCGACCGCCAGCATCGAGGAGCGGATCTCGCCGTAGCCATGATTGTTCCACACAATGATCGCTGTCCAGGCGTCCACATCGCGCAGCACCGCGAGCTCGCCGAGTGAAAACTGCAGGCCGCCATCGCCCACGAGGCACACGATCGGGCGCTCCGGTGCCGCCAGTCCGGCACCGGTCGATGCCGGCAGCGCATACCCCAGCGTGCCATAGCCGGTCGCCGAGTTGAACCAGGAGCCCGGGGTCGCGGCGGCAAATCCGAGGTTACCGGCGTAGACGAGCTGCGTCGAATCCCCGACCAGCACCGCGGTCGGCAGCGTGTCGCGAATCAGGTTCAGCACATCGATGTGGCTCTGCATGACCGGGGACAGTGCAGCGATTGCCTGCTGGCGCGCCGCCGCAGCGGCCTCGGCCCCGGCCCCGGCGCGCGACACGCCAAGGTCGCGTTCGAGCAACTGCCGCAGCGTCTGCGCTGCCTCGCCGCACAGGCCCACCCGCGGGATGGCGCTGCGGGTCAATTGCTGCGCATCGATGTCGATGCGGATCAAGTTGGCGGGATTTGGAAAATCAGATACCGAGTACATGTCATAGTCGGTCGGCCCGATCTCGGTGCCAACCGCGAGTACGACGTCTGCCGCGGCAATCAGCGCCCTTACCGGTTCGAGCGAAGCACTCATCGGCACCCCGAGCGGATGCCCGGGAGGCACAATGCCGCGCGCGTTGGTCGTCATCACGAGTGGGGCGCCCAGGTGCTCGACCAGCCTGTGCAGCTCCGGGGCGGCGCGGATCGCGCCGCCGCCAGCCAGGACCAGCGCCCGCCTGGCGTCGCGCAGCAGTGTGGAGGCAGCCTCGAGCGCTGATGCGTCGGCACGCGGCGGCGATGCCGCGTGCACGGGTAACGCCAGCCCGGTAGCGTCCGCGGCCAGGATGTCCAATGGGATCTCGATGTACACCGGTCGCGGCCGGGCGGCGCTGAATATCGAGAACGCCTGAGCGAGGGCAGCCGGAAGCTCACCCGGTTCACTAATCGCAATGCTTGCCGCGGTGACTGCCGCTGCGAGCGCGCGCTGATCCGGCAGCTCGTGCAGGAAGCCGCGAGCGCTGCCGGCCTCGCCGCGGCGGTTCTGACTGGCAATCACCAGCAGCGGGATCGAGTCGCCGTAGGCTTGCCCAAGCGCCGTGGTGATGTTGCTGACTCCTGGCCCGCTGATCGTGAAGCACACGCCGGGACGGCCCGAGATGCGTGCGTAGCCGTCGGCCATGAAACCGAGCCCCTGCTCATGCCGTCCGGTGACGTGCCGCAGCGAAGCACCCTCGAGCCCGCGATAGAGCTCCAGGTTGTGCACGCCGGGAATGCCGAACACGTGACGCACGCCAGCGGCCTCGAGAGCCTCGATCAGGTAATTGCCCAGTTTCTTCATTTGCTGTCTTCTGTCGACAGTATCCCGGAAGGGCGCAGGGTTTGCGTCCTAATAGTGCGTCAAGGCGCGCCCGCCGCACCCGATCTGACCGGATTCATTGCGGAAGCGGTCGGCCGGATGTGCGATGCTGGCTTGAGGACGCAGGCGCATTCCGACACGGCGCGCAGCGGTGCACTGGCGGCGCCTGGTGCCAGGCGCGGCTATGTTGCTGCTGCCGAAGTCGCCGACCGACTCGGACCATCAACACGCGTCCCCGGAGCGCCCATCGGCGCTGCTGGATAGCAGAGGAATGGCAATGCAAATCCGGGCTGGCTATGAGTTGATCTATCAGTTTCCCAAGGCCACGCCGATGATCCTGGCGCTGAATATTCATCACAGCAGGGCGGCTGATCTGCTGCGGCCGGATCGGCTGCAAACCGATCCGCCGGTTGCGGTGACCGCGTACCGCGATAAATTCGGAAACTGGTGCAGCCGGCTGGTCGCGCCATCGGGCAGGATCCGGCTATCGGCGGATGCGATAGTGCAGGATTCGGGTGTGCCCGAGCCGATCGTGCCCAGCGCACACCAGCATGAGGTGCAGGATCTGCCCGAGCAGACACTGGTGTTCCTGCTCGGCAGCCGCTACTGCGAGACCGATTGCCTGGCCGACATTGCCTGGAATCTGTTCGCCAGCACTGCCCTCGGCTGGCCGCGGGTGCAGGCCATCTGTGACTTCGTGCACAACCATCTGGTGTTCGGTTATCAGTTTGCCCGATCGACCAAGTCCGCGCTGCAGGCCTACAACGATCGCAACGGCGTCTGCCGCGACTTCGCGCATCTGGCGATTACCTTCTGTCGCTGCATGAACATACCGGCTCGCTACTGCACCGGATATCTGGGCGACATCGGTGTGCCGCAGATGGATGCGCCGATGGACTTCTCCGGCTGGTTCGAAGCCTATCTGGACGGTGCCTGGTACGCCTTCGATGCCCGCCACAATCAGCCACGGATCGGACGCATCCTCATCGCGCACGGTCGCGACGCAGCGGACGTGGCGATCAGCACCGCATTCGGTCCCGGCACGCTCGAGAGCTTCCGGGTGTGGACCGATCAGGTCGCCTAGGCCGCCGCAGGTTGGGGCACATCAGCGATGAATGACCTTAAGGTTGGGGAACACGACGTCCTGTCGACGCTTCGGCCCGACAGCCTGATCGGAGCGCTGGTCTATCTGCTGCTGTTCGTGATCGTGGCGATGCTGCTGTCGCGCGGCCTGCGCACCGCCGTGCATGCGGCCATGACGCGACAGGCGCAGATCGATCGGACCACGATCAGTTTCGTGCAGCAGCTGGCCTCGGCGTTCATCTGGGTGCTGATGCTGATCCTGTACGCGCACCTGATTCCGGTGCTGCGCGCGATGGGCACGGCGTTGCTCGCCGGCGCCAGCATCGCCTCGGTCGTCATTGGTCTGGCGGCGCAGAGTACGCTCGGCAACCTGGTCGCGGGAGTTGCGATCACGATCTACCGGCCGTTTCGCCTGGGCGATACGCTGCAGATGGCATCACCGACGGGAACCGAGATTGGCACCGTGGAGATGATCTCGCTGGGCTATACGACGCTGCGCGCGCCCGACGGCCGCCTGATCGTCCTGCCCAACAGCGTCGCGGCCAGTCAGGTGATGATCAATCTAAGCCAGACCTTCACCCCATGGCAGATGTCGATCACCATCCGCATCGGCCGCAGCGCGGACCTGGAGGCAGCGCGCAGGCTCGCGATCAGTGTTGCCGCCGAATCCGTCGGCGAGAAGGCGGTCTATGGCTGCTATCTGACCAGGATGGAGCCCGCCAGTGCGGTGCTGGAGCTGCGCCTGCAGGCGCCGGATGCGGGCAGCCGCGAGTCGCTGCGCTCGACCTTGCTCGAACAGCTGGCGCGGCGGTTTGCCCGGGCCGAATGGGGGGCAGGCGCTACGGAACCGGCGAGCTTTTCCTGAAATGCTTAGGCGAGCGCTGTCAATACGGCGTGCCGAATGTACAGCTCGGCTTGATCATCACGTCGAGCTTAACCCTGGCAACGCCGCTGCGGTATATTCGCACGCCGATTCCAATAACGAACCGCACCAGGAGGGTCAGCCATGCGCATGATGCTTAGCGTTTCAATTCCCCACGAACCCTGCAACACACTGATCAGAGGCAACAAGTTCGGCCCGCTGCTGAAAAAGATCATGGATGAGCTCAAACCGGAAGCGGCCTATTTCACCGAAATGGATGGTACCCGGGGTGCGGTGCTGATCATTGAAGTGTCCGATCCGTCCAGGGTTCCGGCGCTGGCGGAGCCGTTCTTTCTTAATCTTAACGCCGATTGCCGTTTTCGAATCTGCATGTCGCCGGCCGACCTGAGCAAAGCGGGACTGGACGAGCTGGTGAAGCGCTGGGGTTAAGCAGCGATCGCTCGAGCGGGGCACGCAACCGCTAGCCGATCCGTTCCATCTCCTGCCGGCTGAGGCGGATTCTGGCCGCCGCGATATTCTCTTCCAGGTGATCGACGCGGGATGTGCCCGGAATCGGCAATATGAGCGGCGATCGTGTCAGCAGCCACGCCAGCGTTGCCTGCGCCATGTCGATATGCCGCTCGTTGGCAATCGCCTCGAGCGTGGCAAGCCGCGGATCAGGCGCGGCAGCCGCCTGCGCACGCTGCGCGAGCGGTGCCCAGGGCAGGAAGGCGATGTGCTCGCGCTCGCAGATCGCGAGCACGTCGTCCGACTGGCGATCGGCGACGTTGTAGCGATTCTGCACCGAGACGATTTTGACGATCGCCTGTGCTTTGGCGAGTTGCTCCGGGTCGACGTTCGACAGCCCGACATGATGGATCTTGCCCTGCTGCTGAAGTTTGGCCAGTTCGCCGACCGAGTCCTCGAACGGGACCTTCGGATCCGGCCGATGCAGCTGGTAGAGCGCGATCTGTTCCAGCTTCAAGCGCGCAAGGCTCGCCTCGCAGGCCTCGCGCAGATGCTCGGGTCGGCCATCGGGTACCCACTCCTGCGCGTTGGGGCGGACCTGCCCGCCCTTGGTGGCAATCACCAGGCCCTTCGGATAGGGATACAGCGCGTCCTTGATAAGCCGCTCGCTGACATAGGGTCCGTACGCGTCGGCGGTATCGATGAAGTTGGTGCCGAGTTCAAGCGCGCGCCGCAGCACGGCACGAGCCTCCTTGCCATCACGCGGCTCGCCCCAGATCCCATCGCCGGTGATACGCATCGCACCGAAGCCAAGGCGGCTGACCAGCAGGTCGCCGCCGATCGACAGCCTGCCGGCAGCGGCCGCGGGTCGGCTGGGATCAAAGCTCGATCCGCGCTGCGCAATTGCGAATGCCGACGGACTGAGCGCCGCGCCGGTTAATGCCGCGCTGCCACGAATCAGAAAACCGCGGCGAGAGGGGTTGGCAATCATGAGCCATTACTCCGAAAATCAGGTTTTCATGCCGCTTACCGCTCGGCAACGGCTTCCAGACCGCGTCACACTATAGATAGGATACAGCTCGATGCGATGGATCATCAAATCGCGCTCATCGACACGATTGAACTCGACAACTGGGTGTTGACTGCCGTGGCAGTAGCTCACCGGATCGAGCAGCAGGCCACGATGTAGGCCGCTATTCGGTGGGCAACACCCGTCATCGTTCAGGTAGCTGTGAAACCTGGAAGGCAAGACGGCTGTTCGGCGGTTGCAGCTGCGCTCCCGTGGCCAACTGCAGGATCGGCGCATTATCCGATCAACGCCTTCAGTCGCTGCGTGCGGGTGCCCTCGAGCACCGCGTCCACCCGGCGCAGTAGCTGCTCTGCATCGGCCGCCGGCAGCGCCGCGCCCAGCAGGTATCCCTGCGCCTCGTGGCACTGATGTTCCTGCAGGAACATCAGCTGCGAGATGTTCTCGACGCCCTCGGCAGTCACATCGATGCGTAACGAACGTGACATCGCGATGATGGCAGATGCGATGGCGCGATCGTCGCTGCATTCGTTGAGGCTGGTGACAAACGATCGATCGATCTTGAGCCGGTTGACCGCGAAGCGGCGCAGGCGCGCAAGGCTCGAGTAGCCGGTGCCGAAATCGTCGATGGCCAGGGCGACGCCGAGCGCCTTGAGCTGGTCGATCGCCTTCTCAGCCCAGGCCTCGTCGTTCATGATCACGGTTTCGGTGATTTCGAGTTCCAGCTTCGACGGGTCGAGACCGGTCTCCTGCAGGATCGCCCCGACCTGGCTCGGGAACTGGCTGAGCGCGAATTGCCGGCCGGACACGTTGACCGACATCCGGATCAGCGGCAGCCCCTCGTCGTGCCAGGCTTTCGCCTGGGCGCAGGCGCTTCGCAGCACCCAGTCGCCGATCGGCAGTATCAGGCCGGTTTCCTCGGCTACCGAGATAAATTCCGACGGCGGCACAACGCCGAGCTGGTCATTGGTCCAACGCAGCAACGCTTCCATGCCGGAGATGTGGCCGGTGCGAATGTCGAACAGCGGCTGGTAGTTGAGGGTGAATTCGTTGCGCTGCAGCGCGCCGCGCAGCTTGTCCTCGATGGTGAAGCGCTGTAGCGCGCTGGCATTCATCGCGGCATCGAAGAATGAATAGGTCCCGGGACTCTTGCGCTTGGAGAAGTACATCGCCAGATCCGCATTGCGCAGCAACGTCTCGGCATCGGCTCCATCGTTGGGGAATATCGCGATGCCGACGCTCGGTGTGACCACCAGCGAATTAAGCGCGAGCTGCATCGGCTCCCGCAGCGCGCCGATGATGCGCTCGGCGATCACACCGGCGTCGGCCGGCTTTCGGATATTGGGCAGCAGCACCATGAATTCGTCACCGCCCAGTCGCGCCAGATCCCCAGGGCGCGCTATCGAGCTTGAGTCGATGCTGCGGGAATCGCTATAGCGCAGCGAGCTGCGCAGCCGCGCGGCGACCACGCGCAGCAGTTCATCGCCGACCGCGTGACCGAGGGTGTCGTTGACGCGCTTGAAATTGTCCAGATCCAGATACAGGACGGCCAGGGTGCGCTCATGCAGCGTCGCCGCCTCGATGGCGCTGACCAGGCGGTTGCGGGACTGCTCCCGATTCGGCAGGCCCGTCAGTGAGTCGAAATAGGCCAGCTTGACCACGGTGCGCTCGGCGCGCCATTTGCTGGCCAGCGCAATCGTCATCTGTCGTACTTCGTGGGGATGAAATGGCTTTTGCAGATACGACAATTTTTCTTCCGGCGGCACAATGCCGCCGATTTCGCACGGATCGACATCGGAATAGGCGGTGCAGATGACGATTTCAATGGCCGGATCAAGCTCCCGGATGCGCGCTGCGGCCCATACTCCATCCGGGCCGGGCGGCATGCGCATGTCCAGAAACACCACCGCGAACGGCAGCTCCATGGCCAGCGCTTCCTTGACCGCCGCGACCGCCGTTTCCGCACCGTCGCAGAATACCGGGTCGAAAGTGGCAGCGCGCGACCCGGGCTGCGCCGGCGGCGGCGCAATCTCGGTCTTGCGGAACAAGCGTGTGCGCAGATCATGAAACACCGCCAGATCGCGGTTCACGTCCGCTTCCAGCAGGATCTGCCGATAGGCATCTCGTACCTCACCCTCGTCATCGACGACGAGGACCCGAATGGGGGTTTGGCTTCGCTCTGACACGGTTGACCTCACGCGGCTTCGACGCTGGCCCGGGTATTGCGGGCGACCAGCGGCAGCATCAAGTGCATGGATGCGCCAAGTCCGGGACCATCGCTTGCGGCCCATATCCGGCCGCCGAGCGCGCTGATGGCATTGGAGCACCAGTGCAGCCCGATCCCGTAGTTGGTTCCTTTGGATTTGGTCGAGAATCCCTTCTCGAATACCCGATCGAGATTGGCGGCGGCAATGCCTACGCCGTCGTCCTGGCAGTGCAGGTGCAGCTGTTCATGGTCGGCGTTGCGAACGATCTGCGCGCTGACGCGCAGCACGCCCTTGTCCTTGCCGGCATCACGCACCGCGTCTGCGGCGTTGATGATCAGATTCTGCAGCACCAGCCGCAGCACCGTTCGGGCCACGTGAACGACGCCGACCTGGCGTAACGACTCGTCGGTATCGATGACCAGGCGCTGGCGGCAGGAATCGGGCACGACCTCCAGCGACTGGGCTATGAGTTCCGGAAGGCGTACCGACTCGACCACGTGCTCGTTGCGGCTCGATCGCATCTGCTCCGACAACGCGCTCTGCACGATGCCGGTCTGGCGGGTCAATACTGCTACATCCTCTTGCGCTGCCTTGAGGGTGTGCGCGAGCTCGGCGCATGCGAGGCGCATGAATTCCTCGAGATCGGCACACCGCACGGCGTCCGCCGTGCCGCGCCGGAGCTCGTCGAGTGCCTGTTCGGCGTCCGCCGCCGGCGCCTGTCGCAGCCGCTGGCTCAACCCGGATAGTCTGACGCCGATGGGAGTCATCGCGTTGCCAAGGTTGTGCAGCACGCCTTTGGCGAGTTCTGCAAATCCGGCATGAAAGGACTGGTCGACCAGCTGCCGGCGGGATTGGGCAACACGCTCCACCATGCGATCGAACTCGCGCGCCAGCAGGCCGATTTCGTCGTTGCCGTGAAGGTCCAGGCGAGCCGTCAGGTCTTCGCTATTGCCGATTGCCACCGCGTGACGTGTCACCTTTGACAACGGCTTGAGCACTACGCGATTCAGCACCAGCACCAGCAGCACCAGTACCACGATGGCCGCCGCGATGAGACAGGCCGACGCGTAGGCGATGGCAGTATGGCCGCGCTGCGTGATGCGGCGCGGTACATCGACGCGCAGAGCCATCAGCGGACGGCCGTAGACATCGTTGACCGCACGAAATACCTGTGTGATGTCCGCCGTCTCCGTCAACTGACCCGGTGTGCGCGCATCGTTCGCCGGTGCCATCGACACCAGGGCCTGCGCCTGTGCCGCGATGCGTTGGATCTCGGCGTCCGACAGCAGCCGCCCGAGCATCACCATGCCGCGTTGCGGGCCGCCGCCGTTGCCATCCAGCACCGGCGCGGCGGCGATCATCATGATGCCGCGATTTGTCTGCAGAAAGCCTTTCGCGGCGCGGCCCTCGCGCAGACTGGCGCGCCACGGAAAATCAGCGGGCCACGCCTTGGCAGCGACAAAATCGATGTCGAGTGGCTGTTCGGTGTTCAGGTCGAGCGCACTGGACATCACGAAATTGCCGTTGACATCGACCACCAGCATCGTATTGACCTGCAGTTGCTTTAGGCCCACGGTGGTGACGTTGGCGCGCACGTAATCGGGGTTGTGATCGATCACGAAGCGATAGGTGTCTTCCCAGTTGCCCCAATCCGCAGCCGATAGTGCCAGGCGGTCCAGAGTCAGATCGAGCGCATAGCTGATGCGTCGCATGGCAGTGCGCGCGTCGTCGCGCTCGAGCTCGGCGAAGCTCGGCATCAGGATACGGTGCTCGACCACAATCTGAACCACGCCCAGGACCGCGAGCATGGATGCGACCAGCGCGATTACCTTGGGTCGTATCGTCATCCATGAAGACTAATTTGTCCCGGCGGATCCGAACCTTACGTGACTCTCAAATCGGTAATCGCGGCTCTCGCAGCGGGCAGGAAGTGACGGCCGTCACATAATTACGGCGGCTGGCGTGGCTGGCGTGGCTGGTGTGCGCAGGAACAGCGCACCGGTAAGCGCGGCCAGCGCCGCACAGATCGCCCCCAGAAGAAACGCCGCCTGATAGCCGTTGCCCAGGGCGGCCAGATGGTCGGTTCCGGCGGCGAGCAGGGCACTGGTGCGGTGGGCCGCGACACTGGCGAGAAGCGCAAGACCGAGCGCGCCGCCCATCATGAACGAGGTGTTCACGATGCCCGATGCCAGGCCGGACTCGTTCGGATCGGCGTCGCTCATCGCCGCCAGAAGCACCGGATTGAATGCAATGCCGGCGCCGATGCCGAGCAGAATCATTCCCGGCAGAACATCAATCGCAAAACTGCCGTGCACCGGCGCCCTGGCGAACAGCAGCAGTCCGATGGCCGCCAGCAGCAGTCCGGCGGCGAGCGGGCGCCGGTTGCCGAAGCGCAGCACCAGCCTGGCGGACACGCCAAGCGAGCAGGCAGCCATGATCAGGTTGGAAGGCAGGAAGGCCAGGCCGACCTGCAGCGGTGTGTATCCGAGCACCAGCTGCATATAGAGCGCGGACATGAAAAACCATGCGAACATCGCCGCGGCCCACAACACACCGACGATATTGGCGATCGTGATATTGCGCCGCCGGAACAGGCGCAGCGGGATCATCGGCGCCCGCGCACGCGTCTCGATCACCAGGAACGTCACCGATAGCGCGGCCACAGCCGCCAGCACGCCGATCGTCTGTGCCGATCGCCAGCCGATTTCATTGCCGTTGACGATCGCATAGATGGCAAACATGAGCGTAGCGGTCACCGTTACCGCGCCGGCAATGTCGAGGTGTGCGGCGCCGCCCGATTGGCCGCCGACGGCTGGCAGCAGCTTGAAGGACCACACCAGCACCCCGATACCGACCGGGATATTGACCAGGAATATCCAGTGCCAATTGAGTGCGTTGGTCAGCAAGCCGCCCAGCAGCACGCCGATGCTGCCGCCGCACGAACAGACGAAGCCAAACACACCCATCGCCCTGGCGCGCTCCGCCCCATCGACGAACAGCTGCATGATCAATGACAGTGCCACTGCGTCGACGATCGCCCCGCCAAATCCCTGCAGCGCTCGCGCTGCAACCAGGAATGCGCGCGAGCCGGCCAGTCCGCAGGCCAGCGAGGCCAGCGTAAATATCCCGATGCCGATCAGGAACAGCCGGCGATGGCCGAACAGGTCCCCCAGCCGGCCACCGAGCAGCAAAAAGCCTCCCGAGGTGAGCAGATAGGCGTTGACCACCCAGGCGAGCGACGCCTCGGAGAACCTGAAGTCGATCCGGATCGACGGCAGCGCGACGTTGACGATCGTCATATCGAGCACGATCATCAGCACGCCGAGGCAAAGCACGGCCAGTGCGCGCCAGCGCCCGGCTCGCGATTCGGAAGCCATATGCTGCATGGTCAAGCAGTGGCGGGACGATCCCGGCGTCGGTCGGCAAGTGCCGCCGATTGCCGCAAGACTGCCCGGCTATGCATCCGTTAGAATTCGCCGCTACAGGAAATTGCCGGGTGAGGATATCAAATCCATGGCAACACCGGCCGGTCGCGCTTACCTGCAGATAGACTCCGGGCCCTGATCGGCAGATGAAGGCGCAAGTCTGCATAGTCGGGGGCGGACCGGCCGGAATGATGCTCGGCTACTTGCTGGGCCGTGCCGGCATCGAAACCTGCGTTCTGGAAAAGCACGCGGATTTTCTGCGCGATTTTCGCGGCGATACCGTGCATCCATCGACCCTGCAGATCATGCACGAGCTCGGGCTGCTGGAGGAGTTCCTGAGGCTGCCGCACTCTGAAATCCAAAACATCTCCGCCGAGATCGGCGAGCGTAGCTACAGGATCGCGGACTTCCGGCACATTGCGGCCGCGTGCAGCTATATCGCCTTCATGCCGCAATGGGATTTTCTCAACTTCCTCGCGGAAAAAGCCCGCCAGTTCCCCACGCTGAAAGTGATTATGCAGGCGCATGTGACCGCGCTGGTGCAGGCGAACGGGCGCATCGTGGGCGTCGAGGCGACGATGCCTGCGAGTGCGCTGCAGGTGCGCGCCGAACTGGTGATCGGCTGCGACGGCCGCTCCTCCACGGTGCGAAAGGCGGCGGGCCTGGCGGTCCTGGATCTGGGCTCGCCCATCGATGTGCTGTGGTTCCGGCTGTCGAAGCGGCCCGGCGACCCGCAGCAGGTGCTCGGGCGTCTCAGCCGCGACACGATGCTGGTGACGATCGATCGCAACAGCTACTGGCAGTGCGCATTTGTCATCGCCAAGGGCGGCATCGAGCAGGTGCATGCCGGCGGGCTGGACGCGTTCAAGCGCCGCGTCGCCGCCGGCGCGCGCTTCCTTGCGAACCGCGTCGATGAGCTGAAGTCCTTTGACGATGTCAAACTGCTGAGCGTCGAGGTCGATCGGCTGACGAATTGGTGCAAGCCAGGCGTGCTGTGCATCGGTGACGCCGCGCACGCCATGTCCCCGGTGGGCGGCGTGGGCATCAATCTGGCCATCCAGGACGCGGTCGCGACCGCCAATCTGCTGGCCTTCAGACTGAAGAGCGGCACGCTGAAGGACGATGACCTCGAGCGCGTACAACGGCGTCGATTGTTCCCGGTAAAGGTCATCCAGCGGTTTCAGGTAGCTGTCCAGAACCGGGTGCTCAAACCCGCGGTATCCGGGACGGTAGGGGAATTGAAAGCGCCCTGGGTCATCAGGCTGCTCGATCGCAGCGCCTGGCTGCGGCGCTGGCCGGCGCAGATCATGGGCCTCGGCGTGCGGCCCGAGCATGTGCGCTCCCCGGCAGCCTGACTGAGAACCGGGAATGCGGTCACGGAGCGGGTTGGCTCACATAGGCGTAGTGCCAGGGCTCGTACGGTGTGCTCAGCGGTCCGGCGAAACGGTTGCCCGAGGCGCGGATCGCAGCCTGCAGCTTACGGGTCCAGCCTGCCGCATCCCACTGCTGGCGTGCCGAGGCCGCTTCGATGCCGGCGATCACCTTGCCATCGTGCTCGACCTGAAAATCGAATGCGCGCGCCTGGCCGTGCGCGGACAGTCCCGGCGCGGCGAGCGCAGCGGCGACTGCCGGCGTCCAGTTCATCAGCGCATGGCGCAGTGCCGGCGCATCCGGCACCACAGTGGCGCCAAATTGCCGATCGAGCGCAGTCGCAAGAGCGGTTGCCGCGACGCCGACCGAGCGGTTCTCGTTCCAGCGCGCAAGCTGTACCGCAAGGCTTCGCGGCATGCGGTTGACCCGCAGCGTGAACCCGGGATTGGCGCTGGCAAATGCCGCGATCACGGCGTTCAGATCGGCCGCGGCCGCTTTGCCCTCCGCTGTCGACGCATAGGCGGATAGCTGCTGCTGCGACCAGGTCCATCGACCACTCAGCGAGGTACCCGCTCGCAGGTAGGCGCGCAACGCGAGCAGGCGCCGATCGGGCCCGACCACCTGCTGAAGTGCGGCGACGGCGCGCGGATCAAGATCCGCGCTGGCCTGAACGACCCACGCCTGCTGGCGCTGCGCATCGACAGTATCGGCAATGTTCGCACCCAGAAAAACGAACAGCGCGACCAGTTGACCAGTCACCGACACCAATCCCAGCCGCTCAAGGTTCGATCAACAGGCTTAGCTGCCGGGTGTCGACCGGCTTGGTCAGATGGTGGTCGAAACCGGCGGCAAAGGCTTTTTTCTTGTCGGCTTCCTGGCCCCAGCCGGTGATTGCAATGAGTTTGACCTCGGCGCCCGGGCGCGCCTGCCGGATCTGTCTGGCCACCTCGTAGCCATTGGTGCCAGGCATGCCGATGTCGAGCAGGACGATATCGGGAGCAAAGCCGCCGAAGGCCGCAAGCGCCGCCGGCCCGTCGTGCGCAATCATCACCTCGTGGCCATCCACTCGCAGCAGCATCGCGAGCGTTTCAGCCGAATCGCGATTGTCGTCGGCTACCAGCACGCGCCGGCGCGTGATCGTGGGCGGGGCGGCTGGCGAGGCCGACTGCGTCGCGCGCCCACCGGAGCGCACCCGCCGTGGCAAATGAACGATGAATTCACTGCCCTGACCCAGGCCGCGGCTGCGCGCCTCAATTGTTCCGCCATGCAGTTCCACCAGCCCTTTTGCCAGCGCCAGGCCGATTCCCAATCCGCCCTCCGACCCGTCCACCGTCGGCTGCAACTGCGAGAACATCTCGAAGATCCGCGGCAGGTTGTCGGGCTTGATGCCGACTCCTGAATCGACGACGCGGATGACGAGTTCGTCCGTGCCACAGCTCGCGCTGAGGCGGATGTGGCCTTCAGGGTCGGTATATTTTGCCGCATTGGTCAGCAGATTGGACAGCACCTGGGCCACGCGCAGCGGGTCGGCAATGATCTGCACCGGCTCGTGCGGCAGATCAATCGACAGCACGTGGCGCTTGGCATCGATGACCGGGCGTGCGGTTTCGATGGCCATGTTGACCGCGGCCGCCAGTTCGGTCGGCTGCATGCGAAGTACCAGCGTACCGCGCGTGACTCTCGAGATATCCAGCAGATCGTCGAGCAGCAGCGACATGTACTGCACCTGCCGCTCGATCACGTCGTGACTCCATCGCTTCTGCGCCTCGGTCGCGCCCGGCGCCTTTGAGATCAGCGCGGCCTGGCGGATCGGAGCGAGCGGATTGCGCAGTTCATGGGCGAGGACGGCGATGAACTCATCCTTGCGCCGGTCGGCCTCGCGCAGCGCGATTTCCGCCCGTCGCCGCAAGCTCACATCGTGAAACACCATGACTGCGCCGCACACCGCACCGCTGGCATCGCGGATCGGGGCGGCGCTGTCCTCAATTGCCACCTCGCTGCCGTCCCGGGCGATCAGCACCGTGTGGTTGGCCAGGCCGACAATGACGCCTTCCTGCAGCACCTTGGCGACCGGGTTGGCGATCGGCTGGCGGGTATCTTCATCGACGATATTGAATATGCACTCCAGGGGCAGACCGGTCGCGTCCGCCAGCGTCCAGCCGGTCATCGCTTCGCCGACCGGATTGAGAAAGGTCACCTGACCGCGCATATCGGTGGTGATCACGGCGTCGCCGATGCTGGACAGCGTGACTGCAAACCATGCCCGCTGTTCGCGCAGCTCCGATTCGCTGCGCTTGTGAGCGCTGATGTCGCGAAAGCTCCAGACCCGGCCGGCGTCCACGCCGTCGACATACTGGATCTTGGAGAACCGTTCGAACACGCGGCCGTCGGCGAGCGACAGCTGGTCGAGGCTTTCGGGCGGGGCGGTGGCGTGGATCTCCTCGAGCCGGGCAAGGTACGGTGCCGGCTCGGTGAACTGCTGCGCGCATAGCGCGAGCACGCGCCGATGCTCGCCGCTGTCCATCACCTCGCGCGGTATGCGCCACATGCGGGTGTACTTGTCGTTGAAGCCGGTCACTCGCCGGTTGCCGTCGGTGACCAGGATGCCGTCGAAGGTCGACTCCAGCGTCGCTCGCATCATCGCCACCGATCGGGCGAGCTCGCAGGTCTTCAGCTGCAGTGCGTCCTTGGTCGCGATCAGATCGCGTTCGGCGCGCTGCCGCTTCTCGAGGATGGTGCGGGCGTTCTCCAGCGCCACGGAACGCAGCAGTTCCTCCTCTTCGTCATCCGTGTGCATCAGGCCGCTCCGAGTATCCAATCAGCCAGGCGGGTGCCGGCGATACGAGCCCGGATCTTAGCGAACGCGGTCGCGCGCGAGGTCGAGGTGTCGTCGCAGAAGGGTGAAAAGCCGCAGTCATCGGTGGTGCCGAGCTGCGCCGGCGGAATGTAGCTTGCGGCCTCGAGCACCCGCTCACGCACTTCCTCGGGGGTCTCGATTCGGGGATCGATGGGATTGACGACGCCGACGAACACCGTGTGGTGCGGCTTCATATATCTGCGGATGGCCTTCAGCACCCTTTCCGGCTCTCTCTCGCCAGCCAGCGCAATGTAGAAATTTCCGGCATTGAGTTCGAACAGGCTCGGGAGCAGTTCGGCGTAGTCGACCTCGGCACTGTGGGTCGCATCGCGGTCGGCACCGGGGCAGGTGTGCACGCCGATGCGCCGGCGCTCCTCGGTGCTCAAGCGCGCCAGCGCCAGATTGTTCAGGTCAATAAAACTGCTGAGCAGGCTGCCTGATGGGTCGATCTTGATCGCGAGCCGTCCCTCGGTGAAGTCGATCTGCACCTTGTACGCCCCTTTGTGCAGGCAGCGGCGTACCTCGCTCTCGTGCTCACGCAGCAGATCGTCGATGAACTGCTGGCGCGTATAGCCGGGAATGCCTTCTGGCGGATACATCAGGCTCAACGCCGACGGGGAGATGACGGCCTGCTTGACGGGAACCCGGGCGAGGCGCAGCGCCGGATCCAGGTACTGATCGGCGTAGCGCATGTAGCGAAACGGGCCGGCGGTCAGGCGCGGCATGCGCCGCGTATGGCCGGTGAACGGGATCCGGAACCCGTCGGCACTGGCGTTGGGCATCCCGTAGACGCTGTAGGTCCAGAAGTTCTGGAATTTTCTCTGTTCGCCGTCGGTGATCACCGGTGATCCGGTGGCCTCGAAGCATTCGATAGTGTCGCGAATGGCCGCTTCATACAGCGGTTCCAGCCTCGGATCGGTGCCGTCGCCATCCACTCCGATCGCCTGGATCAGCTCGAGCGGACGTGGAATGCTCCCAATCGGTTCGGTCGGAAGCACCACCTTAGGTCACCTCACCCCTTTCTCTACTTATTAGCTGCGCACTGTCTACTGACCGGGCCCCTCCTCGCTGGCCGGCCCCAACAGGGCCACCGGTCCGAGCACGGGCGGCTGCAAGCATAGGCTATCGCACCGGCTGGCGCGCCAGCCAGCGGCGCCGGCTCCGCGTCGTCAATACGCAACACAATCTCCGGCTCGATGCGCGGCACCGGAGTTTCGAGTATTGAAGTGCCGTCGCCCTCGTTGCGCATGCGCGACGCAGGCCGTTAGCACAAGTGTTCCAGCCCAGCGCTAGAAAATAGTAGGACTTTCAAGCGCATGCTAGTATGAGTTGCGGTCTAACAATATCAGCGGGGTGGCACTTCATCCGCAGTGCCGTGCAAACACAATCAACAACGCCTCGCGGTCAGGGGAGAGACAACATGAAGCAATTGCTAGCCTTATCGCTAAGCATCGCAGTTCTAGGGGCAGTTTGGGCCTTTCTCGCACTCGGACCACTCAGCGGTTACGTGCTGGTCTGGGCGGGGTTTATTTCGTGGGGATGCTATTTTCACTGTGGTGCCGACGGTAAGGCACTGACTAAGACCATCATCGGCACCAGCTACGGCGCATTGATCGGCTGGATTGCATTGCTATTGGTCGTGAACACCTCGATGCCGGCCCTCGGCGCGGCGTGGCCCGCCATCCTTGTGGGCGTGACGGTATTCTTTCTGGTGATCGTGGCCTCGATCGACCTGCTGTCGGTGGTTCCGGCCAACGTCTATGGCTATGCGGCGATCGTTGCCTATTCGCTGCACCAGCCATCGGCCGACCCGGGCATGGGTCCGTTGAAGAACCTGACCTCAGGTTCATTCGCCAACCCGCTGATCCTACTCATAGTCTCGCTGGTTGTTGGCGCCTTCTTCGGCATGTTCTCCGGCAAGCTTGCTGGCGCGCTGACCAAGAAATAGCGCACCACTGGCGCCCCTGCACAGGCACGGTATTCCCGTGGCGCGCTCGCCTGAGCGAAGCCGCGCGGGAATACCGGTCTGGACGATACCGACTCAGCGCCGATCCCGCTCAAACGGGCATCTTGGCTTCTTCCGGCGGCTGCTTGAGGATGCGAACTCCAATTGGCAGTGGAGACGCGCATGGGTGGACTGGATCGAGGTGCGGCAACGCCGAGCGGCAGCGACGCATCCGACAGCGACCCTGAGGAGACCCGCGACTGGATCGAATCCCTCGATGCGGTGATCCGCGTCGAGGACTCGTCACGCGCACTGTTCCTGCTGCGCCAGCTCGACGAGCACGCGAAGGAGCTGGGGCTGGTCGCGGCCGCGGCGCCATTTTCCGCCTATCGCAATACCATTCCGATCGAGCGCCAGGGCATCTACCCCGGGGACCTGGGGATCGAGGAACGCCTGACCGCGATCATGCGCTGGAACGCGCTGGCGATGGTGATGCGCGCGAATCAGGCATACGGCGAGCTTGGCGGTCACATCGCCAGCTACGCCTCGGCGGCAGAAATCTTCGAGGTTGGCTTCAATCATTTCTTCCGGGCGGCGCACGACGGTCACGGCGGCGATCTGGTGTATTTCCAGCCGCATTCAGCGCCGGGTGTGTACGCGCGCGCATTTCTGGAGGGCAGGCTCAGCGACGGCCAGCTCGCCAGATTTCGCCAGGAAGTGCAGGGCGACGGGCTGTGCTCCTACCCGCACCCGTGGCTGATGCCGGATTTCTGGCAGTTTCCCACCGGATCGATGGGTATCGGTCCGATCAGTGCGATCTACCAGGCGCGCTTCCTGCGCTATCTTGCGCACCGCGGATTGGTGGATACCGGTGAGCGCCACGTCTGGGGCGTGTTTGGGGATGGCGAGATGGATGAGCCGGAATCGATCGGCGCACTGAGCCTCGCGGCCCGCGAACACCTGGATAATCTGACCTTCATCATCAACTGCAACCTGCAGCGGCTCGATGGGCCGGTGCGCGGTAACGGCCAGATCATTCAGGAGCTGGAGTCGCTGTTCGCCGGCGCCGGCTGGAATGTGATCAAGGTGCTATGGGGATCGGAGTGGGACGCGCTGTTCGCGCGCGATACGCAGCACGCGTTGCTGCGCCGGCTGGCGGCGACCGTGGATGGCGAATACCAGAATCTCGGCGCCAAGGACGGCGCCTACAACGTCGAGCACTTCTTCAAGAAGGATAAAGAGATTCAGACGCTGGTCGCGCACATGACGGATGGCGAGATCGACGCCCTCAAGCGCGGCGGCCACGATCTGCGCAAACTGCATGCGGCGTTTGCCGCGGCGAAGAAGCACCCCGGCCAGCCAACCGTCATTCTGGCCAAGACCAAGAAGGGCTACGGCATGGGCGGCGTCGGCGAATCGCGCATGACCGCGCATCAGGCGAAAAAACTGGATGTCGGCGCGCTCAAGGCGTTCCGCGACCGCTTCCAGCTGCCGTTGTCGGATCAGGACGTCGCGGCGCTGCGCTTCTACATGCCGGCGGCAGATAGTCGCGAGATCGGGTACCTGCGACAGCGCCGCGCAGCCCTCGGCGGGCCGCTGCCGGCGCGGCGGCGCGACTGTGCTGCGGTCACGGTGCCGGCGCTGGCCAGCTACGCGCAGTTCGCCCTCAGCGCCGAGGGCAAGGAGATGTCGACCACGATGGCGGCGGTGCGCATGCTCGGCAGCCTGCTGCGCGACCGTACGCTGGGCGCACGCATCGTGCCGATCGTGGCCGATGAGGCGCGCACGTTTGGCATGGACAATCTGTTTCGCCAGATCGGCATCTACTCGCCGGTCGGCCAGCTCTACGAACCCGAAGACGCCGGTTCGATGCTGTATTACAAGGAAGCCAGAAACGGGCAGCTGCTGGAAGAGGGCATCACCGAGGCCGGCGCGCTGTCGTCCTGGGTGGCCGCGGGCACCGCATACAGCGTTCACGGCATCGCAATGCTGCCGTTCTACATCTACTACTCGATGTTTGGCTTCCAGCGCGTCGGCGACCTGATCTGGGCCGCGGCCGACCAGCGTACGCGTGGTTTCCTGTTCGGCGCTACCGCCGGCCGCACCACGCTTGGCGGCGAGGGCTTGCAGCATCAGGACGGCAGCAGCCATGTGGTAGCCGCGACGGTGCCGAACTGCCGCGCCTACGATCCCGCATTCGCCTACGAGCTGGCGCTGATTCTCGACCACGGCATGCGTCGGATGATGGAACAGCAGGTCGACGAGTTCTATTACGTCACCATGATGAACGAGAACTATGCGCAACCGTCGATGCCGGCGGGCATCGAGAGCGACGTGATCCAGGGCATGTACCGCTTTGCGACTTACCGGCCGGCGCAGCCGGTCGCGCCGGTGCGGCTGCTCGGCAGCGGCGCCATCCTGCGCGAAGTGATCGCGGCGGCCGAACTTCTGGCGCAGGACTGGAACGTGGGCAGCGACGTGCACAGCGTGACCAGCTTCAGCGAGCTGGCCCGTCAGGCGGCGGAGGTCGAGCGCTGGAACCGGCTGCATCCGCTGGCAGGCGCGCGGCGCAGCCACGTCGAACAGCAGCTCGCCGGTGCGCGGCCGGTGATCGCGGCGACGGATTATGTGCGCGCGTATCCACAGCTCATTGCCCCGTACATCGAGGGGCGCTTTGTCGCCCTGGGCACCGACGGTTTCGGCCGCAGCGACAATCGCCCGGCATTGCGCCGCTTCTTCGAGGTTGATCGTCACTCGATCGTGCTCGCTACGCTCGCAACCCTGGCGCGGCTCGGTGATCTGCCTAAGGAATCGACGTCGCAGGCGATCGAACGTTATGGAATCGACGCCGAGGCTGCTGCGCCGTGGCGACGATAGGCGCTGACACTGCGAGGCTCCGGGTGAGCCCAGGGCATCGGTAAGACATGAGCCGGCCGCGCTACGTGCTGGCCCTCGACCAGGGCACGACCTCGACCCGCTGCATCGTGTATGACGAGCAGGCGCGGCCGGTGGGCAGGGCGCAGCGCGAATTTCCACAGCACTATCCGGCATCCGGCTGGGTGGAGCACAACGCCGAAGACATCTGGCGCGACTCGCTCGCCACCGCCCGGGCCGCGATCGACCAATCCGCGGTCGGCATCGATGCCATCGCCGCGCTTGGGATCGCGAACCAGCGTGAGACGACGGTGGTTTGGGACCGTGCCAGTGGCAACCCGATCCACCGGGCCATCGTCTGGCAGGACCGGCGCACCGCCGACGAGTGCGCGCGCCTGCAACGCGACGGCGCCGACGCCCTGGTGCGCTCACGCACCGGCCTGCTGCTCGACCCGTATTTTTCCGCTACCAAGCTGGCGTGGATACTGGACAACGTGCCCAGGGCGCGCGACCGTGCGGATCGCGGTGAATTGGCGTTCGGCACCATCGACAGTTTCCTGCTGTGGCGATTGACTGCTGGCAAGGTGCATGCCACGGACGCGACCAACGCCTCGCGTACGCTGCTGTTCGATATTCACCGCCAGCAGTGGGACGACGAACTGTTGCGGCTGTTTCGCATTCCGCGCTCCGTGCTGCCTTCGGTGCGCGACAGCAGCGAGTTCTACGGTACCAGCGCACCGGGGTTGTTTGAAAAGTCCATTCCGATTGCCGGCATGGCGGGTGATCAGCAGGCGGCGTTTTTCGGGCAGGCCTGCTTCGAGCCCGGCACCGCCAAGTCCACCTATGGCACCGGCTGCTTCATGCTGCTCAATACCGGCGACAACGCAGTGGCATCGAACAATCGGCTGCTGACGACTGTGGCCTGTCGCCTCAACGGGCGCAGCACCTACGCGCTGGAAGGCTCAATTTTCGTCGCCGGGGCCGCCATCAAATGGCTGCGCGATGGGCTCAAGCACCTCGTGCATGCTGCGCAATCCGATGCAATGGCGGAAAGCCTGCGCGGTAATCACGGTGTATACATGGTGCCTGCGTTTGTCGGACTCGGTGCGCCGCATTGGAAGCCGGATGCGCGTGGCCTGATCTGCGGCCTGACCCTGGATGTCACCGGTTCGCATCTGGTGCGCGCCGCGCTCGAAGCAGTGGCCTATCAGACCCTGGATCTTTGCGAAGCGATGGCGCGCGACGGTGCCAGCCGGGTTCGGGCCATCCGGGTCGACGGCGGAATGGCCGCGAATAACTGGTTTTGCCAGTTTCTGGCCGACATGCTCGGAGCTTGCGTCGAGCGGCCGCGTGAACTGGAAACCACGGCGCTGGGGGCGGCCTTTCTTGCCGGCCTCGCGACCGGCGTATGGCCGGACCTTGGGGCTATTGCGGCGAGCTGGACCAGAAGCGCCGAATTTGCACCACGAATGCCCGACAGTGAGCGAACCGCGCTGATCGATGGCTGGCGAACGGCCGTGCGTCGAACGTTGATGGAGTGACCGGCTGATTGCGGTGCGCGCACAGCGGTGACTTCCCTGTCGCTTTGCCGCGACCGCCTGTCATTCAGTACAGCTGGCAGGCGATAATGCGCCGGCAGTATCTACGGGTAGCATCGATGATCGCGCCATACTCGCAATACCTCCCGGCTCGAGCGGGGTCGAATCTGCAGCAGAAATTCAATTGCAGCTGGCGCTGGCTGGCTGTCGCCGTCGTCGGATGCCTGCCGCTGACCGGCTGGGCACAATCCCTGTCGTACCTGAGGGGAGACTCCTACTCGAACAGCCAGCATGAGTCGAGCCTGTTCTACAAGATCGAATATCGGGCGATGATCTACGATGGCTTTGCAGCGGCATTCGACTATGTCAACCAAGGGCACTTTACCGGACACCACCCCGACGGTTACGGGCTCGAGCTGTCGTATCAATACCGCTTTCCGACCGACTACCGGATGTATCTGGTCGGCGGCGCCGGGGCCTATTACTATTTCGACACGATCACGCCCGCCGGCGGCCAGTCCACCGACGCGCACGGACTGGCTCCGATGTTCACTCTCAGCGTGCGCGGCCAGATCTGGAAGTGGAAAAAACTCGATTGGGTGCTGGCGGCCGATTCGATCGATCCAACCCACGACGTCAAGGATCAGCTGCTGAGCCTTGGCCTGGGATACTGGCTGAGCGACCCCTCGGATCCGGGGATGTTCGACAAGCCGCGGGACGAATCGATATGGTCACCAACCTATCGCAGCGAGTTGTCGGTGTATGGGGTCCTGAGTGTCATCAATATCTCCGGCAACCCCAATGCGTTCGGTGCCAGCGCCGAGTACCGCTACATCATCACGCGCAGCATTGAGGGCACCATCGCCTACATCTACGAAGGCGATCCGCGCGTGGCCCGACGCAGCGGCGTGACCGCCCAGCTCTGGCCAGTTCGTCACGACGTGTCCAGCGGATTCGAAGTTGGTGCAGGATTTGGCGCCTATGCGTTCGTGGACAAGAAACACCAGCTAATCCCAGGGCGGACCACCACGGCCGCCGTCGCGCCGGTGGTCTCGCTGATGCTCTCGCATGCGATCTATTCGCATTTCTTCGCCCGCGCCATATGGGACCGGGTGGTCAGCAACTACAGCCGCGATGCCGACATCTGGCGCATCGGGGTCGGCCTGACCTTCTAAAGGCTGAAGCCGATCCGATCAGCGGGTGTTCGCGGCCAGCTTCAGCCAGGTCTCGACCACCGTATCCGGATTCAGCGACATTGATTCGATGCCCTGATCCACCAGCCACTGAGCCAGATCCGGGTGGTCCGACGGGCCCTGGCCGCAGATACCGGCGTACTTGCCGGCTTTGCGGCAGGCCTTGATCGCCATCGACATCATCGCCTTTACCGCCGGATCGCGTTCATCGAACAGGTGCGCGATGACGCCGGAATCCCGATCCAGTCCCAGCGTCAGCTGGGTCATGTCGTTGGAGCCGATCGACATGCCGTCGAAGTATTCCAGGTACTGATCGGCGAGCAGGGCGTTGGTCGGCAATTCGCACATCATGATCAGCTGCAGTCCGCCAGGCGCGCGCTTGAGACCGTTATCGGCCAGAAGGTCGGACACCGCGCGCGCCTCGCCGAGCGTGCGCACAAACGGCACCATGATCTGCACATTGACCAGGCCCATCTGTTCGCGCACGCGCCGCAGTGCGCGGCACTCGAGCTCGAAGCAGGCGCGAAAACCGGGATCGATGAAGCGCGAGGCGCCGCGAAAACCCAGCATCGGATTCTCCTCATGCGCTTCGTACTGGCTGCCGCCGATCAGGTTCGCATATTCGTTGGTCTTGAAGTCCGACAGCCGCACGATCACCGGTTCCGGCGCGAACGCGCAGGCGATAGTCGCGATGCCCTCGCTCAGGCGGTCGACGAAGAATTCCACCGGATCGACGCCGCGACCGATGTGCTGCCGGATCGTGGCCTGCAGCGCCGGCTGCAGTGTAGAGAACTCGAGCAGCGCGCGCGGATGAATCCCAATGGTACGGTTGATGATGAATTCCAGCCGGGCGAGGCCGACGCCGCGATTTGGGATCGCGGCGAAGTCGAAGGCGCGGTCGGGATTCGCCACGTTCATCATGATCTTCACCGGCAGCGGCGGCATCGCATCGAGCTTGATGACCTGATGGTCGAATTTCAGCCGGCCCTGGTAGACACTGCCGATATCGCCCTCGGCGCACGACACGGTCACCAGCTCGCCCTCGGGAATCTTGTGCGTGGCATCGCCGCAGCCAACCACGGCCGGAATGCCCAGTTCGCGCGCAATGATGGCCGCATGGCAGGTGCGTCCCCCGCGGTTGGTGACGATCGCCGCCGCGCGCTTCATGACCGGTTCCCAGTCCGGATCGGTCATATCGGCGACCAGCCCATCGCCGGCCT
>JABCZO010000010.1 GCA_013289615.1 Gammaproteobacteria bacterium
ATCCCCGATGCCGGCACCGCGTCTGCCGGCGCGGCGCCCGGGTGCACCCGCGCCGCCGACGTGATCATCATGAAGCGCAGCTCGCCACCCAGTGCCGACAGGCGCGGGTACTGCGCAGCATCGCACCAGACATCCAGTTCCGCATCCAGCGGCGCGCCGATGTCGCCTGCGATGCGCAGGCGCTCGAGTTCGCGCGCGACATCAGCGCGCAGCGCGATCAGCGCACTCCAGTCGATCGCATCGGCCGGCGGCGCCGGAAGCTCGTGCCAGGTCGCCAGGAACACCGATTCGGCCCGCTCACCGCGCAGGTGCCGCCACAGCTCCTCGGCGGTGAATGACAGGATCGGCGCCAGCCAGCGCACCATGCTCTCGGCGATGTGCCACATCGCACTCTGCGCCGAGCGGCGCGCGCGGCTGGCCGCCGGCGTTGTGTACAGCCGGTCCTTCAGGATATCCAGGTAGAAACCGCCCAGGTCCACCACGCAGAAGTTATGCACCTTCTGGTAGATCAGGTGAAACGCATAGTCGCGATAGGCGCCGACGATCTCCTGCTGCAGCTCGCGCGCACGTGCAATCGCCCAGCGGTCGATCGCCACCAGTTCTGCCGCGGGCAGGGCCTGCTGCGGCTCGAAGTCGTAGAGGTTACCGACCAGGAAGCGCAGCGTGTTGCGCATGCGGCGATAGGAATCGCTCATGCGCTTCAGGATCTCCTGCGACAGGCTCATCTCGTTCGAATAATCGGTCGCCGCGATCCACAGCCGCAGCATGTCGGCGCCGAGCGTCTTCATGATGTCCTGCGGCTCGATGCCGTTGCCGAGGGACTTGGACATCTTGCGACCCTTGTCGTCGACCGTGAAGCCGTGCGTCAGCACACCGCGGTACGGCGCGCGGGCGTAGAGAGCCTCTGACATCAGGATCGCGCTGTGAAACCAGCCGCGATGCTGGTCGGAACCCTCAAGGTACAGATCCACCGGCGCGCTGAAATCATCGCGGATCGCGGCCACGCACTCGAATGACAGCCCCGAGTCGGCCCAGACGTCCATCACATCGGTGAGCTTGTCGTAGTCCCTGGCCTCCTCGCCCAGCAATTCTTTGGGATCGAGCGCAAACCAGGCGTCGATGCCGCCGCTCTCAACACGCGCGGCCACTTCCAGCAGCAGTTGCTGGGTGCGCGGGTGCAGTGTCGCGCGATCCTTGTGCACGAACAGCGCCAGCGGCAGGCCCCAGATGCGCTGGCGCGAGATGCACCAGTCGGGACGGGTCTCGATCATGCTCGCCATGCGCTGCTCGCCCCAGGCCGGCGTCCAGTGCACGTGTTTGATATCGGCGAGCGTGTGCGCGCGCAGGCCGCGCTCGTCCATGCTGATGAACCACTGCGGCGTGGCGCGAAAGATCAGCGGCGTCTTGTGACGCCAGCAGTGCGGATAGCTGTGACGCAGCGGCCGCTGATGCAGCAGCGCGCCGGTCTCTTCCAACTGTTGCACCACGACGCCGTCGGCGTCCCAGACCTTCAGTCCCGCCACCAGCGGCGTGTCGGCGACGAAGCGGCCGTCGGCGCCGACCGGATTGACGACCGGCAGGCCGTAGCGCCCGCCAACCACGTAGTCCTCCTGGCCATGCGCGGGCGCGGTGTGCACGGCGCCGGTGCCGGCCTCGAGCGTGACGTGCTCGCCGAGGATCACCGGGACCGTCTTTGCGAGCCACGGATGGGTCAGGGTCAGGCCTTCCAGCACGTTGCCGCTGAACTCGCCCAACACTTCCAGCATCGCAAGGCCGAAGCGCTCGAGCGAGGCGTTGGCAAGGTCTGCCGCCAGCACCAGCACCTCGCGCGCACCGGCGCGATCCACCGCCACCGCCACATAGCGAAACGCCGCGTTGACCGCGACCGCCTCATTCGCCGGCAGTGTCCAGGGCGTTGTGGTCCAGATCACCAGCGACACGCCCTCGCCAAGCCGCGACGCGTCGATGCCGGTGCGGTGCGCGAAGTCGGCGACATCGGCGACGCGAAACGCGACGTCGATCGAGCGTGAGGTCTTGTCCTCGTACTCGACTTCCGCTTCCGCGAGCGCCGAGCGGCAATCCAGGCACCAGTGCACCGGCTTGGCACCGCGATACAGGTGGCCGTTGGCAATGATCTTGCCCAGCGCCCGGATCTGCTGCGCCTCATAGCGCGGATCCATCGTCAGGTACGGGTGATCCCAGTCGCCGAATACGCCCAGGCGCTTAAAGTCGGTGCGCTGGGAATCGATCTGTGCGGCGGCAAACGCGCGGCAGGCGGCGCGAAAGGCCACGGCATCGAGTTTCTGGCCCGGGCGGCCATGTTTCTTTTCCACCGCCAGCTCGATCGGCAGGCCGTGGCAGTCCCAGCCGGGGATATAGGGCGCATCCTTGCCATCCATCGTGCGCGACTTGACGACGATGTCCTTCAGGATCTTGTTGACCGCGTGGCCCAGATGAATCACGCCGTTCGCATACGGCGGCCCATCGTGCAACACGAACGAAGGCCGGCCGCGCGACACCTCGCGGATGCGCTCGTAGATACGCTGCTCGTTCCAGCGCGCCAGCTGCGCCGGCTCGCGCCTGGCCAGGTCCGCTTTCATCGGAAAGTCGGTCTGCGGCAGATTGATCGTCGTCTTGTAATCCACTACTGGCTCACCATCACTGGCTGTCACCTCGGCTGCGGCGCCCGTGCGAGGGGTAGTCATGCGCCGATGATCCGACGCGCTTCAGCAGCATCGCGCACCATCTGCTGCACCATGTCATCCATCGACGGGAATGTCAGCTCATCGCGCAGGTGCGCAATAAATTCCACTTCCAGCTCCTGACCATACAGATCACCATCGAAATCGAACAGGTGCGCCTCGAGCAGCATCTGTGTGCCCTGGACCATCGGCCGGGTACCCAGGCTGGCCACGCCCGGATGCGAGCTGAAACCCGGGCCGCTGACCAGCACCGCAAACACGCCCTGCAGCGCCACCCGCCGGCGTTTCACCGGCAGATTGGCGGTCGGAAAACCGATCGTGCGGCCGAAATGGTTGCCGTGATGCACGCGCGCACGCATGCCATAGCCGCGCCCGAGCATGCGCTTCGCGCGCGCAAACTCTCCGGCCGCCAGCGCGGTGCGCACCCGGCCGCTGCTGACGCGCTCGCCCTCCACCGGCACCACGTCCACCAGGTCCACGCTGAAGCCAAACTGCGCGGCATTGTCCGCGCACCAGGCCGCCGTCGCCTCCCCGCCGCGGCCGAAGCGAAAATCATGCCCGACCACCACGACGCGGGTGCGCGCCGCAGCGAGCAGTTCCATGAACTGCAGCCCCGACAGCGCACGCAGCCGATTTCCGAAGCTCAGCACGCACAGGCGCTCGATGCCGGTACACGACAGCAGCCGCCAGCGCTCGCGGAAATTGGTCAGCCGGGCCGGCGGGTTCGCGGCCTGCAGGAACTCGCGCGGCAGCGGCTCGAAGGTCACCAGCATCGCCGGCACCGACAGCCGGGTGGCATGCGCACACAGGCGCTCGATCAGCGCCCGGTGGCCCAGGTGCAGGCCATCGAAACTGCCGATCGTGACCACGCAACCGCGTGAATGGACCGATTCGAGTCGGCGGATGAGCTCCATGATCCTCTAGGCAGTGTTCAATGCCGCTGCGCCGCCGATCGGTAAGCTCCACGGCCATCTAAGCGATTGATTATAGCCCGATCCGTGCCGATATTGCCCCGCCTGCATTGACAAGCTTTTAAGCCCTGCCCACACTACGCGGCCCTCAAAGGAGCTCGACGCGTGGCGAATACGAAATCGGCGGAAAAGGCGGCCCGGCAGGCCGAAAAGCACCGGGAGCACAATGTCACGTTGCGCTCGCGCATGCGTACCGCGATCCGCAAGGTCAATGACGCGGTGGCCAAGGGCAACAAGGCCGAAGCCAACAGCAGCTACCGCGCCGCGGTGCCGTTGATCGACACGCTGGTCAACAAGCACATCATTCACCGCAACCAGGCCGATCGCCACAAGAGCCGCCTCGCGGCCCGCGTCAAAAGCGTCTCGACCTGATTCGCCCCTGTCCGCCGCCAGCTGTCCGCCGCCGCCGCCCGCTCAGCGCGCGCCCGGCACCCGCCGCTCGTAATCATCCAGCGCCAGCAGCAGCGACAGGCGAGAATCGCCGCGCGATACCTCGCGCCAGTGCTGGCCTTCCGGCCAGGGCTCGAGCGCACCGGCCAGCGCCCACAGCATGTTGAGTGACGAGGAGAGCCCGGCGCGCTTGAGCTCGAAGAACGTGCGCACCGGGCCGCGCCGGCGCAGCTCCTGCGCACTGTGCACGCCAATCTGGGCCAGCATCTGCTCGGATCGGGCGCCGAGGTTACGCAGATCCCGCACCCGCAGTTTCAGCTTACCGGCGGCAATACGCGCGCGGACTTTGGAATTGCGCATCCCCTATTGTCACCGAACGCGGCTAGCTGGCGAACTGGCCCCCGCTCAGGCCGCAGGCTGCGCCGTCGCCTGCTGCTCCAGGAAGTTCATCAGCGCATCGGCCAGTTCGCGCGTGCCGCGCCCGGTCGCCGCCGAGATCAGGAAGCGCGGTCCGCGGTAGCGCAGGCGCCGCGCGATGTCGGCAGCGAGCTTCTCGGCGTCCGCATCCGGCAGCAGGTCGCGCTTGTTGATCACCAGCCAGCGCGGCTTGCCGGCCAGCTCCCCGCTGAATTTCTTAAGCTCAGCGACGATCGCGCGCGCGTCGCGCACCGGGTCGGCATCCGGATCGGGCGGCAGGATATCCACCAGATGCAGCAGCACGCGCGTGCGCTGCAGGTGCTTCAGGAACCGGATCCCAAGGCCCGCGCCCTCGGCGGCACCCTCGATCAGTCCTGGAATATCGGCCATCACGAAGCTGCGATGCTCGCCGCAGTAGACCACGCCGAGGTTCGGATAGAGCGTGGTAAAGGGGTAATCCGCCACCCGCGGCCGCGCCGCCGACACCGCCCTGATCAGCGTTGATTTGCCGGCATTCGGCAGGCCCAGCAGGCCCACGTCGGCGATGACCTTCAGCTCCAGCGCCAGCGTGCGCTTCTCGCCCGGCAGGCCCGGGCCGAACTGCCTGGGCGCGCGGTTGGTGCTGGACTTGAAGCGCGTATTACCCCAGCCGCCCTTGCCGCCCTGGGCCACCTTCAGCTCCTGGCCCACCACCGCCAGGTCGCCGAGCAGCTCCTCGCTCTCGGCATCGCGCACCACGGTGCCGACCGGTACCAGTATGAACAGCTCTTCGCCGCTGCGCCCGGTGCAGCCGTTGGCCGAGCCGCCCTCGCCCGATGGCGCCTTGAACACGCGTGCGATACGAAAATCGGCCAGCGTATTGATGCCTTCCATCGCGCGCAGCCACACGCTGCCGCCATGGCCGCCGTCACCGCCGTCCGGACCACCGAACGGCACCGACTTCTCGCGCCGGAAGCTCGCGCTGCCGCGCCCGCCGTTGCCGGCCTGCACCCTGGCGATTGCCTCGTCTACGAATTTCATGCCCTGCCCGTGCCGTCAGCGGCTCGCACTCGCCAATCGGCCAAAACCCCATCATATCTCAAGGGTTTAGCTTAAGGCCGGGCTCGTCGTTCATCCCTGAGCGTAGTCGAACAGCGCCATGAAGCCGAAATCCATATGCAGCTGCTGGTGACAGTGAAAGAGTGTCAGCCCCGGGTTGTCCGCCACGAAATCAAACTCCAGTTCCTGGAAACCGCCCAGCATCACGACGTCCTTGATAACGCCCGCGGTCGCTTTGCCGGCAATGCGTGTCAGCTCGAAGCTGTGCCGGTGCAGGTGCAGCGGGTGGATGTCATCGCTCGCGTTGCGAAACTTCAGCCGATAGCGGCGCCCCTGATGCAGCGTGACCATCGGCTTCCCGCTCGCCATCGAAAATGCTACGCCGTTGAGGGTCCATTGATTGAAGCCGTCGACCGCGGCGTTGTGCTTGACGATCTTCATTTCGATCGTCTCGTCGGCTGCAGCCGGCACAGCATGGGTGCTGCCGAAGCGCTGGTAATCCCAGCGAAACGGCTTTGGCTGGCTCCACTGCGGCTTGCCCTTCTGACCGGCATATTCGACGACGATACCCATCCCGTGCCGGCGGTCATCATCGGCGGTATCGCCCATCACCCAAACTCCGGGATGATTCATGTCGACGATCGCCGAGATCCGCTCGGCGGTGCCGAGCCACAGTACCGGCACATCCGTTGGCGTCGGCACCGGATTGCCATCGAGCGCCACGACGCGGAACACATGCCCGGGCAACGCCAGGCTCCGGATCTCGGTCGCGCTCGCATTAAGCACGTGAAACAGCACGCGTTCGCCCTGGCGCACGCGCACCGGTTCGGCGTGACCAAGCATCCGGCCATTGATCGCGAACAGCTCATAGCCCACCTCGAAGCCCCTGGCTTTCTCCGGCGCTTCAACGTCGGCGGCCTTTCCCAGTTGGCGCAGCGTGCTGATCGGCGCACCGGCGAGTACGTCCATCGCCATGTCGCCGCCGCGGCTCAAGGTCGGCTGGAACTCCTTCATCACCAGAAAGATCTCCCGATCGTAAGCACCCGGATTGGCGTTGGGCTCGATATAGACCGGTCCGACCTGACCGGTGTACGTGCCGCGGTTGAGATCGGCACCGGCGACGACATGCGTGTGATAAAAGCGCAAGCCCGAAGGTTTCGGCACGAACGCGATCCGGCGCATGCCGTGCGCCGGGACGAACGGCGAGCCTTCCTCGGCGGCGCCGTCCACGTCGCTGGCAATCATCTGCCCGTGCCAGTGGACCAGCTCCGGCGTGTCGGTGTCGTTGTGAATATCGAGCACCACCCGCTGTCCTTGCCTGAAGCGCAGCAGCGGTCCGGGAAACTGGCCGTTATAGAGCGTGGTCGAGATGATGTGCCCGGGAGCCAGTTCGAGCAGCCCGGTTGCGATGCGCAGCGTGTAGTCCGCCTTTTCGGTGTCGCCATCGCCCGCAGCTCGTGCCAGGCGCGGCAGCGCGCCGATCAGCGGCAGCAGTCCGGCGTATTTGAGCAGGCAGCGTCGATCGATCGTCACGGGTGCTTTCTTCCGCTCGCCAGAGGTGCGCCGTGCTGTGCCCTAGAACCCCGGTAACGAAGCGCTTCGACCAGTAGCGCAAACGCGGGCGCGAGCTGCCGGCGACTCGGATAGTAGAGGTGATAGCCGGCGAAAGGCGTGCACCAGTCGGTGAGCACGCGCACCAGCCGGTCTGCTTCAATGTCTGCCCGGACCATATCTTCCGGAACGAACGCTATGCCGAGACCGGCCCTGGCGGCCGCGAGACTCAGCGGCGCTTCGTTGAACGCGAGCTGGCCGTCGACCCGAACCTTGATCTCGCGTCCTGCCTTCTCGAACTCTCACGCATACAGCGCTGCTCGCGATGCATTCATGCACCCCATTCATAGGTCCATTCGCATTCTAGCGGCTAGTCGCGAGAACCGCGACGGTCTACTCTGCTCCCCACGCCGGGAGGAGATATGCAGAAGCGGAAACTGGGAAAGAGTTCTCTGGAAGTGTCGGCGCTCGGCCTCGGCTGCATGAGCATGAGCTTTGGCTACGGGCCGCCGGGCGACAAACAGAAGATGATCGAGGTCATCCGGGCGGCGGTCGCGCGCGGCGTGACGTTTTTCGACACGGCGGAGATCTACGGCCCGTTTACCAACGAAGCTCTGGTGGGCGAGGCACTGGCGCCGTTTCGCGGGCAGGTGGTCATTGCCACCAAGTTCGGCTTCAAGATTGCCGATGGCAGGCAGGTCGGCCTGGACAGTCGGCCCGAGCACATCAAGCAGGTCGCGGAGGCCTCGCTGAAGCGTCTCGATGTCGAGGCGATCGACCTGTTCTACCAGCACCGTGTCGACTCCGAGGTGCCGATCGAGGAGGTTGCGGGCGCGGTGAAAGCGCTGATCCGGGCCGGCAAGGTCAGGCACTTCGGCTTGTCCGAAGCCTCAGCGCAGACGATTCGTCGCGCTCACGCGGTTCAGCCGGTCACCGCTGTCCAGAGCGAATACTCGTTGTGGTGGAAAGAACCTGAAGCGCAGGTGCTGCCGACACTCGAGGAACTCGGCATCGGCTTCGTCCCGTTCAGCCCCCTCGGCAAGGGCTTCCTGACCGGAAAGATCGATGAGAACACGAGCTTCGACAGCACCGACTTCCGAAATGCTGTCCCGCGCTTCACGCCCGACGCCAGGAAGGCGAACAAGGCCCTCGTCGACCTGCTGGCCGTGATCGCAGCACGCAAGCACGTGACCACCGCCCAGCTTGCACTCGCATGGCTACTTGCCCAGAAGCCGTGGATCGTTCCCATCCCGGGTACCACCAGGCTCGAACGCGTTGAGGAGAACATCGGCGCCGCGGCGGTCGAGCTCACCTCCGACGACCTGCGCGAGATCGATGGCGCGGCAGCGAAGATCAGCGTGCAGGGCGCTCGCTATCCCGAGCACCTCAATCGCCTGGTTGACCGGTAAGGCGCTCAGCGAGGAATCCACATGGACGTAATCCACATGGAACTGAAGCCTGCCGGGTCGGGGTTTTGCTTTAGTTGGACTCGGCCGCCGGCGCTGTCTCGGCCGAGGGCGTCAGCACGCTGACGTACATGCGCTGCTCGGCACCCCTGACCCGAAACTGCACCCGCCCGCTGATTTCCGCGTACAGCGTGTGGTCGGTGCCGATACCAACGTTCTCACCGGCGCGTACCTTGGTGCCGCGCTGGCGCACCAGGATATTGCCGGCCAGCACGTCCTGGCCGCCATAGCGCTTCACGCCCAGGCGCTTGCTGTGCGAATCGCGGCCATTGCGGGTACTGCCGCCTGCTTTCTTGTGTGCCATGCCAGTGTTCCCCTACCGAGCCGTTACAGACCGCTGATGTCGGTCACACGCACCTGCGTGTAGTGCTGCCGGTGCGTCTTTTGCCGCAAATAATGCTTGCGGCGGCGGAATTTCACGATCGTGACCTTGTCGCCCTTGGCGTGCTTCTCGACCGTCGCGAGCACCTTGCCACCGCTCAGCAGCGGTGCGCCCAGGCGCACATTGTCACCGTCGGCGATCAGCAGCACCTCATTGAACTCGACCGTCGACCCAAGTTCCGCGCTCAGTTTCTCAATGCGCAGCACGCCGCCTTTCTCGACCCGATACTGTTTGCCGCCCGTGGCGATGACCGCGTACATTGTCTTCAAACTCCGTGTGTGTCGCCGCACCCCTGGTTGAGCGCCGCGCGGTTTAAACAACGCCGGCACGCGTGGGAAGTGCGAAAAGGTCGCGCATTCTAACGACGCCACGCCAGCCGGTCAAACGCCGCATTCTCTTGGAGAAACAAAGAGTTGAGTATTGATTACGGCAGCCTGGAAGCGCTTGAGGCAATCCGCGCGCTGGTTCGCCCCGACTTGCTGGCGGTCGACGAGGCCATCCGTGGCGGCTTTCACAGTGCGGTACCGCTGGTAGACCAGGTCTCAGAGCACATCATTGGCGGCGGTGGCAAGCGCCTGCGCCCGCTGCTGGTGGTGCTGGCCGGCCGCGCCTGCGATCCGGTAGGCATGGGCTGCATCCGCGCCGCCGCGTTCATCGAGTTCATCCACACCGCCACCTTGCTGCACGACGATGTGGTGGACATGTCGGTGCGCCGCCGCGGGCGCGATACCGCCAACGAGATCTACGGCAACCAGGCCAGCGTGCTGGTCGGAGACTTTGTTTATTCACGGGCATTTCAGCTCATGGCCGCGACGCGCAGCCAGCGCGTGATCGAGATCATGGCCGACGCGACCAACGTGATTGCCGAGGGGGAAGTGCTCCAGCTGATGAACGCGCACGATCCTGACACCACCGAAGCACGCTATCTGGAGGTCATCCACCGAAAGACCGCCCAGCTGTTTCAGGCAGGGGCCGAGGTCGCAGCGGTCCTGGGCGGCGCGCCCGAGCCGATCCAGCGGGCGCTGGCCGCCTTCGGGCGCCACTTCGGGACCGCCTACCAGCTGATCGACGATGTCCTCGACTATCGCTCCGATCCCCTCACCCGCGGCAAGAACCTCGGCGACGACCTGGCCGAAGGCAAGCCGACCCTGCCGCTGATCCATGCGCTCGCCCAATGCGCACCTGCGCGCACCGCGCTGATCCGCGAGGTAATCAAAAACGGCGGCCTTGGCCAGCTGGATGAAGTCATGGCGACAATTGAATCGACCGGGGGGCTTGAGTACACTGCCCGGCTCGCGCAAACCGAGGCCGATCACGCGCTTGCAGCGCTGGCGGCGCTTCCCGAGACCGCCTATCGGGGAGCCCTGGCTGATCTGGTGCGCTTCGCGATCGCGCGCCAGCATTGACGGCCGATCCTTAAGGCCATTTCGGGGTGTAGCTCAGCCTGGTAGAGCACTACGTTCGGGACGTAGGAGTCGCAGGTTCAAATCCTGTCACCCCGACCATTGATTTCACTAAAGGTTTTTCCGGCAAGCGTGCTAACGAAAGGGATTGAGGATCACAACACCCTCCACGTCTCTTCCGTGCGCCATGTCCTCGGAGTAAAGCTGCCGGCATCCAAGCGCGCGAGCCGCGGCGATGAGGGCGCCGTCCCAATACGAGAAGCCGTGCTTCGCTTTGATATCTAACGCCTGGGTGAGAATTGAGGCCGTAATGTCCTGCACCGCAAAGCGCATCCAGGTATGAATTAGACTGGCGGCAATCGCGTGCGGTATTGGATCCGGCCGCGAGGCCCGTGTTGCTTGGACGTAGAATTCCTGCAGCACTTGAACCGACAAAGCGCCGCCGTCCTCGTCCATAAGCGTTATCGCCTGCTCCCGCTTGCGTGTCTCGTTTGGGTCGCGGCTGATCGAATACAGCAGGATATTGGTATCTAGGAAATGAAGATTGCTCACGAGCGGGCGTGATCGTGCAGCTCGTCCCGAGATTGCTTGTCCGATGCCCGAAAAGAAGTAATACGTTCGCGGAGCGCGCGTTCCTCGCGTTTCAGGCGCTCGACCTGGCTTTCCCCGGAGCCGAGCCTAATGAGGAACTCCTTAACCAGCGCGGAAATAGATGTATCTCGTTCAGCTGCGATCATGCGGGCACGACGGTACGTGGCGTCATCAAGTGATACTGTGATATTCTTCACATATACACAGTATCACAGGACATCCATTCGATCAAGACGCTCGCCATGCAGCTTCGGGACGTAGGAGTTGCAGGCTCAAATCCTGGCACCCCGACCATTGATTTCATTTAAGAAAATATCTGTGGCTTTACTCGGGGTTCCACCGAATTTTCGCTCAGGGTACCATCGGGGTGTCAGCTCGACCTACTGATTTGCCCTTCCGTTGCGACGGCGTGTTCGGCCGAAAGGTCAGGCGAATGACCCTCTGGGTGGGAACATCGGGGTACAACTATCCGGAATGGAAGGGAAGCTTCTATCCCAAGAAATTCCCAACGACGAAGATGCTGCCCTATTACGCAGAGCGCTTTTCGACGGTCGAAATCAACTACACCTATTACCGGATGCCGAATGAGAAAATACTCGCCGGCTGGGACCGCGAGACGCCAGATCATTTTAAGTTCACTCTGAAGGCGCCTAAGCGCATTACCCACGATGCGCGGCTGCGTGACTGTGCGCATCTGGTCGGGTATTTTCTCGACACCGCGGTCACACTTGGACCGAAGCTAGGCGCGATACTCTTCCAGCTGCCGCCCTACCTGCGCAAAGACCTGGCGCTCTTGGACACGTTTCTGGCCAACCTGCCTGGTGGTTTGTGCGCGACCTTTGAGTTCCGGCACAGCTCCTGGCTCGAAGATGCAGTCTACGACCGTCTGCACGCAAAGAATCTGGCGCTGTGCATCGCGGACAGCGAAGAGCGGTCGATACCGTTCGAGATCACGGCCGACTACGGCTACTTCCGTTTGCGCGACGAGGGGTATCAACCGGCTGACATTGTGCGCTGGGCTCACGCTATTCGGGACAAGACATCGTCGTGCAGGGACGTCCACGTCTATTTCAAACACGAGGAGAAAGGCAACGGTCCGGACTTTGCACGTCAATTCGTACAGGCCTTCGGCGGATAGGGCGTGGCAGAGCGCAGCGCACTGACGATATTCCATCCTTGAAGGGAAGATCGCAGACATGGCAGTTCTGGTGACCGGGGCCAATCAGGGGCCCCGGTCGGGGGAGGATTCAAATTCAACCGCCCCTGATTGCAAAGGCCAGCCATTCCGGCTGCGTCAAACAGCGCCTACATTCCATAACTAGGAACATTTGTTTCGCGCGGCGGCACAAGCACAATGCCGCCCCCCTCTCCACGCATCACGGAGGACTTTGGAGCGTTGTCGTCGATACTGATCAAGCGCATTAGCGCCCATGTGACTGCAACTACCGCAAGCGACCCGATCCCCGCGCCAGCAAGAATCCAACCAACGGCTTCCATGACAGGATGCACACTGAATGTGCGGTGCCGGGCAGTCAGACGGTGGCGTCGAGCTGGGTCGGGCGTCGAAATGGCTCTTTGGTGCGTAGAATTCATGGCGGACCCCGAGTGAACACCATGCTGCAAGTCTACGAACGTAACTCCACCCAATAGCATCGGTCGCGAGGAAGTTGGTGGGTAGGCTTTGGCCTACTGCAGGAGCCTGGGCGTTAGTCCAAATCCCGGTGAGTTGGCCGCACTGAGTTGGTGGCCACCGAAGCGCGGCCGGACACCCTCACTTCGCGGACCGAGGCGATCGGGACGAGAGCTTCTGCAGCGCAACGATTTGCGGCCAGCGCACTTTGTGCGGTGCAGAGGTGCTTCAGAAGTCCTCGAGTGGAACAGCCTTCAAGGGATCGATACCAAAGAGGAGAAATACCCTGACTGCGGCGATATCACTGGCGATATCGGCGATACGCTCAAGCAGTTTGAGTAACCGGCTTCGAATTATTTTCGTGCAGCAAAGTGTTAGCACCGTTGTCTCAACCGAACCGACACCACTAATCAGCATTCATGCTCGAAACCGGGCGCAAACCCGACTGGCGGTCCAAGGAGACCCGTCGGCACTCTTTACTATGCCGTCCACGGGTTAACGACGTAGGAGTCGCAGATTCAAATCCTGTCACCCCGACCACTTCAATTCGAGGCTGCATCGATTACTTGCTCGCAGCGCCTCGCTTGGGCCGGCGCACGGCCCTCACCTTGCCGCTGCTCCCGCCTCCGCAGAAGAACTGATCGCCGCCATCGGACTCGAGCCCCGACACGCCCATTCCGGGCGGCATCTCGAGCGTCTCCAGAGCCTTTCCTGTTCCAGGATCGATTCGCGTCAATCCACCCGCGTCACCTTCCCAGGTGCCGTGCCAGAGTTCTCCGTCGGTCCAGGTAACCCCGGTGACGAAGCGGTTGGTCTCGATGGTGCGAAGAATCGCCCCGGTCTGGGGATCGACCTGATGGATCTTCCGGTCCCGATACTGCCCCACCCAGAGCGTGCCTTCGGCCCACGCGAGCCCCGAGTCACCGCCGTGGCCGGGAGCCGGGATCGTGGCGAGCACACGGCCGCTGTTCGGATCGATCTTCTGGATGCGATCCTCGGCGATCTGATACAGGTGATGGCCGTCGAAGGCCGTCCCTGCATGCGCGGCGACATCGATCGAGCGCAGCGTCTTGCCGCCCGCCGGATCGAGGGCGTTCAGCTTGTCTCCAGAAGCAAACCAGACGTTCTGGCCGTCGTACGTGACTCCATTCACGCGCTCGGCACCCGGAAAGGGTCCGTACTCACGCACGATCTCGGCGGTTGATCGACTCATGCCGACATCTTAGTCAATCGGCAGCGCCGCGGGGAGTAACAAGGTCGTCGTGATTCCCAGCACCGGCGGGGTCATCCAGCGACGCGCCCGCCCGCGACCGAATGACTGCGCTTTGCGTGCTGCCGCAAGCGAGTCGAGCGCCCGCTGCACGGTACGCTGGCTGGCTGCAAGTGCAAGCGCGAGGGCCGAGCTCGACCACGATTCACCGTCGGCGAGCAAGGCGAGCACCGCCGCATGCTGCTCTTCGACGGGCCGCGCCAGCACCACGACCTCGCATGCGCGGCGCGGCACCAGCGCAAATCCTCGCTTGGTCGCGCGCACGTCGGCCAGCCTCCGAAGCACCTTGCGAAGCCGCCCGACTTCGACCCGCAACCGTGCGCGGTACGATTCATCAGCGCGCTTCGCTCGGAAGGCCCGCGCCACCAGCGTGTCCCTCGGCACGTCTGCCGGCCACGCCTCGGCCAGCGCACGTGCGAGCGCGAACAACACCGGACGCCTCGCGAGCGAGACCTCCGTGCCTGCGTCACGCACGACATGACGGCACGCGTCCACGACGAACGCTCCTGAGGCCAGCAATGCTTCGACCTCCTCGAGCAGGAGCAGTCGCTCCTCGCCCTTCGCAATCAGGCGCGCAGCGGGCGTGTTCAGGACGATGTATGCACTCTCGACCTCCGCCACCAGCGCAGGGATACCTGCGTGGCGCGCGGCACGCTCCGCCCGGCCGAGCGCAGCGCGCGCCGCGCCGGTGCGCAGGCGCCGCACCGCGATCCCCGCAACCACCAGCTCATGGGCCGCCGTCGACGCGGGCGGCAAGGGTGCGGGGTCGAGCTCGGCGAGCGTACGCTCGGCGGCGTCGAGGCGCCCGATCAGGAGCAGGCGCCGGACCTCGAGATAGCGCGCGTGCGCGGCATTCACCCGGTCACCGTGCTGTTCGAGCGTCACCCGCGCTGCCTCGAGTGCCTTCGCAGGCCAGCCCAGGTCGCGCGAGACGAGCGCGATCTCGGCTTCGGCGACCACACAGCGCGCGCGGGCCACGGCCTCTTTCGGACCGAAGGCGCGTGCCGCACTTCGCAGCAGAGCCCTGGCACGAACCAGATCGCCGAGCTGCGCCATCGCGATGCCTCGAAGCGCGAGCGCCGGCGCATCCTGGCGCAGGGCGATGCGCTTCAATGCGCCGAGCGGATCACCCGCGGCGAGGGCACGCGCCGCAGCCGTGATCAGTGAGTCCATCGAAATCCCGCCACACTTGTCACTCCCACCGTTCGATGCCCCGGTCCTAAGCTATCTCACGAGCACCAACCAGCAGCGTATCGAGACCAAGGAGCAAAGGCGATGACCACACACACGAGCGCGGCACAGAAGCTAACACTAGCAGGAGAACCGCCGAGCGTTGATATTTTGCACAAAGTCGGAATCAAATCGTCGTCCCAGAATGACGTCTATCAGGCATTGACCACGATCGAAGGTCTTTCCGGCTGGTGGACCAGCGATACCCGCGGGGAAAGCAAGGTCGGTGCAGTGCTCGAGTTCCGTTTTGGCGCCGGCGGCTTCGACATGAAGGTACTTGAACTTCATCCCGCCACGCACGTGCTATGGCAAGTGGTCGAGGGACCCAAGGAATGGATCGGCACAAAAGTAAGCTTCGATCTCAAACAGCAAGGTGACTGGACCATCGTCCTGTTCAAACACCAGGGTTGGAAGGAGCCGGTGGAGTTCATGCACCATTGCAGCACCAAGTGGGGCGTGTTTCTGCTGAGCCTGAAGTCGCTGCTCGAAACCGGCAAAGGTGCCCCCCATCCCAATGACATCAAGCTCGACAGCTGGGAATAAAGGCGCGCCGAGCAAAGGAGAGAAACCGATGATCGACCACAAGACTGGAACGCGTGGAGAGTGGCATGCTGCCCGGCTGGAGCTGCTCAAGGCCGAGAAGGAGCTGACCCAGCGCAGCGATGAACTGGCGCAGCGGCGGCAGGAGCTGCCATGGGTTCGGATCGACAAGCAGTATCGATTCGAGACCGACGACGGCAATGGCTCGTTGGCGGACCTGTTTCGAGGGCGCTCGCAGCTGCTCGTCTACCACTTCATGTTCGGGCCCAACTACACGGCGGGGTGCCCGTCCTGCTCGGCGATCGCGGACGGGTTCGACGGCTTCGCCGTACACCTGGCGAACCACGACGTCGCGCTTTCGGCGGTGTCGCGGGCGCCGCTCACCAAGCTGCAGGCGTACCGGCGGCGGATGGGATGGACGTTTCCCTGGGCGTCCTCGCTCGGCAGCGACTTCAACTTCGACTTCAACGTCGCATTCACCGAGGAGCAACAGCGCGAAGGGACGATCGAATATAACTACCAGCGCGGCGGCCACGCGATGGACGCGACAACGGTCGTCCCGGAGCCCGTCGCCCAGTTCGCGGCCACATGCGGAACCGACGCGCCCACGTACACGCGCGATCGACCGGGCATGAGTGCGTTCGTGCTCGACGACGGCGTCGTCTACCACACCTATTCCACCTATGCGCGCGGACTGGATGGCCTGTGGGGCATGTACCAGTGGCTCGACCGCGCCCCCAAAGGGCGCAACGAGAGGGGCCCCTGGTGGCGCCGTCACGACGAGTACGGCAAGGGCTGAAAATGAAAGCACTGCTCAACCCCTGGATTGCCCGACTGCCCGCGGTGCTGCGCGAACTGCGCCCGGCGATGCTCGTGGCGCCAGCGATGAGCCGGGTCGTGGGTGTCGTTGGTGCAACCGGGGGACGGGAGATTTCACGGCGCATGATTTGCGAGCGAGCTTCCGAGCGAGCCTTCTTCGGCGTCTCGGCGCTGCTGTTCGCCGCCAGTACGGTGGCGACAATCGCCTGGTGCACTTCCATGTCGGCGATGGGCGCGATGCCGATGCCCGGCGGCTGGACGATGTCGATGGCGTGGATGTCGATGCCCGGACAGACCTGGCCTGGCGCGGCGGCGGCGTTCCTGGGCATGTGGGTCGCGATGATGGTAGCGATGATGCTGCCGTCCCTGGTGCCCATGCTGTGGCGCTACCGCAAGGCGGTCGGCAGGACCGGCGAGACGCGCTTGGGCCGGCTGAGCGCGCTGGTGGGCGTGGGGTACTTCCTCGTGTGGAGCGTATTCGGAATGGTCGCTTTTGCGCTGGGCAGCGCGCTGGCGGGGCTCGAGGTGCGGCTGCCGGGGCTGGCGCGCGCCGTTCCGTTCGCGCTCGGTGTGCTCGTCCTGATTGCCGGCGCGCTCCAGTTCACCGCGTGCAAGGCACGTCACCTTGCCTGCTGCCGGGAGGCACCGGGGCGCGGGCTTAGGTTGCCGGCGGACGCCGGCACGGCCTGGCGACACGGCCTAAGCCTCGGCCTGCACTGCAGCTACTGCTGTGCCGGCCTGACGGCGATCCTCTTGGGTGTCGGGGTCATGGACCTGCGGGCGATGGCTGTCGTGACGGCAGCCATCACCGCCGAACGTCTCGCACCGGCCGGTGCGCGCGTCGTGCAAGCCATTGGAGCCGTCATCGTCGGGGCTGGGTTGTTACTAATCGTGCGAGCAGTCGGGCTCGGATGACGCTGGCCGAGTGCCTGCGCCGCATGCGCATCACCGCAGGTCCATTCCAGTCACATGGGTAACACCGTGGCATTCCAGCCGCCGGCAAACATCGACTCGGCGTTGCGACGATAGATCTTGTCGATGACCGCTCGAGGCAGATGCAGGCCGCGGAAGCGCTGCGCCAAGTCTGCGGAGTGCATCGGCTCGGAAGTCGCCAGGAAGCGCCAATCCTCCAGCCATGCGGCGTGCACGTCGGCCAGCGCGCGTGCATCCGTGTCCGCCGGACCGTAGGCATCGTCGCTGCCGTAGAGGACCCGATCCTGGTATCGAAGCAGGAATTGCCGCACCTTGTGCGGGTTGCGCGCCGCCTGGTATTCGAGGTGCACCAGGCGTGCGGCGAGGTCGACGTTGGCCTGGGGGAAGCGATCGAGAAACTGCGCTACTCTGTCGACGTCCCATTCGAGCGATGCCAGATGCACGGCATCGAAGCGCAGCGCCGGGTGGTCGCTCAGCATCCGGTCGCGAGCGGCCAGGATCGCATCGTGCGAGGGCATCTCGGGATGCCGGTACATGTAGTACTGGGGGTGCTCGCGAAAATACTGCCGGTCCGAGCGCACCGTCATCTGATCGTATGGCAACCAGCAGTTGAGCGGTTCCGCCTGGTGGGCGAGCAGCACCAGGTGACGGCGCTCGAGATCGGCGATGATGGGCTCGAAGCGCCGGTCATCGATCATCACGTAGCGGCCATCGGGATCCTGCAGCGCCATGCCGATGTTCTTCCAGATCTTGATCCCGACCGCGCCCGCCTGTACGGCGGCATCGATCTGATGCAGCGCGCCTTCAGACCAGTCCGGCGCCTCGAAATGCTGTACCGAAAACGCCGCGGCGAACGCTACGCGTCCGGGATAGCGCTGCCGGAGCGATATGGCTGCGCGCTGCTGCTCCGACAGAGAAGGAAAATCCGGATAATCGACGTTGATGGTCAGGATGCGGAAGTGGTCGCGGATCGCCTGCGCCATGAATTGCGCGCCGTCGCCATGAATATGCACATGCGCATCGATCTTCTCGACTCGCCGGAAATCCTCGCGCACGTAGTAGTGCGCAGTGTCGTCGCTCGGCGCGCCGGCAGCGATTGCACTGGCACCGCAGAACGCGAGCAGAACGGGTAGTACCGGCGTCAGCGCGCGCAATGACTCATACCAGCCGAACCTCGACCCCCCGCTGGCGCAACTCATCGACTGCCGCCGCCGGCGCGCCACGGTCGGTGATCAGCAGTTGAATCTGTTCGACCTTGGCGATCAGCGAGATATTGCGGCGCACGAGCTTCGAGGAATCCGCCACCACGACCACCTGCCGGGCGATGCGGATCATCTTGGCATTGAGCTCGGCTTCCTGCAGATGGGGCGTCATGACCCCGATTTCAGGATCCAGCCCATCGGCGCCCAGGTACAGGCGATCGGCCTGCAGATAGTCCAGCGCCGCTTCGGCCATCGGGCCCGACAGTGAATTGGACTCGCGGCGCAGGATGCCTCCCGGCACGATCAGCCGCACCGACGCCACGTCCATCAGCAGCGCGGCCACGTTCAGCGCGTTGGTGATGACGTTGATCGAGTTGAGCTCGGCCTTGCGCAACGCGCGCGCGATCTCGGCGGTGGTGGTGCCGGAGTCCAGGATGATGGTTTCGCCGTCACGAATCAGCGCCACGGCGGCCTGGGCGATTCTGACCTTCTCGGCATGATGCTTGAGCTTTTTGACATCGAGCGGCTCGTCGTCCTCCTGGCGCAGCAGCGCGCCGCCGTGGGTGCGTACCAGCGCCCCGGCGGCTTCCAGCGCCGACAGATCCGCGCGCACCGTCACCTGCGAGGTGCCGAAGCGCGTCGCCAGCGCCTCGACGGTGACGCGCCCTTCTGCGCGCAGGAACTCGCAGATGCGCCGTCGGCGCTCCTCGATCAGCAGCCCGCCTTCGATTGCGTTCAGCATCAGACCGGTATCGCCTCGAGCAGCAGGGCGCCACGGAAGGCCAACGCCAGGCTGTTGCGTGGCCCGCCGATATCGCCCAGGTCCCGGTCATTGAAGTAATCGCGCACGCGGTAGCGGCCGGCGCGCAGCCCGCGCAGCGTCACCGGCCCGCTGAACTCATGCGCGTAAAAAGCATAGTAGAAGCGACCGTCCTTCTCGACCACATGCGTCTCGGGCTTGTCGAAGCCGATGTCGTACAACTCGCCGCGATAGATGCCCTGCGGCAGCCGACGCTCATTGTACAACGCGATCCATTTGCGCCAGAGCGTCTCGCGCGCGCTCGTCAGCAGAAAGGAATCCTTCGGCTTTGGATCGCGCGGCCAGGTGAATTTGGTCGAGATGATGCCGCCGATGCCGACGGTGGATGCAAAGTCATCCCCGCCGTCGCTCAATTCGACATGATCGCCGGCAAACGCAGCGCTCGGGCCCATCAGCGCCTTCAGGGTCTTGCCTTTGAGCCGCACCTGCCAGGACGACTCGGGATCGGACGCCGGCGCCTGATTGAACGAGCGCATATTGAAGAACGAGTAGGTCGTGCCGCAGGGACACAGCTCCACGACCGCGTCCGGATTGAGGCGCACGGCCGTCTGATAGATCGCCTGGAAGAAATCCTGCAGCTTCTCGACCGACTCCTCGGGCCGGGCATGGCGGTGCGCGGGATTGAAGCACGGTGCCACGCCGTTCAGGTGCTGGCCATCGATCTTGAGTCCCGCGTAGCCCCACTCGCCGATGAATTTGCGCACCAGCCCCAGCGTGTAGTCGATCGTCGCATCGTACGCCGGGCACAGATAGAAGCAGTTCCACCACGAGATATTCTGCACCGCGCCGTCCCTGTCGAGCAGCAGCAGGTCGGTGTGATCGTGCAGCAGATCAGAGCCGGGTGCCGCGGCCAGCGGCGCCCACCACAGCCGCGGCTTGAGATCCTGCGAGCGGATACTCTGCACCAGCTGGCGCATGTCGGCGTCGGCGCGCGGGTATTTGTCGCGGTTGGGATTCCAGTCACCGACATTGGACTGCCAGCCATCATCGATGACCGCCCAGCGCAGTCCCAGGTCATGCACCTTGGGTAACGTATCGGTAATCAGCTGCACCGTGCAGTCGCGCTCATAGCCCCAGGCACACCAGATCGGCTCGTAGGCGGCTGGCGGCGGCTGCGGCGAGGCGACGCCCCGGTCAGCCATCAGGCGACGATACGCATCCAGCACGCAGAAGTAATCGCCGCTGTGGGTGGCGATGAAAGTTTGCGGCGTGTCGAAGCGCTCGCCGCTGCCCAGCACGCGCTCGATCGGCTGCGTGATCGAAAGCGCAACGCCGCTGGCGTCGCAGCGCAACGGCAGCCAGACCTGCAGCGGCGTCAGCTCCAGATGCCCCACGGCAAGCCCGCGATCGCGCCGCCACACATCGACGATCGGGGTGCCACCACCGTAATCGGAGGCCTCCATACCCATGAAATTCGGCTGCTGGAAACCAGGCCGTACGGCCTGGACCCAGTCGCGACGGTCGGCATGCGTGCTGCCGCAGTAACTCCAGAACGGCGGCCCACCACTGCCGGGCGGCGCATCGTGCGCACTCGCCGGCGGCAGATGCAGCGAAGCGCAGGTCCAGCGACGAATGGCGAGCGGCTGCGGGGTGAGATTGCGATACGACACGCGATACAGCGCGAACCCCGGATAGCGCTCGAATAAACTGACCTCCAGCGACTTCTCGATGTGCGAGTCCGACACGCCGACCAGTCGCAGCTGCAGGCCGGGACCGAAGGGCCCCTCGACGCGCTGCCGGGATTGCTCACGCAAGGCAAATTGATCGACGCGCCGGCCATCCTTGAGCTCCAGACTCTCGGCGGCGGCCCACGTGGTCAGGTGCGAGATCCGCGATCGCATCCCGGCATCGAATTCGATCTGCAGGCGCTCATCGCTCAGCACGGCCATCGGCGCGGCGGCGCGCGAGCGCTGTGGCAACGCCTGCGCCGGCGTGCCCAGCAGCGCGCTGCCCGAGGCGACACCCGCGCTGGCGGCCCATTGCAGGAATCGACGTCGGCTGGTGCGATGCTGCTTCATGCGCTGACCTTTTCCAGACTCGTCATTATTGCAGGCCGGGCGGTAATGGTTGCGGTGCCGCGCGTTCCCGGTTTCATTCCTTTCACTTTCGACCCTGCAGTTTATCTTGACAGATTCGAAGACATACGAAATATTATAGGAAGATAAACGAAATATATAGGCGTGCTTTTACTTTCGTTTTCCTTCAGATAACATAAATAGGGAACCGACCATGCGCGTGAACCAGCGGCACGTTTACGTAGCGCTTCTGCTCATTGGTTTGCTGAGCGCGGGCCTGCAGACCGCTAGCGCGGAAGACCCGCAGGGCACGACCCCGAGCAGCGCTGCGAGCACCCCACCGACCGAAGCGCAGCTCGAAACGGTTGTCGTCAGCGGCCTGCGCGAGAGCCTCGCCAAATCGCTCGAACAGAAGCAGAACGCCAGCGTCGTGCAGGATTCGATCAACGCGCTCGAGCTCGGCCGCTTTCCGGACGACGACGTCGCCGACGCTCTGCGCCACATCACCGGGGTCTCGATCACCCGCACCACCGGCGGCGAAGGACAGTATGTTTCGGTGCGCGGCCTGGGTCCGGCATACAACATCGTCACACTCAATAACCGCATTCTCGCCACCGACGACGACGGGCGCGAGCTCGCGTTCGACGTACTGCCCGCCGACCTGATCTCCGGCGCCGATGTGTTCAAGTCTTCGCAAGCCTCGGCGCTGGAGGGCAGCATCGGCGGAACCACGGACATGCGATCGGCACGGCCATTTGACAACCCCGGCTTTCATACCGCGGCACGCATCGAAACCAACTACGACGACATGTCGCAGTTCTGGGGCAAGAAGGGCTCGGTGTTCGTCAGCGATACCAATTCGGCCGGTACGCTCGGCTTCCTGATCGGCGGCGTGCTGTCCGATACCCGGACACGCACCGATTCGCTCAACTACAACACCTACGACAGCGCCAATCCCGGCGTCTGGCCGCTCTCCGGGCCCGCCAGTCAGCCGGTGATCGCGGAGTGCTGCATCTCGTTCGGTTCGGTGATCGAGAAGAAAGAGCGCTCGGCGCTATCGGGCGCGCTCGAGTGGCGGCCCAGCGACACACTCCACGTGACCCTCGACGGGCTCTATTCGCGTTTGAATGATCCTCAGGTCGCCTACGACCAGGCGTACTACCCGGATTTCACCTTCGACGCGAATGGCAATCCCGAGTGGTCCAACGTCGTGGTCAAGAACGGCTACATCACCTCGTTCACCGCCAACACGTTCACGCCTGAAATCGTCAACCAGACCATCGCCCGCCGCGTCACCACCTCACTGCTCGGCTTGAATGCCACCTGGCGGCCGACCGAGGACTTCTCGGTCGATGCCGACGTCTATCAGTCCAAGGCCAATCGGCCGGAAGGCGGCAACGATGCCTTCGTGACCTCGGGCCTGGAATCGGCCACTCCCTACAACCAGGACATCATCAACTGGACCAACAATCCCAATGGCGGATTACCCTATATTTCCGTGACGCTGCCCAATGGCCAGAACTATGCCAACGCGCTGGCCTCGGGTGCGTTGAACAACAATTTCTGGACTGCGCACTACACCGGCCTGAACGGCAACAGCATCCACGACAAGGTCAGCGGCGGAACGCTCGACGGCACGCTGAAATTCCAGGACGCCGGCGCGCTGCGCCAGCTGCGCTTCGGCGTCGCAGAGACCCAGCGCCACAAGACGCGTGACGATTTCGACAACGACTGGACCGGCGGGTCAAGCCAGTACGACTTCTACACCACCCCGACGGGCGCCACCCCGATCACCTATGGCTCGCTCGGTGCCAACGTGATCTCGACCACGACTTTTCCCAACTACATGCAGGGGGCGGGCGGGAGCTTCCCGACGACCGTCGCTGTCTTCAATATTCCGAACCTGCTCAGTGCGCTTCAAAAGCTCAACGGCCAGCCGAACACGTACGTCGCTGGCGCCCCGAACTACAACTTCGCCGCTTCGCTGCCGCAGTTCAACGCGGTGAATTCCTACAACGTGCGCGAAACTACCTCGTCGGCCTACTTCGAGGCCGACTTCGCAGGTGCGAAGTGGTCTGGCAACATCGGCGTGCGCGTAGTTCACACCAGCACCACGGCCAGCACCGCGGTCAATGAAATCCAGACCATTACGATCGCCAACACCGCCGACCCGACCAACCCGGCCATTGTCGGTTACAGCAACCCGACGCCGACCACGTCGTCCGGCTCGTACACACTGCCGCTGCCGTCGCTGAACTTCACCTACCGCCTCAAGCCAGATCTGCAGCTGCGCTTCGGTGCTTCGGAAACCATGGCACGGCCGGAACTGGACCAGCTTGCCCCGACCCGCACCGACAACACGCTCAATCGGGTCTACGAGGTCACCTATGCGGGCAGTTCGACGCTGAAGCCGATTAAGGCTTATTCGGCCGATGTATCGGTCGAGTGGTATTACCAGCCGAAGTCGGCGCTGACGCTGGCGATCTTCGGCAAGGACATCAGGGATTTCATCACGACCGGGACGCAAAACAACGTCAATATCGGCGCGCAGGGATTCTTTAATGGCGGCACCACACCGGTGCCGGTGCTCTACACCGTCTACACGCCGATCAACGGCGACAAGGGTTACGTCAGCGGATTCGAGTTTGGCTTCCAGCACATCCTGCCGAGCGGCTTTGGCGTGCATGGCCAGTACACGCACACCTGGAGCCAGGCCTACGTCGCGGGGCAGTTCGTCGGTCAACTCGAGGGGGTATCGCCGAACAGCGCGTCGTTGGGCGTGCTGTACGAGACCGGCCCAATCAGCGCCAACGTCAACTGGGATTACGACGGTCCGTCGGTGGAACAGACATTCACGGAGATCCAGGGCGTGTCGGCGTACCAGGCCAGCTTCTCGTGGGTGACCGCTCAGCTGTCGTACGAGCTCGTGAAGGGGTTCAAGATCTACCTTGAGGGTAAAAATCTTGCCAATGCCATCGCCAGGAGCTACCTCGGCAACCGGCAAGATGCGGTCTGGGCCAGTGGTACTACCAGCACCAGCACGACAAGCTCCAGCAGCGGCACCAGCAGCGCCGTCGGCCAGGGCTATACTGCTTTCGGCCGCATGTACACCCTCGGCCTCAGCTACCGATTCTGAAAGGCATTGCGCCCATGACCGCCAGCCGCTGGCTGCGCTATGCGTTGCTGACCACGTTGATGTGGGGCGTCTGGGGCGCCTTCAGCTCGTTGCCCAGCGAGCATGGCTTTCCGGACACGCTGACTTACGTGGTCTGGGCGCTGACGATGATCGCGCCCGCCGTGTACGCGCTGGCAAGGGCCGGTTGGCGGCTGCAGCATGATCCGCGTTCGCTACTGCTCGGACTTGCCATCGGGCTGCTCGGTGCCGGGGGACAGATGTTGCTGTTCCGCGCGCTGACCGTCGGGCCCACTTACCTGATCTTCCCGATCGTCTCGCTGTCCCCGGTGGTCACGATCCTGCTGTCGCTGCTGCTGCTGCGCGAGCGCACCGGCATGTTCGGCTGGGCAGGCATCCTGCTGGCCGTGATTTCGCTGCCGCTGTTCGACTATTCGCCGGACAGCTCGACCCAGCACTACGGCGGCTGGTTCATGCTCGCACTGGCGGTCATGCTCGCCTGGGGGCTGCAGGCCTACTTCATCAAGCTGGCCAATCGCAGCATGAGCGCCGAGAGCATTTTCATCTACATGATGCTTACCGGGCTGGCGTTCATTCCGGTGGCCCTGGCGCTGACGGATTTCTCGCGATCGATCAATCTGGGTATCACTGGACCCTGGCTGGCCGCCTCGGTGCAGATCCTCAACGCGATCGGTGCGCTGCTGCTGGTGTATGCGTTCCGCTACGGCAAGGCAATCGTGGTGTCGCCGCTGGTCAACGCCGGCGCCCCGCTGCTGACGGCGCTGATCGCGCTGGCAGTGGCCGGCAGCCTGCCGGGTCCCTACAAACTGGCGGGCGTTGCTCTCGCGCTGAGCGGCGCGCTGCTGCTGTCGCTGCAACCCGAATGAACGCCTTGCTCGAATTGCTGCGCGCTCACAAGTCCGGCAACCCAGTGGGCATCTGCTCGGTCTGCTCCTCGCACTCGCTGGTCATCGAGGCGGCGCTGCGCGAGGCCGATTGCCAGGGCCGCTACGCGCTGATCGAGGCCACCTCCAACCAGGTCAATCAGTTCGGCGGCTATACCGGCATGCGACCGCTCGATTTCCAACACTACGTCGCAGGCATTGCCGCGCGCGTGGGGCTGCCGATGCAACGGGTGCTGCTCGGCGGCGATCACCTGGGACCGAACGTGTGGCGCAGCGAGCCCGCGGCCGTGGCGCTGGCGCGATCCGAGCAGCTGGTCGCGGACTACGTGGTGGCTGGATTTCGCAAGATTCACCTGGATTGTTCGATGAGCTGTGCCGATGATCCGGGCGCGCTGACCGACGCGCTCATCGCCGCGCGCGCCGCGCAGCTGTGCCGTGCCAGCGAAGCCGCGTGGCACGCCAGCGGCGGCGAGCCCCCGCTCTACGTGATCGGCACCGAGGTGCCGACACCGGGCGGCGCCGCCGAGGCGCTCGAATCGCTGGCCGTAACGACGCCGGCGGCCGTCACTGCGACGCTTGACGCCCATCGCGGCGCATTCCTGGGCGGCGGACTGCAGCACGCGTGGCCGCGCGTCGTCGCGCTGGTGGTACAGCCCGGGGTGGAGTTTGATCATCACAAGGTGATCGACTATGAGCCCGAGCGGGCACGCGAACTCGCGCAGCGCATCGAGCGTGTACCGGGCCTGGTCTATGAGGCGCACTCCACCGACTATCAGGCCCCTGCGGCACTCGCGGCGCTGGTGCGCGATCACTTCGCGATCCTCAAGGTGGGGCCGGGCCTCAGCTTCGCGCTGCGCGCGGCGCTGTGGGCGCTGGCTGATATCGAGCGCGAACTCGACATGACGCCGGCCGAACCGTTGAAGCAGGTGGTAATGGAAGCGATGCGGCGCGATCCTCGCCACTGGCAGGCCTACTACACCGACGCGCGCTCGCAGCGCTTCGATCTGCAGTACAGCCTCAGCGATCGCATTCGCTATTACTGGAACGTGCCCAAGGTCGCAGCGGCTTGCGAGGCACTGATCGCGAACCTGGACACCCGCCGCATCCCGTTGACGCTGCTGAGCCAATACCTGCCGCGGCAGTACGCGGCGATTCGGGCCGGTAGGCTCGTCAACGAAGCACGGGCGCTGCTGCTCGATGCTGTCGCCCAGGTCCTGCGCGACTATGACGGCGCCTGCCATCCACCCGGGGGATAGAACATGGATGCCTTTGGATTGACGATGGCGCAGATCGACGCCGCGGGCGCGCACTGGACCGCGCGCGAGATCCTGCAGCAGCCGGACCTCTGGGCACAGATCGAGGACTCGCTCGCCGCCGACTTCGCGCGCCTGGCGGGGTTCCTCGAGCCGCTGCTCAGCCGATCCGAGCTGCGCATTGTGCTGACGGGCGCCGGCACCTCGGCCCACATTGGCAACTGCCTGGCGCCCGCGCTGAGGCGCATCCTCGGCCGGCGCGCCGACGCCATTGCAAGCACCGACCTGGTGGCCAGTCCGGAGAGCTACCTGGCGGCCGAGACGCCGACACTGCTGGTATCGTTCGGCCGCTCCGGCAACAGTCCCGAGAGCGTCGCGGCAGTTGAGCGGGCAGACGCATGGGTGCGCGATTGCTGGCACCTGATCGTCACCTGCGACCCCGAGGGAGCGCTCTACCGGCGTGCGAGCCAGGCACCACACTGCTGCGCCATCCTGATGCCCGCGGCGAGCAACGACCGCAGCTACGCGATGACCTCGAGCTTCACCGGCATGTTGCTCGCCGCCGCACTTGCGCTGCGCACCGTGCCGGCCGACAGCGCACGAGCGGGCGGGCTCGCGCGGCTGGCACAGCAGCTGCTCGTCGATCGCCTGGCGCTGCTGCAGGAACTGGTAAGCGGCCGTGTCAGCCGCGTGGTGTATCTGGGCAGTAAGGAGTTCAAGGGGCTGGCACAGGAGGCCGCACTCAAGATGCTCGAGCTCACCGATGGTCGGGTGGTGTCCATCGCCGACTCGCCGCTCGGCTTTCGTCACGGACCCAAGACCATCCTGAATCCCGATACGCTGGTGGTCGTCTTTGTCGGCAATGACGACTACGCGCGACAATACGACTGGGACCTCATCGACGAGCTGCGACACGATGCGGTCGCGGGGCGCGTGGTGGCGCTCGCGGCGCGGCCAGGCTCTGGTGCGCATCCGGACGATGTGATTCTGGAAACCCCACGGGATCCGATGGACACTTCCGATCTCGAACTGTGCCTGCCGTATGCCGTGTTTGCGCAATCCCTGGCGTTGCTGCGCTCGATCTCGCTCGGTCTACGGCCCGACAACCCCAATGCGACGGGCACGGTGAGTCGCGTGGTCACGGGTGTCTCGATCCATCCGTGGCGCGGCCGCGCGTGAACACCTACCTCGGGGTCGATGGCGGCGGCAGCAAGACGGCCTTCCTACTGATCGACGAATCAGGGCGGGTGCTGGCATCGCACACCGAAGGGCCCGCCTACCATCTCGAGATCGGCCTGCAAGCCCTGCGCACCATGCTCGCGCGCGGTATTCGCGCCACATTGGAGCAGGCGGGGCTGTCGCCCTCGCGCCTGGAGTTCAGCTTTCTCGGCCTGCCGGCGTACGGTGAGGACAGCCGCCTGGTCGCGGCACTGGACAGCGCCGCATCGCCGCCGCTGCTGCCGGAGCATTACCGCTGCGGCAATGACGCGGTGTGCGCGTGGGCCGGCGCCCTCGCCTGCCAGGACGGCATCAACCTGGTGGCCGGCACCGGCTCGATTGCCTTTGGCGAGTTCGGCGGCCGTTCGGCGCGCGCCGGTGGCTGGGGCGAGTTGTTCAGCGATGAAGGCTCGTCGTACTGGATCGCGCGCGAGGGATTGAACCTGTTCTCGCGCATGAGCGACGGGCGCGCGGCCCGCGGCCCGCTGTACCAGATCCTGCGTAGCCATTTCGGACTGCAGATGGACCATGACCTCTGCGCCGCCATCTATGATCAGAATCAGATCCAGCGCAGCCACCTGGCAACCCTGTCGCCACTGATTGCCCAGGCGGCAGCGGCCGGCGATGCCCAGGCCTCGGCACTGTTCGCTCACGCAGCCGATGAGCTGGTAACGATCGTCGATGCAGTGCACCGTCAACTCGGGATTCCTGCGCAAGCAACCATGTCGGTGTCCTACTCCGGCGGCCTGTTCCAGCAGCCCGAGCCGCTGCTGACGCGTGTGCAGAGGCGGCTTGAAAGCCAGGGCGCACGCTATCGCGTGCTGGCGCCGCGCCTGCCACCCGCCGCGGGCGCGGCACTCTACGCCGCCCGCATCAGCGGTGCGCCGCTCAGTGTGCAGGCGATCAGCGCACTGGAGCGCTCGCTCAGCGCAGCCACGCGCTAGGATCAGCCTGAAATGCAGAAGCGCCGCTCCTGGTTCTGTTGCGTGCCTTCGGATACTCGGTTGTCAGCTTCTCAACACACCGTAGGCGCAGCGGTGCGCGCACGCACTTACATGTCTCCCACGGACCGCAATGTCTTGTCCGAAAGGCTCGTCTCGCTCGGAAGTGCGGATAAGGCTTTGTCATCCAAAGAAGCGCGTACCAGCCGTTCGACTTCATCAATTGGTACCGGGCGGCTAAACAAGTAGCCCTGCGCCTGCTGACATCCCAGCGTCTTGAGTATCTCAAGCTGTTCCTTCGTCTCTACCCCTTCTGCACAGGTGATCATCCCAAAGGCGTTGGCAAGCTGAATGATGGTCGAAACGACCGTGGCGCTGGTTTCATCCATCCCGAGCCGGCTTATGAACGAGCGGTCGATCTTCAGCATATCGATCGGGAGTTGCGCGAGCCGGCTTAGCGAGGAGTAGCCGGTACCGAAATCGTCGATCGCAACACGCATGCCCGCGGCACGAAGGGCTTCCAACTGCCCAATAACCGAGGCTGAGTCATCCAGAAGTGCGCCCTCGACGATCTCGATGTCAAGCCCATAGCCTGCACCGGAAGTGTCCGCGGCGATCTGCAGAAATTGCGAAGCGAACTGGTGGCGCCGCAGTTGCAGCGGCGAGACATTGACGGCAATCCGAATCGGGGGCAGTCCGCCGCTCTTCAGGCGTTTGCAATCCCTGGCGGCTTGCTGCAACACCCATTCGCCAACTGCGACGATCATGCCGGTGGATTCGAGGATCGGGAGAAAGACTGCCGGTGGCACGATGCCATTCTCAGGGTCGTGCCAGCGCAGCAGCGCCTCCAATCCGATGATCCGTCCGCCCGCTATCTCGATCTCAGGCTGGTAGTAGAGCAGGAACTGTTGTTCGGCAAGCGCCGTACTCAGGCGCTGCTCGAGCCCAAGGCGCTCCACGACTTCGGAGTTCATCTCCAGCCGGTGATGCAAGTATCGCTCGCCGGACTCCCTGGCCTTGCGCAGCGCCGCCTCGGCGTTCTGCAATAAAGTCGTTGCGACTTTCCCGTTCTCCGGAAACTCTGCAAGTCCGAACTTGATCGCTATATGAATATCCCGCCCGTTCACGGATACCGGCGTGCTGAAAAGGGTGGTGAGCTGCTCGTCGAGTAGTCGCAGTGCGCGCTCTGAAGGGCCGGGTTGAGTAATTACCGCGGCAAACGTGCCGCCCCCCAGATTTGCAAGTTGATCAGTGTTGCCGAAATGGTGTTTCAGGCGGTCGGCGACACATTGCAGAAGCCTGTCCCCGACATGTCGGCCGACTGAGTCATTGATGACGCATAGCCTTTGGATATCCAACGCGATAACAGTCCGGATAGATTCGGACTCCAGTTGTTGTTCGAGCGTGCGCGCGAGTCGTTCACAGAAGAGAGCGCGCTTGGCAAGGCCGGTGAGCGGATCGAAGTACGACAGAAACTCCACCGTCTCGTGCTTTTGCAGATACTGGAGCGCGAACGAGAGGTTGGCCGTTATTTCTTGCAGTATCAGCAGCTCTTCGCCATCGAGCGTACCCTCCTCGACGTTTCCGATGGTAAAGGCACCCACTGGGGTGCCATCGATGAGCAGCGGCAGGGAGGCCAAGGAGCGCATCCCCTCGGTGACGAGCCTCTCGGGGCTGCGAACCATCGGCTCGAGTTCGGTCAGGGCGTGCCAGATGCAGATCTCGGCGGTGCGCATGGCCCGTCCGGTCACGCTGGTGTCGGCTGCTCGGGTCTTTGCCACGTTAAATACCAGCGTCTTCATCTGCTCGTCGTTGAGGCCTGCCCAGGCAACTGGCCGGGCGGTGCGTGCGCCCGAATCGATCAGCACGATATATGCGCGGGTATATCCGCCCACGCCATGAGCGATGCGACAGGCTTCAGTCAGCAGCTCGGTGCGCGAGCGAATGCGAACAACAGCAGCATTGACGGCCGAGAGCATCTGCGTGATACGCGTGAGTCGCAAGACTCGTGCTTCAGCGTTGCGGCGCGCACCGCGCGCAATCGCATCCTCCAACGCGCGAGTAACGGCCGGAACAAGCCGCTCGGGATTACTCTTGAGTACATAATCGATGGCGCCGTTCTTCAGCGCCTGAATTGCGCGCTCCTCGCCAAGGGTGCCAGAGAGGAAAATGAAGGGGACATCCGGAGCATCGGCCGCTGCCGTTTTGAGTGCGTCGAAACCATCGAAGTGCGGTAGCGCATAGTCCGACAGAATCAGATCGGGCTTAAAGTCTCGTAGTGCCTCGCGAAAATCCGGTTCGGTCTCTACACGCTTCCATGTGCACGACAGGCCCGACTTCTTTAATTGTCTTATGGCTATTTCAGCCTCGGTGGCCACATCTTCGACGATGAGTAGACGTACTGGGGTGTCCTCGGGTGTGCGCACGATCGTCGTCCAGTCGTTGTGGGTCAGCTTGGCGGCCGATTCATGATGAGCCAGTAGTAGCCCAGGCGTGCGATCTCCTCGAATACCTTCTGCGACTCCACTGGCTTTACGATGTAACTGTTGACCCCCAAAGCGTAACTACGCACGACATCGGACTCTTCCGAGCTTGATGTCAGCATGACGACTGGAAGAGTTTGCAGGGCAGGTGTTGCCCGAATGTCGCGCAGCACCTCGATCCCATCGACCTTCGGCATCTTCAAATCCAGCAGCACCAGGCGCGGTCTGGCGCTTGCGCGACCCGCATAGCGGCCGCGGTGGTGGAGGAAATCAAGCGCCTCCGCTCCATCCTTCACCCACAGCAAGGGGTTACCGATGTTCGCTTTTTTCAGTGCACGCTGGGTCACCTCCGCATCCGTAGCGGAATCTTCCGCGAGCAGAATCTCGACTTCCTCGACTTCGCTCATACAAATGCCGCCTGTGGAAGGGTAAAAAAGAACTTCGCGCCGTGGTCAGGTTTGCCCTCTCCCCAGACACGGCCCCCATGACGACCAATCACCCGCTGTACAATGGCGAGCCCGACGCCGGAACCTGGAAACTCATTGGCACCATGCAGGCGCTGGAATACCCTGAAAAGCTTGTCCGCATAGCGCATGTCGAAGCCAGCCCCATTGTCCTTGACGAAATACACGGCCTCTGATCCTTGAATGCAACCGCCGATTTCAATTCGCGGCGCAGCGATCTTGCTCGAGTACTTGACGGCATTGGCGATCAGATTGACCCACACGTGATGCAGGAGGACGGCGTCGCCACATGCGCTTGGCAGCTCATGCACGAGGATCTGCGGCGCGGTGCCGGTGTAAGCCGCGAGCACTTCCCGCACGGCTCGCTCCGCGCCCAGCCTGGGATTAATGTTCAGCGCGTCGATGGGCTCTCGACCCAGGCGTGAGAAAGCCAGCAGGTCATCAATGAGGCGGCCCATTTGCTGCGCGCCGTCACGAACCACAGCGATGTAACGGCGCCCCTCGTCATCAAGTTTCGCTGCATAATCCTCTTGGAGCATGAGCGCGAAACTGTCGATCGCGCGCAGCGGCGAGCGTAGATCATGCGAGACGCTATAGGAGAAGCTCTCCAGTTCCTTGTTCGAAGTCTGCAACTCGATCGTCTTGCGCTCGAGCCTGTCTGCGAGTTTCTGGCGCAGGTGCAACTCGCGCCGCAGTCGAAAAAGACCCAGTCCGACTATCAGAATGACAACTGCGAGCAGTGCTCCGCACGCGCCGATGAGCCTGCGCTGGCTCAGCTCGTCAGCCAGAAGCCGCTGCCGCAGCAGCGAGCGCTCCTCGCCGGCCATTGCATCCAGCAAGTCGCGAAGTTGATTGACCTGGCCGCGAGACTGACCGCTCGCAATGAGCCTTTGGGCAACTTCGAAGCCCCCGGTCTGCCGGGCGAGTATCACCGCATTCATAAACTCAATGCGTGCGACGGCGTGCGAGTTGACAATGGCCAGTCGCTCCTGCTGGGCGCTATTGTCTGCGGTGAGTGTCCCCAGATCATGAAGGCTGGATTGAAGGTCGGTGATTGCTCGATCGCGTCCGGCCATGCTCGTGGGATCCCCGGTGATCACAAACTCCTGAGCCACGGACAGTGCCTCATCGGAGGAGGCTTTCGCGTGCTCCACGGTCTCCAGCACGATATGCGTATGATCAACCCAGTGCGTGCTCTGTATAAAGTGCGTCACTGAGTACCAGGCGAGCAAAGTGACCATGCACATGAGCACGAGGGCTGCGATGAACGCGACAGTGACAGCGTCTTCAATTGACAGTCGGGACACAAGTTTTCTTGCAAGGATTTTCATTGTGTCCCAAATCTGGCGCTACAGCCTGAGCGGCTTCGACCGTAGCACGCTCGGGCAAGTCAGGCTCGGACGAGGCAACTACATCCGTGGGGAAAACATGTGAACACCGTCACACTTTGCTGCGCCTCGTGACGCACCGCTGGAACGGGGCAAATCGCTACATCCCGACCGCTACATCCCGACCGTTGAAATCCTGTCTATTCCGATGACATCGGTAACGGCTCTGCCCAGGTCTCGCACTGGCGAAGGCGATGCCGTTGGTTCGCCGGGGTCGTTACGGTTTCGCGTCCTGCGCTGCAACGCCGGGCCTGATGCTGCCATCCGGCAGCGGGACCGCGATGGGGGCGACCTGCACCTTGGCGACTCCGATCTTTTGTGTAATCCCGATGTTGTGCGCGGTGGCAGGCGAAAGATCCACGATCCGGCCCCTTGCGTACGGTCCGCGATCCTGGATCGTGACTACCGCGCTTTGGCCGGTCTCGATGTTGGTCACCTTTGCCGTTGTACCCAGCGGAAGCGTTCTACTCGCAGCGTTGTCGCCGTTCGGATCCATGTTGGTGCCGTCGGCCATCTGTCGACCTGCAAACATGTTCGCGTAGAACGAAGCCACGCCGACTCGCTTGCGACCCGATAGGTCCGGCTGCGGCTTCGCAGCGGCTGCGGATATGCGTGGCGGCTCTGCGTCCTGCGATGTGGCGCTCGCCGCGGCAACGGGATCAGGTGCACACCCGGGCGCACCGACCGTGACAGCGCTTAGCAGCAGAATCATTGCAACAGGATTCAATTTGGAACGCTCCGCCATTGGGTCCACGTTGCCTCACGACGAGACCTTATTGATGCACAGGCCCGCAGAACGGGTGATGCGCCGAGACCGGCGCCCCCAACTTGGGATAATCGGCCTTCGACCCACCGTAGTCTGTACGCCGGCGCGCATTGGTGAGCCGCGTCGGTGGAGCCGACGTTTTCGGCGATGGCACGGTGGTCATGTTAAGCACTCCTGGCCATACGCCAGGACATCACGCTTTGCTGGTTCGCCTGAAGAACACCGGAAACGTGCTGCTCACCGGCGATCTGGCTCACTTCCGCGAGAACTACGATAACAATCAGGTTCCGAGCTGGAACACGAGTCGCGCGGACACGCTGGCCTCTTTGGACAGGTTCAAACAGATCGCCCGTAACTTGAAAGCCGTGGTCGACGGCCACCACCTGAATTTTCTCGATTCAAACGGCTACGTGGTCGAGCTCCGCGAGCGGTCTTGAGGCGGCGGGCACCCTCACTTTGCCATCGAGAAGAAATACCCTGGCTGCGGCGATATCACTGGCGATGTCGGCGACACACGCTCAAGGAGTTTGAGACCATTCCTGTCGCGATTCCCGCGTCGGTGCGGCGATAATCATCAATTATGTTGACTATCAGCCTAATCATTGATATTAATCAGTCACGGTGAATATCGCATCAACGCTTCGAATCTCCCCTCAGTCTGTCGCTGCGGACGGCAGCGATGCGGAGGGCGCCGACGAGGCGCGGCTCGACCTGGTGTTTCAGGCCCTGAGCGACCCGATCCGACGCAGCATCCTGCAGCAGCTCGACGGGCAGGCGTTGCTGGTGTCCGAGCTCGCAGCCCCGTTCGATATCTCGCTCCAGGGCGTCTCGCGTCATATCCAGGTTCTGGTCCGCGCGGGACTGGTGCAGCAGGAACGCAGTGGGCGCATCAGCCGTTGCAGCCTCGATGTGGGTCCGCTCCTCGATGCCGCCCTGTGGCTGAACCGCTATACCAAGTACTGGCAGGAGCAATTCGACGTGCTGTCGGCGACCCTGGCGCAGATCGACGAGCGGCGCGCCGCCGAAACCACACCCTCAAACAAGCGCGCACGCCCTGCGCGGCGCAAATGACGGGCAATGAAATGACACATGAAGGAGTGTCGGCATGACTAACCACAGCATCGTATCTCGGGACCAATGGGTCAGCGCTCGCCGCCGGTTATTGGCCAAGGAAAAAGAGTTCCTTAGGCTGCGCGATCAACTGAGCAGCGAGCGGCGCGAACTGCCGTGGGAGCGAGTGGACAAGCAGTATGTGTTCGAAGGACCCGCGGGCGAGGAGACTCTCGCGGATTTATTCGCGCGGCGCAATCAGCTCATCGTCTATCACTTCATGTTCGCTCCGGAATGGGAGGCGGGTTGTAAGAGCTGCTCGTTCTGGGCGGACAACTACAATGGCATCGTCCCGCATTTGAACCAGCGCGACGTGTCGCTGGCAGCCATTTCGCGCGCGCCGCTGTCGAAGCTGCAAGCCTTCGCCGCACGCATGGGCTGGACCTTCAAGTGGGTTTCCTCGGCGAACACGGATTTCAACTATGACTACCAGGTGTCCTTCAAGCCGGAGGACGTGGCGCAGGGTACCGCCGTATACAACTACGCACGCTACGATAAATCGATGACTGACCTGCCGGGCTTCAGCGTGTTTACCAAAGATGAGGCCGGTGCCATCTTCCACACCTACTCCACCTACGCTCGCGGACTGGACCCGATGAACGCGGCCTACCAACTGCTCGATCTCGTTCCGAAGGGGCGCGACGAAGCAGGCCTTCCTAATCCCATGTCCTGGGTCAAGCTGCGCGATCTCTACGCCAGATGAAGTCGGATCAGTCGAGGACCGCCACGATGAACTACACCGCCGGGTCGGAAAAGTTGAGTTCCTATCGCCGCCAGATCGCCGACATCCGCCAGAAAATGCGCACGACGCTGGCGGCGGTCGAGCCGCAGGTAGTAGCTGATTATGAATTCAAAACACCCGAGGGCACGGTACGATTGTCAGAGCTGTTCGGTAGCCACGCCGATCTCATGGTTGTGCATAACATGGGTTCTTCCTGCCCAAGTTGCACTCTCTGGGCCGACGGTTACAACGGCGTTCATCATCATGTGCTCACGCGGACTGCATTTGTGGTGTCGAGCCCCGACACTCCCGCCGCGCAGCAGAAATTTGCCGAGAGCCGCGGCTGGAAATTCCGCATGGTGAGCCACATGGGGACGACCTTCGCGGCGGATATGGGCTATCGCTCAGGCCACGGCGGCTGGCGGCCGGGCATCTCGGTGTTCAAACTCGCGGGACAGAAAATCCTGCGCGTGTCCGATGCGGCATGGAGCCCCGGCGATGATTTCTGTACCCTATGGCACTTCTTCGATCTGCTGCCCGAGGGCGCAGCGGGCTGGTCGCCAAAACTGAGCTATTAGTAGCCAAGTTTGCCATGTGTCCCCTGTGCATCGGAACTGCCACCCTGCTTGTCTCGAGCGGCACATCCGCTGGCGCGCTTGCGGCCCTGCTACTCAGGCGCCGTGCCGGCAAGAACGGGTCGCTCGCCCCACCCACGGACAGATCGACGGGCGGTGCTCGCCGAACTGCAGGCAGCATTCGAGAATGCGGTCATACGGCGAACCACGACCGGCAAACTAGACCGGACGTGACTCCTACGGTTCGACGCACCAACATGTCATCTGCTCGCTGAACTCCAGGGGCGTCGCGATGGATACTCTAGTTCCGCCTATCGTCTGCGCCTGAGCGCGCGTTCACAGAAACGGTTCAATTAATCCCGCCGGGGCGCCAAGTGCGCCCACGCCCGCAGCGCGCAAGGTGCTACTGCATGCGCTGGATGTCGCCCGGAGGTATGTGTTGGAAATCCGAGGGATCGTGGCGCGAGACTTCGCGGCTGTTTTCCAGCACCATCTCGACATTGAGCGATAGCTCGACCACCTGGTTGTCGAGCCTGTTGGCATCGGGCTTCGGAACCGCGGCCACCGCGTCACGCCACGCCTTTTCGATCTCCTGCTGTGCATCCACCACCGGCTTGCGCAGCGTGGAACCGGTGGGCGCATCGCCGAGCCTGACATGGGGCGTCGCGCGTATATGCATTTCTGCGCTCGCAGGGCTGAATTCGACGATCACGGCAGCAGGACTGCCCAGGAATGCGGCCCGGGGCAGCGTTTCTCGCAGCAGCTCGGCGGCCAAGCCGCTCACCGTGCAGGCATAGCCGAGCGAATAGCGCGACGATCGGGCCTGGGGATCGAGCCCCCCGGTGACACGGCACAGATCGCCGGCGCGTTCATAACTCTACTCGGTTCCAGTGCCGAGTCCGACCTTGGTCGCGTAGTCGAGCGCGGCGCTCTTGTCGCCCAGGTCGGCGGCGCGCGCGAAGAAATCAGTCGCTGCCACCGGATCCTTCTTCACGCAGATTCCCTCGTCAAGCATGCGCCCCGCCAGAAACGCCGTCTGGTCATCGTTCGAATTCACGATGGGATTCACCAGCTTGACCGCCGCGTTGCAATCCCCAAGCCTGACCGCGACGATAAGCGGATGTGACGATAAGGCGGTCGCCGACGCCAGCCTCGTCAGGCCCAGGCCGAGCGCGATCGCGGCCAAGCCCCCGCCCCAAAGCATATTCTTCAGGCGATGCAAGGCGTTGGTCGTTTCGCCGGTTGACGGCATCGCGTGCAAGTATGTGGCTACCCGATAAGCGCCGCAACATCGCGACCTGCCGGCTGCGCACGGCCGCCGTTACAGCTGTCGGACTGCCTGCCAGATGCTCTGCCCTGTTGCCGGATGATCGCAGCCAGCTATGCTTGCACCTGCGATAGTCGCGTAACGAATTGATTTAAGGCGCTCTGATTTAAGAATAGTCTTCGATGCCTTCAGGCAAGAGGGACACGGCCATGCCTATTCGTGCACTGGTGTTCGATGCCTATGGGACGCTCTACGATGTGCAATCGGTAAGAGGTGTCGCCACCGAGCTATGCGGCGACAAGGGCGAGATCATTACCCAGCTGTGGCGTCTGAAGCAGCTTGAATACACCTGGCTTCGCAGCCTGATGAGGTCGTACCAGGATTTCTGGCTGGTCACGCGCGCTGCTCTGGAGTTTTCCCTGGCGAGCGTCGGCATCGCGCCAGCCGCCGCGCTCTGCGATCGGCTCATGAGCAGTTACCTGCATCTCGATCTGTATGAGGAGGTTCTAAGGGCAGTTGCGTTGCTTGGTGACTATAAACTCGCGATCCTTTCGAACGGCAGCCCCACTATGCTCGATGCGCTGGTCAACTCCTCTGCAGTCGCCGGCTGCTTTGCCGACGTCATCAGTGTCGATCGAGTGAGGCAGTTCAAGCCCGAGCCGGCCTGTTATGCGCTGGTCGAACCGGCCCTGGGGGTCGCGACAGCAGAGGTGCTGTTCATCTCGTCGAACGGATTCGACGTTGCCGGCGCGAAGCGCTATGGCTTCCAGGTGGCTTGGGTCGAACGCGGCGGCGCGGCGCCGCCGCCGGAGAATTCTGTCGTAGGGCCCGCCGAGTTTTACCGGATGATTCGTGGCCGCGCCGAACAGCTCGGTTATGAGCCTGACTACCGCGTTACGCGCCTGACCGACCTTGCGCCACTGGTCGGCAGGTAGCCGCAGCTTTTGCTGCGGGGGGATAGGTCAATGACGAGCCGCTATTTTGAAGTCTATGCAGAGTGGATGGCCGATCCGCACGCCTTTTGGGCCAAGGCGGCGTCGGCAATAGACTGGTTCAGGAAACCTGTGCGCATTTTCGACTCGCAGCAGGGTCCCTACGGACGCTGGTTTCCCGACGCGACCTGCAACACCTGCTTTAATGCGCTCGATCGTCACGTCGCCGCCGGACGCGGCCATCAGGCTGCCATCCTCTACGATAGCCCGCTCGCCGCGGCCAAGCAGCGAATCAGTTATTCCGAGCTGCTGGATGAGGTCGCAACGCTCGCCGCGGTGCTTGGCGATTTTGGCGTCGGAAAGGGCGATCGGGTCATCCTGTACATGCCGATGGTCCCCGAAGCGGTCGCCGCGATGCTCGCCTGCGCGCGCATCGGCGCCATTCATTCCGTGGTGTTCGGCGGCTTTGCGGCCAAGGAGCTGGCGACTCGCATCGACGATGCCGGCCCAAAGCTCATCCTGACCGCTTCCTGCGGACTCGAGCCAGGGCGCATCATCCCGTATCAACCCTTGCTCGATCGGGCCATCGAGCTTGCCAGGCACAAGCCGCGCGCGTGCCTGGTGCTGCAGCGCCCGCAGCGCGAAGCGACGTTCAAGCCCGGTCGCGATCATGATTGGGCAAGCACGATCGCGGCCGCCAAGGCGGGGGCAAGCGAGCGGCTTGCGTAGAGCTCGCCGCCACTGATCCGCTCTATATCCTCTATACCTCCGGGACCACCGGCATCCCCAAGGGGGTGGTGCGCGACAACGGCGGGCATATGGTCGCGCTCAAATGGTCGATGGACAATATCTACGCGGTGAAGCCTGGCGAGACGTTCTGGACGGCTTCCGACATCGGTTGGGTAGTCGGCCATTCCTATATCGTCTACGCACCGCTGCTGCAGGGCTGCACCAGCGTTCTGTATGAAGGCAAGCCAGTTGGCACGCCGGACGCCGGCGCTTTCTGGCGCGTCATTGAGGAATATCGAGTGGTCAGCTTCTTCACCGCGCCGACCGCCTTTCGCGCGGTGCGACGCGAAGACCCGCAAGCGGCGTTGCTGAAACGACATTCGATCCGCTCGCTGCGCGCCCTGTTTCTGGCGGGCGAGCGCGCCGATCCGGACACGGTCGCCTGGGCCGAGCGCGTACTCGGCATTCCCGTCATCGATAACTGGTGGCAGACGGAAACCGGTTGGCCGATCGCTGCCAACCCGATCGGCCTTGGCCTGTTGCCGGTCAAACGCGGATCGCCGAGCGTGCCGATGCCCGGCTACGACATCGCGATCGTCGATGATGCCGCCAGGCCGGTTACCAGCGGCACCATGGGCTCACTTGTCATCAGACTGCCGCTGCCGCCGGGCGCGCTGCCAACTCTATACGGCCAGGACCAGCGCATGATCGAATCCTACCTCAGCGAATTCCCGGGCTTTTACAAGACCTCGGACGCGGGGTTCAGGGACTCGGACGGCTACCTCACGATTCTCGGGCGCACCGATGACATCATCAATGTCGCTGGCCATCGGCTGTCGACCGGTGGCATCGAGGAGGTGCTCGCCGCTCATCCGGACGTCGCCGAATGCGCGGTTCTGGGTATCAGGGATGAGATCAAGGGCGAGCGGCCTTGCGGCTTTTTCGTCCTCAAGGCCGGCGTGCTGCGTCCCGCGGCGCTCATCGAACAGGAGATCGTCGCACTGGTGCGCGACAAAATCGGTCCGGTTGCCGCCTTCAGACTCGCCATTGCAGTGAATCGCCTGCCCAAGACCAGATCTGGAAAAATCCTGCGCGGAACGATCAAGAAAATCGCGGATGGTGAGCCTTGGACGATCCCGGCTACGATCGACGACGCCAGCGTGCTCGACGAGATCTGCGCCGCACTGAACGGCAAGGGGATTGCAACCGGGGCCCCGGATTGAACCGCACGGCGCCTGCTGGCGGTGCGCTGCGCCACAGCCTGAAGCAGCGGCACATGACGATGATCGCCTTCGGCGGCGTCATCGGCGCCGGCCTGTTCGTCGGCAGCGGCGTGGTCATCAGGGCGACAGGACCCGCGGCGATCGTCTCGTTCCTCATCACCGGACTTCTGGTGGTGCTGGTGATGCGCGACGTCGGCGCGAGCCCATCCCGACGCCGGCAGGCGCGCGGCTCTCCGAGCAGCGCGTAGTGGAACCCGAGGCGCTCTGCGATCGGTCGCGCCTCAAGCGTCGAGCGTTGCCGCCGCGTGGCCCGAGGCGGCGCTCGCGGTCTCGAGCAGCAGCGGCGCCAGCTGCGCTCGCAGTTTCTCGAGCGTCCAGCGGCTGGTCGGTCCCGACAGGTTGACCGCCGCCACCGGGCGGCCACCCTTGCCCAGGATCGGCGCCCCGATCGTCAGGTCGCCCAGATAGCACTCCTGGCTTGCCCAGGCGTAGCCGAGCTCACGGGCGGCATCGATGATGTCGATGATCCGCGGTATGTCCTGCAGCGTGTGCGTGGTCAGCTTGCGCAGTGTCGAACGCTCCAGGATCGCGCGCACTTCCGGGCGCGGCAGTGCCGACAGATAGGCGCGCCCGGCGGCCGTGCAGTACATCGGCAGCCGCCGGCCGACCGACATATGGATGAAGAAGCGCTTGTGGCTCGGAAAGCGCGCGATGAACACCATCTCGACGCCGTCGGGCTCCGACAGGCTGACCGATTCACCGGTCGCATGATTCAGGTCGGCCAGATGCATGGTCGCCTGCTCGAGCACCGTATGGCCGGCCAGGTACGGATAGCCGATGTCGAGGGTCTTGGGCGTCAGCGCCCAGCCATGCAGGCGGGCAACGCGCCGCAGGTAGCCCAGTTGCACCAGCGTATGCACGCAGCGCTGCGCCGAGCCTGCGGTGAGCCGCGCGGCGGCGGCGATCTCGGCCAGCCCCTGCACGCGACGCTCGGCCGAGAATGCCGCCAGCACTGCAAACGCCTTCTCGACCGACTGATTGAACAGCCGATCGCGGCTGCGGGCGTCGACCGTTCGTGCGCCCCCGGCGGCCTTGCGGGTAGTGGCCGCGGGACGCGACTTGGGGCTCCTGGCGATGGTGGACTCGAGGTGCGAAGGATATGTCGGACAGGATAGCAGAGCAGCTGCCGGTAATTTTGCGTCGCCCTCGCCGCCTCTATATATTTACCGCCTGATCGGCTTACAGGTCACCGAACCTACAGGTCAGCCATGATCACACTGCGAATCAACGGCGAGAACCGCACCGTGGATGCGGCCGCCGATGTGCCGCTGCTCTGGGCGCTGCGCGACCTGCTGGGCCTGACCGGCACCAAGTTCGGCTGCGGCATTGCCCAGTGCGGCGCCTGCACCGTGCATCTGGATGGCAAGGCGGTTCGCTCCTGCATGCTGCCGATCTCCTCGATCGGCGATCGGGCGATTACTACCATCGAAGGCGTTGGCAAGACGCCCATCGGGGCCAGCGTGCAGAAGGCATGGCTCGATCTGGAGGTGGTGCAATGCGGCTATTGCCAGTCCGGTCAGATCATGTCGGCGGCGGCGCTGCTGGCGGTAACGCCCAATCCTGATGACGCGGATATCGATGCCGCCATGTCCGGCAATATCTGCCGCTGCGGCACCTATGTGCGCATTCGCGCCGCGATCAAGCTCGCGGCCAAAGCCACGTCCGGATAGCCCTCCGGTCGCACAGCACCTGCGCTGCCCATGAGCACCGTGATCGATCGGAAAGACGGCGTGCACTCGCCACGTCGGCGTGCGCTGCTGCAGGTGGGTGCTGCCGCTGCCGGCGGGCTGCTGTTTGGTTTCGAGACCGTTCGCGCCGCGGCGGACGAGGCAGGACGGCGCGGCAGCGGGAGCGTCTTTGCGCCCAATGCGTTCATCCGCATCGATACGCATGGCAGGATCACGCTGATCATGCCGCAGGTCGAGATGGGCCAGGGCGTCTATACCTCTCTGGCGATGATCCTGGCCGAAGAACTGGACGCCGCGTTCGAGCAGATAGTGCTGGAAGCCGCGCCGCCGAACGAGAAGCTCTACGCCAATCCGACGTTTGGCGTGCAGGCCACCGGCAACTCCAACTCGATCCGCGCTTTCTGGATGCCGCTGCGCAAGGCGGCCGCGGCCACGCGTTCCCTGCTGGTGCAGGCGGCCGCAAGAACCTGGAAAGTCGATCCCGGCAGCTGCAGCACCGACAGCAGCAGCGTGATTCACGCTGCCAGCGGGCGCAAACTCGCCTATGGCGCGCTGGCCGGGGCCGCGATGGCCGGTACGGTACCGGCTGATCCGCCGCTCAAGTCGATCCAGCAATTCAAGCTGATCGGCAAGCCGCTCAAACGCCTGGATACGCCCGACAAGGTCAACGGCGTCGCCGCCTTCGGCATCGATGCGCTGCCGGCGGGTGTGAAGTTCGCGACCCTTGCAGCCTGCCCGGTGTTCGGCGGCTCGGTACAGCACGTGGATGATCGCGCCGCCAGGGCTGTTCCCGGGGTGCGCCAGGTGGTCGTGCTGGATAACCTGGTCGCGGTGGTCGGCGATCACACCTGGGCCGCGATGCGGGGCCTGGCGGCCCTCGACATCGTCTGGAACGAAGGCGTGAACGCGCACCTCGATCAGGCGCAGATCTGGGACCAGATCGCCACGGCCAGCAACGCCGCCGGCGCGGTCGCCAAATCGGTCGGTGATGCCGACAAGGGCCTGGCCGCCGGCCAGAAATTGGAGGCGGTGTATCGATTGCCGTTCCTCGCGCACGCGCCGATGGAACCAATGAATTGCACCGTGCACGTGCGCCCGGACGGCTGCGAGATCTGGGTCGGCACGCAGGTGGCCGCTCGCACCCAGGCCATCGCCGCGAAAGTCTGCAACCTGCCGCTCGACAAGGTCATCGTGCACAATCATCTGCTCGGCGGCGGCTTCGGGCGGCGGCTGGAAGTGGACGGCACCGAGAAGGCGGTGCGCGTGGCACAGCACGTCGATGGCCCGGTGAAGGTCATCTGGAGCCGGGAAGAGGACATCCAGCACGACATCTATCGCCCGCTTTACTACGACCGGCTTGCGGCCAGCGTCTCCGACGGCAGGATCAACGGCTGGCACCATCGCATTACCGGCTCAGCGGTCATCGCCCGCTGGCTACCGCCGGCCTTCCAGAAGGGTATCGACATCGACGCGGTCGACTCTGCGGTCGACATCCCTTACGACATCCCCAATTTGCGCATCGAGTACGTGCGCGATGAACCGCCCGGCGTCCCGACCGGTTTCTGGCGCGGCGTCGGACCCGACAACAACGTCTTCGCGATCGAATCGTTCATCGACGAACTGGCGGCGGCCTCGCACAAGGACCCGGTCGCGTTTCGCCGCAACCTGCTGCAGGGTAAGCCGCGGCTGCAGACGGTGCTGGATCTTGCCGCCGGCAAGGCCGGCTGGGGCAGCCCGCTGCCGCAACGGCCCGGGCAGCGCAGCGGGCGCGGCATTGCAGCGCAGATCGCCTTCGCAAGCTTCATCGCCACCGTTGCCGAGGTCGAGGTCGGCAGTGATGGCGAGGTTCGGGTGCGACGCATCGTCTGCTGCGTTGACACCGGCATCGTGGTCAATCCGGATACGGTGATCGCGCAGGTGCAAGGCGGCCTGATCTTCGGCCTGACGGCGGCGCTCTATGGCTCGATTACCATCGGTAAAGGGCGCGTGCAGCAAACCAATTTCAACGACTACCGCATGCTGCGCATCGATCAGGCGCCGGCGATCGAAGTTCATCTGCTGCCGAGCGAGGCGCCGCCCGGCGGCATCGGTGAAACCGGCACCGCCGCGGCGCCGCCAGCCGTTGGCAATGCCATCTATGCCGCCACCGGGATTCGCCTGCGCCAGTTGCCAATCGACCGGGACATCCTGGCCGGACGGAGAAAGCAATGACGACGTTACGGGCACAATCGGGCGCGGCGGCAGTCAGGACCCTCATTGTCGTTGCGCTGGTGGCACTGCTCGGGCTGATCGTGTACCTGGCGCGTGCGGTCTCGGGCGGGCCGATGGATTTCGCCGAGCGTGGCACTGCTCCTGCCGCCGGCTATAGCGGCGCGGACCCGACCGGCGTCCCGGCCGAGTTGGCCGGCGCGAGCCTCACAGCTCGTGGCGAGTACCTGACGCGTGCGGCCGACTGTGAGGCCTGCCACACCAGCAACGGCGGCCAGCGATTCGCGGGCGGCCGGGCGTTCGTGCTGCCGATCGGCACTTTGTTTTCGCCCAATATCACCCCGGACGCCGACACCGGTATCGGCAGCTGGAGCGATGCGGATTTTCTGCGAGCGGTCCACCGCGGCATCGCGCGCGATGGCACGCGGCTCTATCCCGCCTTTCCCTATGCCTCCTACACCTATCTGTCGGACAACGACGTCGCCGCAATCAAGGCTTATCTTTTCTCGCTGCCACCGGTGCGTGCCGTCGCGCCCGCCAACACGCTGGCGTTCCCGTTCAATCAGCGCTGGCTGATGGCGCTATGGTCATCGATGTTCAATCCGGACCGCCGATTCAGTGCGAATGCTGCGATGAGCCCGCAATGGAACCGGGGGGCGTACGTTGCCGAGGCACTGGAACATTGCGGCGAGTGCCATACCCCGCGCAACCTGTTGCAGGCCCTGAACCATCGAAAGAAGTATGCCGGCGGCACCATCGACGGCTGGCACGCCTATAACATTACCGGCGACAAGGAGAGCGGTGTCGGCGCATGGAGCGACAGCGAACTGGCGCAGTACCTCTCGGCCGGGCACGCCTCAGGCCATGGCACCGCGGCAGGTCCGATGGCAGAAGCGGTCGACGTCAGCCTGCATTACCTTACTCAGGCGGACATCGACGCCCTCGCCGCGTATGTGCGCAGCGTGCCGGCGATCGCCAGCAGCGATGTGCCGGCACGACTGGCAGGCCCGGCGCCGGCGTCCCACTCGCAAGGGGTGACGGCAGGCATCGACCCGCGCGGCAAGGAAATCTTCGAGGGCGCCTGTGTCGGCTGCCACGGCTGGACCGGGGTCAGCCCGTTGACCCCCTATGCGACACTGATCGGTGCGCGCGCGGTGAACGATCCAAGCGCGATGAACGTGGTGCAGGTCCTGCTCGACGGCGAACGGCGCGGCAATGATCCGGCCGATCCGTTCATGCCCTCGTTCCAAGGCGCGTACTCCGACACCGAGATTGCCGCCGTCGCCAACTACGTCGTGGCCCGATTCGGCAGCCAGCCATCGAAGGTCACGCCCGAACAGGTGGCGGCGCGGCGACAGCAGGCCAGGTCTTCGGGCACCTAGGCAAGTCGATCAGACCGCGATACAGGCGTTGCGGCCGCTGTTCTTCGCCTTGTAGAGCGCCGCGTCGGCGCGGTCGAACACCGTGTCCACGGTGTCACCCTCGCGCAGCGCCGTGAGCCCGCATGACACCGTCACCTGCACTGGCGTGCCGTGAAAATGGAACCGCAGCGATTCGACGGCGACACGCATCTCCTCCGCCGCCAGCAGCGCATCGCCGAGCTCGCTGCCCACCAGCAGGCTCACAAACTCCTCGCCGCCAAAGCGGGCGAAGAAATCAACTTCGCGCCGGCCGCGACTCAACGCAATCGCGACCTCGCGCAACACGGCGTCGCCGCCACGATGGCCGCAGGCATCGTTGATCGACTTGAAGCGATCGATGTCCCAGACCAGGATCGCCACCGGGTGTTGAAAGCGTTTCCAGCGCGCCAGTTCCTCGGCGAAGCGCTCGTCGAACGACACCCGGTTGGAGACGCGGGTCAGCGTATCGATGCGCGAGCGCAGTTTCTCCAGATCCAGATTGCGGCTCAGCTCGCGCGACTCCTTCTCGAGCACCGCCAGCCGCGAATGCATGCGCTCCGAGCGCGCCGCGTTCTCGGCGAAGCGATTGCGCTCGCGCTCGCGAAATTCACGCACATTGCTCGCCACCACCTCGAGGCGTTCGGTCACCAGTGCGCGCAGCGCCGCCAGGTCATCGAGCGTTCGCACCTCATCGGTCATGCGCGTCATCTGCGTCAGCAGCCCGATATCGAGCGTCTCGCGGTCCCGGTGGTCGCGGGCCCGCTCGGCGCTCTCGCCCGACAGGAACTTCGCCATCTCCCCGAGGCGTTCGGTCACCTGTGCCAGCGTCACAACCGCCTCCGCCCGCTCGCGGGCGATCGCGGCACTGTGCTGGGCAACCAGATCGCTGACACGCAGCAGCACGGCGGCGAGGGCGGCATCGTCGGCGGCAGCGGCAAGATCGCTGCGCAGCGCCGTCAGATCGGCGCCGCGTGTATCGGATTGACCGAGCCGGTCGATCAGCATATCAACGGCCTGGCAGCTCGACTGCCAGCGCCGTTCCGGCACCGGGCCTGCACTGCTGGCAACCGGCGATAGTGGTGCGGGTGCCGGCAGCGGCGACGGCAGCGGCGACGGCAGCGTCGCCGGCGCTACCGCGGCAGGTTTCTCCACCGCCATGATCACGCCGGTCAGTGAATCAAACAGTGCCTTGAGCTGCGGCTCGTCGGCATCGCGACGGGTCGCGGCGCACAGGGTCTCGAGCTGCCTATCCAGGCGCGCATCGTTGCCCATCGCCGCTGCACACAGCCGCTGCACCAGCCGCCGCAGGATCTGCTCGATCCCGCGCCAGCGGCGTTCCTCGGTCTCCATCTCGCGCAGCGCGTCGAGATGTCGTTTTCTCCAGTCGACGGCTTCGGCCACGCGACACTCGCCTACGGTGATAGTCAACGAGGCTATCGGCCGCAAACGGCCTGGCTTGAGCTCGCGGCGGCGACATCGCCTGAGCCGGCTTAGCGCTGCCTGTCAGTTCAATAACTTACCTTCCCGCTCGACGAACGAGCGCTGAGCGGGCCTGGCAAGCGCTGCTATCGCGTCAGGCGCTTGCGGATTGACAACAGTTCGCGCCGGCGCTCGGGGCTGCTCTTCGGATAGGTCATCTTCAGGGCTTCGAGCGCGTCCAGGACGACCCGGGAGACGATCAAGCGCGAGTTCTTCCGGTCGTCGGCGGGAACGATATACCAGGGGGCTTGCCTGGTGCTGGTGGCACTCAGGCAATCCTCATAGGCCTTCATATATTGCTTCCAGTAACCGCGCTCCTCGAGGTCGGCCAGGCTGAATTTCCAGTTCTTCTCCGGGTTGTCGATGCGCTCGAGGAAGCGCTTGCGCTGCTCGTCCCTGGACAGGTGCAGGAAGAACTTGATGATGCGGGTGCCGTTCTGGTGCAGATGCCCCTCCAGCCCGACAATGGATCGATAGCGCTTGTGCCAGATGGCTTTCTCGCTCGATGGCGCATCCGGCAACCCCTCGCTGCGCAGGATCTGCGGGTGCACGCGCACGATCAGCACCTCCTCGTAGTACGAGCGATTGAAGATGCCGATCCGGCCGCGTTCGGGCAGTTCACGGGTGGTGCGCCAGAGAAAATCATGCTGCAACTCCATCGGGTTCGGATGCTTGAAGCTGACTACCTGGCAGCCCTGCGGGTTGACCCCGGACATCACATGCCGGATCACGCTATCCTTGCCGGCCGCGTCCATCGCCTGGAAGATCAGCAGGATCGCGTGGCTGTTGGACGCGTACAAAAGCTGCTGTAGCGCGCTCAACTGCGCCACCTGCTCGCCGAGCAGTCTCTGATAGTGATGCTCTGACTTGTAAGCGGGCGCCACGCGGGTCGGCCACTTGCGCAGCTTGACCTCCTCGCCTTCGCGTACCTGGAAATGGCTGGGATTAAATTTCATCGCGATCCCCTGTCGATGGTAGCAGCACGGCAGCGCCCTCGAAGCGCCCGGCCCGCAGGTCGGCCAGCGCCTGATTCGCCTGTTGCAACGGATAGGACGTGGTTTGGGTGACGATTCCGATTTCCGGCGCCAGCCGCAGGAAATCCAGGCCGTCCTGGCGCGTGAGATTGGCGACCGACAGCAGTTGCCGCTCCTCCCACAGTAATCGATAGGGGAAGGCCGGGATATCGCTCATATGGATCCCGGCACACACCACGCGCCCGCCCTTGCGCACCGCCCTGAGCGCCAGCGGCACCAGATCGCCGAGCGTGGCGTAGATGATCGCGGCATCGAGCGGCTCGGGCGGCGGCTGGTCGGATCCGCCGGCCCAGCTCGCGCCCAGTCGCCGGGCGAAGCCCTGCGTGGCCACATCGCCCGGGCGGGTGAAGGCAAACACCGATCGCCCCTGCCAGCGCGCAACCTGCGCGACGATGTGCGCCGCGGCACCGAATCCGTACAGCCCGAGCTTTTTCCCGTCACCGGCGATCCGCAGCGATCGCCACCCGATCAGTCCGGCGCACAGCAAAGGCGCCAGTGCCACCGCGTCACCGCTCTCGCCGAGTGCAAACGCATAGCGCGCATCGGCAATGGTCGCGGTGGCGAAGCCACCGTCACGTGTATAGCCGGTGAACAGCGGCGCATCGCACAGATTTTCCCGGCCGCCGATGCAATACGCGCACACCCCGCAGGTATGCCCGAGCCACGGAATACCGACGCGCTGATCGATGCGCAGCGCATGAACCCCCGGCCCGATGGCATCGATCCGGCCGATGATTTCATGACCCGGAATGATCGGCAGCCTTGGATCGGGCAGTTCGCCGTCGACGACGTGCAGGTCGGTACGGCACACGCCGCAGGCGGCCACCCGGACGCGAATCTGGCCCGGTCCGGGCAAGCGCTCGGGAAGCTCGCTCCATTCCAGGGCGCCGCTCAGCCGCTTCAGCACCATCGCCTGCATTGTTTACAGCGGCTCCGCGCCCGGCTGCGTACGCCAGCGTACAGACTGCACCGCGCTTGATCCTTAGGCTAGTTGAGAGCTCGACACTATCTGAAGGCGACGACGGATGCTGGAAACCATTTCCGTGTTGATGCACATCATTCGCGGCCGCAATCCGCTCTAGGTGCAGCCGTCGATGAACGCCCCCGCTACCTCGCCCCGCCTATCGGCCGCGCGAACGCGACGGCAGCGACGGCATGGGTCGCGACGCCGATGCTGGTCGATAGGCGGGATGTGGTGCTGCGTGGCCATCCGCTCGGCCAGCGCGATCGTCCGGTCGTCCACCGCGATCGTATCCGCGTCGTGGCAGGCCGACTCCGTAGCCGGGCCCCCAACCGCCATAGTCATAGCCATACGGCTCATAGAAGCCCACGTCGTAGCCGACGCTGGCGCCACCGCCGTAGCCCCCGCCCGCCACGCAGCCGGCCAGTGCTGCGAGCCATGCCAGGATCAGTGCGCGCCGCGACCGACGATTCATTAGGATTTTCATTTCGCGGTGTCCTTGCTGTCGGCGTCGGTCCACTCCAGCAACCCGAACGGTGCGCCGGCAGGATCGGCCACGACCGCGACCAGACCACCGTGCCGGTCGCGAAACGGCTGTACCAGCACACGACCCCCGAGCGACGCGACCCGGGTGATCGTGTCGGTCGCACTGGTGACGCGCACGAAGTTGAGCCAGTGCGGGTGGCGCTTGGCCGCGCCGCCGGCCGGCAGGGTGTTCAGGCTGGCGCGCGCCACATCCTCGCTGGACAGCACGATATGCATCGCGCCGTCCTCGCCCGGCATCTCGAACACCTCGTAGCCAAATACGTTCTGGTAGAACGCCGCGTCCTGGTCCGGATCGCGCGTCAGGACCGAGCTCCAGATCCACTCGCCGGGCGCCGCCAGTACATCCTCCGGATCGCCGCTGGAGGATTGCAGCACCGCGAACACCGCCCCCTGCGGATCGGCGAATACCGCCTGGCGGCCGCGCTCGGCGTACAGGCGCGGCGGCGCCAGCAGCTTGCCGCCGTGCGCCAGGATGCTGTGCTCGGCGTCGGCCACATCGCGCACCGAGATGAAGGTTAGCCACGCCGGCTGGCGCTGCTCGCCGCTGCGAAGCGTGTGCTGATACAGGCCGCCGACCGGCCGCCCGTCGAGCAGCGCCACCGAGTAGTCGCTCGCTCCGGTGTGAATGTCGTTGAAGCTCCAGCCGAACAGCGCGCCGTAGAAGCGTTTCGCGGCGGCCAGGTCCGGCGTCACGAGATCCGCCCAGATCACCTTGCCGGCGTGGCGTTCGCTGCTGGCGGGCTGCACCAGCGGTGGCAGCACGAAGCTCGCCGCGGCGGCGACTGCCACCAGCGCGACGCTCAGCAGCGCACCGAGGCTCAGTCGCACCAAAACGCCGTCTTTACCCCGATGTCGTCCATTCATGCTGTGGCCCCCGGATTGCGCCCAGGCAATCGCCCAAGCTTACCCCCGGCCAGCGCGCCGAGTGATTCGCCGCTCGCTGATCTGAACGGTAAACTTCGCCTACAACGACAGGCGCCGCGTTCACAGCCCGTGCGACAGAGCCTCGAAGCCGGATACGACGTCGAACAGTTCCTCGTCGATCGAGCTCTGGCGCAGGCGGTGAAAGTTCGCATTCATATCGACCAGCAATTCATCGATGTTTTTCTCTGCCCGCTGCATGGCCGCCAGGCGGCTGGCATTCTCGCTGGCGAGCGACTCGGCGCAGGCGCGAAACAACGACACGAACAGATATTCGCCAATCAGGGCCTGCAATGTCGTGGTTGCCATGCCCAACACCTCGGGCAGATTGCGCGTCGGCCAGTGCCGCTGCATCAGCCCGCGGCGCCAGGCCGCATCCAAAGGCAGCAGGCGCTCGGTCGCCGGGGTATAGATCGCGCCCGAGCTTGGCCGGTTATAGAACAGATAGAGCTCGGCGCCGCGGCCGGACGCCGCAAATGCATCGGCCTCGCGCAGAATCTGCGCCACCAGCGCGGTGATCGCGGCCACCGAGGCGGGGACGGCGAATACACCGGCGGCCGCGAGACCGGCGTCTGCCAGCCGAGCCTGCACGCGCTCGCCCACTGCCCAGACCTGGACTGGTTGGTGAACTGCCGCCAGCGTGTCGAGGGCGTGAATGGCGATCGCATCGTTGAACTGGCCCACTAGGCCCTGGTCGGAACCGAACACGATCGCACCGATGGCGCGGCCGCGTGTCGGTCCGGATGCGTCGGCCGCCGGCGCCGCCACCGCGGGGGCCGGGGTCGACCTATCCTGGCGGAAGCTCGCGCTCAGGCCGAGTTCCACAGTGCGAAGGTAATCGGCCAGTGCAGCGACCGATCTTTCGTATTGCACAATGCTCGATGCCGCCACGGCTTTCATCGTGCGCACCACCGATCCGAGCTCGCCGGCGCTTTCGATCTTGCGCCGCAGAGCGGCACTCGAGTCGCTCACGGCCTGGCCGCCGCCGCGGCCGACGCGGGCTGGAAACGTGCGAGCGCGTTGCCGGCCATCGTGACGATTGCGGCACGATCCTCGGCGCCGAATTTCTGTTCCGTGCTCAGCCGCTCGCACAGCGCTGGCGCAATGTCGGCGGCGGCTACGCGCAGCGCCTGCTCGGCGGCGCTCACCTGCTCGAGCAGCACGCGATCGAACAGCCCCGCCGTCAGCGCCAGCAGCACGGCGATCTGCGCCGGCACCGAAACCGGCGAGAATTCCGACTGCTTCAGGCAGGCACGGATACGCCGCCCGTGCTCGATGATCTTGCGGGTATCGTCATCCAGCCGCGCGCCGAACCGGGCAAAGTTCTCCAGTTCCTCGAACTGCGCAAAGGCGAGTTTGAGGTCGCCCGCGACCGCGCGATAGGCCGCGCGCTGCGCCTTGCCCCCGACGCGCGACACCGACTTGCCGACATCGACCGCCGGCAGTATCCCGGACTCGAACAGCGATGGCGACAGGTAGATCTGCCCGTCGGTGATCGAAATCAGGTTGGTCGGTATGTAGGCGGAGATGTCCTGCGCCTCGGTTTCGACGATCGGCAACGCGGTGAGCGAACCGCCGCCGCGCGCCTTAGCCAGGTGGGTGGCGCGCTCCAGCAGCCGCGAATGAATATAGAAGATATCTCCTGGAAACGCTTCGCGTCCCGGCGGGCGGCGCAGCAGCAGTGACAGCTCGCGGTAGGCGCGTGCGTGATTGGTCAGGTCGTCATAGACGATCAGCACATCGCGCCCCTGCTCCATGAAGTGCTCCGCGATGCTGGTGGCCGCATAGGGGGCGATGTAGGTGAGGCCGGGCGCATCGTTGCCCGCGGTCACGACGACGACGGTATGGTCCATCGCGCCCCTGGAGCGCAACGCGGCGATCACCTTGGCGACGCCGGACTCGCGCTGGCCGATCGCGCAATACACGCACAGCACGTCCTGGCCGCGCTGGTTGAGAATCGCATCCAGTGCAATGGCGGTCTTGCCGGTCTGGCGATCACCGAGAATCAATTCGCGCTGGCCACGCCCGATCGGGATCAGCGCGTCGATCACCTTCAGCCCGGTCTGCAGCGGTTCGGTGACCGGTGCGCGCTGTATGATCGGTGGCGCCGGCCGCTCGATCGGCAGGCGCCGGACCGCGACCACCGGCCCCTGGCCGTCGAGCGCCCGACCAAGCGGATCGATGACGCGCCCTAGCAGGGTGTCGCCCACCCCCACATCCATGACGCGGCCGGTGCGTTCCACCTCATCGCCTGCCTGCAGGTGCCAGTAATCACCGAGCAGCACCACACCAATCTCGGCCGCATTCACGTTGAACGCGATGCCGGACACATCGCCGGGGAAATTGATCAACTCTTCGGAGCCCACGCCGGGAATACCCGTCACCGTGGCGATCCCGGTCGATACGTTGGTGATGGTTCCCACTTCCCGCAGCCTGAGCGGGGCGCTGAAGGCCTCGCGCGCGCGAGTCAACTGCGCAAATGCGCTCTGCAGGGCGCACTGGAGACTGCCCGCGGTCGCGTTCATTGGCTGGCGCCTGACGCTGGCGCCGCCGCCGCCGGCGTCGAAGCTGATCCGAGGATGTCGCCGACGCTCTTCTCGAGCGCACCAAGGTAATCCGCGACGCTCCAGGCAAGCTTGCGTCCGCTCGCGTGCAGCTCCAGGCCGCTGATGAGCCCCGGCACGGTCTCGTAATTCAGCCGGCTGACGCTGGCGCCGATTTCCGACAGCGCCTGTTCGATGGCGGTGCGCTGCTGCGCCGGCAGTTCGAACGCACTGCGCACGACCAGCGCGCCGGCTGCAGCCTCGGTGGCCGAGGTGAGCAGCTTGCGGTCGGCGCCGCTCAATGCCCGAATGCGCTCGACGAACACACGCGCCATGCTGTCTTCCAGACTCGCGGTCGCCAGATCCGCCAGCACTTTGCGAGCGATCGCGAGCACCTGGTCGCGGGTCCTGCGTGCCACCTCGGCGCTCAGGAGCTGCTGTTCGCTGCGCAACAGGTCGGCGAGCCGCAAGCGCAATGCTTCGGCATCCTTGTGCGCCTGTTCGAGTAAGCGCTGATGCTCGGCCCTTGCCTGCTCGCTCGCCTGCGCGAGCAACGCCGCGCGCTGGGCGTCGAATTCCCGGTTGTTACGCTCGAATTCATCGCGCTCCTTGGTCGCGGCAGCCTGCTTGCTCGCAGCGTCCGCCAGCTGCATGCCAATGCGCTGCTCGCGTACGCTGATCGCGTTGAGCACGGGCTGGTACAGGAAGCGCTTCAATAACCAGACCAGGATCAGGAAATTGAGTGCCTGCGCGCCGACCGTGAACCAATCGATCAGCACGGGTCACTTTCCGGCGGCGTGAGCGATCACGCTGTTCCAGAACGGATTGGCGAAGATCAGGATCATCGACACCACGAAACAATAGATGGCCGTGGATTCGATCATCGCCAGTCCGACGAACAGCGTACGAGTGATCGTGGCGGACGCATCAGGCTGCTGAGCCAATGAACTGAGCGCCGTCGCCACGGCCTTGCCTTCCCCGAGCGCAGGCCCCAGCACGCCGAAGCCGGTGGTAATGCCGGCGGTGACGATCGACGCCACCGCAATGATGGTCATGCTATCCAAAGTGCCTCCTTCCGTTGAGGTTCGCTCATTGCTCAAGGCGCCGGCGCCGGGCCGCGCTCCTGCTCCAGCTCGCTGGCACGCGTCGCGGCCGCGATATACACCGCGGCGAGGATGCTGAAGATATAGGCCTGCACGATGCCGGTAAGCAGGCCGAGCAAAGTCATCACCAGCGGAAAGATGAACGGCGTGATCGTGAGCAGGATGGCGACGATCATCGATCCACTCATCATGTTGCCGAACAGCCGCACGGCGAGCGCCAGCGTGCGGGAGAATTCGCTGATGATATTGAACGGCAGCATGATGAAGGTCGGCTTCAGGTACGACGCAAGGTAGCTGCCGAGACCCTGCTCGAGGATGCCGAACAGCGGCACGGCTACCAGCACGCACAGCGCCAGCGCAGCCGTCGTCGACAGCGAAGCGGTGGGCGGCTCGTAGCCGGGGATGATCGTGCACAGCGCCGCCGTCGCCAGGAACAGAAACAGCGTGCCCAGGAACGGCAGATATTTGCGCGGTCGGCTCAAACCCACCGCTTCGATCTGCTGCTCGATGCCGGTGACGATGATTTCCAGCAGATCCTGCCAGCGCGAGCGCTCTGGACCCAGCGACAGCGTACGGGTGATGAGTTTTGAGCCCACCGCCAGAATGAGCATCAACCCCCAGGTGAAGGCAATCGTCGCGTTGAGCTTTAACGGCCCGTGCTGCCAGAAAACCAGCTGGTCGGGGCTAAGGTGCATGGTTGCTGCCGCCTGCTGATTGCGGCCGTGGGCCGGCATCTGCGGTGAGCCGGATCACGATGACGCGCGCCATGACGAAGCCGGCCACGCAAACCAGCAGCCGCTCCCAGGAGCCGCGCGCGACCAGATAGAAACCGAGCATAGCGACACCGGTTCGCAGCAGCAGGCTGAGGGAAAACCACAGCCCCGTATGTCGCGAGCCAATGCCACGTACGACGGTCCACCACAGGCCGCCGAAATAGGCCGCCCCGAGGAGCAGGCCGGCGGCGAGCGCCAGCAGCACTGCCGACAGGTCAATCATCGCCGGCACCGCCGTGCTGGTGGATATCCCTGCTCTCCCTGGTCACCCAATGCCACGCGTTCCAACAGCCCAGAGCCAGGCCACCGATGAGCAGCGCAATCGTCCAGGAGTGACTTCCCGGGTGGTGCCGGTCCAGCCATACGCCGAGCGCCGCACCGAGCAGCGTCGGCACCGTCACCGACCAACCGACCAGTCCCATCATTCCCAGCCCGGACCAGATGATCCGGGCGGGTCGGTGCTGCGCTGCAAGCTTGCGCGCGACGCTGGCGTCAATCTGCTTCTTGAACTGCGCCTGATCCGGCGCACCGTCGGTAGGGGGCGGCCTAGGCACGATGCAGCGCCGCCAGCCGGCTGACCAGGTTGGACTCAATCTTGGCCAGCGATGAGCGCAGGCTGCGCTCCTGGGCGTCGAGTTCGAGAAATTCCCGCGCCACCGCCGCGCGCAATTGACCCAGGTCGCCCCCGGCGACCGCCCTGCGCACAGAGACCAGCACCTCCTCACCGCTCTTCACCAGTACGCCTTCGTCGACCGCGACGTAGAGATCGGGCTGAGCCTCACACTGGTAGACCAGGATTCCCGGCACCAGTGCCGCGACGCAGTCCAGGCGCCGCGGCAGCAGCCCGATGGAGCCCTCGCGGGTCTGCGCGACGATGCGTACAACGCCGCTCTTGTCGACCAACACCCCGAACGGCAGCTGCAGCTTAAGATGCATGAACATCGGCTGCCGCTTGCGTCGTCGGCGCCGCCTTCGGGCTCGCACCTGCCTCGTCGACCGTGCCGATCATGTACAGCGCACGCTCCGGGTAGTCCTTGAATTCATCGCGCAGAATGCGCTCGCAGCCGTCAAGTGCGTCCTTGCGGCTCACCAGCTTGCCCTTGATGCCGGTAAACTGCTCCGTGGTAAAGAACGGCTGCGTCAAAAACCGCTCCAGCATGCGCGCGCGCCCGACCACCTTTCGATCCTCGGTCGACAACTGCTCGAGCCCGAGCATCGCGATAATGTCCTTCAGGTCTTCGTACTGCGCCAGCGTGCGCCGAATCTGCTGTGCAATCCCATAGTGCCTTTCCCCGACGATGCCGGGCGTGGCCATGGTGGAATTGGATTGCAGCAGGTCCACGGCCGGGAACAGGCCCTCGCTTGCCCGTCTGCGCGACAGCACGATGGACGCTGACAGGTGTGAAAACGTATGCACCGCGGCCGGGTCGGTCAGGTCATCGGCCGGAACGTACACCGCCTGGATCGAGGTGATCGCGCCGGCATCGGTATTGGCGATGCGCTCTTCGAGCCCGGCCAACTCGGTCGCCAGCGTCGGCTGATAGCCCAATCGCGATGGCATCTGCCCCAGCAGGCCCGACACTTCCATGCCGGCCTGGATGAAGCGGAAGATGTTGTCGATCAGCAGCAGCACGTCGCGATGCTCGTCGTCACGAAAGTACTCGGCCATGGTCAGCGCCGCATGGCCGACCCGGAATCGCGCCCCCGGCGGCTCGTTCATCTGCCCGAACACCATCACCATGTTCGGCAGCACACCGGCATCCTTCATGTCCCGGTAGAGTTCCTCGCCCTCACGACAGCGTTCGCCGATGCCGCAAAAGATGCTGATGCCGTCCTGGTGTCCGACCATGTTATGGATCAACTCGGTGAGCAGGACCGTCTTGCCCACGCCCGCGCCGCCGAACAGGCCGGTCTTGCCACCGCGCTCGAGCGGTACCAGCACGTCGATCACCTTGATGCCGGTTTCAAAGATCTCCGATTTTGTCGAGCGCCCGGCCAGCGGCGGCGGATCGCGATGAACCGTGCGCAATTCGACCGCCGCGGGCGCCGCCCCGCCATCGATAGCGTTGCCGAACACGTCGAACATGCGCGCCAGAATGGACTTGCCAACCGGCGCCTGCAACGGGCCGCCGGTGTCGGCTACGTTCATGCCGCGCGCCAGGCCCTGTGTGGCCGTCAATCCGATCCCGCGCACCGTGTGCGGATCGACCTGCGCCAGTACCTCGATCAGGACCCGCCCGTCTTCACCGGCGCGCAGCAGCGAGTAGACCGGGGGCAGGTGCGCGTCGAAGCGCACGTCGACCACACTGCCGCGCACGGAAACCACGGTGCCGATGTTGCGGGCAGTGGCCGGGTCGTTCATGTCGGCATCGGGCACTGATGCGCGCTGCCTGGCATCAGGGCGCGGCGTTAGCCGGCTCTTGCGCAGGCCAGCGCCAATTGCGAATCTCAGGCATGTCCTGGCCGTGCCGATCGATGTACTGCTTGTGCTCGATCAGTTTGTCACTCAGCTGCTGCTTCAGGTACACGCCCGCGCTGCCGGTCTGCGGCAGGCGGTCGACGCTGTCCATCACGAGGTGAAAACGGTCCAGATCATTCAGCACCGTCATATCGAAAGCGGTCGTGATGGTGCCCTCCTCCTTATAACCGCGCACATGAATGTTGTGATGGTTGGTGCGGCGGTAGGTGAGCCGGTGGATCAGCCACGGATAGCCATGGAAGGCGAAGATCACCGGCTTGTCCCTGGTGAACAAGCTGTCGAAATCCGTGTCGCTCAGACCGTGCGGGTGTTCGCTTGCGGGCTGCAGTTTCATCAGGTCGACGACGTTGACCACGCGGACTTTCAGCGACGGCAGGTGCTCGCGCATGATCGACACCGCGGCCAGCATCTCGAGCGTCGGCACGTCGCCACAGCAGGCCATCACCACGTCCGGTTCGACGCCCTGGTCGTTGCTGGCCCACTGCCAGATACCGACGCCTTCGGCGCAATGGCGTGCGGCCGCATCGATCGTCAGCCACTGCGGCGAGGGGTGCTTGCCCGCGACCACCACGTTGACGTAGTGGCGGCTGCGCAGGCAGTGGTCCATCACCGACAGCAGGCAGTTGGCATCCGGCGGCAGGTAGACCCGCACGATCTCGGCCTTCTTGTTGGCGACGTGATCGATGAAACCCGGATCCTGATGCGTGAAGCCGTTGTGATCCTGCCGCCAGACATGCGAGGACAGCAGGTAGTTCAACGAGGCGATCTTGCGCCGCCACGCCAGCCCCGCGGTGACCTTGAGCCATTTGGCATGCTGGTTGAACATCGAATCGACGATGTGGATGAAGGCTTCGTAGCAGTTGAACAGCCCGTGACGGCCGGTGAGCAGGTACCCCTCCAGCCAGCCTTCACACTGGTGCTCGCTGAGCATCTCCATGACGCGTCCGCTGGGGGCGAGAAATTCATCATTCGGCACGGTGGCGGCATCCCACTGGCGCCTGGTGGCTTCAAAGACGGCCTCCAGCCCGTTGGAGAGCGTTTCGTCCGGGCCAAAGACCCGAAAGTTACGCTGCTCCTGGTTCAGTTTGATCACGTCGCGCAGGAAGCGTCCCAGGATGTGCGTATCGCCGATGCCGCTCACCCCGGGTGAGGGCACGTCGACCCCGTAGTCGCAGAAATCCGGCATTCTCAGATCCCGCAGCAGCATGCCGCCATTGGCGTGAGGATTGGCGCCCATGCGCCGATTGCCCTCGGGCGCCAGGGCCGCCAGTTCCGGCCGCAGGCGCCCGTTCTGATCGAACAGCTCCTCCGGCTTGTAGCTCCTCATCCAGCTCTCAAGCTGCCCCAGGTGCTCGGGATGCGCGGCATCGACCAGCAGCGGCACCTGGTGCGAGCGAAAGGTGCCCTCGCTCTGCAGGCCGTCGACCGCCTTCGGGCCGGTCCAGCCCTTGGGGGATCGCAGCACGATCATCGGCCAGCGCGGTCGCGCCGGGTCGTTGGTGCTGCGCGCATTGCTCTGGATGCGCCTGATATCCTCGATCGCGCGGTCGAGGTTCGCGGCCATCCACTGATGCATCTGCCGTGGCTCATCCCCCTCGACGAAGTACGGCACCCAGCCGCAGCCGCGCAGGAACTGCTCGAGCTCCTCGTGCTGCATGCGCGCGAACACCGTCGGATTGCTGATCTTGTAGCCGTTCAGGTGCAGGATCGGCAGCACCGCGCCATCGGTGACCGGATCGAGAAACTTGTTGGAATGCCAGGCGGTGGCCAGCGGACCGGTCTCCGCCTCGCCGTCCCCGACCACACAGGCGACGATCAGGCCAGGGTTGTCCAGTACCGCCCCGAACGAGTGGCTGAGCGAATAGCCCAGCTCGCCGCCTTCATGGATAGAGCCCGGGCACTCGGGCGAGGCGTGGCTGGGAATGCCGCCGGGAAATGAAAACTGGATGAACAGCTTGCGCAACCCCGCCTCATCCTGGCTGACGTTGGGATAGATCTCGCTGTAGCTGCCCTCCAGATAGGTGTTGGCGACGACGGCCGGGCCGCCGTGCCCGGGACCGGACACGTAGATCATGTCGAGCTCATATTTCCTGATGATCCGATTCAGATGCACATAGATGAAGTTCTGTCCGGGGGTCGTTCCCCAGTGCCCGAGCAGCATGTGCTTGACATCGGCGAGCGCCAGCGGCCGCTTCAGCAAGGGGTTGTCGAACAGATAGATCTGGCCGACCGACAGATAGTTGGCCGCACGCCAATAGGCATTCATCCGCAGCAGCAGTTCCTGCGGCAGCGGTTGTTGCGCCCGCAGTGCTTCCTCATCGGCCATGGCGGTGTCCCTTGCAGATCAAAACAATCCTTGAGCGAGGCGCATGGCGCCGCAGGCTGCTGCGCATGGCAGGCGCCACCTCGTACAGATTAGACACCGCGCAGATGACAGGTCTGTACGCAAACGTACCGTCGCGCTCATCGCTGCCACAGAATGCGAGCCTCCTCGAGCGGAACCGCAACGCCGTCGAACTGCGGGCTCAGGCGCGGCGTGTAGTCGGTGTGCGGACGCGTCGCTGGCACCGAGCCGCTATAGCGGTACACGCCGGCAGCGGCCGGCTGCTGGGCGCGCGTCATCGGATAGCGCTCGGCATCACCCTGCCCGCTCGCATCGGCATACAGTTCCACCGCTACGCAATCGGGTGCAAGTTCAGCCAGGGTGACCTCGATCTCGAACGCATGGCCGCGCGCGCTGGTTTGGGTCTTCAGCACGCCAAAGTGCAGCCGGTCCCAGTAGCGCTCCAGCTGCCGCTGCCAGTCAAGGATCTGCTGTGCCTTGCGGGCCTTGTCTGTCACCCGAGCGCGCAATCGATCGGAGGCGGGCAGGTAATACTGTTCGGTGTAGTCGCGCACCGCGCGCAGGCTGGAGAAAACCGGCGTCAGGCGCGCCATGCTCTCGCGCATGCGGGCCACCCACGCGCTCGGAATGCCGTGCGCGTCGCGCGCATAGAATTCGCGAATCACCTCGCGCTCGAGCACCTCGTACAGCGCGCGCGCATCGGCCTCGTCCACCGCCGGATCGTCGCCGTGCTCCTGAGCGTCCCCGAGGGCCCAACCCACCTCCGGCGCGTAGGCTTCCGCCCACCAGCCGTCGAGCGTCGACAGGTTCACGCCACCGTTGACCAGCACCTTCATGCCGCTGGTACCGCAGGCTTCCCACGGCCGGCGCGGCGTATTGAGCCAGACGTCAACGCCCTGCACCAGTTGCTCGGTGAGCATCACATCGTAGTCGCTGAGGAAGACGACGCGCGAGCGCACCTCGTCGCGGCGAAGGAACTGCGTCCACTGGCGGATCAGCTCCTGCCCCCCGGCATCGGCCGGGTGAGCCTTGCCGGCCAGGATCAACTGCACCGGTCGCTCAGCATTGCACAGCAGGCGCAACAGGCGCTCCGGGTCGTGCAGCAGCAGATTCGGTCGTTTGTAGGTCGCGAAGCGCCGTGCGAAGCCGATCGTCAACACCCGCGCATCGAGCACCTGCCGTGCCGCCTGCACCGCCTCCGGCGACTCGCCCGACGCGGCCCACTGGCGCGATAGTCGGCCGCGTGCATAGCCGACCAGTGTCTCGCGGCTGCTGTTGCGGTAGCTCCAGAGTTGCGCGTCGGACAGGCGCCGAATGAGGTCAGGGTCGGATTCATTCGGCACGCGCCAGCGATCCTTGCCGCAGGCGCCGGTCCACAAGCGGTCGGACGCCGCGGAATCCCAGGTCGGTGTATGCACCCCGTTGGTGACCGATCGCACCGGCACTTCCGCCTGCGGCCAGCCGGGAAACAGCACGCCAAAGATGTGGCGGCTGACCTCGCCGTGCAGGCGGCTCACGCCGTTGACCGCGCCGCTGCCGCGGATCGCCAGATACGCCATGTTGAAGCTCTCGGTGCGATCTGCCGGGTCGCGCCGTCCAAGGGCGAGCAGCTGATCGATCGGGATGTGCAGCCGGCGCTGCGCGTAGGCGCCCAGGTATTGCTCGATCAGGGTCGGCGCAAAGCGGTCAAAGCCAGCCGCGACCGCGGTGTGGGTGGTGAACAGGTTGCCGACGCGGGTTGCCGTCAGGGCGAGCTCGAATGATTGTCCGGTCTGCTCCATCAGGCTGCGGGCACGTTCCAGCACGGCAAAGGCGGCGTGGCCCTCGTTCAGGTGGCAAACTTCCGGCTCCATGCCGAGCGCGGCCAGCAGCCGCCAGCCGCCAATGCCCAGCAGCAGTTCCTGCTGCAGTCGCAACTCCGGGCCGCCGCCATACAGCTCGCTGGTGATGGCGCGCCAGGCCGGAAAGTTCGCCGCATCGTTGCTGTCGAGCAGATACAGCTGGACCCGCCCGATCTGCACCTGCCAGGTGCGCAACCACACCGAATAGCCCGGCAGGTCGATCTTTATCCGCAGCCACTCACCATCCGGCCCGCGCAATGGGCTGATCGGCAACTGCCCCGGGTCGTTGTACGGAAACAGCGCCTGCTGGGCGCCCTGCTGGTCGATCACCTGACGGAAATAGCCCTGCTGGTAGAGCAGCCCGACGCCCACCACCGGCACGCCCAGATCGCTGGCCGCCTTGAGCTGATCGCCGGCGACATTTCCCAGTCCGCCGGAGTAGATCGGCAGCGCCTCGCTCAGCATGAACTCCATGCTGAAATAGGCCACGCGCTTCAAGGCCGACTGCGGATAGTTGCTCTGGAACCAGGCCGGCGCGTCGAGTGCCTGGCGACGGGTGCGCACCAGCATCTCCACCTGGTCGCGAAATTTCGCATCCGCCGACGCGCGCTGCAGGCACTCGCGCGAAACGGTCTGCAGCACCACCCAGGGGTTATGCGTGAGGTCCCACAGCTCGCAATCCAGCTGCCGCCACAATCCGTCGGCCGCGTGATTCCACGACCAGCGCACGTCCAGGGCCAGCTCCGCCAGCGCGTCGAAACCATCGACGTCGCTCGGCAGGCGCGTCGGCACGCTAGGCGACATACTTGCCGTGCCGGCTCATGGCAGCGCTGCCAGCGCCTCGCCGACGATGGCCTCGGCTTCGCTCAGCACTCGCTGCAGGTGATCGGCGCCACGAAAGCTCTCGCCATAGACCTTGTAGATGTCTTCGGTCCCCGACGGGCGCGCCGCGAACCAGCCGTTGTCGGCGATGACCTTCAGGCCGCCGATCGCGGCGCCATTACCGGGCGCCTGGGTGAGGATGCTGCGGATCGGCTCGCCGGCGAGCTGCTTCGAGCTGACCTGGTGCGGGGAGAGCTTTGCGAGCAATGCCTTCTGCGCCGGCGTCGCCTTGGCATCCACGCGATCGCTGACGCATTCACCGAACTGGCCGCTCAGCTGCCGGTAGAGCGTGCCCGGGTCGCGATCCAAGGCTGCACTGATCTCCGCGGCGAGCAGCGCCGGAACGATGCCGTCCTTGTCGGTGGTCCATGTCGTGCCGTCGCGGCGCAGGCAAGTGGCCCCGGCGCTCTCCTCTCCGCCGAAGCCCAGCGAGCCATCGAGCAGGCCATCGACAAACCACTTGAAGCCCACCGGGACCTCGTACAGCCTGCGGCCCAGTTTTGCCGCCACGCGGTCGATCATCTGGCTGCTGACGACTGTCTTGCCCACCGCAGCGTCGGCACGCCATTGCGGCCGATGCCGGAACAGGTAGTCGATCGCCACCGACAGGTAATGGTTCGGGGGCAGCAGGCCGCTGCTGTGGGTGACGATGCCATGCCGGTCATGATCGGTGTCGCAGCCAAACGCGATGTCGAATCGATCCTTCAGTGCGATCAATCGCCGCATCGCATAGGACGAGGACGGATCCATCCGGATCTTTCCGTCCCAGTCCACGCTCATGAAGCGGAAGGTCGGATCGACCTCGTCGCTGACCACCGTAAGATCGAGCCCGTAGCGATCCGCAATCGGACCCCAGTAATGCACGCCGGCGCCGCCCAGGGGATCCACGCCCATGCGGATCTTCGAGCCGCGGATGACGCCCATGTCGATCACGTTGTCGAGGTCGCCGATGTAGGCGGCGAGGTAATCGTGCCGGTGCGTGCTCGGCCGGCGCAGCGCCTGAGCCACGGAAATGCGCTTGACGCCGACAAGGCCCGCCGCCATGAGCTGGTTGGCACGCGCCTGGATCCAGCCGGTGACGTCGGTATCGGCCGGTCCGCCGTTGGTCGGGTTGTACTTGAAGCCACCGGCATCGGGTGGATTGTGCGATGGGGTGATGACGATGCCGTCGGCAAGCCCCGATTTGCGCGCGCGGTTGTAGCTCACAATCGCGTGCGACACCGCGGGCGTCGGCGTGTATTCGTCGTCCTGCGCCAGCATCACTTCCGCATCGTTCGCCGCCAGCACCTCCAGCGCGCTGGCGATGGCAGGCTCGGACAGCGCGTGCGTATCCATGCCGAGGAACAACGGACCGTCGGTGCCCTGCTGGCGGCGGTATTCGCAGATCGCCTGGCTGATCGCCAGCACGTGCCATTCATTGAAGCTGTACTGGAACGGGCAGCCGCGATGCCCTGAGGTGCCGAACGCGACCTTCTGTTCCGCGATCTGCGGATCAGGCCGATGGGTGTAGTAGGCGCTGATCAGCCTTGCGACGTTGACCAGCAGCTGCGGCGGCGCCGGCTGGCCTGCCAGCGCACTGATGCGCTCGTTACTCATGATCCACCGCCGAAGCCGGGGAAAAGGCAAACTGCTCGAAATCAAAGCCGGCCAATTCGCCGATGCCCTCGATCGACACATCGGCGGGCGGATTGGCGGCAATCACGCTGGCGTCGTGCGCGTAGTGCCCCTGGCGCGGGAAGATGCTGGTGACGCGCGCTCCCCAGTGTTGCTTCACTGTCGTGAGGATGCGAAGCTTATCGTCCACCATCACGTAGTGATGCGCCGGATAGCTGCGCTCGACCGTATCGAGCATCTGCTCCTTGTGGATGAAGATCAGCACCCGTCCACCGACCGCATTCCACAGCCCCGCGTGCCGGATCTTGCGCGGCTGCAGCACCACATCACCGTCCGAGAGGATCACGGTCGTTCCCAGCCGCTGCAGGTGCGCGATCGCCGCGAGCGCCCCGGGGTACAGGCGGCTGGCAAACGGGTAGTCCAGCAGAAACTCCGACACCCGCGCCAGGCGCGCATTACCCGGATTTTCAAACCGATAGCGCTGCAGGCTGCCGAGGTAATCCGCATAGCCAAACTCGCTCCGCAGCGCCTCGAATATCACCCAGTAGCGATCACGGGTCGCCGCGTCGAACTCGCGCTCCAGCAGTTGGCTCAGGTCGCGCTGTACCGCATCGTTATCGAGCAGGGTATTGTCCACATCGAACAGGAACACGACGCCGCCTGGCAAGGCCATCCGCATTTCCCCTTTCGTCCGGACCGCGTGCCCATCACGTCGGTGCGCCCTGTGCGACAGCGTACAGACAGCCGCTGCGCGCTGCACGCCCGACTACCCTTCGCTGGCAGAAATTTTTACAATGCCCGCCGGACTGCCAGCCAGCCTCGAGGCTGCGCCCGCCTGCTGCTGGCGTTTCCGACTTGCTATCATCTGCCCGCGGCCGCACCAGAATGGCGCCGGCTTCACAACAAGGATCCATGCCCATGAAGAAACCTGCCACTGCCAGCAAGCAAGAGCTCGTGCGCCGGCGCAACGCCCCGTTGGCGACCCCCACCGACCTTAAGGCGGCGGCGACCCGGGATATCACCGGCGCGATGAATGCCATCCTGGCGGACGTATTCGCGCTGTACCTGAAGACCAAGAATTTCCACTGGCACATGAGTGGCCCGCATTTCCGCGACTACCACCTGCTGCTCGATGAGCAGGCCGACCAGATCTACGCGATGGCCGATCCGATCGCCGAGCGCATCCGCAAACTGGGCGGATCCACGCTGCGCTCCATCGGACACATCGCCCGCACCCAGCGCCTGTCGGATAACGACGCCGAATACGTCGAGCCGCTCGACATGCTGGCCGAACTGCGCGAGGACAATAAGACCCTGGTGTCCGAACTGCGCGAAGCCCACGATCTGTGCGATGAGCACCGGGACATCGCCAGCGCCAGCCTGATCGAGGTGTGGATCGACGAGACCGAGCGTCGCACCTGGTTCCTGTTCGAGGCCTCGCGCGACGGCGATGCCACCGGTCACTGAGGTGGAATGGACCAGGACGTCGAAGCTGCCGGGCTGATGGCCCGGCCAGAGATCGCTCTGGCGCGCACCGTGCTGCTGGTCGATGACGACGAGCTGGTGCTCGCGCATCTGGAGCAACTGGTGCAGGCGGCCGGCTATGAGGTGCACACGGCCGGCGACGGGCATGCGGCGCTGGAGTTCCTCGCACAGCACTTCACCCCGATCGTGATCACCGATCTGAACATGCCGGCCCTGGATGGGCTGGCGCTGTGCCGTGCCATTCGACAGCAGGTATGGCCGGGCTACGTGTATATCCTGGTGCTGACCGTTCACGACGGCGAATCCGCCATCCTGGCCGGACTTAACGCCGGTGCCGACGACTACCTGAGCAAGCGCACCTCTGCCGCGCAGCTGCTGGCGCGCCTGCACACCGCGCAGCGCATCCTGGGCCTGGAACAGGCGTTGAAGCTCGAATTGGAGGAAAAGCGGCGCCAGTCACTGACCGATGCGCTCACCGGTGCCAACAACCGGCGCTATTTCGAGCGCCAGTTGCAGCAGGACTTCAAGCGCACGCAGCGTGGCGGCGGTCCGCTCTCGCTGCTGATGCTCGACATCGATCATTTCAAGCGCATCAACGATCGTTGCGGGCACGCGGCGGGCGACGCGGTGCTGCAGGAGCTGGTGCGGCGCATCCGGCATTGCCTCACGCGCGAGACCGACTGGTGTGCGCGCATCGGCGGTGAGGAGTTCGTGATCGTGCTGGCGGATACGCCGCTGGCCGGCGCCGCCCAGGTGGCCGAGCGCATCCGCCTGGCGATCGCCGCCGTTCCGGTCGTGACCGGCGTGGGTGCCCTCGCCGTGACCGCCAGCATAGGGGTAGTGGAATTCCATCGGGCGGCCAGCCGCGAGTCGGTGTCGGTGGAATCGCTGATTGCCGAGCTCGACGCGAACATGTACCTGAGCAAGCGCAATGGCCGCAACCGGGTCACCCTGCCTGTGCCTTCGACCGGCGCCCGCACCGGCAGTCGGTTACAGGCCGCGGCCGCCGCGCCGCAGCCGGATCGCGCCTCGCTGCACACCATCGTGTATGTCGACGATGAACCGGACATCCGCCTGATAGTGCAGACCTCGCTCGGCCTGACCGAAGGCCTGACGGTGCATGCCGCGGAATCCGGCGAACAGGCACTGGAACTCGCCCGCGAGCTGCAACCCGACCTGCTGATGCTCGATGTCATGATGCCGGGCCTCGACGGCCCGGCGACGCTGCAGCGGCTACGCGCCGATCCGGCGATCACCCACATACCGGTGATATTCATGACCGCGAAGGCGCTGCCCGAGGACGTGCAGCAGTTACGCGCCATCGGGGCGCTGGCAGTGATCGGCAAGCCGTTCGATCCACTGCAATTATCGGCGCAGCTGCTGTCGCTGTGGCAGTCGAGCGCCGCGCAGCCGCAACGCGTCGGCGGCAGCGCTGGCGCTGATCACGCGCGACTGCGCGATCACGTCACGCGGCTGTCCGGGAAATTCCTGGAGCGCACGGCGGCCCAGGCGGTGACCCTAGGTCGACTGCTCGAGAGCCTGCAGCCCGGCGATGCAACCGGCGTCGCGTCGATGCACGAGATCGCACACAAGATCCACGGCGCCGGTTCGATGCTCGATTTCCCGGCGGTGAGCGCGTGCGCGGGGGAAATCGAACGCCTCAGCGAACACCTGCTGGTCGCGGAGCCGGCGAGCGGAGTGGCCTCCGGCCGGCAGATCCGCGAGCGCCTGCAGGCATCCATCCAGCGGCTGGCACACGCCATCGACGCCGCCGTTGCCGGTCACGCCTCCAAATGAATGACTCGGATTCGGGCGGGCGCAACGATCCCGTCCGGGGTTGGCCGGTGCCCGTGCCGCTGCGCGGCGATTCCTGCGCCGGGCTTGCTGTGCGCCGTACCCACGCCGAGCGCGGCAGCCAGGCCGGCCGCGATCAGCACGTTGCGGTATGAGAGTCTGGACGATGAGCGGAATCCCATGCGACGGCTCCGACTACGAGATGCTGTAGTCTGCCCACGCCCGGCGTCGCCGGTCAGTGCGCTAGCGCACACAGACCCCCGAAAGCCAAGCAGCCCGCCCCGCATTGATGTACGGTGCAAGCCGGCTCGTGATCTTTCGCCTTGTCTGCCTTGGGCCTGCCGCGCCGTCCCGGCGCGCACTGTTGTGCTCAAAGTCTGCCACCTCAGAAGCATCGGCGAACCAGGAGGCGGGTGTTGCCCGCCGGCATTCCCCTAACGCTTGTGAGTACACCATCGTGACCAAACTATTCGTCGGCAATCTGCCCTTTACCGCCACCGAGGCCTCGGTGCGCACGCTGTTCGCGGCCCACGGCACGGTCGAGTCGATCGCGCTGATCATGGATCGCGATACCGGCCGCCCGCGCGGCTTCGGCTTCATCGAGCTGTCGAGCGCCGATGCGGCGCGTGCCATCCAGGCGCTGAACGGCAAGGACTTCGAGGGTCGCGCGCTAAAGGTCAACGAGGCCCAGGAACGCGAGCGCGCCGGCGGCGCGCGCCGCTGATGAAATTCTTGCCGATCGACGTCCACCACACGCGCTAGCAGGAGCAGCAATGTTTATCCCGAAAATGAGTACGGACGCTCTCGATGAGGGCAAGTGGTACATGATGGTGGTCGAGGGCAAGACCCCCCCGCGCCGCGCCGGCTACTGTGCCGGCAGCTGCAGCGGGCATGGCAGCGAGGCGGAAGCCAGCGAACACTTCCTGCAGTACCAGCTGGATCGGGAAGTCGATCTGTGGCTTGCGCGGCGCGGTGAGCGCGCCTGCGCGATGTGTGGCGAGCCGACCACGCTGCGGGCGCGGCTCGGCCGCAACTCCGAGCTGGTCGTGCTGTGCAGGCGCCATCAATCCACCATCAGCCTGCAGACGCTGGCTCGGCGCCGGGTGCCCGCACTGGCGGCGCAGGAAGCCTAGTTCTTTCATCTCGCGGCCACGGGTGGGAATCATGGGCTGGCGCAAGACCGGAACCTTTCACGCGCCTCAGGAAATCCTGGTCATGACCTGCGATGTCTGCGAACGCGACATTGGCTACGAGGACGAACGCCGGCCGCGAGCGCACTACGAAGTCACGCGGCTGCCAAATCCGGGCGCGCTGGACGTACAGAATCCTGCCGCCTACGTCTGCTCCCCGCAGTGCCTGCGCGCGTTTGCCGCCAAGGCGTCGGGCGAACCGGACCCGCTGAAGCCGCGCGAGGGTGGATCCCGGCCGCGCGGCAAGCCGACAAAATAGCTGCTGGCCGCCGGCGCCACCCGCTACGGCAGTGCGAGCGCCGCTGCCGCCGCGGCCAGCGCTTTCGGGGGCTCTGCCTCCGCGTCGCTTTGCGGCGGCACGTACGGCAGTACCTCCAGCACTTCCCCGGCCGCGATGCGCTGCTGCGTGCGCCGCCAGAAGCCGGGCTGGTACAGGTCGGCATGTGCGCGCAGGTACTCCTCGCGCATGCGCCCCGACATCCCGAGGAAGCTCAGCAGAGTCTCCGGGAAAACATCGTGCTCGCCGACGAAATACCAGGGCTCGGCGCGCATCTCATCCTCGTCGCACTGTGCCTGCGGCAGGTCGCGGAACTGGCAGTCGGACACCCGGCACAACTCATCGTAGTCGTAGAACACCACCCGCCCATGGCGGGTGACGCCGAAATTCTTCAGCAGCAGGTCCCCCGGGAACACATCGGTGTAGGCCAGATCGCGGATCGCGCGCCCGTAATCGACCGCCGCTCGCCGCGCCAGCGCCTCTGGCGCGTCGCGCAGAAAGATATCCAGCGGTGTCACGCGCCGTTCGATGTACAGGTGATCGAACACGAGATCGCCGCCCGCCACGTGCACACTGTCGCCGGCTTCGGCGCGAAGTTCCTCCAGCAGCGTCGCTGCGAATCTAGCCATCGGGAAGCGCAGGCGGCGAAACTCCTGCGCATCGATAAGCCTGCCGGCGCGATCGTGCCTGAACACGAAGCTGTATTTGGCCATGACGTCTTTCTTGGAAACACTCTTGACCTCCGCGATGCGGTCACGGATTACCTTGAAGACGACGTCGAACGAGGGCAGCGTGAAGCAGATCATGACCAGTCCGCGCTGGCCGGGAGCCGGTACGAACTGATCGTCGCTGCCGGACAGGTGCCGGAACAGGCTGCGATAGCGCTCGGTCTTGCCCTGCTTGGCGCGGCCGAGCACGGTGAACAGCTCCCCGGCCGGCTTTCTTGGCAGCAGCTCCTTCAGGAACGACACCGTGTCGGCGACATGCTCCAGATCGACGTGGAAGTAGGAGCGCGCAAAGCCGAACAGGATGCTCAGCTCGTCTTCGGACAGCATCGTGGCGTCGACCACCACCCCGGCCTCGGTACTGCGCAGTGCGATGGCAATCGGCGTCGTCACCCGGCGCCCGACCAGCCGGCCCACCAGGTAGGCGCGCGTGGACTGGTAGAAGATGGCGTCGATGACTTCGAGCGACTCGATGTGGCGCAGCTCGCCGCGCTGCCACAACATGCGCTCCAGCGCCGATGCGACTACCCAGGCGCTGGCGTCCAGATCGGCCCAGGGCGCCCGCAGCGGCTGCGACTCGAGCAGTTTCCTGATCAGCAGCGTCAGGTCGCCCTGCATCCTGTGCACGCGCGTGACTCGATGGGTCGGCTTCGCCGCGGCCAGCGGATTCAGGTCGGTCGCGACGAACTCGATGTCCGGCGAGACGCCTACGGTTCCGAACAATTGGCGCGTGACCGAGCTGAAAAAGGTCTTGCAGAACTCGTTGTCCGGCAGGCCCTCGGTCAGGTTGGTGAAATGCCGCTTGACCTCGGTCCACAGAGCATGCCGGCGCGCGTTCTCGCCCAGTGCGCCCTCGAGCTCGAGCACCGTCGCCTGCATGTGGCGCTCGTACAGCTCGATGCGCTCGACCGCATCGCGCTGGCTGCCGTGCCAGTCACGATCCGCGAAGCGCTCGATCGCCCGCCGCGTGATCTCGCGAAAGCTGGCGTTGTAGCTGAGGAAGGCCTCGACCACCCGCTGCGCGCAGCGCATCCCATACAGCGCCGATTCGAAGGCGTGGGCGATCTCCCCGTCACCGGGCGCCGGGCGCGCCGCGCCCAAGACGGTCGAGCCGATCGACGGTTCTGGGTAATCGAGTCGCAATCCTATGGTAGCGGCCGTCCGGCTTGGCGCTTCAGGCCGAGCGGAACTGCTGCTCCTCGGTGCTGCCGCTGAGCGCGGTGATCGATGAGGTACCGGCCGCGATGGTCTGGGTGACATCGTCGAAGTAGCCCGCGCCCACCTCACGCTGGTGCTTGGTCGCGGTATAGCCGCGCGCTTCGGCAGCGAATTCCGCCTGTTGCAGCGCGACGTAGGCCGTCATCTGATTGGCCTTGTAGCCCTGTGCCAGCTCGAACATCGAGTAATTCAGCGCGTGGAACCCGGCCAGCGTAATGAACTGGAACTTGTAGCCCATGGCGCCGAGTTCGCGCTGAAACCTGGCAATCGTGGCGTCGTCGAGCTTGCGCTTCCAGTTGAAGGACGGCGAGCAGTTGTAGGCCAGCATCTTGCCCGGGAACTGCCGGTGGATGCCCTCGGCGAAATACCTGGCCTCCGCAAGGTCCGGATGTGCGGTCTCGCACCAGAGCATGTCCGCGTACGGCGCATACGCCAGGCCACGCGCGATCGCCTGGTCGAAGCCCGCACGCACGTGGAAGAAACCCTCCGCGGTGCGACCCCGGGAGGCATCGATGAAGCGCCGGTCGCGCTCGTCGACATCGGCGGTCAGCAAGGTCGCCGACTCCGCATCGGTGCGCGCCACCAGTATCGTCGGCACGTTGCAGACATCGGCCGCCAGGCGCGCGGCGACCAGCTTGTTGACGCCTTCCTGGGTCGGCACCAGCACCTTGCCGCCCATGTGACCGCACTTCTTGGCCGACGACAGCTGATCCTCGAAATGCACGCCGGCGGCGCCCGCCTCGATCATCGCTTTCATCAGTTCGAACGCATTCAATACGCCGCCAAAGCCGGCTTCCGCGTCGGCCACGATCGGCTTGAGCCAGTCGATGCTGTCATCGCCCTCGGCGTGATGCAGTTCGTCGGCGCGGCGCAGGGTACAGTTGATGTGGCGCACCACCGCGGGCACCGAGTCGGCCGGATACAGCGACTGATCCGGATACATCTGGCCGGACAGGTTGGCGTCGCCGGCGACCTGCCAGCCGGACAGGTAGATCGCGTCCAGTCCCGCCTTGACCTGCTGCATCGCCTGGTTGCCGGTCAGGGCGCCCAGTGCGTTGACGAACGGCTTCTCGTTCAGGTAGCGCCACAGCTTCTCGGCCGTCAGGCGCGCGATCGAATGCTCGATCGGCAGCGTGCCGCGCAGGCGCACGACATCCTCGGGCGTGTAGGCGCGTGTGATCCCGCGCCAGCGCGGACTGTCCTGCCAGTAGCGCCGCAGTTCCTCGGCACTGGCCAGCGTTCGTTGTTGCGTCATCCGGTCGTGCTCCTCGGCGCCATCGGACCCGTCAACCCAGCAGTTCGTAGGCCGGCAGGGTCAGGAAGTCGTCGAACGCTTCACTGGTTACCATCGCGTGAAACAGGCGCGCCGCGCTCGGAAACAGCCCGGCCAGCATGCGGGCGCCGCCCACTTCCGCATGGATGTGCTCGATCTCCTCGGCCAGCGTGCGCTCGAAGCGCAGCAGCGAGATCGGCGCGCCATCCTCGGTGCGCGCCTGGTGCGCGAGCCACTGCCACAGCTGCGCGCGGCAGATCTCGGCGGTGGCGGCGTCTTCCATCAGGTGGTAGAGCGGCACGCAGCCGTTGCCACCGAGCCAGGCTTCGACATACTGCAGGCCGACGCGGATGTTGCGCCGCAGGCCGGCATCGGTGATCGCCCCTGCCGGCACCCGCAACAGGTCGGCGGCGCTCACCCGCACCTCATCGCGCATCACGTGCAGCTGGTTGACACCCTGCATGACGGTCGCGAACGCCTCGCTGGCGATCGCTGCCAGCGCCGGATGCGCGATCCAGGTGCCATCGTGGCCGGCACGCGCTTCGCGCAACTTGTCGTTGCGCACCTTGAGCATCGCCGCCTCGTTCGCCCGCGGATTGTTGCGGATCGGGATCTGCGCGGCCATGCCGCCGATCGCATACGCGCCGCGCCGATGACAGGTCTGGATCAGCAGGTCCACGTACGACTTGAGGAACGGTGTCTCCATCGATACCGCGTCGCGGTCGGGCAGCACCGCATCGCGCTGGTTTCTGAATTTCTTGATGAAGCTGAAAATGTAGTCCCAGCGCCCGCAATTCAGGCCGGTCACGTGCTCGCGCAACTCGTACAGGATCTCATCCATTTCGAAGGCGGCGAGGATGGTCTCGATCAGCACCGTCGCCTTGATGGTGCCGCGCGGGATGCCGAGCCGCTCCTGGGCCGCAATGAAGATGTCATTCCACAGGCGCGCTTCCAGGTGGCTTTCGAGCTTGGGCAGATAAAAATAGGCCGCGCTGCCGTTGCCCGCCAGGGCCTGGTGATTGTTCGCCAGGTACAGCGCAAAATCGAACAGCGCGCCCGACACCGTCTCACCGTCGACTTGCACGTGCTTCTCGGGCAGGTGCCAGCCGCGCGGGCGCACGATCAGCGTCGCGGTGCGCTCGTTCAGCCGGTACGTCTTGCCCGAGAGTGAATCGGTGTGGGTGATCCGGCGCCGGATGGCATCGCTCAGGTTGAGCTGGCCACGGATCAGGTTCTCCCAGGTCGGTGAGCAGGAATCCTCGAAGTCGGCCATGAAGGTGCCCACCGGCGCGTTCAGGGCGTTGACCACCATCTTGCGCTCCGGGGGACCGGTGAGTTCGACGCGCCGATCGGCCAGATCCGCCGGCACCGGGCCGATGCGCCAGTCATCGGCACGGATCTGGGCGGTCTCGGGCAGGAAATCCGGCCGCTGACCGGCATCGATTTCCGCCTGCCGTCGCTGGCGCAAGGCCAGCAGCTGCAGCCGGCGCGGGTTGAAACGGCGGTGCAGGTCGGCGAGCAGCTCCAGCGCCTCGGCGGTGAGCACCTCGTCGGAGCGCTCGACCGGCCGCCGACTGATATCGATCGCCGGCCAGGAGGGCTGGCTCTTGAGCGGACTGTTCATGCAGGACAGCATAGACCGCAAGGCTAGCAATATTTGACTCTCAAAACTTCACAGTGTTAATTTCACACACGATGTCAAACCTGCTCCGCAAGGGTCACTTCCTGGGCGCCAAGCTGCGCAGCATCCGCAAGCGCAATGGCCTGACGCTCGAGGAGCTGTCGAGCCGCTGCATCCAGGCCGATGCGCACATGGCACCGTCGGTGTCCTATCTGAGCATGATCGAGAGCGGCAAGCGCATGCCCTCCGAGGACGTGCTGGCGCTGCTGGCCGGCGTGTTCCAGCGCAACGTCAGCTGGTTCCTGGACGAGCAGGTCGACGTCGCCGGCGACGCCGGCACACCCAAGGCTGGCGGCGCGACCCGCGTGCCGCTCGAGCCGGCGTTCCTGTTCTCCAAGGAGCTGCTGCAGGCGGCCATCCCTGAACTGCTGTCGCAGACCGGCACCAGCGGCCGCCAGTTTGCGCATCTGCTGATCCGCTCGCACCAGGAGATGTCGCGCAACGATTTCCCCGATCTCGAGCGCACCGCCGAGAGCATCGGCGAACGCCGGCTGCCGCTGTCGGTCGACGATCTGATCGGCCTTACCAGGCATCACGGCCTGGAACTGCGCTGGTTTGAACGTCGGGCGGTGCTGGTACGCGATAACGACCAGGAGGTGCGCAGCACGGTGCGCTCCTTTTTCGAGCCGCCGCACACGGTTTACCTGAACCAGGCGTTGCGCGCCGATCCGGCCCGGCTCAAATTCGACCTGGCGACGCACATCGGCCACAAGGTGCTGCACGGCGGCGATGGCATGAAGTCGCCGCACGCGACCGGCGGGGAAATGGGCGGCAGCCCGGAGAGCGGCACCGAGACCGCGGGGCTGCGTGCGCAGGACGTGCTGCACGCCTGGCGCGACTTCGAGTGCAGCTTCTTCGCCGGCGCATTGCTGTGCCCGAAGATTGCGTTTCGGCGTTTCCTTGCCCGCAATCAGTACCGCATCGCGCCGGCCACCCGGCTGGAACTCACCCCGGCGGTGGTGATGCGTCGCATGACCAAGGTATCGCCGTATCCGTACTGGCACTTCTTCGATGCCTACCCGCCCGGGTACCTGCGCGCGGTCTACCGTGGCAACGGCATCCCCTTGCCCTGGGGCAACATGGCGCAGGTCAGCGATCCGTGTCCGCAGTGGGCGGTGTTTCGCATGATCGACGGCGAGCAGAAGGAATCCGGTTCGCAGATCTCGGTGCTGCGCGACCAGGATCGCTCACTGCTCTACTGCTGCCACTCGATCCGCACCCGCGACATGGCCGGCAACTTTCATGTGCTCTCGGTAGGCATCGATCTGGCCCCGGCGCTGGATGCCAACGGCGCCAACTCCGCCGACGTCGTCGGCGCGATCACCGATGAATGCCTGCGCCGGCGCGGCGAAACCGTGATACCGGCGCCGGCCGCACAGGCGCTGCGCGCCGCGGCGCGGGTGTTGAACATCGCCTGGATCGAGGAAGCCCTCACCCACCCGGCGCGCATCATCTGTCCGCGCAGTAGCCGCTGCCCGCGTCCGGATCGCTGTGAATCGGCGCTGCCGTCCAAGGCGCGCGAAATCACCGACATCCGCGCCGAGATCCTCGGCCGTCGCGAGATCGCGCGAAAGTGAGCGGCCGCTAGCGCCACCGCTACTGGCACCGCGCTGGTTGCACCTCGTTACTGCCGCGCGCGGATCAGCCGCTCGAGCTCGGGCACGATCGTAAACAGGTCGCCGACCAGGCCGATATCGGCCACTTCGAAGATCGGCGCCTCGCTGTCCTTGTTGACCGCGACGATGGTGCGCGCATCCTTGATGCCGGTCAGGTGCTGTATCGCGCCCGAGATGCCCAGCGCCATATACAGCTGCGGGGCGATGATCTTGCCGGTCTGTCCGACCTGCAGTTCATTGGCGGCGTAACCGGCGTCGACCGCTGCGCGTGAAGCGCCGACCGCGGCCCCGAGCGCATCGGCCAGCTGGTAGAGCAGCTTGAAGTTCTCGGCACTCGCCAGCGCGCGGCCGCCCGACACCACGCGCGCCGCGGTCTGCAGATCCGGTCGATCGGCGTTGGCGGCGGAACGCGACACGAAGCGCGTGTGCGTCGGCAGCGTCGCCGTCACCGCCAGCGCCTCGATCGGCGCCTGGCCGCCGCCGGCCGCCGGCTGAAACGAGGCCGTGCGTACCGTCGCCACCACGATGCTGCCGGCCGGCGCCTCCACCGTGATGATCGCGTTACTGGCGTACACCGGCCGGCGAAACCGATACGCCGAGTCCACCGCCATCACGTCGCTGATCTGGCCGACGCCGAGCAGCGCCGCGATGCGCGGCATCAGGTCCTTGCCGAAGGTGGTCGAGGGTCCGAACAGGTGCGTGTAGCCGCCGGCCAATGCCGCCAGCTGCGGCGCCCACACCGCCGCCAGCGCCTCGACATTCTCCGGCCGCTCGAGCGTCAGCACGCGCCGCACACCGCCCAGTGCCGCGGCCTCGGCCGCGAGCGCGCCGGCATCGGCGGCCAGCACGGCGATATCGATCTCGACCTCGCCGATGCCCTGCACGCAGCTCACGCACTTGGCGGTGCTGGCGTTGAGCTTGCCCAGCGAATGTTCAGCGATCACCAGCGCCCGGTTCATCTACAGCACCCCGCGCTGTTGCAGCGCTGCCAGCAGCTCGGCTGCATCCTTGACCATCACGCCGCGCGAGCGCGTGGGCGGCGCCTCGAATTTCAGCGTGCGAATGCCCTGCGTGGGCGTGGCGACGCCGAGCTCCGCCAGGGTCGTGACGTCGAGCGGCTTCTTCTTCGCCTTCATGATATCTGGCAGCTTGATGTAGCGCGGCTCGTTCAGACGCAGGTCCGTGGTCACGACCGCCGGCAGATCAATCTCTATCGTCTCCAGCCCGGCATCGACTTCGCGCGTCACGCGCGCGCGCGCGCCGTCGAGTTCGAGTTTCGAGGCATAGGTGGCCTGCGGCCGCTCCCACAGCGCCGCCAGCATCTGCCCGGTCTGGCCGTTGTCGTCGTCGATGGCCTGCTTGCCAAGGATCACCAGCTGCGGCTGATGCTTCTGCACCAGCTTCAGGAACACCTGCGCCGCGGTCAGCGGCTCGACCGGGCCATCCACCTGCACCAGCAGCGCGCGGTCGGCCCCCATCGCCAGCGCGGTGCGCAGCTGCTGCTGCGCCTCATGCGCACCGATGCTGATGACGATCACCTCGGTGGCCAGATTGCGCTCCTTGATGCGCAGCGCCTCCTCCAGCGCAATCTCGTCGAACGGGTTGATGCTCATCTTGACGCCGTCGGTCACCACGCCGGAGCCGTCCGGCTTGACGCGCACCCGCACGCTGTAGTCGATGACACGCTTTATCCCAACCAGAATCGGACTCATGCAGCAGCAACCCCCGTGTGAATCAACGCCGCCATCATATCGCTGACCGGCATGGCCTCGAGCGCGGCACGATCGGAAAAGCATTGCAGGATCTGCGCGCTTGCCGCGCTGTCGAAATGTCCCCGCACGCTGGCCTCGAACTTACGCTGCAGCAGCGGCAAGCCCTCGGCGCGGCGCAGACGATGCCCGATCGGATAGTCAACCGCAACCCGTCGGCTGCTGCTGCCGTCGCGAAAGAACAATTGGATGGCGTTTCCGATATAGCGCCTGGCCGGATCGTAGTAATCACGGGTGAAATCCGGATTCTCGACCACCTGCGTCCTGGCGCGCAGCGCGTCGATGCGCGGGTCGCGCGCTACCGCGTCGTCGTAGTCGGTCGCGGTCAGCCGGCCGAAGATCAGTGGCACCGCCACCATGTACTGGATGCAGTGATCGCGGTCGGCCGGGTTGGCCAGCGGCCCGGTCTTATCGATGATGCGTACCCCCGGCTCCTGCGTCTCGATCACGATGCGCTCGATCTGATCCAGCCGCGACAGCGCTTCCGGATGCAACGTCATCGCCGCCTCGACCGCGGTCTGTGCATGGAACTCGGCCGGAAATGAAATCTTGAACAGCACGTTTTCCATCACGTAGCAGCCCAGCGGCTGCGGCAGCGAGATGCTCTTGCCCTTGAACAGCACGTCGCAGAAGCCCCAGGTCCTGGCCGACAGCGCCGACGGGTAGCCCATCTCCCCGCGCAGCGCCATCAGTGCGTGCCAGAGCGCGCGGCTGGTGGCGTCGCCTGCCGCCCAGCTCTTGCGCGAGCCGGTGTTGGGCGCATGCCGATAGGTGCGCAGCGCGCCGCCGTCGATCCAGGCATTCGAGACCGCATTGATGACCTGATCGCGCGTCGCGCCGAGCATCGCGGCGAGCACCGCGGTCGATGCGACGCGCACCAGCAGCACGTGATCGAGCCCGACGCGATTGAAGCTGTTCTCGAGCGCCAGCACGCCCTGGATCTCATGCGCCTGGATCATGGCCTGCAGCAGCGAGCGCCCGGTGAGCGGCTCGCGCCCGGCGCGCAGTGCGCTGCGCGACAGCCAGTCGGAGAGCGCCAGGATGCCGCCCAGGTTGTCCGAAGGATGGCCCCACTCGGCCGCCAGCCAGGTGTCGTTGAAGTCCAGCCAGCGGATCATCGCGCCGATATTGAACGCCGCGGCTACCGGATCGAGTTCGAACCGGGTGCCCGGCACGCGCGCGCCGCCCGGCATGCTGGCGCCGGGCACCACCGGGCCGAGCAGCCTTGTGCAGGCCGGAAAGTGTAGCGCCTGAAAGCCGCAACCCAGCGTGTCCATCAGGCAGTAGAAGGCGGTCTCGCGCGCCAGCTCGCTCGGCGTGCGGTAGTCGCGCGCGTAGTCGGCGATCGTCGCCAGCACCGCATCGGGCGCCGATCGCTCAGCTGATTTGTAGTCCTGGGACATGCCCTTCAGGGCCGGTCCTGCAACGCGACGAACGGCAGATTGTCCGGTCCGACGTAGTTCGCGCTCGGCCGGATGATCTTGCCATCGATGCGCTGCTCGATGATGTGCGCCGCCCAGCCGGCAGTGCGCGCGATCACGAACAGCGGCGTGAACATCTCGGTCGGCACGCCCATCAGGTGGTACGACACGGCCGAGAACCAATCGAGATTCGGGAACAGGTTCTTGGCCGAGCGCATCACCGTTTCGATGCGCACCGCGATCTCATAGTGCTGGCGGTCGCCACTGGCGACCGCCAGCTGCTGCGCCACGCGCTTGATGACCTCATTGCGCGGGTCGGCGGTGGTGTACACCGGGTGACCGAAGCCGATGATCACCTGCCGGTCGGCCACCCTGGCGCGGATATCGGCCTCGGCCGCATCGGCCGACCCATAGCGCGTCTGGATTTCGAAGGCGACCTCGTTGGCACCGCCGTGCTTGGGGCCGCGCAGCGCGCCGATCGCCCCGGTGATGCAGGAATACAGATCGGAACCGGTGCCGGCGATCACCCGCGCGGCGAACGTGGAGGCATTGAATTCATGTTCGGCATACAAATTCAGCGAGGTATGCATCGCCCTGATCCACAGCGCACTGGCCGGCTTGCCATGCAGCAGGTGCAGGAAATGCGCGGCGATCGAATCGTCGTCGGTGGACACGTCGATGCGCCTGCCGTGATGGCTGTAGTGATACCAGTAGCACAGCATCGAGGGCAGGCTCGAGAGCAGCCGGTCCGCCAGCTCGCGCGTCGCCGCGGTTTCGTGCTCGTTGCTCTCGGGCGCAAGACACCCCAGCACCGACACGCCGCTGCGCAGTACATCCATCGGATGGCTGCTGGCCGGCAGCAGCTCGAGCGCGGCACGCAGCCCCGGCGGCAGTGCGCGCCAGGCCTTGAGCCGCCCCTTGTAGGCGGCCAGTTCGCCCACATTGGGAAATTTCCCGTGGATCAGCAGATAGGCGATCTCCTCGTATTCGCACCGCTCCGCGATATCGAGGATGTCATAGCCGCGGTAATGCAGATCGTTGCCGGCAAGGCCGACGGTGGACAGCGCGGTATTGCCGGCCACGACCCCCGACAGCGCGACCGACTTCTTGGCCACTTATGTTTCCTTCCCGGCCGCGAACAGCCGATCCAGTTGCTGTTCGAAGGCCTCGTAATCCAGGTACTTGTACAGCTGCTCGCGCGTCTGCATGTGCTCGAGCATGTTGCGCTGGGTGCCATCACGGCGGATGGCCTGGTAGGTCGCCAGCGCCGCGGCATTCATCGCGCGATAGGCCGCACAGCAATACAGGATGATGTCCACGCCCGCCGCCGCCAGCTCATCGCGGCCGTACAGTGGTGTGCGTCCGAATTCGGTGATGTTGGCCAGGATCGGCACCCCGACCGCCTGCCGGAAGCGCCGATATTGCGCCAGCTCGCTGATCGCCTCGGGGAAGATCATGTCGGCGCCGGCTTCGACGCAGGCGAGCGCGCGCTCGATCGCGCGCTCGAGCCCCTCGCTCGCCAGCGCATCGGTGCGCGCCATGATCACGAACTCACGATCGGTGCGGGCGTCGACCGCGGCCTTGACCCGATCCACCATCTCCTCGAGCGACACGATCTCCTTGCCGGGACGATGGCCACAGCGCTTGGCCTGCACCTGATCCTCGATATGCATGCCGGCGGCGCCGGCCTTGGTGAAACTGCGCACCGTGCGGGCAATGTTGAATGCCCCTCCCCAGCCGGTATCGGCATCGACCAGCAATGGCAGCGCACACACGTCGGTGATGCGGCGGATGTCCACCAGCACGTCGTCCATGGTGCTGATGGCCAGATCCGGCACGCCCAGCGAATTGGCTGCCAGCCCGCCGCCCGACAGATAGATCGCCCGAAAGCCACTGGCCGCCGCCAGGCGCGCGACGTAGGCGTTGATGGTGCCGACCACCTGCAATGGCCGCTCCTCGCGCAGCGCGGCGCGAAATCGCGCTCCGGCCGATAATGCATCGCGGGGTGCCGTTTCCATCCGCCGAACCCTACACTAGCTGGCAGCAGTTATGGAACTGGTGAAAACCGGGTAGTGAAATGCCCTACCGACGCTCGGCGTTGATGCAGGATCGGCTGGCGGACAATCGCGCGCGCATCATGCGCGCCACGCGCCACCTGATCGCCCGCGGCGGTTTTCGCGCCGCGCGCATCACCACCGTGGCCGCCGAAGCCGGGCTGTCCACCGGCTCGATCTATCGCTACTTTGCGTCCCAGGCGCAGCTGTTCATCGAGGTGCTCAGCGCGGCGGTGGCGCACGAGATCGAACTGCTCGAGCGCATCACCAGTGCCGCGGAACCGGCGCCGCTGCGGCTGCGGCGCGCGGTCGAGGCCTTCGCCCGGCGTGCACTCGAGGGCCGCAACCTCGCCTACGCGTTCATCGCCGAACCGATCGGCGCGCAGGTGGATGTCGCCAGGATGCGCTCGCGCCGCGACTTCAGCGCGGTGTTCCAGCGCCTGATGATCGCCGGGATGCGCAGCGGCGACTTCCCGCCGCAGGACGCCGAGGTCGCCGCGGCCTGCATCGTCGGCGCGTTCACCGAAGCACTGGTCGGGCCGATCGCACCGGGCAGCAAGGCCGCCAGCCCACGCGCGCGTGCACGCCTGATCGCGGCGATCGGCCGCTTCTGCGTGGCCGCGGTCAGGCCTTAGCGCGCAGCGTCCACTCACGCCAGATCGCCATCGCAATGGCAAGCACCACCGGACCGGTGAACAGGCCGATCAGTCCGAATGCCTGCAGGCCGCCGAGCGCGCCGAACATCACGATCAGGAACGGTACGTGGGTGGCGCTGCTGATCAGGATCGGTCGCAGCACCTGATCGGCCGGATGCACCAGCACCGCGCCCCAGGTCAGCATGATGATGCCCTTCCAGACCAGTCCGACCGACAGCAGATACATGCCGATCGGCACCCAGACGATCGCCGTACCCACCAGCGGCACGATCGACAGGACGCCGGTCAGCGCACCAAGCAGCACCGGCGCCGCCAGGCCGACCACCCAATAGCCGATGCCCGCCAGCACGCCCTGCGTGATCGCCGTGATCAACAGCCCGTACACCACCGCGCGCGTCATTTTCCCTGCCGTGACGACGTACGGATTGAGCCGGTCGCCGAAAAATCCCTCCACCACGTGATCGGCCTGGGTCGCGATGGTCTCGCCGTCGCGATAGAAGAAGAACACGGTGAGCAGCGTCAGGGTCAGTTTCACCAGGTTGCGGCCGACGCTGCTCATGATGTGGCCGAGCTCGCTCGCCCAGCCCAGCAGCCAGGCGCTCAGTTCCTGGGTCAGCTCCGACGGATCGGTCGAGTAGCGGTCCATGGTGTCCTGGATCTTCTGGCCGACCCATGGAATGCGCGCCAGGAACTTCGGCACCGCCTGCGGCCCCTGCGCCAGGTATTTCGTCAGCGCCTGGTAGGCGCTGATCAGTTCGCCCTGGACCAGTACCAGGATCCACAGCACCGGCACCACCACGACGCACGCCAGGATCAGCGTCATCAGCAGCGCCGCCAGCGTCCGGTAGCCGTGCAGCAGGCGCCGCAGCTGCCGGTACAGCGGCCAGCTCGCATACGCGAGGATCGCCGCCCACACGATCGGCGCGATGAATGGCGACAGTATCATCAGGCACAGCAGCGCCAGGCCGACCAGCAGCACCGCGAGCAACAGCGGTCGAACCCAGGTGGTGGCCGGTGCACTCATCCGGTCACGGCCGCCGGCCGGGCCAGCGCCACCCGCGACTGTGTCGGCCGCGCCAGCGCCGCGCAGATATAGCGATCCGCCGCCAGCAATCCCTCCAGTCGCACGCCGGTCTCAATGCCGAGTCCATCGAGCATGTAGAGCAGATCCTCGGTCGCAAGATTGCCTGAGGCACCCGGCGCATACGGGCAACCGCCCAGGCCGGCCACCGAGGCATCGAACACCGCGACACCGAACTGCAGCGCCGCGTAGACATTGGCCAGCGCCTGGCCGTAGGTATCGTGAAAATGCCCGGCGAGGCGCTCCACCGGCACGCGCTGCGCGACCGCCTCGAGCATCGCGCTGGTGCGCCCCGGCGTGCCGACCCCGATGGTATCCCCGAGTGAGATCTCATGACAGCCCATCTGATAGAGCGCCGCGGCGACAGCGGCCACCGCTGCGGGCGCGATCGCGCCCTCGTACGGACACCCCAGTACACAGGACACGTAGCCGCGCACCGCCACAGCGCGCTCGCGCGCGGCGTGCATCAGCGCTTCGAAGCGCTGCAGGCTCTCGGCAATCGAACAGTGAATATTCCGCTGCGAGAAGCTCTCGGATGCGGCCCCGAAGACCGCCACCTGATCCGCACCGGCGGCCATCGCCGCCTCGAAGCCGACCAGGTTCGGCGTCAGCGCCGAATAGATAAGTCCGGCGCGTCGCGGCACCCCGCGCATCACCGCATCGTGATCGGCCATCTGCGGCACGCGCCTGGGCGACACGAACGCGGTGGCTTCGATGTGCGACAGGCCTGAATCGGCCAGCCGGCGGATCAGTTCCAGCTTTACCTCGGTGGCGACGATCGCCGCCTCATTCTGCAGCCCGTCGCGCGGACCGACCTCGACCAGCCTGACACGAGCGGGCATCATGGCCGCGGGACTTCCGGGCTTGGGGAGCCTGGGCTCGGGGACCCTGGCGTGGCCTCGAAGTCGATCAGGTCCCAGCCTTCCCTCACCTGCTCGCCCACCGCGGCGCGATAGCCGCGCACCGTGCCGTTCGCCGGCGCACAGATCGTGTGCTCCATCTTCATCGCTTCCAGGATCAGTAATGGCTCGCCCTTGATAACCGCGCTGCCGGCCGTCACCAGCTGCGCGATCACCCGTCCGGGCATCGGCGCCGCCAGGCTCGCCTCGGCCACGTACGCATCGGCCGACGAGCGCAGCGGATCGCGCCGGTGCAGCCGGTATTCATCATCGCCGACGACGATGTGCAGCTGTCCCGCCTCCTCCTCGATCTGCAGCCGCACGCCCTCGGCGCCGTACTGCAGATAAAAACTATCGCTGTCCTGCGCGCGCAGCAGCGCGGCGGCAGTGCGTTCACCGATGGCAAGCCGCAGGCCATCAGCGCGGTACTGGACCGCCACGGCGCTCGGCGCTGCCGGCGCCGCGGCACCCGTCGCCGCATCGGCGACACCGACGCAGTCGAACTCGAGCGTTCGTGTCAGAAACCCGTTGAGACGCCAGCCATCACCGGCATTCCAGGCGCAGGGCGCCGCCGGACGCTCCTGCCTGATGGTCCACAGCGCAGCCGCCGCCAGCACGGCCGCATCGGGCGGCTTCGGCGCACCGGCGACAAGCGCGCGCTCGCGTTCGATGAAGCCGATGTCGAGCCGTCCGGCGGCGAAGGTCCGGCTGGCGGCGAGGCGGCGCAGGAACATCACATTGTTGCCCACGCCGGCGATGCGTACCTGTGACAGTGCGGCGCGCAGCGCCGCTACTGCTTCCCGGCGCGTGCCCGCATGCACGATCAGCTTGGCGAGCATCGGATCGTAATCAATTCCGACCCTGTCGCCAGCCTCGATGCCAGTCTCGATCCGCAGCGCGCCGCTCGCGGCCGGCAGCTCGAAGCGACGCAGCGTACCGCTCGAGGGCAGGAAACCGGCCTCGGGAACCTCCGCGTACAGGCGCACCTCGATCGCATGCCCGTGCATCGCAATCTGCTGCTGGGACAGCGGCAGGGCTTCCCCGGCGGCCACGCGCAACTGCCATTCGACCAGGTCAAGGCCGGTGATCATCTCGGTGACCGGATGCTCCACCTGGATGCGGGTATTCATCTCCATGAAGTAGAAGCCGCCGCCCGCCTCGAGCAGGAATTCCACCGTGCCGGCCCCGGTGTAATCGACCGCGCGCGCCGCATCGCAGGCGGCTCGCGTCATGCGCTCGCGCTGCGCCTCGCTCAGATGCGGCGCCGGCGCCTCCTCCAGTACTTTCTGATGGCGCCGCTGGGCCGAGCAGTCGCGCTCGAACAGGTGCACGATCTGCCCGTCGTTGTCGCCGAAGATCTGCACCTCGATGTGGCGCGGCTGCTGCAGATACTTCTCCAGCAGCACCCGCGCGTCGTTGAAGCTGGCGCGCGCCTCGCGCTGGCAGGAGGCCAGCCGCTCATCGAACACGGCCGCGCTCTCCACCACCCGCATGCCCTTGCCGCCACCGCCGGCGGTGGCCTTGATCAGCACCGGATAGCCGATGCGCTCGGCCTCGCGGCGCAGGTGCGCCGGGTCCTGCTCCTCGCCGTGATAACCCGGCAGCAACGGCACGCCGCAGCGCTGCATCAGTTGCTTCGCGCTCGCCTTGGAGCTCATCGCGCGCATCGCCGCCACCGGCGGTCCGATGAAGATCAGCCCGGCAGCCAGGCAGCTTTGCGCGAACTGCGGATTCTCGGACAGGAAACCATAGCCTGGATGGATCGCCTGCGCACCGCACTGGCGCGCCGCATCGATGATCGCCGGTATGCGCAGGTAGCTGTCGCGCGCCGCCGCCGCTCCTATGCACACCGCCTGGTCGGCCAGCCGCACGTGCCGTGCTGCCGCGTCGGCTTCGGAATACACCGCAACCGTGGCGACACCAAGCCGGCGGCAGGTGGCGATGACGCGGCAGGCGATCTCGCCGCGATTGGCGATCAGGATCTTGTCGAACATGATCTCAAGCGCTCCAGCTCGGCTTGCGCTTGGCAAAGAACGCGGCGATTCCTTCGCGTGCCTCCTCGCCGGCCCGCACCTCGGCGATACTTCGGGCGGTCTGCTCGGCTACCTGCGGGTCGAGTGCATCGTGGCCGCGCAGCGCCGCCAGCAGCCGCTTGCAGTGCGCCTGGGCCTCAGGTCCGGCACTTCGCAGCGCATCCACCAGTCCGCCCAGCCGCCCGTCGAGCTCATCGGCAGCGACCACCTCGTGGATCAATCCGACGCGCAGCGCTTCGTTTGCATCGAAGCGCTCGCCGCTCAGGAAATAGCGGCGTGCGGCGCGCTCGCCGATCGCGGCGAGCACATACGGGGCAATCGTGGACGGCGTCAGTCCCAGGCGCACCTCGGTGGTACCGAAACTGGCCTCCGAGCTGGCAATGGCGATATCGCAGGCGGCCACCAGCCCCATGCCGCCGCCAAGTGCGACCCCGTGCACGCGCGCGATGGTGGGCTTTGGCGATTGCGCCAGCGTGCGCAGCATCCATGCCAGGCGCCGCGCATCCTCCAGGTTGGCGTCGTAGTCGGCGCGTGCCTGCCGTTGCATCCATTCCAGGTCGGCGCCGGCACAGAAGCTGCGGCCGCGGCCGGCCAGCACGATGGCGCGCACCGACGCCTGCTGCGACAGCAGCGCCAGGCAGTGCGGCAATTCGGCCAGCAGCCCCTCGTTAAACGCATTGTGGCGTTCCGGCCGGTTCAGCCACACGGTCGCACAGCCAGCGCGGTATTCGAGCTGCAGGAACTGGTAATCCGCCATCGCCGCCTGCATCCTGACCTACATCCTGAACACGCCGAACTGCGTTGCGCCGATCGGCGCATTGAGCGCCGCCGCGAGGCCTAAGCCCAGCAGGCGGCGCGTCTGCGCCGGATCGACGATGCCATCGTCCCACAAGCGCGCGGTGGCGTAGTAGGGATTGCTCTGCTGATCGAACTGCGCCTGGGTGGGCTGCTTGAACTCCTGCTCCTGCTGCGCGCTCCAGCTCTTGCCCTGGGCCTCGAGCGCATCGCGACGCACCGTCGCCAGCACGCTGGCCGCCTGCTCGCCGCCCATGACGCTGATGCGCGAATTCGGCCAGCTCCACAGGAAGCGCGGACCGTAGGCGCGGCCGCACATGCCGTAGTTGCCGGCGCCGAACGAGCCCCCGATCAGCACGGTGAACTTCGGCACCGCACTGGTCGCCACCGCCGTCACCAGTTTGGCGCCGTCTTTGGCGATGCCTGCGTTCTCGTACTTCTTGCCGACGATGAAGCCCGAGATGTTCTGCAGGAACAGCAGCGGTACACCGCGCTGCGAGGCCAGCTCGATGAAATGCGCGCCCTTGAGCGCCGATTCCGAAAACAGGATGCCGTTATTGGCCAGTAGAGCGACCGGGCAGCCATGGATATGTGCAAACCCGGTGACCAGGGTCGCCCCGTAGCGCTGCCGGAACTCATCCAGCCGCGAGCCATCGACCAGGCGCGCGATCACCTCGCGCACGTCATACGGCTTGCGGGTGTCGGCCGGAATGATCCCGTACAGCTCCTCCGGGTCGTAGCGCGGTTCCTCGACACTCTGCGGCGCCGTCATCAGCGCGGCCGACGGCGCCTCGCGCCGGTTCAGGTTGGCGACCATGCGCCGCAGGATCGCCAGTGCATCGGCATCGCTGTGCGCGTAGTGGTCGGCAACGCCGGAGATGCGCGTATGCACGTCGGCGCCGCCGAGCTCCTCGGCGCTGACCACCTCGCCGGTCGCCGCCTTGACCAGCGGCGGGCCGCCAAGAAATATGGTGCCGGTATCCTTGACGATGATGCTCTCATCGGACATCGCCGGTACATAGGCGCCGCCGGCGGTGCACGAGCCCATCACGCAGGCGAGCTGCGGAATGCCGCGCGCCGAGAGTTGTGCCTGGTTGAAGAAGATGCGCCCGAAATGCTCACGGTCCGGGAACACCTCGTCCTGCAGCGGCAGGTACGCGCCGCCGGAATCCACCAGGTAGATGCAGGGCAGGTGGTTCTCGGCCGCTATCTCCTGCGCCCGCAGGTGCTTCTTGACGCTGATCGGATAGTAGGTGCCGCCCTTGACGGTCGCATCATTGGCGACGATCACGCACTGGCAGCCGCTGACTCGGCCGATGCCGGTGACGATACCGGCGCCGGGTACCTCACCGCCGTACATGTCAAAGGCCGCGAGCGCGCTCAGTTCCAGGAACGGCGCGCCCGGGTCGAGCAGCAGATCGATGCGCTCGCGCACCAGCAGCTTGCCGCGGGCCCGGTGACGCTCACGCGCGCTTTCCGAGCCGCCCTGGGCGGCCGCTGCGCTGCGTTCGCGCAGCTGCGCCACCAGCGTGCGCATCGCCGCGGCATTGGCGTCGAACTGGCCTTCGCCGCGCCGGATATTGGAATGGAGGATGTTGCTCATGCGTACCCGGGGCCAACTGTACTCCAGCGTACGCAAATAATGAATCTAAGTTCACTTTTCTGCCGGACGGCTCACATCCCGGGGCGCCAGCCGCCGGCCGCCGGCTGCCGGTCGGTGGGGTGGCGGGTCCGTGGGTCGGCCGGTCGGTGGGTCGGCGGGGCGGTGGGTCGCGCCGCGTGGCCTCAGAGCTGGGCGAGCCGCGTTCAGCGTCGATTCATTGCGTTGGCGTATTCTTTTAAGCGCGTGGATAAACCGGTGCGCCCTCGAACGCAAACTATCGACCGGCGTCCGACAAGCGTATCGGAGAATTTGCCACTCGACCGTCGCCAACGCGTTGGTCACAATGGCCGACAACCGAACCGCCTGACGCCCCGCATCTGGCCGGCCTTGAGCCCGCCCGGCGGCGCCTTTGGCGGCCCGGTATCACCGACCGCAGGAGTAGTGCGTGGATCCGCGACGATGGTTGCTGCTGACAGTGACAACCTGCGCGGTCGTATTGCAGCACTCCAGCGCGCTGGCGCCGCGCGTCCGGCCGGCGCAACCGCCGCCCGCGCCGCGCTTTGGCTTCGAAAGCGTGCAGCGCATCGCGCAGCAGCGCTCCAGCGAGGCCTATCGCGACCAGGGCGGCAAGCTGCCCGACAGCCTGAGCAAGATCAACTACGACGATTATCGTAATATCCAGTTTCGAAGCGAGCAGGCGTTGTGGCGCCATCAGGCACTGTTCGAAGTGCAATTCTTCCATCGCGGCTTTGCCTACGATAAGCGCGTCAACGTCACCGAAGTCGGCGATGACGGGGTGCTGCGACCGCTCAAGTACGATCCATCGCAGTTCGAATTCGGCAAGGGCGCGCCACCGAAGGACCTGCCTGCCGATCTGGGCTTCGCCGGACTACGCGTGCACTTCCCGCTGCAAAGCGCGGACTACAAGGATGAGTTGATCGCCTTTCTCGGTGCCTCCTATTTCCGGCTGCTCGGGCGCGACCAGAACTACGGTGCCTCGGCCCGCGGCCTCGCGCTCAACGTCGCCACGACCGGCGGCGAGGAGTTCGCCTATTTCACCGATTTCTGGCTGGTGCGTCCGGCGCCCGAGCAGCGCACGCTGACGATCTATGCCGTGCTCGACAGCCCGAGCCTCGCGGGCGCCTATCGCTTCGAGATCAGGCCGGGAACCACCAGCACGATGGAGGTCACCGCAACCCTGTATGCCCGCCAGAGCGTCGAAAAGCTCGGCCTGGCACCCATGACCTCGATGTTCCTGTACGGCGAGGACCGACCGCGTCCGTTCGATGATTATCGTCCCGAGGTGCACGACAGCGACGGCCTGACACTGCAGACCGGGGGCGGGGAATGGCTGTGGCGGCCGCTGCTCAATCCGCGCACACTGCGCGTCTCGAGCTTCTCGGACGAGCATCCGCGCGGCTATGGCCTGAGCCAGCGCGACCGCGACTTCTCTCACTACCAGGACGAGGACGCCCACTATCAGCGGCGGCCGAGCTACTGGGTCGCGCCGCTTGGGGATTGGGGCAAAGGCACCGTGGAGCTGGTTGAAATTCCAAATGATGAGGACATACACGACAATATAACCGCGTACTGGATCCCATCGATGCATCTGCAACCGCACAAGCCGTTCACGTTCTCCTATCTGCTGTCGGCCTACTCGATTGCGCCGCAGTTGTCGCCGGGCGGGCACGCGATCGAGACCCGAACCACGGCGGTGCATGCGCGCGGCGGCGGGGACTCGGCTCGGCGTATGCTGATCGACTTCGCGGGCGGCGATCTGGGGTCGCTGACCTCCACGCAGCCGGTCAAGCCCGAAATCCGCTCTCACAACGGCGATATCGACAACGTCTCGATCCAGCGTCTGGTGGAGACTGGTGCCTGGCGCGTCACGTTCCGGGTGCTGCCGAAGAATAGCCAGGCCATGGACCTGCGCTGTTACCTGACTTTGTACGGGGAGGCGCTTACCGAAACCTGGACCTACCTCTGGACGCCATGAACACGATCGACCCGGGGAGCGTGAACCGGCTCAACGAGCGCTTGCTGCGGCATCAGGCGCTGTGGCGCCGATCGCTGTTTTTCGGCCTGACGTTTCTGACCGCGCTGATCGCGGGACTGCTGATGCTCGACATCCTCAAGGTCAACGGACAGACGGCACTCAACTGCGTCGCGCTGCCGCTGTTTGTGGTGCTGTTCGGCTGGATATCCGGAGCCTTCTGGGCCGCGGTCATCGGCTTCGTGGTGCGCCTGATCGGTCGCGACCCCGCGGTGCTGCGACCGCAGCGCGCCCCGCCGCAGCCGCTGCGCGGCCGCACCGCCATCGTGACCCCGATCTACAACGAGGACACGGTGCGGGTGTTCGCCGCCGCCGACGCGATCTGGTGGTCACTGCAGCAGCAGGCCGCGCAGGCCAGCTTCGACATGTTCATCCTGTCCGATACGCGAAAACCGGAGATTGCCATCGCCGAAGAGGCGGCCTGGCGCGCGCTGGTGGCACGACGCGGCGCCGACGGCCGTCTGTTCTACCGTCGCCGCAGCGACAACGTCGGGCGCAAATCCGGCAACCTTGCCGAGTTCGTCGGCAACTGGGGCGGTGCCTACGACTATATGATAGTGCTCGATGCCGACAGCGTCATGTCCGGCCAGGCACTGGTCTCGATGGCGGAGATGATGGACGCGCACCAGGACGTCGGCATCATCCAGACACTGCCGCTGCTGGCGGGCCGCGACACGCTGTTCGCACGCACGCTGCAGTTTGCGGTACGGATCAGCGGCTCGATGCTGGCCAGCGGCCTCGCCTTCTGGCAGCTCGGGGAGAGCAACTACTGGGGCCACAATGCGATCCTCAGGCTGCGCACGTTCGCGCAATATTGCGCGCTGCCACGCCTGCCGGGAGCCCCGCCCTTCGGCGGCGAGATATTGAGCCACGATATCGTCGAGGCGGCGTTCATCCGCCGCGCCGGTTACAAGGTTTGGCTGGTGCCGGACATCAGCGGCAGCTGGGAGGAAGTGCCCTCGAATGTCATCGACTATGCGGCACGCGACCGCCGCTGGGCGCAGGGCAATCTGCAGCACATCGGCGTCATGCCGATGCGCGGACTGCATTGGCTCAGCCGTGTCCACCTGCTGACCGGCATTCTGTCGTATGCCACCTCGCCGCTGTGGCTGCTGGTGCTGATCATCAGCTCGATCGTGACCTGCATCCAGGCGGTCTCCGGCCACCAGTACTTCCAGCCCGGCGCCTATTCGCTGTTCCCGAGCTGGCCGCAGTATCGCGACGGCGAGATCGCCGCGGTGCTGGCGATGACCGCGGTGGTGCTGCTGGTGCCGAAGATGCTCGGCGCCTTCCTGGTCATCAGGGATCGCGCCTCGCGCCGCGCCTTTGGCGGCAGCTCCAGGATCATCGGCAGCTTTCTGTTCGAGCAGATCCAGAGCATGCTGCTGGCGCCGACCATGATGCTGTTTCATTCCGAATTCGTACTGCGCGCGCTGCTGGGCCGCAGTGTCGGCTGGGATGCCCAGGCCCGCGGCGATCGCGGCATTCCCTGGCGCGAGGCATTCCGGCGCCACCGATGGCACCTGGCGATCGGGCTGGTGTGGGGCTCGGCGATCCTGGTACTGGCACCCCACTTCATCTGGTGGATGTCGCCGGTCATTCTCGGCATGCTGATTTCGGTGCCATTCACCGTGCTGACCAGCCGCGCGGACCTGGGCCGCGCACTGCGCGCGCGCGGCTGGCTGCTGACACCCGAGGAAACCGACGAGCCGCCCGAGCTGGCGGCGGCTGCCGCGGCGCGTGCCCGCGGGCCGCAGCCCGCGAGCCCATTCGAGCCGCTCGCGCTACCGCCGCGGGTACCGCTGTCGATGACCGCCGAGGCGCCGGCCTACCTGAAGGTACGCATCACACCGCGCCGGCGGATGGCGAGCTCCGCCTGATGGGCTGATGGCCGGCACTGCGCGGCCAGCTCGGGCTGGCGCGAACTTGCCGACTCAGACGCGTTCGATAGCGGCCGCCAGCGCCTGCAGTTGCGCGGCGCTGCGGCCGCAGCCGCGACGCCTGTACCATGTATAATCCCTTGTTCGAGAATTACCGCTGGGCTGGCGCTTGAGCTGGAGGTTGGCAGTGAAAATCCTTGGTCCCGATGCCCTGGTGTTCGGCGTCGATGATCTCGACTCGTGCTACCGGTACCTGAGCGATTACGGGCTGAAGAAAGTGGACAGTGCGCCGAGCGGCGCCACCTTCGAGGCGCTCGACGGCACCGCCGCGGTGGTGCGCCGCGCCGCCGATCCGGGCTTGCCGGCGCCGATCTGCGCGGCACCGAACATCCGCGAACAGATCTACGGCGTGGCCGACAAGGTGACACTCGACGCGATCGGCGCCGAGCTGAGCAAGGACCGCGACGTCATCGCCGGCAGTGACAGCGTGCTGCGCTCGGTCGACGATAGCGGCTATGCGATCGGCTTCAAGGTGACGCAGCGGCGCCGGATCGATGTGCCGAGGTACATCAATGTGCCGGGCATGGAGATCCACCGCCCGGTCAACGTGATCGCGGCGATCGATGACTGCCCGAACGAGATCTATTCACTCTCGCACGTGGTGCTGTTCGCCCCGGACGTGGACAAGGCGGAGAAGTTCTATGCCGGGCGGCTCGGCTTTCGCACCACCGATGTGTTCACCAACCTGGGGCCGTTCATGCGCCCGGCCGCAACGCTCGAGCACCACACGCTGTTCCTGATCAAGGCGCCCAAGCCGGGGCTGCAGCACTTCACCTTCCATGTCGGCAACCTGAACGACCTGCTGAAGGCCGGCTGGAACTTCGTGAACAAGGGCTACAAGTCGTTCTGGGGCCCCGGGCGCCACATCCTCGGATCGAACAATTTCTGGTATTTCAACAGCCCGTTCGGCGGCCTGATGGAATTCGACTGCGACATGGACCTGCACGACGACAACTGGAAGCCGCGCTTCATCCCGGCCAGTCCGCAGACCTCGCAGACTTACCTGTTCCAGTTCACCGACAAGTGGTCGCCCGGCGACCAGAAGCACTGAGCAGCGCCTTGCGCCTGCTGCCTGCAGGTAGCTGGCGCGGCGACGGCGCCTGAAGATATCGGCCATGAGCATCGATGCGGGCAGCGAGCGGATTCTGTGCCGTCTGGAGGACATTCCGGACGGCGGTGCGCGCGGTTTCCTGCCGGTCGATCGCGACGATCGGGTGTTCGTCGTGCGCCGTGGCGATCGCGTCCATGTCTACATCAACTCCTGCCCGCACAACTGGCGACCGCTCGACTATGCGCAGGACCGCTTCCTGTCGGCCAGTGGCAGCGAGATCGTCTGCTACGCGCACGGTGCGCATTTCTCCATCGCCAGCGGCGAGTGCATCGCCGGCGTGTGCATCGGCCGGTTCCTGATTCCGGTGCCCGCGCGCGTCGACAATGGCATGATCCTGATCCCGCGGGAATTGCCGCAACCGCCGGAGTAGCGATGGGCCGCATTTTCGAAGTTCGCAAGCACGCCATGTTCGCGCGCTGGAACCGCATGGCCAAGGGCTTCGCGCGCATCGCCAAGGACATCAACATGGCGGTGAAGGCGGGTGGCGCGGACCCGGCCTCCAATCCGACGCTCCGGCGCATCATGCAGAATGCGCGCGCGATCAACATGCCCAAGGACAAGGTCGAGGCGGCCATCAAGCGCGCCAGCGGTCACGACGCCACCAATTACCACCAAGTGCTGTACGAGGGCTACGCGCCGCATGGCATCGCGCTGCTGGTCGAGACCGCCACCGACAATCCGAACCGGACCGTGGCCCACGTGCGCAACATCATGAGCAAGAACGGCGGCAATCTGGGTACCACCGGCAGCGTGAGCTTCCAGTTTCACAAGATGGGCGTTTTCCGCCTCGATCCTGCTGCCATCGACCAGGATGAGCTCGAGCTCGAGATGATCGATCACGGCCTGGAGGAAATGGGCGAGAGCAGCGGCGAGAAAGGCGAGCCGCAGCTGGTACTGCGCTGCGCCTTCGAGAACTTCGGCAAGCTGCAGGAAGCGCTGGAAGCACGGCGCATCGCGCCGCTCTCGGCCGAACACGACTACGTCTGCACCACGCCGGTCGAGCTGCCGGAGGCGCAGGCCACCGAGGCGCTGGAACTGATCGACAAGCTCGAGCAGGAAGACGACGTGCAGCGTGTGTTTCACTCACTCGCCTGAAGGCGCATGCGCGAGCCACTGCCGACGCTGCTGCTGCCGGGCCTTGCGGCCACGGCGCGCCTGTATGCGCCGCAGATCCCGCTGCTCTGGCAGTTCGGGCCGGTGATGCTGGCCGATCATCGGCACGACGACAGCATCGCCGCCATTGCGCGGCGTATTCTCGAGCAGGCGCCGCCGCGCTTTGCGCTGCTGGGCCTGTCGATGGGCGGCTATATCGGCTTCGAGCTGCTGCGTCAGGCACCCGGGCGTGTCGAACGGCTGGCGTTGCTGGACACCACAGCGCGCCCGGATACGCCGGAGCAAACGGCACGGCGCCGCGCCCTGATCGAACAGGCTCGCACCGGGCGCTTTGGCGAGGTGGCCGATGCGCTCTACCCGGCACTGGTGCATCCCGATCGCCTCGCCGATCACGGCCTGCGCGCGCAGGTGCGATGCATGGCTGAGGAAACCGGCGCCGAAGCGTTCATCCGACAGCAGACCGCGATCATGAATCGGCTCGACTCGCGGCCGCACCTGGCCGCCATTGGCTGCCCGACATTGATACTGGTCGGCGACGCCGATCAGCTCACGCCGCCAGAGCTTGCGCAGGAGATCGCCGCGGCCATCCCCGGCGCACGACTGGTGGTGGTGCCGGCAAGCGGGCATCTGTCGACGCTTGAGCAGCCCGAGCGGGTGAACGCGGCGCTGGTCGAGTGGCTGGCCGCGCCCGGCGAATGACAGCGGCTATCGGCGCTCGGGAGATTAGTATGAGAACAGAGCTCCGCAGGGCCTGGTCGGCCGGCGCGTTATGCGCGAGCGCCCTGGTGTTTGCAAGCACCCTGGTGTTTGCCGCCGCCGCGGCTCCGTTTCACGATCAGCCCGACTCGGCGCGCAGTCTGCCGGCCGATAACCTGCCGCCGTTCGGCATGCTCGATGCGCACGGAAATCTCGTGCCTGCGCCGCCGCTGCCGGCGGGCGCGCTGGCACGTGGCCCGGGCTCGGCGCCGGAGACGGTTGCACGCGGACCGACGCTGGCACTGGCCATCGAGGCTGCCCGCACGGCGCTCGAGCGCTGCGCGGCGGCAGGCTATCGAGTCGGTGTCGCGGTGGTCGATTCAGCCGGTGAGCCGCGTGCGATGCTGAGCGCGGACGGCGCGGACGGCAGTCATGTGTTCGTCGCGATACGCAAGGCGCTGGTGGCGCTCAGCTTCCGGCAGCCCAGTTCGCAAGCCCGGGACCAGGTCCTGAAGGACAAGGCGTTGCTGGCGCGCGTCACGCCCAACATGTTCGTCGAGGGCGGCGCGCTGCCGATCCGGATCGGCGACCAGGTCATTGGCGCCATTGGCGTCAGCGGCGCGGGCGGCACCATCATCGGCCGGCAGGATGAGCTGTGTGCGGCAGCGGGCCTCGACAAGATAAGTCACAAGCTCAGGTAGCCACGCCCCACGCCGCGCCGCCTGACTGCTGCGTGCGCAATCAATCCTGGTCGAGCGCCAGCAGCCGCGTGTCGCCGCCGAGCGCGGCAGTGTTGACGCTGACCGACTGTTCGACCAGCAATCGCTCCAGCGCATAGTCCTCGTTCGCGACGATCAGCTGCTGGATCGGCCCCTCCCCGGCCGCCAGTTCCTGGCACAGCTGGCGCAGCCACAGCGGATGCAGGCGCGCCTCGGCCGCGTCCACCAGCACCGCCTGGTAGCTCGGCGTGGCGCTGGCTAACGATGCGCGCAATCCGCCCGGCAGCGCCGCGCGCAGCGTCGCGGCAAGCTGCGACTGGTCCGCGATCAGGGTATTACCGGTCGCCAGTGCCGCCGCCAGCTGGGCCAGTAGCGCACTGGCCGAGCGGGCGGTGCCGCGCAGCACACCGCGCGCACGCAGCCGCAGTTCATTGCTCTCGCCGACATAGCCGCTCAGCGGAATGCGCGCCGCAAGCATGGTCGCGTCCGCGTAGCGCTCGGCCAGCGCCAGCAGCTCCGAGCGCTCCCGCGCCGACAGCAGCGTGTCCTGGCCTGCGCGCAGCCAGGTGATGAATTGCCGCAACGGCGCGGGCACGCGCGCACTCTGGTCGGCGTGCCAGCGCGGGCCCGGAGAGCGACGCAGCAGGCGGTATAAGTAGAGCGGGCCACCGGCCTTGGGTCCGGTACCCGACAATCCCTGCCCGCCGAAGGGTTGCACGCCGACCACGGCGCCGATCATGTTGCGATTCACATAGATGTTGCCGACCTGCGCGCGCTCGATGATCTCGCCGATGGTGTCTTCAATGCGCGATGCGATCCCAAGGGTCAGGCCATAGCCGGTGGCGTTGATCGCGTCCACCAGTGCGCCGAGCCGGCGCCGATCGAAGCGCAGCACATGCAGCACCGGTCCGAAGACTTCGCCCGACAACTCCTCGATCGAACCGATTTCAATCAGCGTCGGGGGCACGAATACCCCGCGCGCGCACTCGGCGGACAGCGGGCTCTGGCAGCGCAGCTGCGATCGGGTCGAGCGCAGATGGGCCTCGATCCGGCGGCGCGCCTGCTGGTCGATCAGCGGGCCGACATCGGTCGCAAGCTCTGCCGGGTTGCCCACGCGCAGCTCGCGCATCGCGCCCTCGAGCATGGCCAGCATCGGCTCGGCGATCTCGCGCTGCAGGCACAACAGCCGCAGCGCCGAGCAGCGCTGTCCCGCGGAATCGAATGCCGAGCGCAGCGCGTCGGCGACCACCTGCTCGGGTAATGCGGTCGAATCCACGATCATCGCGTTCTGGCCGCCGGTCTCGGCGATCAACGGCACGTCCCCGCGCAGCGCCAGACTGCGAGCGATCGAACGCGCGGCCAGGGTCGATCCGGTGAACACCACGCCGCCGATTCGAGCATCGGCGACCAGGCGCGCACCGACCCGCGCGCCGTCGCCGGGCAGCAGCTGCAGCACTGCGCGCGGTACACCCGCCTGATGCAGCAGCTGCACCGCACGCGCCGCGGTGGCACTGCTCTGCTGCGCCGGCTTTGCGAGCACGCTGTTGCCGGCAGCGAGTGCCGCCGCGACCTGGCCGGTGAAGATCGACAGCGGGAAATTCCACGGACTGATGCAGGCCACGGTGCCGAGCGGCAGGTGCGACATGTGGTTGAACTGCGAGCGCAGCTGGGCAGCGTAGTAACGCAGGAAATCCACCGCCTCGCGCACTTCGCCGACCGCATTGGCGAGTGTCTTGCCGGCCTCGCGCACTGCCAGCGCCACCAGCGCGGGCAATTGCTGCTGGTACAGCTCGGCGGCGCGCTCGAGTATCTGGGCACGGGCATCGGTCTCGGTTTCGGCCCAGCCAGGCGCACTGTCGGCGGCCGCGCCGATCGCCGTATCGACCACATCATCGGCAGCATCGAGCACATGACCGAGCAGCTCGTTCAGATCGGCCGGGTTGCGGATCTCGCGCCGCAACGGGGCTGTGGTAGCGCTGTTCGCGCTTGCCGCGGCGCCGGTGCCGGCCGGCGCAGCCGCGATCAGCGGTCGCACCTCGATCGGCTGAGTCCGGCTCTCGGCGATCGCCGCCAGCAGCGGCACTCGCAGCGCCGGGTTGGCCAGATCGACGCCGGCGGAGTTGCTGCGCTCGGGCGCGTACAGATCGCGCGGCAGCGCTATCCGGGGATGGGGCGCGCCGGCGTGCCTGGCCGCAAGCTCCACCGGATCGGCACACAACAGCTCGATCGGCGTTGTGGCCGCGGCGGCGCGATGCACGAACGATGCTGCCGCTCCGTTCTCGATCAAGCGTCGCATCAGATACGCCAGCAGCGTCGCGCGCGTGCCGACCGGCGCATAGACGCGCACCGGTCGGGCGATCGTACGCGTTTCAAGCAAGTGCCGGTACAGTCCGGCGCCCATGCCGTACAGGCACTGGAATTCATAGTCCTCGGCACCTGCCGCGGCGGCGATCTCGATGATGGCCGCGACGCTCTGGGCGTTGTGGGTCGCGAACTGCGGCAACACGCGCTCGCCCGCGGCCAGCAGTCGCCGGGCGCAGGCGAGGTACGCGACATCGGTATAGGCCTTGCGGGTGTAGACCGGATAGCCGGACAGGCCGTCCATCTGCGCCCATTTGATTTCCGCGTCCCAATACGCGCCTTTGACCAGCCGCAGCATCAGCCTGGTGCGGTGCCGGACCGCAAGGTTCAAAAGATAGTCGATCACCGCCGGCGCGCGCTTCTGATAGGTCTGTACCGCGACGCCCAGTCCGGCTGCATCGCTCGGGCCGTTCGCTGCCATCAGCGCCTCGATCAGGTCGAGCGACAGTTCCAGCCGATCGGATTCCTCCGCATCGATCACCAGTGCGATGCCGTGGCGCTGCGCCTGACGGCGCAGCTCGAGCACCCGCGGCAACAGTTCGCGCAGGATGCGGCCCTGCTGCGTATAGGCGTAGCGCGGGTGCAGCGCCGATAGTTTCACCGATACGCTGCCGCCGGCGATCGGCCCCCAGCCATGATAGGCCGTGCCGACCGCGTCGATGGCGTGCTGGTAGGCGAGGAAATACTGCTGCGCGTCGTGCGCGGTCAGCGCCGCCTCTCCCAGCATGTCGAACGAATAGCGGTATCCCTGGGGCGCCGCACGTCGTGCGCGCGCCAGCGCGGATTCGATGCTCTGGCCAAACACGAACCGATCGCTCAGCGTGCGGATCGCGAGCTGCATCGCGAGGCGCACCGGTGTCGCCATGAAGGATCGCCAGCCGCTGTCGCCCGACACGCAGGCCGTTGCCAGCCTGAGCGCGCCGGCCAGCACCCCGTCGCCGCGCTGCGCGCTCCAGTCGACCCGCGACAGCCGGTCGCGCAGCAACCGGTTGGCGTTGGCGGCATCGGGCACGCGCAGCAGCGCCTCGGCCACCGACAGCAACGCCAGGCCGGCGCCGCTGTTGAGTGGGAAGGCACGGGTCAGCGACTCGATGCCGCGCCGCCGGTCATGCCGCCGCATGCCGTCGATCAAGGCGCGCGCCAGCGCTGCCGTGCGCTCGCGCTGGGCATCGTCGGCCTGCGCCGCTGCGATCAACGGCGGCAGGCACTCGGTCTCATCGAGCCGCCACAGCCGTGCGATCATCGCGCGCGCTGGCGCCGAATCCGCACCCCAATCGGCCTGCGGATCGACCGATGCGGTCGGTACGGTGCTGATCACGCTCGCATTATCACACTGGCGGCATCGGCAGCGCGATCCGGCTGCGCCCTGTCGCCCGGTGATCAAACTCTGGCAGAGCCGCCCTTAGCACCGGCGCTCTGCTCCAGCCGCCGTGCCACCGCTTCCAGACGGCGCAGCGTCACTTCCGCCGGCGCCGGCCGCGGCGGCCGCTGCGACGATGCCGGCTGCTCGCAGGCAAGACCCCGATAGACCAATTCAGTCATCGCGTCGGCGGCCGTGTCCGGGGAGAAATCGCCCTCGCCGCGCAGATACACCCAGGTATGGTGCTCGACGCCGCCATAGATCATGTCGCGCACAATGCGCAGCGGCAGGTCGGCGCGAAACTCTCCGGCATCGATGGCCTGCTGCACGATCTCGAGCGTGCGGCGGGTGTATTCGCGTGTCAGGTCGAATACCGTGGTGCGCCGATACTCCGGCCAGGCCCGCAGCTGGTTGAAGATGAGCCGGCACATGCCGGGCTCGTTGTGAATCACGGTCAGATGCCGCCAGATCAGGAACCGCAGTCGCGCGCGCGTGCCCTGCAGCACCCGCAGCTGCTGGTCGTAGTCGGCCAGGATGCGCTCGTACCATTGCTCGACCACGCGGATCAACAAGTCGCGCTTGCCGGGGAAGTAACGGTAGATCGTGCCCTCGACCACACCGGCCCGCGCCGCGATCTGCGCCGTGAGCGCCTCGCTGTAGCCCTTGTCGCGGAATACCTGCGCCGCCACCTGCATGATTTCCTGCATGCGCTGCTCGCGCGGCAGTCTCGATTGGCGCCTTTTTTTCATTAGTGAGTATTGCTCATCAATTTAGACAGCGCTTGCTGCAGCCGTAGCACAACAGATCTGCGGGTTTTGCAGCCTATTGCTGCATCGCAGAACCGGGCTATCAATCCGCACGAGCAACTTCCGGCCATGGCTTGCTATAATAACTGAGTCGCATTCATTAGTCCCCGTCACGCAGTCCGGAGGTCCCCTTCCATGCTTCAGAGCGCCGCGGGCATCGATTCCGCACCAGCATCGGCATCCGCCTTCGACCTGAGCCCCGAGCAGCGCGAAGTACTCGACGCCGCCGACCGCTACGCGCGCGCGGAGCTCTATCCACTGGCGGCGCGCATGGACAACGAAGAGTGGTGGCCGGCCGAAGCGTTCGCGCGCCTCGGTCAGCAGGGCTACCTTGGCATCACTATTCCCCAGGCCTACGGCGGGGCCGGACTCGACCTGGTGAGCACCGGCCTGGTGGCGCAGGCCTTTTCGCGCTGGAATCACGCGCTGGGTTTGTCCTGGATCGCGCACGACAACCTGTGCGCCAACAACCTGTACCGTCATGGCAGCGAAGCGCAGCGCCGGCGCTATCTGCCCGGCCTGTGCAGCGGCAAGCTGGTCGGTGCACTGGCGCTCACTGAACCGGGTGCCGGCTCCGACGCGCTGGGTTCCATGCGCATGACGGCGCGTCGCGATGGGGATGACTACGTGCTCAACGGCACCAAGATCTTCATCACCAATGGGCCGGTGGCCGACGTGCTGGTGACCTACGCGAAGACTGCCCCGGAACTGGGCACCCACGGCATCAGCGCGTTCATCATCGAGAAGACTTTTCCGGGCTTCAGTGTCGCGCAGAAACTCACCAAGATGGGCTTTCGCGGCAGCCAGACCGGTGAACTGGTGTTCGAGAACTGCCGCGTGCCGCTCGACAACCGGCTCGGCGCCGAGAACGCCGGCCTCGGCGTGGTGATGACCGGATTGGACCTGGAGCGCGCCACGATCGCGCCCATCTGCCTCGGCATCGCCGAGCGTGCGCTGCAGCTCGCGATCGAGCATGCCCGCACGCGCAAGCAGTTCGGCCGTCCGATCGCGGAGTTCGAAATGATCCAGGGCAAGATCGCAGACATGTATGTCTGGGTCGAGACCATGCGCTGCTTCATCTATCGCGTGCTCGCCGCCGTCGACCATATCGGTGCCGAGCGCGGCGGCCGCGGCGAGCTGCACGCGCTCAGCGCGGCCTCGGTGATGTACGCCGCCGAGACCATGGCCAAGGTCGTCGCCGACGCGCTGCAGATACACGGCGGCGTCGGCTACATCTGGGAGTCGGAGGTCAACCGCCTGTATCGGTCGATCAAGATGCTCGAGATCGGCGCCGGCACCACCGAGGTGCGCAAGCTGATCATCAGCGGCGAGCTGCTGGCGCCCTCAGAATCTCACTGACGTTCGCTGTCGCTGGCGGGCTCCTGCCGGTTCTTGCCGTGCGCCTCTCCGCCCTTGCGGCCGGCGATGCGGGCGCGCTCGCGATCGTGCCAGAAATTTCCGCGGTTGTTCTCCTTGCCCTGGCTGTGACCGCCTTTCTGGGCGATCGCGCGCTGGGTCTGCCGGTCCATCGCCGCAAAGCCGCGCCTGGAGGTGCTCTTCGGTGCGCTCTCGGGCAGCGCCTGGTCGCCATTCGATGGCCCGGTGGCAGCCACCTGCTCGCCGGGGTTGGGATCGGCCGGCTTGCGTCCGGCAGTTAAACCGCGGTGGTCAAGATTGTTGTCCGACATGCTGATCTCCTCGCGCGTTGCACGGTAACTAGAGCGTCCTGCAGACCAATCCACCTGGACAAGTCTGAATCTGCAATCGCTATGCCACGCCTAGCGACACTGTAATCAACCTTTTAGACACGCCACGCTGGAAATCGTGCAAAAAATTTCCGCACAACTGCATTAATTGCGTTGAAATATTTTCAAACGCAGCGCCGGCCGATCGCTGCAGGAACTAGGGCTCGGGTATTGCCGGCAACACGTGCGTGTCGCCGCTCGCCTCATACAGCGCCTGCAGCGCAGCGAAGTCGCTGTCCTGCGGGTTGCCGGACAGCATGTGCTCGCGGATGGCCTTCAGCTGATAGCGCAGGTAAGGCAGCAACGATTGTTCGGCAGCGGTCTCGCCGCTGTGCTGCGCCAGCAGAGAGTCGCCATAGGCGCGATAGTACTCAGCGTACGCCCCTTCATAGTGCGCCAGCGCCTCGCAAAAGGCGGCGTCACCGAGCACTTCGCCGCACAGCGCGTCCGCGCAGATGAAGCTGCAGGCCGAACTGAGGAACGCCACATGCTCGCGCACCAGGCATTGCGCGTAGTCCTGCGAGCCGAACAGCGCCCTGATGAGCTGGCGGCGCGCCGGCCCGGTGACATGCCGATCGCGCAGGTACTCGAACGGTGCCTTGCGATGCAGCGTCAGGAAGGTGACCCTTCTGAGCTCCAGGACCTTGGCGGCCGGGCGCGCCGCCGCCGCCACCGCGTGCATCAACACCCCATGCGCGTGCCCCCAGCGCCGATGCAGCGCCCTGTCCCTGAGCAGGCGTGCGGCCAGCTGCGATTTCTGCGGCTGCTCCGACGACTGCGCGGCGCGCGCAAGAAACCTCTCGGAATATTCCATCAGCCGCGCGGTGGTGAAACCGGCTTCGACCGGCTGCCGGGAAGATGCTGCCAGACCGGTGGCCATGATCGGCTTTGCTCCGACTGCGGCCCGCAGGCCGCGCTAGACATCGGTCCTACGTATAGCACCGATGCGCCGAAAAACCAAAGTTCGGATAACGCCGGCAACCGGGCTATTTTAAGCGCAGTGCCGCATCAGGCGGGTTCGTGGCACACCGCTTCGAGGTTGTGGCGATCCGGATCGAGCACAAAGGCGCCGTAGTAGTTGGGATGATATTCGGGCCGCAGACCCGGTGCGCCGTTGTCGTGTCCGCCGGCCGCGAGCGCAGCCTGATAAAACGCATCGACCTGGGCGCGGCTCGCAGCCCGAAGGGCGACGTGGATCGGCGGCACATTGGAGTGGCCGCCGCCAATCCAGAAATCCGGTTTTGGCGGCACGCCAAATCCGGCGGCCGGGCCGCCGCCGGTCAGCTCGGCCGGTACCTCGAACAACAGTTCATACCCCAGCGGCTGCAGTGCCTTGCGGTAGAACGCCTTGCTGGCCGCAAAGTCGCTCACGCCGATACCGATGTGATCGATCATCGCCCTCATCTCCCGGTACGCACGCTGCTCAGGCGGCGACCGGTATCGGACGGCCGAGCAGCTTCTCGATCGCGCGCAGTCGCTCGCGTTCGTCACGGCTGACCAGCGATACCGCCTGGCCGCGCAGGCCCGCACGGCCGGTGCGACCGATGCGATGCACATAGTCCTCGGGCACGTGCGGCAATTCGAAATTCACCACGTGCGGCAGCTCGGTGATGTCCAGTCCGCGCGCCGCGATGTCGGTCGCGACCAGCACGCGCACGCGGCCCTGCTTGAAATCATCCAGCGCGCGCGTACGCGCGCCCTGCGATTTGTTGCCGTGGATCGCGGCGCACGACAGCCCGTCGCGCACCAGGCGCTCGGCCAGCCGGTTGGCGCCGTGCTTGGTGCGGGTGAACACCAGCGTCTGGCGTACATCGCCATCGACGATCAGGCGCGTCAGCAACGGATGCTTGGCGGAAGCGTCGACGTGGTAGACGCTGTGATCGACCAGCTCCGGCGGCCGGTTGCGCGGCGAGACATCGATGGTGACCGGGTTACGCAGCAGCGACCTGGCCAGGATGCGGATCTCTTCGGAAAAGGTCGCCGAGAACATCAGGCTCTGCCGTTGCACCGGCAGTGCGGCGATGATGCGGCGAATCGCGCGGATAAAACCCATATCGAGCATTCGATCGGCCTCATCGAGCACCAGTATCTCGATCTTCGACAGGTCCACCGCCCTGGACTGCAGGTGATCGAGCAGCCGTCCTGGTGTGGCGATCACCAGATCGACGCCGCGAGCTAGCGAGTCGAGCTGCGGCCTGGCGCTGACGCCGCCGTAGATCAGTACCCCGCGGATCGGCAGATCGTGCGCCAGCACGCGACAGGCGTCGCTGACCTGTGCGGCGAGCTCGCGCGTCGGCACCAGTATCAGGGCACGCGGACTGCGCTGGTGCGCGGGGTTCTGCAGCAGCCGTTCGAGCAGCGGCAGCGCGAAGGCGGCGGTCTTACCGGTGCCGGTCTGCGCCGCGGCCATCAGGTCGCGCCCTTGCAGCACGACGGGAATAGCGCGCTCCTGAATCGGGGTGGGCTCGCTATAGCCGAGTGTTGCCACCGCTTTCAGCAGCGCCGGACTCAATGAAAAATCGTTGAACAAATCAATACTCCGCAACGGCCTCGCTGCTGTCAGGCAGCCCATCGGTATGGCGCGTTCAACATGGATTGGATCGGCCGCGCGTTTCAGGCGAGGACTGCGATGGGCTTGCAGGAGGGGCGATAGGTCCCGGGAGTGGCCGTGATGGCCTTGAGGGGACGCTGAAGAACCTCGGCGCGCGGACCGAACCGCGCATTCGACAAACTCCGGTGCCAAGTCTAACTCATTGCGGCCCAAAGCGCACATCGCGCCGTTCCGGCCCAAATAGCGACAGCACCACCAGCAGCGCGGCCACGGTTCCGACCACCACCACAAACGCAAAGGCAAAGTCGGGATGCTCCACGCCGCCGCGATTCTCGGCAATGGTCGTCTGCAGCGTCGCGTTGTACGAGGCCAGCAGATTGCCTAATTGATACACAAAGCCAGGAAACGTCGCACGTATGCCCTCGGGCGAGAGTTCATTGAGATGCACCGGCACTACGCCCCAGGCCCCCTGCACCATGAACTGCATCACAAAGGCGGCTACTGCCAGCGCCACCGGCGTGAGCGAATAGGCCCAGAACGGCATCACCAGCAGCGACAGGCCCGCGGCGATGGCGATCGCCTTGCGGCGCCCGATGCGGCTCGACAGCGTGCCGAACGCGATGCCGCCGCAGATCGCGCCGATGTTGTAGACAATGGCAATGATCGATCGCGTTCCGGTGGAAAAGCCGCGCTGCGCCTCGAGGAAATGCGGATACAGATCCTGCGTGCCGTGGCTGAAGAAGTTGAAGCAGGTCATCAGCGCGATCGCATACAGCGCCAGCAGCCAATGACCCGACAGCGCGCTCCTCAGGCTGCGGGTCACCGGTTCGGCGCGACTCGCGGTCCAGGCCGCCGACTCCGGCACCTTGCTGCGGATGTACAGCACCAGCAGCGCCGGCGCGGCGCCCACCATGAACATCCCGCGCCAGCCGATATGCTCGAACAGCAGCCCGAACACGACCGAGGCCAGCAGATAGCCGCAGGGATAGCCGGCCTGCAACAGGCCCGATACCAGGCCGCGCGATCGTATCGGTACGCTCTCAAAGGCCAATGAGGCGCCGACGCCCCACTCGCCCCCCATCGCGATGCCGTAGAACGCACGCAGCACCAGGAACGCGCGCAGCGACGGCGCAAACGCCGAGGCGAACTCCATGCCCGAATACAGCAGCACGCTGGCCATCAGTGCGGGACGACGTCCGAAGTGATCGGCCGCCCGGCCGAACAGGAACGCGCCCACCGGCCGCATCGCCAGCGTCAGGAAGATCGCGTAGGTGATGCTCTTGACGTCGGTGCCGAAGTCGCCGGCGATGCGCTTGAGTACGAAGACGACCAGGAAGAAGTCGAACGCATCGAGCATCCAGCCAAGGAAACTCGCCACAACGATGTGGCGCTGCGTTGGGCTCCAGACTTCGTTCGATGCCATGCTGCCTCCCCACCGCGGCCGGTACAATGCCGGCCACTTGCCTTGAGCGTTCCCGCCAATTATTGGTGCATTCGTGCTGCTTCGTCTAGATAAGGTATCGCTCGCCTATGGCTTGCGGCCACTGCTCGACCAGGTGTCGATGCAGCTCGGGGAGGGCGAGCGCGTCGGCCTGGTCGGACGCAATGGCGAGGGCAAGTCCTCGCTGCTGCGGCTGGTGCGTCATGAGGCCGAGCCCGATGCCGGCAGCCTGTGGGTCAAACCGGGCGCCCGGGTGGCGCATCTGGCGCAGGATGCCGTCCTGCACACCGCCGAGAGCGTCGCGCAGATCGTGACCGGCGGGCTGCCGCATCAGCGCGGGGTGCTGGCGGAGTACCAGAGCCTGGCCGCGCAGGGTGTGCACTCGCAGCGGCAACGCCGGCGACTCGATGAGCTGCACCATGCGCTCGATGCCGCCGGCGGCTGGCAGCTCGAGCGCCGGGTCGCCACCGTGATCTCCCGACTGCAGCTCGATCCGGGCGCGCGTTTCGACCAGCTGTCCGGTGGCTGGCGACGCCGGGCGCTGCTGGCCAGGGCTCTGGTGTCGGAGCCCGACATCCTGCTGCTCGACGAGCCGACCAATCATCTGGATATCGAGGCGATCGAATGGCTCGAGCAGTTCCTGCTCGACTTTGCCGGCGCTCTGCTGTTTGTGAGCCACGACCGGGCGTTTATCAACCGCCTGGCCACCCGCATCGTCGAACTGGACCGGGGCAAGCTCAGCGCAACGCTCGGCAATTACGACGACTACGCGCGCATCAAGGCACAGCAGCTGGCGGCCGAGGCTGCGCATGCGGCGCTGTTCGACAAGAAACTCGCGCAGGAAGAGATCTGGATCCGCAAGGGCGTGGAGGCGCGACGCACCCGCAACGAGGGCCGGGTACGCGCCTTGTACCAGCTGCGCGCGCAGCGCCGCGCCCGGCGTGAGCGCAGCGGCAGCATCGAGCTCGAGCAGCACGTCGCCACCGAATCCGGCGCCCTGGTGTTCGAGGCCGAGCACCTGGGCGTCGAGTTCGACGGCCGCACGGTCATCCGGGAGTTCTCCGGCCGCATCATGCGCGGCGATCGAATCGGGCTGGTCGGGCCCAACGGTGCCGGCAAGAGCACGCTGATCAAGGCACTGCTGGGCGAGATGGCGATCCAGCACGGCCAGGTGCGGCGCGGCAGCCGGCTCGAGGTCGCCTACTTCGACCAGGAGCGCGCGCAGCTCAACCTCGATGAGTCGGTGATGCAGAACATCAGCGGCCGCAACGATCAGGTGATCGTCAATGGCAGCAGCCGGCATGTTTCCGGCTACCTGCAGGACTTCCTGTTCCGCCCCGAGCAGCTGCACACCCCGGCGCGGGCGCTCTCCGGCGGCGAGCGCAACCGCCTGCTGCTGGCGCGACTGTTCGCGCAGCCGGCCAACGTGCTGGTGATGGACGAGCCGACCAACGACCTGGACATCGATACGCTGGAACTGGTGGAAGAGTACGTGGCGGAATTCCCCGGCACCCTATTGCTGGTCAGCCACGATCGCACTTTTCTCGATCACGTGGTCACCGGGCTGCTGGTGTTCGAGGGCAATGGCGTCGTGGGCGAGTTCGTCGGCGGCTATAACGACTGGGTCCGCTACCGGCGCCAGCGCGACACGCAGCAGCGCGAGCAGTGCGAGCCGGCTGCGCCGGCCGGCGCGCTGGCGCCGAGCGCCGCGATATCGGCCAAGGTGCGCAGGCTCTCGTACAAGGACCAGCGTGAACTGACCGCACTGCCGGAACGGCTGCAGGCACTGGAGGCCGAAAAGGGGCGCATCGAGGCCGAGCTCGCCGATGGGCAGCTCTACCGTGGCAGCCAGGATGCGCTGCAGGAGCGTCTGCAGCGCCTGGCAGCAATCAGTGCCGAGATCGAAGGCGGCTATGTGCGCTGGTCCGAACTCGAGGCCCTGGCGGCAAGGAATTAGCGCGCGGTGTGTCCCGGGGCGCTCGCCGGGCGCTCGCCGGGCGCGCATTTATCAGGGAAAAACCCGCTGCGCGCCAGCACCTGGACTGCGGCGCATGTGCCCTTGCCTACCCCACAAAGTGCGAACTTCGGGGGTCCGGATGTGGTAAAGTGGTCTCCTGATTTTCCGATGCAGCACGCCGCGCTGCGCCCCCCAACCGCGACCCACTCGCACTCGGGAGCGCCCCAGAGCGACGGCTGGAGATGAGCTTGGCCAAGCCGAATTATCGCCACCAGAAAAAACAGAAGGAGCTGGCGCGCAAGACGCGTCACGCTGAAAAGCTGAAGAAGCGCCTGGAGCGCGACGAAGTCCCCGCAGCCGATGGCGCGGACCTGCAGACCACCGCACCCGAGGGCTCAGCGATCGAGTCGAAGCCATGAAAATTGCCGCCCGTAAAAACTCCTCGCTCGACGAGCAACGCCGCTACCGACGGCAGTACGATCGCGACCGTTCCCCGGCCCTGCGTAGTGCGTTTCCACAGCTGCAGCAGTTGAACATCGAGCTGTCGTTCGGCGACCGGACCGGCGCCGCCCCCAAGGAAGTGGTTCCGTCGTCGCAGTCGCATGCTTTCTATCCACCGGCACAAGCCTTTTTTCGCTTTCGCTGCCCGTGTGCCGATTGCGACGGAGAATTCGATCTGAGCGCCAACGTCGCACAACTGGCTGGCACCCCCGGACGCGGCAGCCGCACAGTCACCGCCAAGGTACATTGCGCCGGCACGCGCGCGCGCGATCGCGCCACCGGCACCACCTGCCCGATCGAGCTCAACTACCGCATCGTCGCCCTGGGCACACCATGAACTCCTGGCGCAATGCGCTGCCGCTGGCCGGGGAACCGACCGCTGACTTTCGTGAGCGGCTGGCAAGACAGCAGGCCGAAGCCGCCGAACGGCGCCAGCAGGCGCTGACCGAGCAGGCCTCGCCGCTCAATTCCGCACAGGCGCGCATCAATATCTGGGAGCAGCTGCACGCGATCGAACTGCCGCGCGATGCGGCGCATCGACTGGTGGCGCTGATCGCCTCCAACACCGGTCTTAGCATCGCGCAGGTGCGCGCCGAGCAGCAGCGGCGGGCCGCGCCCCGTCCGGCGCCGAGCGCCGTCGCGACCGACCTTCCGGAAGTGCCCGCTACCCCAGGCTGATCGATCGGGCGCGCCCGCGAGACTATGCATGAGCGGTCGGATCTACCTGTTCAACGGGCCGAATCTGAATCTGCTGGGGGAACGCGAGCCGGCGCTCTATGGCCATCACACGCTGGCCGACATCGAGACGCGATGCCGCGCCGTGGCCGATCGGCATCACCTGGAGCTGATCGCGCGCCAGACCAACGCCGAGCATGAATTCATCGGCTGGCTGCACGAGGCACGCCGCGCCGCGGGCATCATCATCAACCCGGCGGCGTTCTGCTATCACTCGGTGGCGATCCTCGATGCGCTGAGGATGTGCGAGTGCCCGGTGATCGAAGTGCATATCAGCAACATCTATCGGCGTGAAGACTGGCGCAGCAAGTCGATCCTGGCGGCCGCCACCACCGGCGTGATCACCGGTCTTGGTATCGACGGCTATCGGTTGGCCATGGAGCACCTGGTGCAGCTGCTCGCCAAAGCCTGAGGGCAGCCGCGCGGCCCGCGCGCGCCGCCGAGCTAGCCGTCGAGCAATGCTCGCGTGTGCCGGGCGACCATCAGGTTCTCGTCGGTGGGGATCATCCAGGCCGAAGGCGCTGACTGCGCGCGCGAGATCTTAGGTCCGCCTGCGGCGTTGGCGGCCTCATCGAGCCGAATGCCGATCCAGCCCGCGTCCCGGCATACGCGGGCGCGGACCTGGGCAGCGTGCTCGCCGATCCCGCCGGTGAATACCAGCGCGTCGAGTCCGCCCAGCGCGGCGACCAGCGAGCCCAGCTCCCGCCCGATCCGGTACACCAGCAGAGCGATCGCCTCCTTCGCGGCCGGCAGGTCGCTTGCCAGCAGGGTACGCATGTCGCTCGACAGGCCGGAAACCCCGAGCAGGCCGGAGCGCTGATAGAGCAGCTGCTCGAGCGCGTGCGCACCCATGCCCCGATGTTGCATAAGGTAGAGAATCACCCCGGGATCCAGGGCCCCGCTTCGGGTCCCCATCGGCAGACCGTCGAGCGGGGTCAGGCCCATGGTACTGGCGATACTGCGGCCGTCATCGATCGCGCACATGCTGGCGCCGCTGCCCAGGTGCGCGACCACGAGCTTACCGGCGACGCAGTCGGGCGCGATCTGCGGCAGCGCGCTGATGATGTACTCGTAGGACAGGCCATGGAAGCCGTAGCGGCGGATACCGGTGGCGGTGAGTTCCCGCGGCAACGCAAATTCCCGCGCCAGCGGCGGCTGGCTGCTGTGAAACGCCGTATCAAAACAGGCCACCTGGCGCACGCGGGGAGCCACCGCGCTCACCGCACGAATGGCTGCAATCTGGTGCGGCTGGTGCAGCGGGGCCAGCGGCACCAGCTCGGTCAGATCCGCGAGCACCCGCTGGTCGATCAGTACCGGCCGGGAATATGTCTGCCCGCCATGCACCACGCGGTGGCCGACGCCGTCGAACCCGGCCTCGCTGCCAATGTGAGCGCTAAACCAGCCCTGTATCGCGACGATCGCCCGCTCATGGTCTTCTGCTGCAACCGGCTGGTCGGCGAGAGCGCGACCGGCAGCATCCCCGACCGTCAGGCGCGGCGAGCTACCAATTCCCTCCACCTGACCATGCGCACGCGGTGCCAGCGTGCGGTCGGTTCCGGTCTCGAACACCGAGAATTTAACACTCGATGAACCGGCGTTGATCACCAGGATGGGTTGTCGCATCCGTCTAGGATAACCCCGCGACCACAGTGCTTTCGAAACTGTGATCTGATGCATGGAAATTTCGCCGCCGTGACGACTAATGTATCGATCCGGCGCGCTGCGACAGCGGTTGTCGCCGACAAAAGACCGTTGCTCTTTCTACTCAAATAGAGCGAAGATCAAAGCCGGTCGAATCATGACATCATCTATGAGGTATCTATGGCAGCTACGACGTCACCCGCCACACGCAGTACCCGCCGACCGACCCCCAAGACGACCGAGCGTCCGCTGCGAGCCGACGCGGTCGCCGCGGTGATCGATCCGGACCATCGCCGGGCGCTGATCGCCCAGATCGCCTACTACCGTGCCGAACGCCGCGGTTTCGAACCCGGGCACGAGGCGGAAGACTGGCTAAGTGCGGAAGCGGAAGTGGATACGGCCCTGACATTAGGAGTGATGAAATCGGGCAACTGAGCAGCACCCTTTAGCGCCGGCCGGCGCTAATTTCAATCGGCGTCTCTGCGCCGCAAAGCGCAGATTCAAGTCGACTGTCGCACCAGAAAAAACGCCAAAACAGAAAGAATCAACACGCCGCGTACCCACTCGCGGCGACGCGATTGGCGTCGCGATTGGCGTCGCGATGGGCATGCGATTGCCGGGCGTTTCCCCTAACTGCGTTGCGGTGCCATGCGATCGGCGGCGCGAAAGTACTTGCGCGCGTGCGCCAGCAGCTCCCCATCACTCGGGTGATCGAGCGTCTCCACCGCTGCGATGCGCGCCAGCAGCTGCGGCGCGTGGCGCTGGATGTGCTTGAACAGCTCGTGCTTGGCATTCGCGGGCCCGCCGATCAGCACTGCCCCCGCGCTGCCGACGGCTTCGACCACCGAGTGGAAGAAGGCCTGGTCCTCGGCCGTATGGCCGCTGCCGATCGAATGGGCCTTGTGATGGATATGGCGGGTGGGATGTCCCGGGTGTACCACGACGTGCTCGGCGTCGTCGGCATTGAAATGAAACACGCGGGCCTCGTGGCGATCGATCCAGACGGCGGCATGAAAATGCTGGCTCAAGGTACTGCCCCTTTGGGTGTGATGACGGTCTAGCGATTTCGTCCCGGCAGCCGCGCCCGCAGCGAGCGCAGCTGCTGCTCGAGTCCGTCGATGCGCTCGAGCAGACCGAGCACCAGCGACAGCGCCTGCGCGTCGAGATCGAAGTCCTCGCGCAGGCGGCTCGCATGACGCGCGGCACTGAGCGCCGCGGCGCCAAAGCGCGGCTCGGCACTGGCGGCATCGATCGGCTCGATCGCCCCGGCGCTGACCAGCTCCTCGAGCATGCCCGCGGGCAGGCCGGTCAGCTCGGCAAGTTCGGACAACGACACCACATGCTGTTCGAACCAGAGCATTTCGGTCAGTTCAACTCGCATAACTGCCCTCCTCGGAGAAGTGCGCGCGTGGCACGAACGCGGAAGTCTCGGCCAGTTGGCGATATAGCGCTCGCTCGCTGTCGCTGATCACGCTCGGCACGACGATCAGCACCACCGCATACAGGTCACCGTGCTCGCCTTTGGGTGTGGGCAGGCCGCGTCGTGGCAGGCGCAGATGCTGGCTGGCCTGCGTTGCCGGGGGCACCTTGAGGCGTACCGGACCGCCGGGGGTCGGCACTTCCACCGACGTGCCCAGTACCGCCTCCCAGGGTGCGAGCGGCAGATCCAGATACAGGTCGTGACCGTTGGCGCGGAACAGCGCATGCGGCCGCAGCGTGATATTCAAATACAGGTCGCCGTTGCGACCGCCATTGAAGCCCTTGCCGCCCTTGCCGGGCACTCGCAGCCGCTGCCCGTCGGTGGCTCCCTTGGGGATGCGCGCCTTGAAGGCATGAGGCACGCGTCGCAATTGCCCCTGCGCGTCGTACTCCGGCATGTTCAGGTCCAGATCGATCTCGGTGCCGTTATACGCATCGGCAATGGTGATCGGCACCGCGATCTCATAGTCCTGCCCAGGCATCGACATGCGCGCACCGCCGCGGCCACGGCCACGGCCGCCGCGCAGGCGATCGAGCAGGTCCGACAGGTCCAGCCCCTCGCTGGAAAATGCGTCCCCGGCGGATGGCTCCCACTGCGCCTGCCAGTCCGGCGGGGGTTGAAAGTCCTGTCCCGGCTGGTGCGCGCCGAGCTGGTCGTAGGCGGCGCGCTTGTCGGCGTCCTTGAGCGTCTGATAGGCCTCGGCGACTTCCTTGAACCGCTCCTCGGCGTCGGCTTCCTTGGACACGTCGGGGTGATATTTTCGCGCCAGCCGGCGATAGGCCTTCTTGATGTCGTCCTCGCTCGCGCCGCGCTCGAGCCCGAGGACCGCGTAATAATCTTTGTATTTCATAGCTACCGCGGCCGCGGCCGCACACTTTCCGGACTTGACGCGCGGAAGAATAACGCAGCTTGGCGTCCGGCGCCCTTTATGTCCTGCGGGCGCCAAAGGGCGTAAACTCCCGCCCCACGCGGCTGGGCGCCTGCCGCAAAACAACATGATCCGGGCGCGGGGTGGTAGTTCGATTTGCGTTTGCCGACGGTGTGGAGGCGGACATGTACCGATTGCGCGGTTCTCTGGGCGTGGCACTGGCCGCGGCGTTACTGACCGGTTGCGGTTCCGACAGTCCGACGTCGGCGCCGGCGGTATCGACGGCGCCTGGCACGCTGGCAACCAGCCCACCGCTGCGGATCGCGTCGGCCGATGCAGCTACCTTCAATTCGCAGCTGGGCGCAAACGCCGCGGGCGCGCAGTTGCTGAAGCTCACTGGAGCGCCGGCCTGCGGCATCGATTTTTATTACATCAAATTCTGGACCACCGGCGCCGCGAACGAGATGACCGAATCGTCGGGCGCGCTGATGGTGCCGACCGGCGCGGCGCCGGCCTGTTCCGGACCGCGGCCGATCCTGCTGTACGCACACGGCACGCAGTTCGAGCAGGCGTTCAACATCGCCGACCCCACCGCTTTCACGACCACCAATACCGAGGGGGCGCTGATCGCGGCGATGTTTGCCGCCCAGGGCTACATCGTGGTCGCGCCGAACTACGCCGGCTACGACATCTCGACGCTGGGCTATCACCCGTTCCTGAATGCCACCCAGCAGTCGGGAGAGATGATCGATGCGCTGACGGCGGCGCGCGCGGCGTTGCCGGCGACCTTCGCCGCGTCGACCACCGATAGCGGCAAGCTGTTCATCACCGGCTACTCGGAGGGCGGCTTCGTCGCGATGGCAACGCAAAGAGCGCTCGATGCCGCCGGCAAGCCCCCGGCCGCCGCGGCCCCGATGTCCGGCCCGTACGCGCTCGAGGCACTGTTCGACGCGGTCATCACCGGCAACGTCGATATCGGCTCGACTTTGTTCACGCCGCTGGTGACGACCAGCTACCAGCATGCCTACGGCAACATCTACAGCGCGACCACCGATTTCTATTCCGCGACCTATGCCACCGGCATCGACAAACTGATGCCAACCACGCTGACGCCGTATACACAGCTGTTCGAAAAAGGCCTGCTGCCCGAGTTGGCGCTGTTCGACAGCATCACGCCGACCGTGACGGTGCCGGGCGATCCCACGCTGTCAACGCAGCTCACCGACCTGCTGGCGATACCGAGCAACCCGGCCAATCCTTTCACGCCGGTGTTCGCTGCCGGCTTCGGCAACCCGTATCTGATCAACAACAGCGTGCGCGTCAATTACACGCTGGACGCGGCGCAAGATCCGGACGGTACGGCGATGGGTGGCGCGACGCTGGCCGCGGCGGCGCCGGTCTACCCGCTGCGCGTAGCGCTCTATAAGAACGACATGCGCAACGGCAGCTGGGCCCCGAGCTCGCCGACACTGCTGTGCGGCGGTGAAAAAGATCCGACCGTATTCTTCAGTGTCGATACCGGCACCATGGCCGCCTTCTGGGGGGCGCTGCCGCCAGGTCTCGTGAGCGTACTCGACGTGGACCCTGCCGGCGGGCCGGCCGGCACGTTTGCGCCGATCCAGGCCGGCTTTCAGGCCTCGCAGATGCAGGAATTTGAATTCCTGCAGAGTGCAGCCGGCGGCGGACTGACCGCCGCGGCGGCCCAGCAGGCGCTGCTGCAGAGCTATCACGGCAGCTCCGTGCCGCCGTTCTGCGCGCTGGCCGCGCGCCTGTTCTTCAGCAACTTTTAATCAGCCAATTCTAAAAGGAATCGGCCCATGACTAGACTTGCCCTTCGCACGCTGCCGGTCGCGTTACTTGCCCTGAGCGCATCGATGGTGCGGGCGGACGATATCCCCAACAACACGTTTCGAATCGGCGAGTACTGGGTGTTTTATCACGCCTACGCGGATAATCTGTCGGGCCCTTTTGTGCCGTCGGACCTCAATCTCAGCGTCAAGAACGTTCAGACGCCCTATTTAGCGTATCTGCGGCGGCTGTCGACCCACTTCACCCTGGAGCTCGCGTTTGGCATTCCGCCGCTCACCAAGACCTACGGCAAGGGTCCCGCGACCATCGGTTCGGTGCCGTACAACGGCGTGGAAATATCCAGCGCGCGCTGGCTGGCGCCGAGTCTGTTGATGAATTACGTGTTCCTGGACGACACTTATAAGCTGCGGCCTTATTTCGGAGTCGGGCTGAATTACGTGGTGCTCTTCGATCGCAATTCGACCGCAGCCGGCAATGCGGCTGCAGGCGGCCCAACCAGCATATCGCTGTCGAACTCGATCGGACCGGCGGTCATCTTGGGCCTCAACTACCAGATCACACGCAACTGGAGCGTCATAGCCTCCTATTCCGCCTCGCGGGTGCAAAGCCAGCTGGACGCCCATACCGGAGGCGTGGATCGCACCTCGAATATCAGCTTCGGGCCGCAGACCTTAGTGGTTGCGGCCGGATTCTCTTTCTAAGGGCCGCAGCAGCAGTTGCCTGCCGGGCCCATAGCCGGCCGTTCCGATGGACGGATTGCACGTCGGCCCTTAGAATGCGCGGCTCTTTTGCGACACACGCCGGGCCGGCGGTAAGCTGCCACGGCGCCGCGGTTTCACACGATGCGCCCGTAGCTCAGTTGGATAGAGCACCTGGCTACGAACCAGGGGGTCGGGAGTTCGAATCTCTCCGGGCGCGCCACAATTTTTTATCGCGATCAATCATTTATCGATTCGCTCACTACCCGATCCGGCGACGAAGCCATGTGGTTGCGGGAGATTTGCGGGACTCTGTCGGGCACACCTTGTCCGCCGCCTCGATCAGGCTTGTCAGTTCCGCCTGTGAGTAGTGCGTCGTGATGCGACCACTCTTGTGTCCGAGCAGATCCTGACGATCCTCGAAGCTCACGCCGGCGGCGCGAAGTCTGCGAC
>JABCZO010000011.1 GCA_013289615.1 Gammaproteobacteria bacterium
GGCAAATTCCTGTTCGAGCAGAACAAGAAGGCGCACTCTGCCAAGCGCAAGCAGAAGCAGATTCATGTCAAGGAAGTGAAGTTTCGTCCCGGCACGGAAGAGGCGGACTACCAGGTCAAACTGCGTAACCTGATCCGCTTCCTGTCAGAGGGTGATAAGGCCAAGGTGACCCTGAGGTTCCGCGGCCGTGAGATGGTGCATCAGGACATCGGCCGCAAGCTTCTGGACCGGGTACAGGGCGACCTCGCTGCGCACAGCGTGGTCGAACAGAACCCGTTGATGGAAGGCCGGCAGATGGTGATGCTGTTTGCACCGAAAAAGAAGTGATCGCGCGGCGCGCGGCTTGACTTGAGCCGCAAGCGTGCGATCCGCGAGCAAGCGGGTGTTTCGACATCTTGCGAACTCAGGCGACAATGAAGGAGTTTCAGATCATGCCCAAGTTGAAAACCAACCGGGCCGCGGCGAAGCGTTTCCGCAAGACGGCGAAAGGCTTCAAGCGGTATTCGTCCGGTCGACGCCATAACCTCGGCCACAAGGACTCCAAGCGCAAGCGCCACCTGCGCTCGGGAGGCAGCAGTCTCGTTGACAAGAGCGACGTCGGTCGCCTTGCACATCTGCTGCCCAATCACAAGTAACAGCTAGCGGAAGTCCCAACATGGCAAGAGTCAAACGTGGTGTCACTGCCGGACGTCGGCATAAAAAAGTTCTCGGCAAGGCCAAGGGCTATTACAACGCGCGGCGCAAAGTCTATCGCGCCGCCAAGCAGGCGGTCATCAAGGCCGGGCAGTATGCCTATCGCGACCGGCGCGCCAAGAAGCGCGAGTTCCGGGCGCTGTGGATCATGCGCATCAACGCCGCGGCACGCGTGCACGGGCTGTCGTACAGCCGGCTGATCGAGGGCCTGCACAAGGCGGGGCTGGAAATCGACCGCAAAGTGCTGGCCGACCTGGCGGTCAACGATGCCAACGCCTTTGGTGTGATCGCGGAGCAGGCGAAAGCCCAACTCGCAGCGGCCTGATCCAAAGGCGGTGGGGCTGTGGGAGAGCTCGACACTCTGACCGGGAGCGCACTGGCGCAGATCCGCGCTGCTGGCACGCTGCTCGAGCTCGAGGAGATCCGCGTGCGCTGGCTCGGCAGGAAGGGCACGCTGACCGAGCAGTTGAAGTCGCTCGGCGCGCTGCCCGCAGGTGAGCGCCCGGCCGCCGGCGCCGGCATCAATGCGGCCAAGAACGCGCTGCAGCTGGCGATCGAGCAGCGCCGCGGCGAACTTGCGCACGCGAGCGTCGAGCAGCAGCTGTCCTCGGGCGCGATCGACGTGACGCTGCCCGGGCGCGGCGAGCTTCAGGGCGGCCTGCACCCGATCACGGCCACGAGGTTGCGCATCGAGGAGATCTTCCGGCGTGCCGGTTACGAAGTCGCCGAAGGTCCTGAAATCGAGGACGAGTTCTACAACTTCGAAGCGCTGAACATTCCGGCCAATCACCCGGCGCGCGCGATGCACGACACGTTCTACCTGAAGGACGGGCGTCTGCTGCGCACCCATACTTCCCCGGTGCAGATCCGCGCGATGCAGCGCGGCAAACCGCCGCTGGCGCTGATTGCGCCGGGCCGGGTTTACCGGCGCGACTCGGACGTCAGCCACTCGCCGATGTTTCACCAGGTCGAGGGCCTGTACGTGGACCAGAACGTCAGCTTCGCCAATCTCAAGGCCACGCTGCACAAGTTCATGGAAGCGTTCTTCGAGCAGGACCTGTCGATGCGGCTGCGGCCGTCGTACTTCCCGTTTACCGAGCCCTCGGCCGAAGTCGACATCAGCTGCGTACTGTGCCGCGGCGCTGGCTGCCGCGTGTGCAAGCAGACCGGCTGGCTGGAGATCGCGGGCTGCGGCATGGTGCACCCGCAGGTGTTCAAGGCCTGCGGCATCGATGCGGAGCGCTACACCGGCTTTGCCTTCGGCGCCGGCATCGAGCGGCTGGCGATGCTGCGGTATGGGGTGAACGATCTGCGGCTGTTTTTTGATAACGACCTGAGGTTCCTGGCCGGCTTCGCGGGGGGGCGGTGGTGAAACTACCCGTTTCCTGGTTGCGCGATTGGGTAGATTTACCCGCGGATTGGGACGCGCGCGAACTCGCCCGGCGGCTGACCGCTGCGGGCCTGGAAATCGAGGCCATCTCGGCTGCAGCCGGCGCCTTCAGCGGCGTGGTGGTCGGGCGCATCGTCAGTGCCGAGCGCCACCCGCTGGCCGACAAGCTGCAGGTGTGCCGGGTCGTGACGGCTGAGGGCGCCGGCGTGGATGCCGGGCTGCAGATCGTTTGCGGGGCGGCCAATGCACGCGTGGGACTGGTCAGCGCGCTCGCCCGCGTCGGTGCGCTGCTGCCGAACGAGCGCAGCATTGGCGCTGCGACACTGCGCGGCGTGGAGTCGCAGGGCATGCTGTGCTCGGCGCGCGAATTGGGGCTGGCGGAATCTTCAACCGGCATCATCGAGCTGCCGCACGATGCGCCGCTCGGGGCCGATCTGTGGGCCTATCTGGACCTCGACGATGCGATCCTGGAAGTCAACGTGACGCCCAATCGCGGCGACGCGATGTCGGTGCTGGGTATCGCGCGCGAGGTCGTGGCACTCGCCGGTACGCCGCTGAAGACGCCGGCGCGACTGGCCGAGCCGGCGGCTGAGGGTGCCGCCGGCGCTGGCGGTGAGTCCGCCTCGGGCGGTGCGTTTCCGGTGACACTGCAGCCGCTCGCCGGGGCGCCGCGGCTGCTGGCGCAGGTGCTCTCCGGGCTCGACAACACGCGCGTGGTACCGCTGTGGCTGCGCGAACGGCTGCGGCGTGCGGGCTTAAGGCCGATCAGTCCGGTGGTCGACGTCACCAATTACGTGATGCTCGAACTCGGCCAGCCGATGCACGCCTACGACCTGGCACGGCTTTCCGGCGGGCTGGCGGCGCGCAACGCCCGCGCCGGCGAGCAGCTGCGGCTGCTCGATGGACGCGAGCTGACGCTCGATGCCGGCGCGCTGGTGATTGCCGACGAGACTGGCGCGATCGGGCTGGCCGGCGTGATGGGTGGCGAGCGCTCGGCGATCACGAGCAGCTCGAGCGACATTGTGTTCGAGGCCGCCTGGTTCAAGCCCGCGGCGATCGCGGGTCGCGCGCGCCGCCACGGCCTGCAGACCGACGCCAGCCAGCGCTTCGAGCGCGGGGTCGACTGGCGCGGGCAGGAGCGGGCGCTGGCGCTGGCGACGCGGCTGCTGCTGGCGATTGCGGGCGGCAACGCCGGTCCGGTCACGACCGCCGAGCTGCCCGACGAGCTGCCGCGCATCCGGCCGGTGCCACTGCGCACCCGGCAGCTGCAGCGCCTGCTTGGAGCAAGTGTCGCGGCAGAGGACGTCGAACGGCGGCTGCGCGCGCTCGGCATGGGCGTGCGCGCCGAGAAGGCCGGCTGGAGCGTACAGCCGCCCTCGTGGCGCTTCGATATCGAGATCGAGGCCGACCTGATTGAAGAGGTGGTGCGCATCGGTGGCCTCGACGTCATCGAAGAGCGCGCGCCGGCGATGGCGTTGGTGCCGCGCATGCTCGCCAGCGGCGAGGTGGACGAGCAGGTGGTGCTGCGCACGCTGGCTGCGCGCGGCTACCAGGAGATCGTTACGTTCGGCTTCATCGATCCGGCGCTGCAGCGGCTGCTGTTCGGTCTGCAGCCAGCGATCGAGCTGGCCAATCCGATCGCGGCGGATCTGGCCGTCATGCGCAGCTCGCTGCTGCCGGGGCTGATCGCCGTCGCGCGCGAGAACCTGACGCGCCAGCAGCAGCGCGTGCGGGTGTTCGAGATTGCCAATCGCTTTATCGTCGAGGAGGGCGAGGGCGGCATCGGCGTCACTCGCGAGCAGAAGGTGCTGGCCGGCATTGCACTCGGCTCGCGGCTGCCGGAACAATGGGGCGTCGCCGCGACACCGGTGGACTTCCACGACGTCAAGGGCGACCTGTCGGCGCTGCTGGCACTGGGTGGGGGACCCGAGGAGTTTGGATTTGAGCCGGCGGCTCCCGGGTACCTGCACCCCGGTCGCGGGGCGCGCCTGGTTCGGGGCGGCATGGTCCTGGGGTATATCGGAGAGCTGCATCCGGGCCTGGTACGCTCGCTCGACTTGACATATGCCCCAATCGTGTTCGAATTCGACTATTCGGCGGCGTTTCGCGCCAATCTGGCGCAGTTTCGCGAAGTTTCGCGCTTCCCGCAGATCCGGCGCGATATTTCCTTTACGGTGCCAGTGGATGTCGCCTTCGCCGCGCTCAACGAACGTGTTAGTGTTGCTGCCGGCAGCCTGCTCAAACAATTAAGTGCCTTCGACGTCTACCAGGGGAAGGGAGTAGAATTAGGGCGAAAAAGTATCGCCTTAGGCTTGATTTTACAGGATTTAGGCCGCACTCTAACGGATGATGACGCGGACCGCGTGGTCCAGGCAGTGCTGCAGGATTTGCGTTCGAATCTGGATGCGCGGATAAGAGAATAAAGTCGATGGCGCTGACCAAAGCTGAGATGGCCGAGGCATTGTTCAATCAACTCGGCCTCAACAAACGTGAAGCACGCGAGCTCGTGGATCTCTTCTTTGAAGAGGTGCGCGGAGCGTTGTCGCAGGGCGAGCAGGTGAAGTTGTCGGGCTTCGGCAATTTCGACCTGCGCGATAAGAATCAGCGGCCCGGCCGCAATCCGAAAACCGGTGAGGAGATTCCGATCAGCGCGCGGCGCGTGGTGACGTTCCGACCAGGTCAGAAACTCAAAGCGCGTGTCGAAGCCTATGCTGGAAGCAAGGAATAATAACGAGTTGCCGGCGATTCCCGGCAAGCGCTACTTCACCATCGGTGAGGTGAGTGAATTATGCGGCGTCAAGCCGCACGTGCTGCGCTACTGGGAACAGGAGTTTCCACAGCTCAAGCCGGTCAAGCGCCGCGGCAATCGCCGCTACTATCAGCGCCAGGACGTGATCGTCATACGGCAGATACGAAGTCTTCTATACGAGCAGGGCTTCACGATCGGCGGCGCGCGCAACAAGCTCACCGGTGATGAGGCGCGTACCGACATCACGCAGAGTCAGCAGATCGTGCGCCAGGTGCGCATGGAGCTCGAAGACGTGATGCGGATTTTGCGCCGCTGAACGGCGGATGGGCGCAGGGGCGTCTGGGATATACGTGATTGGCGCAGCCGATCAGTGTGCAGCAGGCCGGAATCGGTCCCCAACCTGCTACCAAAGGGGTATCATCTGGCAACGGCACCGCGGGACTGGCGCCGTGATCAGACAACAAGAAGTAGATGATGTCGGAGCGTGGCGCAGTCTGGTAGCGCACTTGCATGGGGTGCAAGGGGTCCCGAGTTCAAATCTCGGCGCTCCGATCAACAAGTTACGTTTACGAAATTGACTGTGTCCGCCTTCGTGCCTGGGGCGACTCTCTCCCGAGAGCCGGAATCTTATGGACGACACACCTTCAGCCGATCTGCCTCCGGTCGCCATGGCGCGCGCCGCACGCCAGGCAGCGGTGGTGGCTTTACTCAGCAAGCTGCTGCCACGCCGCGCGATCCTGTCACGTCCCGAAGACACCGTTCCGTACAAATGCGACCGACTGACCGCGTATCGCACCGTACCGCTGGTGGTGGTATTGCCTGAAACCGAAGCTCAGCTGACGGCAGTCCTCAAGCATTGTTACGGACTGGGCGTCCCGATCGTCCGCATTGCATTGTGTTGGCAAATAATGGGGGAAGTCATGTCATCGACGCTGCGTGTTGTCAGTAAAAACCTCCAAGGTTCTAGACGACACGCTGGGATACTCGACGGCTAGGAGAGCGAATTCATGCTCCAGGATTCTTCGCGGGAGTCCGCGGGCGGCCCATGCGTTGGACTGTTCGTGAGCTGCCTGGTGGATGCCATGCGTCCCGCCATCGGGTTCGCCGCAATCAATTTGTTGGAGGCGGCCGGATGCCGGGTCGAGGTGCCGCTGCAGCAGACCTGCTGTGGCCAACCAGCGCTCAATTCCGGTGACCTTGCCGGCGCCCGCCAAATCGCCCAGCACACGATCGCGTTGTTGGAGCCGTTCCAATACGTCGTGGTACCGTCCGGGTCTTGTGCGGCGACCATCCGGGTCCATTACACGGAGCTGTTTCACGAAGATCCGGTCTGGCGCGCCCGCGCGGAAGCGCTGGCCGCGCGAACGCATGAGCTGCTCAGCTTCCTGGTGGACATCCGAGGATGGTTACCCAAACAAGTGGCTTTGCCGGCGTCCGCGACCTACCACGATAGTTGCAGCGGACTGCGCGAGCTCGGGATCCATGCTCAGCCGCGCCGCCTGCTCGCGGCGGTCGAAGGCTTGTCGCTGCGCCCGTTGGAAGGGAACGCGACCTGCTGCGGTTTCGGGGGCATGTTTTGCGTGAAATACGCTGCCATTTCGAATGCGATCGTGGCAGAGAAAGCCCAGAGCATTGAAGCCACGGGCGCCGAGCTGCTGCTGGGTGGCGATCTCGGCTGCCTGATGAACTTGGCCGGGAAGCTGCACCGGTGTGGCTCTCGCGTGCGCGTCTTCCACACGGCTGAGATCCTCGCCGGCATGGGTGACGGCCCGGCGATTGGCGAAGCGACATGAGCGGCGCGCGGGAACGCCTTAGCTTCGATGCGCGTGTGCGCGACGCACTCGCCGATCCGTTGCTGAAAGTCGCGATCGATCGCACCACCGGCAACGCGCGCACCAAGCGCGCCGCTGCGATGGCCGCGTGGCCCGGATTTTCTTCGGCGCGCGAGCTGGGTCGAGACATTAAGGACCATGTGATCGCTCATCTGGATCACTATCTGGTCCAATTCGAGCGCAACGCACGGGCGTCAGGCGCGCAGGTTCATTGGGCCCTCAGCGGCCCCGAAGCCTGTGACATTGTCGTGGCCATCTGCCGTAAGGCCGGCGCGCGAACCGTGACACGCTCCAAATCCATGCTAGGCGAGGAGATCGGGCTGCCGCATGCGTTGCAGGAAGCCGCGATCGAGAGGGTTGAGACTGATTTGGCCGAGCACATCATTCAGCTGGCCGGGGATCCGCCCTCGCACATCATCTGGCCGGCGCTGCACAAGACGCGCGAGCAGGTCGCGGAGCTGTTTCATGCCCATCACCACGATCCCGGCACGCTCGACAGCATCGAAGCGATGGTGGCCAGCGCCCGGCGGGAACTGCGCGGCCGATATCTCGCGGCTGATGTGGGTATTTCCGGTGCCAATTTTTTGATTGCCGACACGGGCGCGGTCTGCACCGTCACCAACGAGGGTAATGCCGAACTGACCACGACGCCGCCTCGCGTGCACATCGTTACGGCCGGCATAGAGAAACTGGTCCCGTCCTGCGCCCATGCCATGGCGATGTTGCGCCTGCTGGTTCGATCGGCCACCGGTGCGGAGCTAACCCAATACACGACCTTCCATTGCGGCCCGAAGCGCGCCGGTGACCTAGACGGACCCGCCGAGTTTCATATCGTGCTGATAGATGGCGGGCGTACCCGCATGCTGGCGGAGGGGCTGGCCGAGATGCTGCGCTGTATTCGCTGCGGTGCCTGCCTGAACCATTGCGTGGTCTACCGCCAGATCGGCGGTCATGCGTATGGCTCCGTTTACCCAGGCCCGATGGGATCGGTGCTCACTCCAATGCTGGACGGGCTGCCGCAGTCAAAGGACCTACCGCGCGCCTGCACGCTCAACGGTCAGTGCCAGGAAGTCTGCCCCGTTGCCATTCCGCTGCCCACACTGTTGCGCGGCTGGCGCGACCGGATCTGGAGCACCGGGCTCGAATCCGTGACCGTGCGTCAGGGATTCGCTGTGTGGCGCTTTCTGGCGCTGCACCCGGCGCTGTATCGGCAAGCCAGCGCGATGGCTGTTTGGATGATGGCGTGGTTCGCCCGCGGCGGCTGGATCGCACGCATGCCGTTGGCGGGCGGCTGGACGCGCTACCGTGACATGCCACGGCCGCCGCGTCGGCCTTTCATCGCTCAATACCGGCGCCGGATGCCGCGCCCATGAGCGACGCACGCAGTACGATCCTGAGTGCCATTCGCGCCGCTCTCGGCCGCCGCCGCGGCGGGTCAGCGATGGCGGACGAGGTCACCATTGCAGCCGAGGCCGAGCATCTGCGCGCCCGGGCGGATGCAACCCGGCCGGACCGCCTCAGAGGCGGCGCGGAGAATGCATTCCTGGAGCGCTTGGTTTCTCCGGCGGTCGCGGCCACCGCCGAGCGCGTGGCGAGTCTTAGCGATTTCCCGGCGGCCGTGCGCCGTTATCTTACTGCCCAGGGCCTTGCATCCTCGGTGGCATTGCAGCCGCATCCGGATTTGCTTGCCCTCGACTGGTCCGGGATCGAGACCCACGGGCAAATTGGCATCGACGAGCCAGTCGCCGTCGGACTCGCGCTGGGGGCTATCGCCGAGACTGGGACGCTGGTATTTCACTCAGGCCCGACCTCACCCACGCTGTTCGCCTTCTTCCCAACCCATCACATCGTCGCTGTAGAGACGGGCCGCATTTGGAACTGGCTCGAGGATTATGCGGACGCTTTCGCAGGGTGTGCGCAGCCGCGCAACGTCAACCTCATCACTGGCGCGAGCGGCACCACCGACATTGAAGGCACGCTGGTCCGCGGGGCTCACGGGCCTGGGTGGTTGCACGTCGTACTGTTCGGCAGCGCGGCGCCAAGCCCGGATCGTCCAGTTGCGACCGACCCACCGCACTTCACGTCACTGGACAACGTAAAATAACGGGAGGGCAGGATGTTCCATCAACTTTTGACACCGGTCGAAGACAGCCTCGGTCTGTCTTTTCTGGTTGCGGTCCTGCCGGTCCTGACTGTGCTCGTCTTGCTGGGCGTGCTGCGGCGGCCGGCCTGGCAGGCGGCATTGGCCGGTCTTGTCGTCGGCCTGATCATTGCGCTGTTGCCCTGGCAGATGCCGATCGGGCTCGCCCTCCACTCGGTGCTCTGCGGCGCGACCTTCGCACTGTGGCCGGTGATGTGGATCGTCATCAACGCGCTGCTGCTTTATAACATCGCCGTGCGGTCGGGCCGGTTCGACGCGTTCCGCACCTGGGTAATTACCAATTTGCCGAACGACCGCCGCGTGGTTCTGGTGGTGGTTGGCTTCTGCTTCGGCGCGTTGCTGGAAGGAATCGCAGGGTTCGGCACGCCGGTCGCCATCACCAGCTCGCTGCTAATCCTGATCGGCTTTCCGTCGCTTGAGGCGCTGGTGTTCGTTCTGATCTTCAACACGGCACCGGTGGCGTTCGGCGCGCTGGGCGCCCCGGTGACGGTGCTCGGTGCAGTGACGGGCTTGCCGGCGCCTGCTCTGGCCGCGATGATTGGGCGGCAGCTGCCCGTGATTGCGCTGATCCTGCCGTTTTACGTCATGGCGCTCTACGGCGGTCGGCGCTCGGTGCGTGCGCTTTGGCCGGTGCTCCTGGTCGCCGGCGGAAGTTTTGCAATTGCGCAGTTCCTGGCGTCAAATTTCATCGATTACACGCTCACTGATGTGCTGTCCTCGCTCGGCTCCCTGATCACCACGCTACTGTTCTTGAGGATCTGGCGCCCGGCGCCGGACCCGGCGTTCATGATCAAGGACACGCCGCTGGCGAGCGACCGTCCGGCATCGGCCGTCCCTGCCTGGCAAGGGTGGCTGCCTTGGGTGATCGTGTCGGCCACCGTGATCCTGTGGACCTCATTCAAAGTGGCCGCGCTCGGCCAGCAGAACCTTCCCTGGCCGTTACTGCACAAGGCGATCGCAATCACGCTCTACCACGACAAGCCGTACGCAGCGGTCTGGGCCTTCCAGCCCCTAGGGACCGGAACCGCCATCTTGTTGGCGTCTATCATCACGTCGCTGTTAGTGCGCTTGTCGCCGGCAGCGTTTCTGAGCTGCGTCCGGCAGACATTGCAGCAGATCTGGCTTGCGGTAATCACGGTGATGCTCATTGTTGCCTTGGCTTACCTGATGAATTACTCAGGCCTGTCATATACGCTCGGCCGAGGGGCCGCTTCGACCGGGCATCTATTCATTCTGTTCTCGCCATTCCTAGGCTGGGTCGCCGTGCTGCTCTCGGGTAGCGACACCTCTGGCAACGCGTTGTTCGGCAATCTGCAGGTCGTCGCCGCCAAGCAGCTCGACCTCAATCCCGTACTATTCGCCGCAACAAACTCCTCCGGCGGCGTCATGGGCAAGATGATCTCGCCGCAAAATATCGCGACCGGCGTTTCAGTGACAAACCTAAAAGGCAACGAGGGCGCGGTATTCGCCCGCACCTTCGTACACAGCGTCGTGCTGACGATCCTGCTCGTGGTGCTGGTCGTGGTGCAGCAGTATCTTATCCCAGGGATCATTCCGAGCGCAGGCGTCATCCCATGAGTGCCGTAGAACTTGGCGACCTGGACCCAATCCAGACAGAAGAGGGAGCGATGCCCTGAAAGCCGTGCAACAGCATCACGGAGCGGCGCGAGCCACGTAACCCGCCGGCAACTTATTCCAGCGGCCACCGTCAAGCTTGCCGTGTCCGGCGGCGACCAGCCAGCGATGACAGCCAGAGCGGATTCCGCAATGAATCCGGTGTCGTAATCCCGCGACGGTAGGCGGCCCTAGTGTTTGAAATTCGTCGTCATACGTTCGACGGCGGCCTTCACCTCTCCCCCGGCTTTATCCATGTGAGCCTTGAACTGCGCCCAAGCGCTCTCATTAGCACCTTTCAGCTTGTAGAAGTCCTCCCACGCTTCCGTTTGTGCGGCGCGCAGTGCTTCGAGCTGTTTCTCATACTGGACCTTGGCGTTCGCCTCGATCTGCTCGGCGCCGGCTTTGAAGCCCTCGGTTTGCACCTTCCACTCGTTCAACTGCTTTTCCATCTGCACTTGATAATCTTCCCGAAGCCCCATGATACTTCTCCTGCAATCGGTTTATCGTTCATCGTCGCAATCGCGGCCCTATAGCCGTGAACAGGCCCGCTCGGCTCGTAGCTACTCAGTACTGAGCTGCGCGCTAGCCAAGGACCCCGTGGATACGTGACTCGCGCAAGGTCAACCGCAGCTGCTCGCACCGCGCGGCCGGCAATTGCCTTTCTTAGGCCGTCTACTTATAGGCAATTCCGACGCTGTTGTCGGTGCGTTAACGTACAGCCGGGGTGATTTCCGACGAGTGGCCCCTTCGATCGATAGAGCTTAAGCGCCCCTTGCCTGAGCTGAGCTACTTCCTCGCCAAAATGGGGCAGCACGCTGCTCTGTCGACGGGCCGCTCAACTCCTGAACGAGTTCCTGCCGTTCTCGGGCGGTACAATTTCTCCGGCGACGGTCCGGCACCACACCCCCGCGATCGGGGAGCGGCTCGACCACTCTGTAGAACAAATGTGAGCTCTTCACAACACAGTGGTGTCAGGCGGGACGCGTCAACTCCTCGAGCAAGTAGACAAACGACATGTAATTTTTGCCAGTAGCGAGATTCATGCCTATCTCGCAGGTCCGATTGCTGCCTAGATAGGCCTCATACTTGCCTGCGCGGACTTCCGCCGCCTCCTCGAGCGTGGCCGATTGGGTGAGTTCGGGGTGAAGGAAGCCACGGTCGCCAGCGAAGGCGCAGCAACCAACAGAATCGGGCGTCACAGCCCGGTTCGCCATCGCGGCCGCGAGCGCATGCAGCTTTTGGACGAGCTGCAGATGATTGGCCGAGCAACTCGGGTGCACAACCGCTGATGCGACCTTGCGCTGGATATCCAGCTTGGCCAGCAGGCGGTCGTGCGCCCACGCGATCGAGTCGACAATTGTCAATTTCGAATGATAGTCGCGATTCGCTGGAGACAGATACTCCACAACTTCACGTGTGATCCCTAGCGAGCACGCGCTCGCGTCGCAAACAATTGGCAGCCGACCACCTTCGCTCCAGCGCCACAGGCATTCTACCGTGCCATTGGCCATAATCGCGTTGCCTGTCTCGTAGCCCTTCGAGTGCCATATTGTCGCGCAGCAGCGGCCCCCGATGTCGTCGGGAATCCACAGAGGCATCCCCGCTCGCGCGGAGACAGCGATCATTGCCTCCTGCAGTGATAGCTCATGCTGGTGCCCCTGCATTTTGCCGAAGATGCGATTGACGCATGCGGTGAAATAGACACCGGCGGCGCCGTCGCGCTGCGTTTTCGGCAATCGCGACCTGGCAGCGGCGGGCATATTCGGCTGCCAGCCTGGCAGCAGATCCTTACTCACGACCGCGCGCGCGCCGTTGGTTATCGCTGTGAGCGTGCTGTGTCCGAGGAGTCGTGCCGTCGCGCCCGCGCCACGGACCGCGAAGCGCGCGATACGCTCTACCGGGCCGAACTGCCTCGCAATCGTTGCCGCGACAGCCTCCGCGCGCGCTCCATGCCCGAGGTGGCGGAATTGTTTCATCAATACCCCGGTATTGATGCCCACTGGACAAGCAATCCCACATATCCCGTCGCCCGCGCACGTCTGGATTGCATCGTAATCGTAGTCTGCGAGTATTGCCGCGAGCATCGGTGAGTCTTCAGCTTGTCGCGCCATCTCGCGGCGCAGGGCGATCCGCTGCCGCGGCGTTGTCGTGAGGTTGCGGCTGGGGCATACCGGTTCGCAGTAGCCACATTGAATGCATCGGTCAACAGTCGCCTCGATCGTAGGTGCGGTCTGCAGGTTCTTGAGATGGCTTTCTGGATCCTCCGTTAAGATGACACCTGGCGAGAGAATATTCTCCGGATCGGCGAGCCGCTTCAGTTTCCACATCAGGTTCGTGAGCTTGGACCCCCATTCCCGCTCCACGAAAGGTGCGATGTTGCGGCCAGTACCGTGCTCGGCTTTGAGCGAGCCGTCGTATTTGTCGACGACCAACTCGACAACATCTCGCATGAATGCGTCGAAGCGCGCGATTTCCTTCCCGTCATTGAGGAACGGCGTAATCAGAAAGTGCAGGTTGCCCGCCGAGGCGTGCCCGAAGATGACCCCAGCGTAGCCGTGCTTTGCGAAGAGCACCTGCAGGTCGAGCGCACCGCCGGCGAGTCGCTCCGGCGGGAAGCACACGTCCTCGAGGATGAACGAAGAACCGGAAGGACGCGCGCCTCCGACCGACGCAAGCAGACCGCTGCGCACGTTCCAGTATAGCGCGGCAACAATCGGGTCCTTGGTGAATTCTGCGGGCTCAAGCAATGCGAGTCCGAGCAGCGTCGCATTCGCGGTGAGCTCTACCTTGGCACGTGCGGTCTCGCTCGGCGCGCGGAATTCGACGAGCAGTGCGGTTGCTTCCGGGGGCAGAGCCTTCCAGCGGTCAGGCACTCCGGCCTTGCCCTCCACGGCGCGCAGCGACGCGCGATCTGTCAGCTCGACGGCGGCGGCGCCCTGATCCACGAACGGCTTCACCGCAGCGCATGCCGCGTACATGTCGGGAAAGATCATGAAAGATGTCAACCGGAATTGTTCATCCGTAATGGTTTCGAATACCGCCTCCGAAATGAAAGCGAGAGTGCCCTCCGAGCCGACGATCAGGCGACAAAAAATCTCCAGGGGCGTGGCGCCGTCAAGGAATGCTTCCATGTGGTAGCCGGTCGTATTCTTGATACTGAATTTCTTCCGTAGCCGTGCCACGAGTTCCGCATCCGATTCGATCTCGCACTTGATTTCCAATAGTCCGTTGGCGAGCGTGGCCTCCGCCGCCGCGAATCGCTGCTCTGCATCTCGCTGCGCGCTGTCGATCATCGTGCCCGATGGCAATATAAAAGTCAGTGATGACAGCGTCTTATAGGAATTTTGCGTCGTGCCGCAACACATGCCGCTCGAGTTGTTGGCGATCACGCCTCCGATCGTGCAGGCCGACGCACTTGCCGGATCGGGTCCGAGACGGTAGCCGTAAGGGTGAAGCGCGAGGTTCGCGCGCGATAGGATTGTGCCCGGGCGCGCTCGCAGTCGCCGTCCCGCGTCCTCGACGCTGACACCGGACCAATGCCGCCTTACTTCGATCAGAATGCCATCGCCCTGCGCCTGACCAGAAAGGCTCGTGCCAGCGGCACGAAACGTCACACTTTCATGCTTCAGCCGCGCATACCCGAGTACCTTGCGGACGTCGTCCGCATGACGGGCAATCACAACGACCTTTGGGAAGAGGCGATAGGGACTTGCGTCGGTGGCGAAGCGGACAAGGTCGATCGGTCGTGTGAGCACTTGAGTAGAGCCAAGCAAGGCGACGAGATCCTCGCGCAGTAATTTCGGTGTGCCCATCGCGAGTGAATCCGGAGCGCAGTCGCGCCGTGGCGGGTGGCCAGACGGCGTGATGACCTGGACATCTGGTGAAAGGAATGGCCGCACGGAAAATGCTCCTCGTAGTGGCTAAGAATTCCGGGATTCCGCAATGACGACCTGCCGGCACTCGAGCCGGTCGCCCTCCAATTCAATCCCTTCCGATTAAGCGAGCATTTGAATGGACCTAAAGCGCGTGCATCGGGCACAACACCGTATTTGCCGCGACTACATTCTGCGAGGTTTCTTCAGCCCTGTACATAATGGCAGCAACGCAGTCCGCACGCGCGTTGCACCAACTCTCACGCCGCGAACTTCTCTGGCAGGTACTCGGTTAGTAGGTGCGCATATTGCGCGCCGAGCAGTCCCAAACATCGTCGAGTTGCTTCACTTTCATGCGTGCGGCCGCTGCCAGGGTGTTCGCGACGACCCGCGAGGCGCTCGATGATCTTGGCATCGTCGATTCCGCATGGCCTTCGCAAGATTCGCCTTTGCTTGTTGTGCAGTGCGAAAGGTTTATCTAGGATGCCAGCGGAATCTGAATTGGGCGATCCAGCAAGAGCGCCTCATTCGAAAATACTCGACGCCCCGTTGCGAGCGCTGCTCAGCGGCGCTCTCGAACATGTGTTTGCCGCCATGTTTCGGCAGCAGCAGACCATGCAGTCGGAAAGGGCCAAGGGGATCCGCATCGACGTCGCGGAGCCGGCGATGGAGGCAGACTGCGCAGTAACCCGGACCTGGACCTGCGATGCACCGCAGGTCGCCGGGTTCCGACTCGAAAGCAATATCACCGCGAGCCCAGAGTGAGAGACATGAACAGCAAGCCCATTAAGATCCCTAGCCCGGACCATCCGATTACCATCACACCGGCGCGGGAACGCATCACTGTGACCGTAGCCGGCCGGCGTGTTGCCGACACGCGCGAGGCGCTGACCCTAAAGGAGGCAGCCTATCCGCCGGTGCACTACATCCCTCGCAAGGATGTCAACATGACGCAGCTCCAGCGGACTTCGCACCAGACCTACTGCCCCTACAAGGGCGAGTGCGCCTACTACAGCATCCCGGCCGGTGGAAAGCGCTCGGTCAACGCGGTCTGGACCTACGAAGCGCCTTACGCCGCTGTATCGGAGATCCGGGAATACCTGGCGTTCTACCCAGACCGGGTCGACGCGATCCAGATTGCAGTCGAAGGCTGAGGGATAGCCATGAACGAGTCATCGAGATCAGCACCCGGTGCAGGCATGGGTTTGCCAGGCGCAACGGCGCACACCATAGAGCTTCTGAAGGTATTGCGCCTGGCGACCTGGCGGCAGCTGGAGAAGCGTGGCTCTAGCGAGCGGGTTATATATGGGTCGCCTGCTGCTATTCCAGCTCCGGGGGCCAACCAGAGAGCCGGGGGGCCAGTAGAAGCTTGCAGAGCTCTTCAGCCGGCTGTTACGTCGGCGAAATCTTTACCCACTGCGCCCTGCGCGGCATGCATCCGCTGAAGGACACGCTCGCCGAGCTTGCCGACGGAGAACGCCGCGATCTGGCCGCAGCACGAATCCGCGAATTCTGCGCAAAGCCGCATGGCTATTGGATACGGCAGGTGTTCGGCTAGCCTCGGTACTTACTCTAGATGCTCCGGAGCGACGCAGGCCGAAGTAAATGTAGGCGACGAATTCGAGCCTGGCGATGTCGTCCCAAAGTCGGGCATTTACCGGGTAATGCATGACCGTCAGCACACAGATCGGGCGCAGCGCCTAGGCTCTAATCGTTCAACTTGCGCCACAACGCTGCCCGAGTGCAGATGAGATCGTTTTCGAGGCATTCCTTGGTGAACCGACCCCCATCGTCCTGCCGGTTCCATTTATCGATGCTAAACCAGTGTGCGAATCTATGGGCTAATCCGATGAGCTTCTGGTCGATGTAGTCACCGGGTTGCGTCGTTGATTTGAGTGCCGCAATTGCCCGGCGCGCGCGGTCCAACGCATCGGGATTAACGCCTGCCTCGAGTTCGACTAGAGCGCTTAGCTCCTCGCAGAGCCTGTTGACTTCAGAATCACGCGCAGCCCTGCGCTCGGGCGACGTCCCCAAGCTTGACCCGGCGGCGCGGCAACGTCGTTGTCAGGATTGCGATGTTCTGAAGAAATGAGCAGGAGGCGCTGCGACACAGCAACGTTGCTCATGTGTCCCCAGGATTACTTAACAGTGCGGCGCAGCGCACGAACCAATGTGCGGAACTGCTGCTCGTTGATTTTGATCCCGCTTGAGATCTGTTCTGAGGCGTGGACTTCGCGCGTTCGACACTGTGAAAAATCCACGGCTAAGGCGCGATCTGCCCAGACCGCGAATGGGCGATCGTCATGCACATAAAACTGTGCACCATCGTCAAATCCCCTGGCAAGCGCCGCACGGATGGTCAGGGATCTGAAGCGCTGGGTATCAATCACTCGGACGGGATCCCAGCCGGGGGATTTCGAACTGAGCCTGTGCCTGGGTATAGATGTCTTTAACGGTTTTGTAGCACCCGCAAGCAATTGTCACGAGGCCTCCATGGTCTAGAATGGTGATGGTGCCGCGGCGGTAGCGGATGATCTTGCGATCCCGAAGGTTGCACATTGCCACGCTGACGCCGACCCGCCGCACGCCCAGCATGAGCGCAAGAAATTCCTGCGGAATGCGAAACTCATTAGAGTTGACGTGGTCGCGTGTCATCAATAGCCAGCGGGCTATGCGTTGTATCAACACGTGGAAGCGGTTGCATGCTGCGGTCTGAGCGACCTGGATCATCAGCAAGTGGGTAAAGAGAAACACCTCTTTCTGTAACCGAACGCTGTTTTTGAAGTGACGGCGAAAGTTCAACGTTGTCATCCGCATTGCCGTCCCCGCGCCTTGCACCACGGCCCGAAATGGCGACACGGCAACACCCAGCGCCATTGGAATCCCGATCATGCCTTCAGAGCCAATGAGTCCAACTTCCGCGGCGTGGCCGGTATCCACGGTAGTCAGCATTGAGACGAAGCAGTCATTGGGAAAGTACACGTGGTGAATCTGGGCGTGAGATTCATAGAGAATCTCCCCAAAGCCGAGCTTGACCGGTTCGAGGACACGCAGCAGTTTCTGGTATTCTTCGCGAGATAAAGCGGCAAGAAGGCGATTCGGAATCGAGACTTTTTTCGCGGCCGCCATAAAGACTCACCCACTGCGCCGTCTTTACAACTCCTTCGAGGCTCCATTCTTCGAACATCGAAGGGTCGATGACGGATGGGGGTCTAGTCGAAAACCTGAACGGCTCACCGAGTATAATTATCACAATAAAAACAAGCAATTGTGTTCGGTGCCGAACAGTTTTCTAAAGAGTGTTCCATAGCGAACACGCGCCCTCTGAAACACCAAAAACTTTCGGGCTCATCGCACCCGGCCATCACATACCGAGCGTCGCCGCCGGCATCTTTTGATGGATAAGGGTGACGTGCCGCGATGCTCGCTCTGGCCTATAACCCAGCGCCGACGGTAATGAGGACATTGCGCAAAGCTCTTGCGCTTGCCGGCCGGGGGGTGGCGCAACCCAGTCCGTAGCCTCAGAGCGCTCCTACATCAAATACCGTTGGCCGACACCTCGCTGATCGGAGCGTCGCCCCTATAGTCGAGCCGACAGATTTCGATAGGAAATTAACAGGCTATCGCCAAGGGTTATTCGACGTGAAATTGACCCCCCGCAAACGCGGGATGCACCGTATCCCTAAGATCGAATGTCTTTGATCAATCGGGTTCCAGAAATGTCCGAGAGCTGCCGCTCGCGTCCACTGTATTTCCTCACGCTGCTTCTGTGTGGCTGCTTTTCACAAGTCGTATCGGCGCAAACACCATCTCCATTGCAGGAATGGCAGTACTCCGGCGGCATCATACTGGCAAGGCTTTTTGAGCCTGATCTGCCTCGGTTCAGGACAATATTGGGACTCTCAGCGGAGTTGCAGCCGGCTTACGACGGGTCGCGCGCGTACCATGTACAGGGTGGCCCGGACATCAATGTCTATTACCGCGACATTGCGTTTTTTAACACCGGGGACGGCCTCGGCTATAACGTCTTGCGCGGAGATCACTTTCAGGTTGGCGCCTCGATGACTTACGACCTGGGACGCAAAGTCAGCCAGGACTATCCCAACCTGCATGGCATGGGCGATATCTCGGCGGCTCCCGTCGGCAAGCTGTACGGCACGTGGGTTCTCTCAAGGAAGTTCCCGTTGATTCTTCGTGTCGATGCGCGCCAGTTCATTGGCGGCGCACAGGGCGCGGTGGGGGACATCGCCGTCTATATGCCCCTTCCAGGCAGCTCCAAGAGATTCGTGATGTTCGCCGGACCGTCCGTCACGCTGGCGACCCACCACTACCTGCAGGTTCTTTACGGTGTGACGCCGCAGCAGTCGGCCGCCTCTGGTCATCCGGTCTACAACATTGGGCATGACGGTACCAGCGCCGCCGGTGTCGGCTTCAGCGCTACCAAGTTCATCGGAGAACACTGGTTGTTGAACGTTGACGCGGCGATCAATGAAATCAGAGATAAGCCGTCGCGCAGTCCGATAGTGGAAAAAACCACTCAACACGTCGTTGTGCTGTCCGTCAATCGTTACTGGTGGTGACCGAGACAGAGTGTTCGAATGGCTGGATGAGCAACGGGTTCTGACTGCAAGTCCAGGTTCTCTATTCCTGCTAGGTCGGCCGTTCGCAGCTGTTGCCCGGCAGGTGCTGTTGTAGCCTTGATGCCATCCAGCTATAACCTGCCTGCATGAAGCGCGATCCCGACTTACGCCTGTATGTAGCGGACCGTTGCCGCCATGTGACAGTGTTCGGCAGAGTAGTGCTCCTCTTTTACCTGGTCGTCCTGGTATCGCCGGCGGCGGTTATCGCCGGCGCGCCCTTCGGCAAGGCTTTTGTCATGCTGATATCCGTCGATGGCCTGAAGCCTGAGGCCATTATGGATGCCTCGCGCCACGGACTAAAGGTACCCAACCTGCGTGCGTTTCTCGTGCACGGTGCTTACGCCACCGGGGTGCGCGGTGTTCTGCCCACGCTCACGTATCCCAGCCACATGACGCTGATGACGGGCACATCGCCGGCCCGGCACGGGATCTACGCCAATACGACCTTTGATCCGCTCGATCGAAACGAAGGCGGCTGGTACTGGTACGCCGAGGACGCTCGAGTCGCCACGCTTTGGTCTGCGGCCGGCGCCGCAGGACTCAAGACCGCCAACGTGTATTGGCCGATCAGCGTCGGTGCGCCCATTACCTACAACCTGCCGCAGATCTGGCGAACCGGCACCGAGGACGACCTCAAATTGCAGCGCGCGCTGGGTACGCCCGGTCTGGAACAGGAATTATCGGCAACGCTGGGGCGCTACCCGGGCGGTATGGAGGAGACGGTGGCGGAGGATGAAATACGAGCCCGTTTTGCGATGCGCCTGCTCGAGACCAAGCGCCCGGATTTCATCACCGTGTATTTTACCGGGCTCGACACCGAAGAACACCGATCCGGACCGTTCAGCGCAGCGGCCGACGCGGTGTTGGAGCGTCTGGACAGCCTGGTCGGAGCACTGCGGGCGGCCGCTCAGCGCCGTGCGCCGGGGCAGGCGACGGTTTGCGTGGTGTCGGATCATGGCTTTGCCCCAGTCGAGCACGACGTGAATCTCTACAAGGCCTTTCTCGATGCCGGCCTGTTTACCTTGAATGAGGCGCACAAGATCTCGAGCTGGAGAGCGATCCCGTGGAAGGCGGGCGGCAGCGCCGCGGTGATGCTGGCCAACCCCGATGATGCGACGGTACGTGGCGAGGTTAGCTCGCTGCTGAATAAGCTGGCGAGCGATCCGGAGAACGGCATTGACCGAATTCTCACTCACGATGACATCATTCTCGAGCGCGGCTTTCCCGATGCAGCACTTCTCGTGTCGTTCAAGACCGGTTATGAACTCGGGCTCAGTTACACGGCACCCCTGGTCTCGGGCCCATCCAACCGTGGCATGCATGGATATCCGCCAGATCGTGCCGAGATGCGTTCCTCATTCTTCATAAGCGGTCCTCAGGTTGCGGCCGGACGGTCGCTGGGCGAGATTGACATGCGTCAGATTGCCCCCACGCTGGCGAACATTCTGGGCATCTCGCTGCCGGACGCCGAGCTGGGCCCACTATCGCTCAGGTAACTCTGGCCGTAGGGTGGCTTCATGGGGTTTTCCTTGGAATGCCGGAAGCCGCAACGTAAGCCCAGGCACTCGCGCACACCGACAGGGAAGAATCCCGCACGATGACCAGGGAGAGCGGAAGGAGCACAATCAGGATCTGCATCTGCGCTGCCGGTAACGTGGACAGGGTCGGGGTGGCTACGACTTCGGGCAATAATCTCTGACAAGCCCGGCAGCCCTGTGGCGGCCACTCCTCAATGAGCGCGCTCTCTGGGTTGATTTGCGGAACGATGAATTTGGTGCATGATGAGTTTGGTAATGACCAGGTGGGTTGCCAAATCCCATATAACGAAACCTGAACGATGCCACTCGAAGCGGGAACACTGGTTGGATCGGCCTGATGCGACGTGTATATAAGGAGCAGGCAGGGCAGCTTCGCTTCCGGCGATCGCGGCTTCGCGTGATTCTGGTGGATGACCAGACCATCTTGCGCCGCGGTCTGCGGGCGCTGTTGGATGCCGAACCCGATCTGGAGGTGATCGGTGAAGCGGACAGCGTACTGGAAGCGCTCGCGTTGTCTCGACGCTTGCTGCCCGATGTGGTCATCGCCGATGTCACCTTTCCGAATAGCGACGGGTTTCAGGCCATCAGCCGTCTGCGGCGCGAATGTGCAGGTGTGCGCGTTTTGCTGCTTAGCCCTCATAGCTGCCCGGAATGCACGCGTGCCGCGATGACGTCAGGCGCCCATGCCTACATCGTCAAAGCATCGCCGTTCGATGTCCTGCTTCGCGCGGTTCGCTCCGAGGGACCTGAGTTCGATCGTGCGGCGCTACCGGTGAACGCCTTGCCGAAACAGCGGCGCCCGACCGAGCAGTCCGTCAAGGCGCAGGTTGCCGACATGACCGAGCGCGAACGTCAGGTGTTGATAGGTGTCGCACTGGGGTATTCCAACAAACGAATTGCCGGAGATCTCGGCCGCAGCGTCAAGATCATCGAAAAACTTCGATCCAAGATGATGCACCGGTTGGGTCTGAACAATGCGGCGGCAGCGACCCGCTTTGCACTGGACAACGGTCTGCTGCGTTTCGGTGACGAAGCGCACGAGGCGGGCCCGGAGCATGGGTCGGCCGCGGCCGGCTCTACGCCCGAGTAAACTGCCCGGTCGCGCGACTGCGGGCGGCAATGGCCAAAAGGGCAATGCCGCGCCTCTGGCTATGCTCGCAATGGCGTTCACGCTGACCGTCGCGAACGCGATCGATGCTCACTTGGGACGGCGAAATCGGAATACCACCTGATCCGTCTTGCCGCGGATGTGCGGATCGAATACGGCCAGCTGGTGATCGTCATCGGCATTGCGAAGCACGTCGCTTTGCGCTTCCAGGATGAAGCCGGCCGCCTCGATCTCCTGCTGCATGCGGATCGGGTCGATGCGATGCAGGGTTTCCGTGTCGCGCAGCCCAACGCCTGCGCTCGCGACGTGATCGATGACCAGCAGGACACCTCCCGGCTTCAATGCGTCATAGAAAGCCTTGTTCAGCTTCGCAACATCCGCCGGTCCCATGAAGCTGTCATGCAGGTCATGGTAATTCTGCGCCGTCCACAGCAGGTCGAGCTTTTCTGGTGCGCGAAAATTCGCGACCGAATCGGTCAGCACGCTCAGGTTTGCGTAGCTGGGATCGCGGGCGATCGCCTGGATTCCGGCAATCTCCGAGGGTGCGCAATTGGCGACCTGTTCGGCGGGAATGAACGCATAGACGCGGCCGCTCGGCCCGACCACGTCGCTGAACAGGCGCGTGAAGTAGGCATTGCCAGGCATGAAATCCTCGACCCGGTCGCCGGGCTTCAGGCCCGCGAAGGCCACCACGAGGGCAGGCTTTCGTGCTGCATCGAGCCGGATCTGCTCGGGCGGCCGCCTGGGGTCGGTAACGGCGGCCGAGACAGCCGCCGGAATGGCCGGCGCCGGACCTGTCGCAAGCGCCACCGATGATAACGACTGGGTCAGCAGGCTGGCGACAAGCCAATGCGATCTGAAGAGCATTTCTTTCTCCTGCAATCCCGGGGTGACACGCCTGACGGGCTATCCGTTTCAAAGCCTACAAGTTAAAGTGCACTTCAAGTCAAGCCCTGCACGCTGTCGGTGGATTGCACCGGCCTATCGAGGAGAAGACCATGCCCGGTCTGAGCATTGGCGAGATCGCGCGGCAGGCCGGAGTCGCGACATCGGCGCTGCGCTACTACGAGAAAGCGGGGTTGCTTCCTGCGCCAGCGCGCCTGTCGAAGCAGCGCCGCTACGATCAGCAGATCCTGGGTCGGATTCGGATCATTCTGCTTGCCCGGGACGCCGGCTTTACGGTGAGCGAGACGCGCACGTTCCTGAGCGGCTTTCCGCTCGGTGCCACCCCCGCCGCGCGCTGGCGCGCCATGGCAACAGAGAAACTCGCCGAACTGGACGCGCTGATCGCACGGGTGTCCGATATGAAGTCGATACTCGAGGCGAGCTTTCGCTGCGAGTGCCGCCGATTGGAGGACTGCGAACGCCTTGTGGCTGCCAGGAAGCCTTGTCGAACCTAACGGCCTCGATAGTCGTCACCCACCCAGCTGGGCGCCGCCTGCCGGGGTTCGAAGCGGCGAAGGTTCCGCACCACCGGCATGTACGCTTGGCGCTTCCTGGTATTCGTCATGGCGGCGGACAAAGTCCATCGTGGTCTTCTCGTTACGGCCCAGCGGCGCACGATCGAGGATCATCAGAGTGCCGATCAGTTCCTCCGGTCCGCGCGCGTAGCTCGAATAGGTGTGAAAGATATCGCCATCCTGGTCCCGGAAAAACGCACTGAGGCCCGGCAGCTCGGTTTCCGTGAAGCCTTCAGGAACCGGCGCCGCCGTGAAGTTATAGAGCAGCTGGTCGTGTTCCAGCTCGCGCCTGGTAAAGGACACGCGATAGTCGAAGTTGAAGTCGCTGCCGAAGGCGGACACCCAGGGAAAGCGCCAGCTCATGCGCGCCTTGTAGGCTTCGATCTCGGCCAGTGGCGCTCGCGACACGGCCGTCAACGTCACATCGTGATGATTGAGATGAGGCAGGGCGCCATCGAGATGATCGGCCAGGAACGAGCAGCCAGGACAGCCTGCGGCCCAGCCGGGAGCGAGCATGAAGTGATAGACCATCAGCTGGCTGCGGCCGTCGAACAGGTCGGCAAGCGTTCTCTTTCCTTCGGGTGCCTCGAAGCAGTAGCGCTTATCGACCCTTACCCACGGAAGCGCCTGCCGCTCGGCGTTGAGGCGGTCGCGAAGCTGAGTCGCTTGCTTTTCCATCAGCAGCAGCGCTCGGCGAGCGGCCAACCATTCTTCCCGGGATACCACTGGATGGTTCTGCATGTTCGTTTCTCCGTTGGCGACCACCGCTTGACCAAATAGGTTGATATCAACGAATATACCGTCATGTCAAGGACTGCGAAGATTTCGTACCAGACGACGCTTCTGGTTCGCGATCGCTGTGTGTGTCTGCACGTGCAGCGAGCCGCCCGGGCGCTCGCCAGGCGCTTTGACCAGGCGCTGCGGCCGTTGCAGCTCACCGGCGGGCAATTCTCGCTGCTGATATCGCTCAACCGTCCGGCGGCGCCGGCCATGAGCGCCGTGGCGGGGCTGCTCGCGATGGACCGGACGACCCTGACTGCCGCGCTAAAGCCGCTGGCTCAGCGCGCTCTGGTCAGGGTGACGGCGAACCCGACCGATCGGCGCAGCCGCCTGCTGACGCTGACCGCCAGGGGACGAAGCCTGCTGGCCCGCGCCGTTCCGGTGTGGAAGCGAACGCACGCGCAAGTGGAACGACTCATTCCGGATGGAGATCCCGACAGCCTCAGGAACAGCCTGCGGGCACTGTCCTCATCGTTGCGCAGGTCGCCAATCATTCCACCGCACTGATCGACTGGCCCGGATCTGGTCGGCTGGCGGCGTGCCGCACAATCGAGTTCCAGAACGATTGCCGCCGGCATCAGCGCCCACGAAACCGGTACGCCATAGGATGTCGCGAACGGTCACGTCGTCGTATTTGAAAATCTTCCCTGCGCCGGCAAATACGAACAGCGTTGCCATGATCTTCTACGATGGCCCGATCCGATGACATGAGGTAACCATGGCAATCCATGATGGCGGCTGCCTGTGCGGCAAACTGCGTTTCCGGGTGAGCGCACCGATGCTCGAGAGCGGCTATTGCCACTGCCGTATGTGCCAGAAGAATTCGGGAGCACCGGTGGTCGCCTGGGTGACGTTTCCCGCGGCGAGCTTCTCCTGGATCGCGGGCGAGCCCGGCACCTATGCCTCCTCCGCGCACGGCAGGCGGCAGTTCTGCTCCGGCTGCGGCAGCTACCTGGTGTTCCTCAGCGCCAATTATCCGGCGGAGGTCAGCATCAACACTGCTTCCTTCGATGATCCGGGCGCATTTGCGCCGCGGATGCACATCTTTGCGGAGAGCCGGATTTCGTGGTTCCACATTGCGGACCAGCTGCCCAGCCACACCGGTTTTGGCGGCTTTCATCCGGCGGATGCGCGCGACTAGGGCGACTCTGAAGACACTCATCCCCTGCCTCGTGCTGCTGTCCTGTCCGGTCGCGTTCTGCGGTGAAGCGCAGAAATCCGACGCCATCCAAGCCGTGATGTATGAGTTCACCTACAACGCCCAGACGCTGGCGATTACCCATGCGCAGGTAATTGGCGGCTGTCCGAGCGTGGATCAATGCCGCGAGGCGCTGCCCAAAGTCGCCGCGACAGGATCGCTGCAACTGGATTCCGGCGAGCTGATGCAGCTGCAGTGCTCGGGTATCCGCTCCCCGGATGGCACCGGGAAGCCGGCTGCGGAATCGGTGGTAGCGGCTACGAGCCTGTGACCGGCAGCGCACCCTGCTGGATCATGCTGGCAAATTGAGTTGCCAGATTGGTGCCATCGCTGCCGAGATTGACCGGCCAGCCGCGCGCCGCCGCAATCACTGGTGCGGTCGTCGCAGCCGCCAGGTAAAGCCCACGTTTACTGCCCGTCGTGCCCAGGTATTGTCCGTTATCGCCAATGCGTTTTCACCGCTGCTGGAGTTCAGGTCAACGCAACAGTGGTTCGGCCGATTGGTGATATTGGTGGCATCCAGCCACAGTGCCAGCTCTCCATAGCGCAGCGGCGCGGATCTGGACAGGCGCAAGTCGGCGCTCAAGTAGGCACCCCAGCGAGCCGAGTTTCGCGTGCCCACGGCGAGGTACTCCGGGACTGAAGCCGTCCCGGGGATGATGCTCAATGGGGTCTGTGGCCAGCCGCTGTGCCATCCGAGCAGGACGGAAGCGGATGTGCGCGCAAGGCTCCAGGCCAATCCAAGGCTAGCGGCTTGCTTCTGGTCCCAGCTGCGTGGGATTGGTTGCCCGTTCACGTCGTCGGTTACACTCGAGCGGCTGTAACTGCCCCAGCCGTCAAAATGCCGGCCAAAGGGGCGCTGGGCACTGAATTCAACGCCTTCGGCTTCCGCCGAGGTTGGTGCGATGAGCATCCGGTCAGGTTCGAGCGCCGGCAACAGTGATACGGGTCCGAGGGCATTATCGAAGTACGGGCTGAGGGTGGCCCACTGGTTGTGGTAGGCCTCCACCCGCCATAACAGCGCGTTGGCGCTCTCGTGGGTGACCCCTGCGATCAGATGCGCCGCGCGGGTCGCCGGGTCGGGCGTCGACTGATTCACCTCTGATCGGTACTCGTCCACGCGTTGTGCCTGAGTAAACTGGCCCCACGAACCATACACATGCCAGAACCGTGTGGCGTCGTAGCGCACATTCAGGCGCGGGCTAAGCTGGCTGCGAGTGCCGAAGCCATGATAGTCCTGAGTGTCCCATCGTAAGCCCACCTCGGTCTCGACGGCGTGCCAATGTCGATGTACCGAGGCGAACAGCCCGATCGCAGAGGATTGCGGCCCCTGGCTGGAACTTATCGTAGCGTCGGCGGCCCGGCCAAAACTGGCCGCCACCTGATCGCCGAGAGTCTCCTGTCGGGCAAAATGCAGCTCGGCGCTTTCCAGGGAGAATTCTGCGCCGAAATCGAATTTGAGCCCGGCGCTCGCCGTGTACACCCAGTCGCTTCGCAGATTCAGGCTGTCGATATGGCGGTCTTCATCGAGTAGTCCGACCGCCACGCCGGGCAGCGTAAGATTGCCATAGCGGCTCAGTTCAGAGTTCGCGATGGCGACCGACGAATGCGACTGCACGGCTTCATTCGGGGTCCAATCCCATCCTAGCCAGGTACTCTGATCCCGCGACACAGCGGTCGCATGCTCGTCGCCGGCGCCAGAGCTCAGATGTACTTCGTCGTTGAGAAGCAGTCCACCTAATGTCAATGCCGAATGCAGGCCGATCTGCAGGCGAACGCGCCCGAGGGCATCCGAGAAGGTCGGTTCGCCGTACTCACCCTCAATCGGTTGCAGCACGCTGTGGTCGGTACTATGGCGCACCGTCAGCAGCCAATCGATCGACCGCTCATCAGCGTGACCAACTGTTTCCAGGTTGTAGCTGAGCAGGCTGGCGCCGACGCCGAGTTCCGATCCCGAATTCAGCGTGCGCGGTGCCAGGTCCAGGACACCCCCGGATCGGGTTCCAAATCGCACCGGGAATCCGCCCGCATACATCTCGCCCCGATCGACCGATCCTGGATCGAAGACGCTGAGAAGATTCTGAAAACTCTTGAAATGAAACGGATCGGTAACTGGGATTCCGTCGTACCGGACAAGTACGTCGTCCAGCAGCGCGCCCCGGACATACGGTCGCGCGGACAGATTGGTGGCAAGCCCCGGTGTGCCCCGCAATGCCTGCACAGCATCGGCCTGGGCGCCGGGGACCTGGTCCATTCGACGCCGGTCGAACTCGAGCGGCTCGTCGCTACCACTGATGAACGCATAGCGGCTGGCAAATACGGAGATCTCTTCGAGCCCGGTTTCACTCGGCGTCGGACTCGCACTGGGCGGGGCCGCCGCGGTGCGCGTGACGAGGAAGTGTCCGGGACCGATGCTTCGCAGTTCCAGGTGGTGCGCCGCGAGGGCTTGCACCACGCGCGCCATCGGATCGGCACCTGACAACGTGGCTGGCGCCTCCAGGTTTGGGGGAATCAGATCCGAGCTGTACACAACCTCGACACCGGTGTCCATCAGCGTGCGCAGCAGATCCACAATCGCGATATGCGGCGGCGGTGTCTGGGCCACGGCTGCGGCGAGAAACGCCGTAAGCAATGGGGTACTAAGCCATGCGCTGCGTTGTTTGAGATCGATCAGGAGCACGCGCCGGTGTGACGGGCTTGCAGCCCCGCGAGCTAAGTATAGCGCCCGATCGGTCGCGTTACATCGTTGTCGCCCGCCGCCCGCAGGGCGGCGTCATCGCGCTATGAATGCTTGCGTTTACGCCGCGGCAGACGCTCGCAGCTCAAGTCGATGGCGTATAACGCGATCAAATTGTCGACCGGTTCGTCGATGCGCGCCAGGCACGCCTCCATGCCTGCCGCCATCTGCTGGAAGCCGGCCTGCGGACTAAGTTTCTGCAGTTCGAGCTGCCCTTGCCGCAGCACCGTCGCTACATTCTGTGCTCCGATCGCTGAGAAGACCTGTTCGGCGGCGCGCAAACGCGAACTGGTGTTGCGGCCGAGATGGTGAGCCAGGGTTCGATTCATCACCGCGGCCCAGAATTCGCAGGCAAAGATGAGCGTCCGCTCACTCACCGTGAACTCCTTGCGTCCGGCCGCCGCGTCGGTGAGCAGTGCCAGCAACACCGAGCTGGTTTGTCTGTGATGTCCTGACCATGCGATCATCGTTGCCCCAGTGACAGTTCTCGTTCCGGACCCCGGCGGTGCGGCACTCTTTGGCAAATTAGACGCCAGGCGCTACATAATCAATCGCTGCCTGTCTTCAATTCCCGATATTTCGTGATCCTGCTGCGCAGCTCCACATAGCCGGCGGGCAGTAAAATACTGTATTGCCGATTGATCTTGAGTGTGATTGACGTCTAAGTTTGTGAGCATCAGGTGGATGCGAAGGATGCCTTCGGGTGTACGAGGAGGATCGGGCGTTAGTGGCACGAATGCGCGCAGGCGACCAGCGCGCGTTTGATGAATTCGTGAATTGCAGTGCGCCCAGGCTCACGGCCTTTGTCGCTCGTCGTTCGGCTCTGGACACCGCCAGCTTGGAGGACGTGGTGCAAAGCGCACTGATCAAAGCCGTTCGCAATCTCGCCAGCTACCGCGGCGAGGCGGCGTTATTCACCTGGCTCACGGAGATCTGTCGACACGAACTGATCGATGTGCAGCGCAAGGCCGCGCGGCGACCCGCACAGGTGAGCCTGGAGGAGACCGCGACCGCACGGCTTGCCGTGGCTGAGCTGCGCGTGCCCGAACACGAGGAGCCCGCCGCAACGCTTGAAGCGGCAACGCGCGCAGCGGCCGTCATGCAGGTCCTGGCTTCGCTCCCGGAGCGCTATTTTCGCGCCCTGGAGGCTAAGTACGGCGATGGCCTATCGGTCGATGAGATTGCCAGAGAACTCGGATTGACCATGATTGCGACGCAATCGCTGCTGGCACGAGCGCGCGATGCGTTTCGGGAGCGATGGCTGGAAATCGCTGACCAGACCCACACCGGAGCGTCGCCGTTATGAATGATCGGCGACCGCCGGAGACTGGCAAGGAGGCTGACTTGAGCGTGGAGAAGATCTTAAGTGGTGCCTTGATGAAATCCCCGCCGGAATTTCATTTCCGCGAGCGGCTGCGCAACGCGGTCATGAGGGAGTGGCGCGCCGCACTGTCTGAATCGAGGCCGGCTCGGTCGGCGATGCGACGCTGGTGGATTGGGATTGCTGCGGCCGCAGGCCTCGCCGCGGTGACGCTGGCGGCTCTGCTGAGCATACCGGTGGGCGAATCGGCGCTGTTCGGGTCAATAGCCCGACTCAATGATGGTGGTATCGAACTCCGATCAGGATGGTTCCGATATCACACGCTCCAGGTGGGAGATGTATTGCGGGTCGGGGAGCGCCTGACAGTGCACGGCTCGGCGCTGGTGACCCTTAGCGGAGGCGGTACATTGCGAATTGGCGCGGGCAGCAACTTGTATATCGCCAAAGCGACAGAACTGTCGTTCGAGCGCGGTTTGATCTATCTGGATATGCCGCCGGGCTTAACCCCGTCGAATCCGCTGCGCGTTGCTACCGTTGCCGGCATCGTCGAGCATCTGGGCACTCAATATGAGGTGATGAGTGATGCGCGTGCGGTTCGGATCCGGGTCCGGGAAGGCCGGGTGCGCTTCTCCGGCACATCGGGGGTCGTGGACGCTGCCGCCGGCACCGAACTGCTAACGATGCCTGACGCTCCGATCTCACGACAGGGCATCCCCACCTATGGTCGCGACTGGCTGTGGACGACCGCGCTGGCTCCCGACTACGACATCGAGGGTCGATCATTGATGGGCTTTTTACAGTGGGCCAGTCGCGAGCTTGGTCGCCCATTGGATTTCGCCGATACGCACTCGCGCGATGTCGCAGGGCGCACGATCCTGCACGGCTCGGTGCGCGGTCAGGAACCCCTCGACGCCCTGGGCAATGTCCTGGCGACCACCACGCTGACCTATGAACTGCGCGGCGCCACGATCTGGGTGCACTCGGCTCGCTAGAGCGTGCTCGCTCATATCCTTCGACTGATGGAACGCAGCTAGAGTCCGATCGGCCGGCCGGCGTCTTAGCCCTCGATTCCATGTTCGAGCGCACTGCAGAATTTACCGTGTACACCCGCCAGCGCGGGCGTTTAGGCCCGAAACGGGACGCACAGCACCTCGGCTCGTTCAAATAGGTATATACAGTAGCTGCTTGAGGATTCGCTATCCTATTGATCGAGCCGGGTTTTCTGCGTCTTGCCCGCACCCCACTGGTTCCAGGAGTTTGTGATGGTTCAGCTGCTGCCGGACCGGTGACCGAGGCCTTGAGCTTGCATAAGGTTGCAAACAAGTATCCGGCGTCGATGGAAGGCCTATATCGAGGACTGCTGGAGGCAGTTCCGGATGCGATGGTGGTGGTGGATGAGGGCGGGGACATCGTCCTGATGAATGCTCAGGCCGAGAGGCAATTTGGATACCACCGCAACGAACTCATCGGACAGCAGGTCAGGAAGATCGTCCCGGCCGGGTTCGACGAACGGCTGTTGGCCGATCGCCTGCGAACCACGGCCGATGCGCTGGCGCAGCAGATAGAAACCGGGATCGAGCTCATCGGCCGGCACAAAGGCGGTAGCGAGTTTCCGATCGAGATCATGTTGAGCCAGCTCGAGAGTACCGAAGGCATCACCCTGATGGCGGCGGCAATCCGCAACATCAGTGTGCGTAAACATGCCGAGACTATGCTGCGCGCCAAAGAACATCAGTTCTCGATTATTTTTGACAATACCTATGAGACCATCTTTGTTGTTGGCGTCGAACCGGATGATTGTTTCCGATTCACCTCGGTCAACCGCAGCTTCACCGAGGCGATGGGCGCACAGCAGGAGCAGATTGTCGGCAAACTCGTTCAGGACGTTATTCCAGAACCCGCGTGTGGCCTGTCAATTGGAAAATACAGGGAAGCGATTCGGAACCGGCAGCCGGTTAGCTGGGAAGAACCGTCCGAGAATCCCGCCGGAAGGAAAGTCGGCGCTGTCACCGTCGTGCCGGTGTTCGACCCGAGTGGTAACTGTACGCAATTGATCGGCACGGTACACGACATTACCGAGCGCAAGAAGGCCGAAGAAAGGATCCTGTACCTCAATCGGGTCTATGCGGTCATGAGCGGAATCACTACGCTGATCGTGCACGTGCGTACCCGAGAGGAGCTGTTCAGGGAGGCGTGTCGAATTGCGGTCGAAGCGGGCGGGTTTCGCATGGCCTGGATCGGCATCGCGGACCGGCGTGCGATGAACATCGTCCCGGTCGCCTCTACCGGCGTTGATGCCAAATTGCTGGCCGCGCTGACGACCAGACTGTCATCGAGCGAGGGCTTGGATCCGGCAAACAACTTGGCGGCGCGCGCCATCATCAGTAAAAAGCTCTCGGTGTTCAACAATCTGCAAGGCAACACCAGCGCCGGTTTCGGCAAGCAGCACGCCGAAGCCGGAAACCTTTCAATGGTCGTGCTGCCACTGATTGTCTCGGATGTAGCGCTCGGCATGATCGCGATCGGCGCTGGGGAGATTGAATTCTTCCGCGAGGAAGAGCTCAAGCTGCTGACGGAACTGGCGGTCGATATCTCGTTTGCGATCGACTACATCGACAAGCAGGATCAGCTCCAGTACCTCGCCTATTACGACGTGCTCACCGGACTTGCGAACCGTAGCCTGTTTCTCGACCGGGTAGCGCAGTACATGCGCAGCGCCGCCAGCGAGGGGCGCCAGTTTGGGTTGTTTCTGATCGATCTGGAACGATTCAAGAACATCAACGACAGCCTTGGCTGGCCGGCCGGCGACGCGTTGCTGAAGCAGGTGGCGGAATGGCTGACGCGCAGCGCGGGCGATGCGAATCTGCTGGCGCGTGTGAGCGCCGACCATTTCGCACTGGTGTTGCCGGATGTGAAACAGGACGGCAACTTGGCGGGGCTGCTCGAGAAATTGATGGGAGCCTTTCTGGAGCATCCGTTCCACCTGGACGATGCCGTGCTGCGCATCGCCGCCAAGGTGGGCGTTGCACTGTTTCCGGATGACGGTGATAGCGCCGAGACGTTGTTCCGCAACGCCGAGGCCGCCCTGAAAGAGGCCAAGATGAGTGGCGCCCGCTACCTGTTTCATACCCGGGCGATGACCGAATCGGTGGCCGCCAACCTGACTCTGGAAAATCAGCTGCGCCAGGCGCTCGACCGACAGGAATTCGTGCTGCATTACCAGCCTAAGGTGAGCCTGGCGAGCGGCAAGCTGGTCGGCGTCGAGGCGCTGATCCGCTGGAACGATCCGCGCACCGGCCTGGTGGCGCCCGAAGACTTCGTGCCGATCCTGGAAAGTACCGGAATGATCAATGACGTCGGGCGCTGGGCACTGTGCCAGGCCGTCGAGGTCTACCTGGGCTGGCGCGATGCGGGCCTGACCGCCGTCCCGATCGCGGTCAATGTATCGCCGCTGCAGTTGCACAATATCGATTTCATCAAGGACATCAGGCGCCTCGTCGGTACCGACGCACGGGCGCAAGACGGCCTGGAACTGGAGATCACTGAAAACGTCATCATGGAAAATGTCAGGCACACCATCGATACCCTGACCGCAATTCGCGCCCTGGGCGTGGCCATCGCGATCGACGACTTCGGCACTGGGTTTTCCTCGCTCAGCTGCCTTGCCAAGCTGCCGGTCAATACCCTGAAGATCGACCGTTCGTTCGTGGTCGATATGATGCTCGGACCCGAAGGGCTGGCATTGGTGTCGACCATCATCAACCTGGCGCATTCGCTCAGGCTCAAGGTAGTCGCAGAGGGCGTGGAAACCGAGGAACAGGCGCGTCTGCTGCGGTTACTGAGCTGCGATGAAATGCAGGGCCTTCTGTTCAGCACGCCGTTGCCGCAGGAGATATTCGAAGCCAGGTTCCTGAATACGGCGGTGGCGATCGCGTGAGCGCGCGGCAGGCGGTGACAGCGGCGAGACTGAAAATACTGCAGAAGCTGACCGGACCGTCGATGCTCGCGATCAGCGCGGCGGCGGTCCGTCTCTCAGGATACTCGCGTCTACCTGGCGGAGGTCGGTGCAGCCGGTGAGAGCGAGCGTGACCTCGAGTTCCCTGCGCAGCAGGTTCAACGCCAGCGTTACACCACGGCCGCCCATGGCGCCGAGCGCATACAGAAAACTCTTGCCGATCAGGCAGGCCTGGGCACCGAGTGCGAGCGCACGCAGCATGTCCTGCCCCGACTGCACCCCGCCGTCCAGCCACACCTCGCAACGGCCGGCCACCGCGTTCACGATTTCCGGCAATACCGAAATGGAGGACGGTGCGCCATCGAGTTGACGGCCGCCGTGGTTGGACACCACGATGGCGTCCACGCCCTGCGCCGCCGCGGTTCGCGCATCCTCGGCATCCAGGATGCCCTTGATGATGAGCTTGCCGGGCCACAGGCTTCTGACCCAGGCGATCTGCTGCCAGGTGACCGACGGATCGAATTGCGAGGCGATCCATTCGGACAGGGTCGACAGGGCGTCGGGACGACCCAGGCCGACGAGATTGCCGAAAGTGCGACGCTGGCCGAACAGCACGCGCAGCGCCCAGGCCGGCTTGGTGGCGATATCGAGCGCGTTGCGCAGCGTCAGCCGCGGCGGAATGCTAAGGCCGTTCTTGGCGTCGCGCCGCCGAAGCCCCTGAACCTGCAGGTCCACCGTCAGCACCAGCGCCGAGCAACGCGCGGCAGCCGCCCGCGCAATGAGTTCCTGGTTGAAGCCGCGATCGCGCATCAGGTACACCTGGAACCAGAATGGCTGCGGCACGGCCTGGTGCACATCCTCGATCGAACAGATCGACATCGTGCTAAGGCAGAAAGGGATGCCGAAGGCCTGGGCCGCACGGGCGCCGTGGATTTCGCCATCGCCGTAGAACAGGCCCGTAAGGCCGGTCGGTGCAATCGCCAGCGGCATGGTGACGGGTTGACCGATCATGCTGCTGGCCACCGACAGCGTCGACAGGTCGCGCATGACCCGCTGCCGGAATTCGATCGCGCGCAGGTCGCTACGATTGCGCTCGAGGGTCAGCTCATCGAAGGAGCCGCGGTCGGCATATTCGAATATTGCGCGCGGAATGCGCCGGCGCGCCAGCTCTCGCAGGTCCGCGATGCTGGTGATTACCGGCATGCGGGCCTGGCCTCAGACCAACGGCGCGGTACGCCGTGGTTGCTCGACGGTGGCATTTGTAATTCTCCAGCGGCAGGCGTCCCTAAACTGATATTTTACGCAGTAGCGGGCGGCGGCGGCTATTCGCCAGCGCCGGCTGGGATGGCGGACGAGCAGGAGAAGCGCGAATGCGCATAGCCATTATCGGACAGCAGGACTTTGGCAAGGCGGTTCTGGAGGCCATGCTCGGCCGGGGCGACACGGTTGCCGGGGTATTCTGTGCCCCCGAGCAACCCGGCACCCGACCGGATCCCCTGCGCGCAGCGGCGCAGGACAGGAACGTTGCGCTGCATCAGCTGCCCTCCCTCAAGACCGATGAGGCATGCAAGGCACTGCGCGCGCTGGATGTGGATCTTGGCGTGATGGCCTACGTGCTGCAGTTCGTGCCGCAGGCGTTCGCGACCGTGCCCAGGCACGGAATGATCCAGTATCACCCGTCACTATTGCCACACTATCGGGGCCCGAGCTCGATCAACTGGCCGATCATCCGCGGCGATGTGCTCACCGGACTCACGATCTTCCGGCCCACCGACGGATTGGACGAGGGTCCGGTGATTCTTCAGAAGCAGACCCCGATCGGCCCGGACGATACGCTGGGGAGCGTGTATTTCGACCGCCTGTTTCCGATGGGCGTTGCGGCACTGCAGGAAGCCGCCGACCTGGTGGTGAGCGGCAACGGCAATGAGATCATCCAGGACGAAGCCCAGGCGAGCTACGTCGGCTGGTGCCGGGGCCCGGAGGCGAGGATCAACTGGCACAACCATGTCGATCTGGTCTACAACCTGATCCGCGGCTGCAATCCGGCGCCCGGTGCCTGGACCACGCACGACGGCAAGAAGCTTTACATCTTCGACGCGCGTAAGCATCCGGCGCGCCGCTACTCCCAGGTCAACGGCAAGCCCGGCGCCGTCACGGCGATCGAAGGCCAGAGCGTCCTTGTCGCGACGCAGGGCGGACAGATCGAGCTGGTCAGGGCAAAATACGATACCGGCAAGAAACTGCCGGCATCGCAGGTCTGCACCGAAGCGGGTGTGGAGGTCGGCGCCGTTCTGGGCGCCTGAGGGTTATGGCGTTTATCACCGATCAGGCCGCGCTGCTGGCGATTCAATCCGAATGGTCGGCCGTCGTCAGGGTGCGTGACCGCATGAGAAAGCTGATGTCCGGCCCGGTCGGATCCATTTCGGATGGCGCGCTGCACAGTGTGGTCTATAACCTGCCGTTGCTGCTGGCATTCAATGTACTGGAGAAGGTGTTACAGGCTCTAAAGAAGCAGCGGCAGATCCCAGGTCACGGCGAGCGGCTCGGTGAGCTGATGGATATCTTTCAGGGCGATCCTTCCTGGCTCGAATGGTCGGTGCTGCGCGACGGCGAGCGACTCCGCCATGCGATCGAGCACGACGGCGAGCTATTCTCCGGCGTCGACTGCCTGGCGGATATTGCGGCGGTCGAGGAACAACTGGGCGCCTGGCAGCTTCTTGGCCCATGAAGCAGCCACGCGATTCGTGGCCCTAGCGGCTATCGGGTGCGCGCTCCGGCGCGGCGAGCTCGGGCACGCCGCGCCTGATATCGGCCGAGAACGTGTTGCTGCGATCGGCACTGTGTGCGCGCCCGGTAATGCGCCCGAACGAGCGCAGTTGCCCGAGCGTATATCGCATATCCAGACCCCCGACCTTGTACACGTACCCGGGAAGATACCCGGATAACAGCAGCCGATAGTCGAGCGGCAGGTTACCGTCGATGCGTTTCATCATGTGGTAGATCAGCGTGGTGCAATTCACCGTCACGGTATTGTAGAAGCGCGGTGTGTGCACCAGGCGGTTCGCCTGCCCGACGTAGGCCAGGAACAACGAGCGCATGTCCGCTATGGGCATGCGGATGCGGTACAGATAGTCATCCTCGCCGCGCACGTTGGTACGAACGCGGATCACGTCGCGCTCGTCGGCGGCCAGGATGCTCAATTCGAATTCCTTGAAGAAGCCGCCGATCGACGAATAACTCTGGTCCTTTTCCGGGCGGATCTCGACCGAGAACACGACATGACTGCCGTCGTCGAATCCGAACGAAATCAGCACGTGCGCGATCGCCTGAATGGTCCAGTAGGACAGGATCATGTCGACCGAATCCAGACGATCGAGGTCGTAGCTGCGCGTCTCCCAGCGCTGGGTGTAGTCGGTGGTGCTGCGCCAGTCGAAATTGCGCACATTGCGCAGGATCACCCGGCTACCCTCGACGCTGCCACTGGTCATCTCGGCGACGTCGTCGGTCCAGGCCCGGTTATTCGACGGCATCACGCGTTGCCACCAGAACAGCAGCGCGCCGAATGCCAGCACGAAAACGGCCGCCACGATCAGCATCCGGGTGCGGTACAGGGTGAGCAGCAGCAGGAAGCTGAACAGCGTCCACAGCGCGACCGCCAGGATCTTCATCGGCTTTCCCGCTGGCACCTGGTACCACAGGGCGAAGCCACCCCAGGTGGCGGGCAGCGCGAGCAGCAATGCCAGCAGCCTGGTCAAGGCGATCATGTCATTGCGATCATGCGATTACCGAGGCGCCGCTAGCGGCCCGCGGGCGTGTCCGGGTCGCGCGCCTTCCTGGGCGCTTTTGCATGCAGCGCTTCGTCTTCTATCAGCTCGCGGTGCACATAGAGGAAACGGATCATTTCGTACTCGAACGGCGAGCCGCTGCTGTAATAGCGGAAATCGCTGTTGGCACGCTGGTTGATCGGATCGAGCACTCCCAGCGCCCAGGCCTGATCGCCCCGATACAGGTCGGCCACATTGATCTCGTAGGACACGCCGTAGTCGGTCAGCAGGCCGACGCCATCGCGCAGCGTGGCTGGACCCAGAAGCGGAATGACCAGGTACGGGCCGGGGTGCATGCCCCACCGGGACAAGGTCGCGCTGAAACCGGTCAGGTCGCTCCCGAGCTTGAAGCGCGCGGCTACATCGAACAGGCCGCCGATTCCGAGCGTGCTGTTGATCACGAACCTGCCGACGCTGCGCAGCCCGGACAGCGGCCGCAGCTGCAGCGCGTAGTTGACGATACTTCTGGGTTCGGAAAGATTGAGAAAGAAGTTGTTCACGCCCGCGCGGATGGGCGACGGCAGGCGATTGTAGGCATCGGCGACCGGCAGGAAGATGGCATCGTCGAATCGCGCATTGAATCGATAGAACGAGCGGTTCACGCGCTCCCACGGATCATAGGTGTACATCGAGGGCGCATCGGCCGCGGTCAGCGGGGTGAGCGCGCCGGACGCGTCCTCGGCGGCCTGGTGCTCGCTGGCCTGCTTCGCCGCCGCGGCGAGCTCGGCGGCCTGCCTGATGGCCGCGGCATTGTCCGCGGCAGGTGTCTCGTCCGGCAGGCGTCGGATCGACAGGCTCTGAGAGCTGCAGCCGCACAGTGCGACGACAACGACGCCAGCGAACAACAGTGCCCTCACGGACTGCCGGTCCAGCGGCCGGCCAGCATGTCGAGCATGTCGGCAATCTGGCGATTATCTCCCAGATTGCCCAGGTGGCCACCGTGATCGTAAATCACCAGTCTATTGCCGAGGGTCTGCTCGAGCCACTTGAGTTCCGCTTGGTCGAGTATCAGGTCATCACTATTGGTCTGTGCGTAATAGTCGGGGTTGCTTCGCAACGCATCGCCGATAATCTCGAGGCGATTGTCGGCCAGCAGTGATTCGGGCGTCGAGTTCGGCTTGCGCGCCAGGTAGTACGGCGCGAACACCCGGGCGAAATATTCGGAGAACGGCTTGGTGCGCAGCGCACGCGTGATGGCCTCGAGCGAATCCCCGACGCGCGGCGGGCGTTTAGGATCGACCACGGCACCGGTGCCGGCATACAGGTCGCCGGCGAAAAAGACGTTCATCAGCGCGATACGAAAGTTGAGTGCTATCGCCGCCGAATATTCCGAGTCCGTCTTCAGCACCATCGTGGCGGCGGCCAGCACATCGCTGTCGCCAATGCCGACCTGCTCCGAGGTGCGGTAGACATTGGCCAGTCTTGCATACAGCTTCTGATATAAGCGCTCGATGCCGGCGTCGCTGGAGCCGATGCTGATCGCGAACAGCTTGTCGAGGCGGTCCATCGAACTGAACAGACTGACCGGTGGATTGATCATCACGGCCCGATGGATGCGCAGGCGAGCTTCGGTTGCATCGATCGATTTGACCACCGCGGCGTTGGCGGCGCCGAGGCTGTAGCCCAGGATATCGACCTCGGTAATCTGCACGCGATGCGGCAAGTGCGCGATGATCTGCTGCATCGCCGAGTACAGATCGCGGCTGTCCTGCAACAGGTCGCCGGCGACCCCGCTGCTCGAGGCCGAGACGATAAACCCGGGAAACGTCGGTGACGGCATCGTCAAGACGTGGTAGCCGGCGCCATACAGGGCGCCCCGCAGCAGCGATAGCTTCGAGGTGTTGCCGTCGCTGCCGGTGCCGGAAATAACTATCGCCAGCGGAGCGGGCTCATCCTGCGCCGACAACCAGACACGCAGCCGTCTATCGAACCAGAATACTTCCGGTACCGGCCGTGCCCATGGCAGCGCGATATCGATCTGCTGCAGCGGCACTCGCGCGGGCATCGGCGCGATGTCCTGCGGCGGCGTGCCATACACGGTGGCACGTAGCGCCGCGGAATCGGCCAGTCCCGTGGCGGGATCGGTCGCCGGACTGAGTGTCGTCAGCGGCGCCGGGGGCTGTGCGCCGCTGGCAAGGGCTGCCGACAGCACCCAGCCACACGCGAGCAGGGCCATGGTCCGTGGGGGGGAGGCAATCGTAGCGGCGACGCTTTGCGTCAGCGCCGTCCGATCGAAGATCGGTGCTTCGCGCTTATGGCCTATCAATGGAAATTCTGCTGAATATAGCCAATACCCGGGCCGATCAGGCTGTCGGCGCAGGAGAATAAAATGCCGGAACAAGTGAGCCAATCGCCTGGATTACTCACTGCTGCTGCTCCTGCGCTCGGCGATGTCAGAGTGCATCAGTATGTGTCAGGCGCAACGGCGAGCGCAGCGGTGTTTTGCGCGGACACGTGTCAGCGCGGGCCCACGGGTGACTACACGCAGGTACATCGACCTTGATGGTACCGGCGATTGATCTGTGGACAGAGATTGTAAGAATTGCAAGCCGTGCCGATGTGCGCGCTCGCCGCCGCATGCTAGCCAACGCGCAGGCCTGGCAGTGTTTACCGCCGTGATAATATTCTCCGATCCACGAAGAGGAGCGCCACGATCATGGCATCGAGCGGTCTGATCGCGCGCGTGCTCAAGAAGCACGGACAACAGCTACAAGCCGAGTGGCTCAATGACCTGGCGGCCACGTCCGCGGTTGCCTCGCACGGTCGATTCGACAGCGCCGAGCTGGAGAAACAGGGCGCCCAGTTTGTGCAATTGTTGGGCGCGGCTACCGAGAGTAACTGCGCCGGCAACCCCGGTGTCGCGCAGGACGAGCCGCTGCACGAATTTCTCGAGGCGCTGTCGTGCTCCCGGGGTCAGCAGGGTTTTTCCCCAGCCGAAACCGCCGCCTTGATTTTTTCGTTCAAGCGACCGCTGTTCCAGGCGTTGCGCGCCGAGGCGGGCGTCGATGCGGAAGCGCTCGCGAACGAGATCTGGGCTGCGAGCGAACTGCTCGATGCGATGGGATTACATACCGTCGTCGTGTTCCAGCGTGCGCGCGAGGACGTGATCAGCCGGCAACAGGAGCAGATGCTCGAGCAATCGACGCGATTTCTGGCGATGCTGTCGCACGAGTTACGCAACCCGCTCAATGCGATCCTGGGTTGGGCCAAGGTGCTGGGCCGGGTGGCCGGCACCACGCCGCTGATCGCCCAGGGCATCGACGCCATCGAGCGCAATTCGCTCCTGCAATCGCACCTGATCGCGGACCTGCTGGATTTTGCCGGCATCCAGTTCGGCAAGATGCGCGTCGATCTGGGCGTTATCGATCCGGTGGCGTCAATTCAGGCGGCGCTGGACGTGGCCGCACCGCAGGCGCTGGCCAAGGGCGTGCAGATCCAGTCGCGCATTACCGATCGCGGTGCGCACGTCTTGGGCGATGAATCGCGCCTGCAGCAGGTGATGTGGAACCTGTTGAACAACGCGATCAAGTTCACTCCCAAAGGCGGCCGTATCGACGTGCGCGCGCAGGTCAACCGCGAATTCTTCCAGATCGACGTGGTCGATAGCGGCCAGGGCATCAGCGGCGAATTCCTGCCGCATATCTTCGACCACTTCAGCCAGCAGGATTCCGGCGCCGCCAAGAGCTTCGCCGGCCTCGGAATCGGTCTGACCATCGTGCGTCACCTGGTCGAAGCCCACGGCGGAACGATCGAGGCGCACAGTGCCGGCGAGGGATTGGGTTCCAGTTTTCGCGTTCGGTTGCCGCTGACGCAGGAAAAGGCGTCGCCGAGTCTGGCGGCCGACACCCCGGTGCTGTCCGGTATCCACGTGCTGGTGGTGGAGGACGACTTGGACGCGCGCGCGCTGGTCGCGCGCCTGCTCAACGACGCCGGAGCGCGCGTGAGCGAAGCCGCCGGTGCCGACGAGGCACTGGCGCGGGTCGGTCAGGCGGTGCCGCACGTACTGGTGAGCGATATCGGCATGGCCAAGCGCGACGGCTACCAATTGATGCGGGCGCTGCGCGCCGGAGGTCACTCCGCCGAGCGGCTGCCCGCCATCGCACTGACGGCATTTACGCGCCCCGAGGATCGCGTCGATGCGATCGAGGCAGGGTTCCAGATCCACCTGGCCAAACCGGTCAATGCCGAGGCACTGAGCGCGGCGGTGGCGAGGCTCGGACGACCCCTGGCCCACCCGGGTCAGGCGGCGAAAGGAATCGACTAAATGGTCGGCGCGCTGTCGGCGCCATCGACCTCGCGTTCCGCGGCCGGATCGACAGCGCAGGCTCGCAGCGCCGGAGCGCTCAGACCAGCGTGCGCTAGTACCCTGGGCCGCACATGGGCCGCCGGTGTTCCGCGCCGACGCGAGCTTCGGCTTGTTATTCTACTTGAACAGCAGTACGGCCTTCTGCAGCGTAACCCACACGCCCCAGCCAATCGGAATCCACACCGCGAGCCACGCCGCGACGATCAGCGCGCCCTGGCCATCGGCGACGGCGCTCGAGACCCCGGACGGCGCGGCGGCCACGGCTGGCTTTGAGAGTGCCGTTCGGGCCAGTTCTTCCGCCGACATGTAATGCCGCGGCTTGACCGGCCGGATCGACAGGTTGCACAGCAGGCCGATCGCCAGCAATCCGGCCAGGATGTACATCGTGACGCTATAGACCTGTGCGCGCGGTACGCCGTGATCGAGCTGGTAGTCGCGGATGTAATTCACCAGCACCGGCCCGAATACCCCGGCTGCCGACCAGGCGGTCAGCAAGCGGCCATGGATGGCGCCGACCATGCGGGTACCGAACAGATCCGCCAGGTACGCCGGAACGGTGGCGAAGCCGCCGCCGTACATCGACAGCACCACGCCAAACGAGGCGACGAACAGTGCCAGATAGCCGGCGGCCGCGCTCCAGGGCACCGAGGCGTAGAGTGCGATGCCGAGCAGGAAGAAGATCGCGTAGGTGATCTTGCGGCCGATGTAATCGGACAGCGAAGCCCAGAAAATGCGGCCGGCGATGTTGAACAGCGACAGCAGTCCGGTGAACGCGGCCGCGATCGCCGCGATCTGACCCTTCTGGGCCGGTGTGAGCTGGTCGAAGGTCGCGACCACCCCGATCAATTTACCGCCGAAGACTTCCTGCAGCATCGGTGAGGCCATGCCGATAATGCCGATGCCTGCGGTCACATTCAGGCACAGCACGCCCCAGAGCAGCCAGAACTGCGGGGTGCGCCAGGCGACGCTCAGGCTCACGTGGTGATCGGTGATGAGCGGGTGGCTGGCCGCGGGCTTGGGGGTCCAGCCGGCGGGCTGCCAGCCCTCAGGCGATACGCGGTAGGACAGCGCACCGCCCAGCATGAAGACGAAGTAGATCGCCGCCAGCGTCAGAAAGGTCTGCCACACGCCCACCGAGGTCGACGTCGCATAGAACTTCATCAACCGGTCCGCCAGCGGCGCACCGATCATGGCACCGCCGCCGAAGCCCATGATCGCCATGCCGGTCGCCATGCCGCGGCGGTCGGGAAACCACTTGATCAGAGTCGATACCGGAGAGATGTAACCCAGCCCCAGGCCGATGCCGCCGATAATTCCGGAGCCGAGCCACAGCAACCAGAGCTGATGAACGTAAACGCCAAAGGCGGAGATCGCCAATCCGCCGCACCAGCACAGCGCGGCGACCACGCCGGCCCTGCGCGGACCGACGCGCTCCAGCCAGCCGCCCCAGAGCGCTGCGGATGAGCCGAGGAATACGAAAAATAACGTATACATCCAGGCCAGCGTCGAGATCTTCCAGTCGCACGTGGCGCTGGTTATTCGCGCCAGAAAGCCCATATCGGCCGGGCAGGCGACGGACGCCGTGATGCCGACGGCCTTGGAAAGCGGCAGCCAGAACACCGAAAAGCCGTACGCCATGCCGATGCACAAATGGATTGCCAGCGCCGCCGGTGGCACCAGCCAGCGGCTGAATCCGGGCTTGGCGACGATGCGTTCGCGAGACAAAAAGCCAGGCGCCGATAGGACGTCAGATGCTGACATTCCGCTGTCCCCTCTTGTTCGAATGCAATCAGTGTACGGGAAGGCGCCGGCAACGGGCTAGGGGGCCTCGAAGCACGCCCCGGGCGCTGGCGCTCGCTATTCGTCGCCGGCCCGGGCCAGCCAGCGGCGGCCGTCTGGCCCCGGTGCTGACCGGGTGTGGGGCGTGGGCGGGCGTCATGGGTCAGCGATCCGCATCGACAGCGCCCGACCCGGTGTGCTTCAGTAGCAGCGGTACCGGCGGCAATTACGATAGAAAACAGAAACTCATGGCGGCCTCGACCCTGGTCATTTCGCAGAATGCCGACGTTCGTTTCCTGGGCAAGCTGCTCGGCGACGTGATTCGCGAATACGGTGGCGAGGCACTGTTCCGTCGCATCGAATATATACGCGCCACCTCGGTCGACCGCTATCGCGGCGTAGCCGAGGTGCGCGGCGTCGAGCCGGGCCTGGATGCGCTCAGCCTCGATGAGACCATCGCCTTCGTGCGCAGCTTCATGCTGTTCTCGATGCTGGCAAACCTTGCCGAAGATCTGCACGGCAGTCAGGCCGAGCAGGGCGGGGACCTGGCGGCCGCGCTGCAGCGCCTGGCCGCGATCGGCATCGATGTGCATCAGTCGGTCGCGCTGCTCAATCGTGCGCTGATCGTGCCGGTGCTGACCGCGCATCCGACCGAAGTGATGCGCAAGAGCATGCTCGACCATCGCAACCGCATCGCGCTGATGATGCGGCTGCGCGATGCCGGCCGCACCGAGACCGCGGAGGGCGAACTCATCGAGCATGCAATCGCGCGTCAGATCGCATTGCTGTGGCGGACGCGCGCGCTGCGGCGTGAGCGCCTGTATGTGACCGACGAAGTCGAAGCGGCGCTGGCGTACATGCGCGACATCTTCCTGCCGGTGCTGCCGCCGCTGTACGCGCGCTGGGAGCGGATACTCAAGCATCGCCCCAGGAGTTTCCTGCGACTCGGCAGCTGGATCGGCGGCGATCGCGATGGCAATCCGAATGTCACCGCCGAGTCGCTGCAACTGGCACTGGGGCGCGCCTCGCAGACCGTGCTGGCCGATTACCTGGAGCGCCTGCACGCGATGGGCGCGGAGCTGTCGATTTCCAACGAGCTGGCCTCGGTTACCAAAGCGGTGGACCGGCTGGCCGAGGAAAGCGGCGATAACAATCCCACGCGGCGCGATGAACCTTATCGGCGCGCGATCACCGGCTGCTATGCGCGACTGGCGGCGAGCTACAAGAAGCTGACCGGCCGCACACCGCCTCGACCCGCATCGGTGAGCGCGGAGGCCTATCCGGATGCCGAGAGCCTGCGCTCCGACCTGCTGGCGCTCGAACAGTCGCTGGAGACCAGCAGTCGCGGCTGGCTCGGCCGCGGTGGTGCCCTGGCACGGCTCATTCGCGCGGTGGAGACCTTCGGCTTTCACTTGGCGACGCTCGATCTGCGGCAGAATTCCGACGTACACGCCCGCGTCGTCACGGAACTGCTGCAGGTCGCGGGGGTCGAGGCCGATTACCAGGCGCTGAGCGAATCCGCCCGGGTCGAGCTGCTGCGCCGCGAGCTGGCCGGCGAGCGGCTACTGGCCAGTCCGTTCGCCAGCTACGGCGCCGAGACACTGTCGGAGCTGGCGATCGTTCGTGCCGCCGCCAGGGGGCATGAGCTGTATGGTCCGGCGTGCATCACCACGTATGTGGTGTCCAAGTGCGACAGCGTGTCCGATCTGCTCGAGGTCAACATCCTGCTGAAGGAGGCCGGCCTGTATCGCGGACACGGCGCGCGGCGCGCCTCGATCATGGTGGTGCCGCTGTTCGAAACCATCGGCGATCTGAAGAATTCCTGGCAGATCATGCGCGACTGGCTGTCGCTGCCGGAAGTGGCGGTCATCACCTCATCGCACGGCTATCAGGAAGTAATGGTCGGCTACTCGGATTCCAACAAGGACGGCGGATACCTGACCTCGGTCTGGAGCCTGCACGAAGCCACGCGCACCCTGGCCGAGGTGTTCGAGCAGCATGGCACCAGGATGCAGGTGTTCCACGGCCGCGGCGGTGCCGTGGGACGCGGCGGCGGCTCATCGGTGGCCGCGATCCGGGCGCAGCCGCACGGCACCGTCAACGGGCGCATTCGCATCACCGAGCAGGGCGAAGTCATCGCGGCCAAATACGCCACCACCGAGAGCGCCCGCGCCAATCTCGAGGCCATGACGTCGGCCACCCTGATGGCGTCGCTGGAAGGCGATAGCGTCTCGGCACGCGATCGTCCGCGCTTCGCCGCCGCGATGGACGCGTTGTCGCAGGCGGCTTTCCGCGCCTACCGCTCGCTGGTGTACGAGACCGAAGGTTTCTCCACCGTGTTCAGGCAGATGACTCCGCTGCAGGAGATCGCCGAGCTGAAGATCGGCTCACGGCCCGCGTCGCGTACCAGCTCGGATCGCATCGAGGACCTGCGGGCGATACCGTGGGTGTTCAGTTGGGCGCAGGCGCGCGTCATGCTTCCCGGCTGGTATGGCGTCGGTCATGCGCTGCGCTCCTTCAGCGACACCGTGCTGCTTCGGGAGATGGTCGAGGCCTGGCCGTTCCTGCGCGCCACGCTCGATAACCTGGAGATGGTGCTGTCGAAGTCCGACATGAGCATCGCCGCGCGCTATGCCAGCTTGGTGCAGGATCGTGCGCTGGCGGAAGCCATCTTCGGGCGCATCCGCGATGGATGGTCGGCGACCCACGACGCACTGCTGGCGGTGACCGGCCAGTCGCGCCTGCTGCAGGAGCATCCGGCGCTCGATGCGGCCATTCGCCTGCGACTGCCGTACATCGAGCCGTTGAACTGGCTGCAGGTCGAGCTGCTCAAGCGCCATCGGGCGGGCGAGAAGGATGCGCGCATCCGCGAGGGGCTGCAGCTATCGATCAATGCGATCGCCACCGCGCTGCGAAACAGCGGCTGATAGCGCGCGCCGCTGTCAGCCGGGCGTCAATGCGACGCGAAACCCGGTGGCGATCAGCCCATGAACGCCATTCCAGCAGATCTGCACGCCGATACACAGCAGGATGAATGCTGACAGGCGCACCACCACGCTGGTACCGGTGGGGCCGAGCTTCTGCAGGATGCGATCGGCGTAGCGATAGCACAGATACACGCCCAGCGCGACGATCAGGATGCCGATCGCCTGCGCCAGCGACGTCGCCAGCAGCGAGCGAAAGCCCGGCGCCGGATTGGCGCCAAGCGTCAGCGCAACCGAGATCGAGCCTGGCCCTACGGTCAGCGGCATGGTCATCGGATAGAACGCACGCTGGCTCAGATCGTCCGCGTTGGCCTCGGGCGGCCGTGCCGCGGGCGCTGCGTTGCGCTGCAGCGCCGGCGGTGAATTGGGGCTGTTCAGCAGCGACCAGCCGATCGAACACACCACAATGCCGCCCGCGACCTGCACCGCGGGAATCGACAGGCCGAAGAAGTCGAGCACGTAGGCGCCGATCAGCGCCGAGGCGATCAGCAGCAGAAAGCTGTTGATGGCGACCGCCTTGGCCATGCGTTGGCGCTCATCGTGCGTCAGCGAGGCGGTCATGGCGAGGTAGATCGGCGCGCCGCCGAGCGGATCCACGATCGGCAACAATGCGCCCACCGCCAGCAGCACCACCGAGCCGAAGTGCAGCAATGCATTGAATATAGCGGCCATCTGCATCGACATTCGCTTTCCGTTCGAGCTGTGACAAGCCATCGACCTGGAGGCTAGACTTTAGCTCAATTGCACGCGGGCTGTTCTGGCCGGTGCCGGGGTGGTCTTGTTTTCTGCCGCTCCAATCCCCATCTGTGTGAGTCTGGCAGGAGGGCCCCATGCAGCAAATCAGACGCAGCGCCGAACGCGGTTACGCCGATCACGGCTGGCTCAAGTCGTTCCACACCTTTTCCTTCGCCGACTACTTCGATCCGAAGCACGTGGAGTTCGGTGCGTTGCGCGTGATCAACGAGGACCGCGTGCAACCGGGGGCGGGCTTTGGTACGCACGCTCATCGCGACATGGAGATCCTCACCTACGTGCTGTCGGGCGCGCTGGCGCACAAGGATTCGATGGGCAATGGCTCGACCATCCGCCCGGGCGATGTGCAGCGCATGAGCGCGGGCCGCGGCGTGCAGCACAGCGAGTTCAACGGCTCGAACAGCGAGCCGGTGCACTTTCTGCAGATCTGGATCATGCCGAATGAGCGCGGCATCGAGCCCAGCTACGAAGAGCGCCACTTCAGTGCCCAGGAGCGGCGCGGCCGCCTGCGGCTGATCGCATCGCCGGATCGCGCGCAACGGTCGGTGCTGATCCACCAGGACGCGCGTGTCTATGCCGGCCTGTTCGACGCCGCGGAGACGGCGACGCTCGAGGTCGCGCCGGGCCGACGCCTGTACGTGCATGTCGCGCGCGGACAGATCAGCGCCGATGGAGCAACGCTGGCGGCCGGAGATGCGCTGCAACTCACCGACCGCAGCGCGCTGCTGCTGCGGGATGCTCGCCAGGCCGAAGTGCTGGTATTCGATCTGCCGGGGGTGGCCTCCTAATCGCGCCTGAGCCGCTCGGCCAGGGCCAGCGCCTGCGCAAGCGCGCTGTCGCCGGGAAAATGCTGCTCGAAGCCGACCAGCAGCGCCTGCGCGGTGCTTCGGTCGCCGGCCAGGCGCGCCAGTTCGGCGACCCGCAGCGTCTCGGCGCCCGATCGCGGACGAAACGAGGCGTCGGCGGCGATGCAGCGCTGCACCAGGCGTGTGACGCGCGCGTTGTCGCGGGTCAGTGCGCGTGACAGGTAATCCTGCGCCAGGCGCGCGCTCAGTCGCGGGTTGTCGAGGCGGCTGAGGCGCTCGAACATCCAGTCGTAGAACTCGAACGCGTGGTTCTGCAGCGCCAGTTCACGCTCGATCGTGTGCCACGCGGCCGCCAGGTTGCCACCCCGCGCCTCGCCGTAGATGGTGTCCATGAATCGGGCACGTTCGCGATCGAGCTGCAGTTGCGCGCGCGCTGCGCGCCGCTCGGGCGTATCGACGGCTTCGTGGCCGAGCGCCTCGCGCCGCTCGTACAGGCTGCCGCCGATCAGCGAGAACACCGACAAGCAGGCAAACTGTGCCGCCGGGATCAGCAGCCACCATGGCAGCAGCGCGCGACTGGCGAGCAGCGACAGCGACAGGCCATACAGCAGCAGCACCGCGACGATGCTGGCATACGCCATATGCAGCGAGCGCATGATCTGCCACAGCGCCAGCGGGTTGATGGCCTGCAGGAAGCTGTTGCCGACGCCCAGCGCACCGATCGAGGCCGGTAGCAGGATGCCGGCGAGGATCTCGAGCGCGATGGCCAGGACCGGGCTGAGGAACTGGGCGAGCAGCCGCAGCGTGCCGTATACCGCCAATACGATCGCCAGCTGCAGCAGCGGGCGCTGCTCGTTCACCGGGTTGAGCATCTCGATCGCCAGCACCGGCGGCTCGCGCGCGCCGTTGGCGATCTGCTCCAGCAGCACGTAGGCGTAGTTGAACAGCCAGATCAGCAGCAGCAGCGCCAGCACAATGCCCGGTAGCCCGCCATGCAGCGCCAGCAGGAAGCCGAGCGTCAGCACGGCGACCAGCAACACGACCGTCGGGCGCGCGGGCATGAACAGGTAGCGCACAAAGTTCAGAGTCGACATCGGACCTGCATTATCCGCCGCGGCAGCTTCTGTGCGACCGCAAAGATCGCTATGCTCGCCTGCGCGAGCCATCACAGCAGCAGGACCGACATGGATCTGAAACTCTCCGGCAAGCGGGTACTGGTGACCGGCGGCAACTCCGGCCTGGGCGCTGCGATGGTGCGTGCGTTTGCCGCCGAAAAGGCGCGCGTGGCGATCAACTACGTGGTGCACCCGGAGCTGACCGAGCAACTGGTGGGGCAAATGCGCGCCGGCGGCAGCGACGTGCTCGCACTCGATGCTGACGTCACGCAGGCCGACGCGGTCCGCGCCATGTTCCAGACGCTGGACGGCGCCTGGGGCGGTGTCGATGTGCTGGTCAACAATGCAGGTATCGACGGTCCGCGCGCCATGGCGTGGGAGACCGATGCGCTGGTCTGGAACCGGGTGCTGCAGATCAACCTGACCGGCGCGTTCCTGTGCGCACGCGAAGCCCTCAAGCGCATGGTGGCGCAGCGCTCCGGCGTGATCATCAACACCAGCAGCGTGCACGAGCTGATCGCGTGGAGCGGCTACAGCGCCTACACCGCCAGCAAGGCCGGCCTGTCGATGCTGTCCAAGACGCTGGCACAGGAGGCGGGCGTCTATGGGGTGCGGGTGCTGTGCATCGCGCCGGGCGCGATCCGCACTCCGATCAACGCCGATGTCTGGCGGGACGCGGCCGGGCAGCAGGATTTGATCAGCAAGATTGCGATCGGCCGGGTCGGAGAGCCCGAGGATGTGGCCGGCATGGCGGTGGTGCTAGCTTCCGAGGTCGCCGGCTACGTGACCGGCACCAGCGTGTTCATCGATGGCGGCATGACCGACTATCCTGCGTTCAGTCACGGCGGCTAGCGCGTGAGTGGCGACAGCGTCGACGGCGAACCGGCGGGCAGTGACACCACAGCTGGCGGCGGATCGGAGGACGACAATGTCGGCGATGACGTGCCCACTGGCGCGGGCACGCAAGATGCGGGCGGCGCGGCGTTTGGCGCACCGGGGATCGCCCCGACCTGGTCCTCGAGCGACAAGGATTACGTCAGCACGGCGCTCGGCGGATCGCGCCTGTGGGCCACGGTCGGCCACGGCATCATCAATGAGATCTACTGGCCGTCCACCGGCCAGCCGCAGGTGCGCGACTTCGGCTTCTACCTGATCGGTGACGGCGCGACCGGCGCCGCGCACTGGTTCGATCTCAAGCGCGTGCGCGACTACTCGCTCTGGACGCCCGGCCCCTACCGGCCGGCGCTGACGATTACGCATCATGGCGATGACTACGAGCTCACCCTCGAGGTGCTGCCCGACCCGCAGCGCGACGTGCTGCTGGTGCGCTTCCAAATCAGCGGGCCATATCGGCTGGTGGCGATCGTCGCGCCGCACCTGGGAAGTACCGGCCGCCACAACAGCGCCTGGGTGGACGACGGCTACGGCTACGCGCGGTACGGGGATTTCTGCCTGTGCCTGGCCGCCGACCCGCCGCTGCTCAAGGTCAGCTGCGGCTACGTGGGCGCATCCGACGGCTGGCAGGATCTGGATCGCCACGGCCACCTGACCTATGCCTTCACCAGCGCCGAGAACGGCACCGTCGCGCTCACTGGCGAGGCGCCTGAAGCCGCCGGCGTGCTCGCGCTCGGATTCGCCGGCAGCGCCTCCGGCGCCATCACGCGCGCGCGCACCGCGCTGGCGGCGCCGTTCGATGCGCTGCGCGAGGAGTTCCTGCAGGACTGGAACGACTGGGGTGCGCGGCTGCGACTGCCGCGGCCCGATGACATCCTTGGCGATGCCGGGCTGCAGTCGGCGGCGGTGCTGAAGATTCATGAGGATCGCGCCTATCCGGGCGCGGTGGTGGCTAGCCTGAGCGTGCCCTGGGGCAACAGCACCGACACGCTGGGCGGCTATCACCTGGTGTGGCCGCGCGATGCCACGCTGACGGCGTTTGCACTGCTGGCGGCGCACCAGCTGATCGATGCGCGGCACATCCTGGCGCACCTGACCGCGACCCAGCGCCGCGACGGCCGCTGGCCGCAGAATTATTTCCCGAGCGGCGAGCCATTCTGGATCGGCGTGCAGCTCGATGAGGCGGCGTTTCCGATCCTGCTGGCGGCGAAGCTGCGCGAGATCGGCGAGGCCGAACTGCCCGGCACCAAGCACATGGTGCGCTCGGCGGTCGGATTCATCGCGCGCACCGGGCCCTCGAGTCCGCAGGATCGCTGGGAGGAGTGTCCGGGCGTCAGTCCATTCACGCTCGCAGCCGCGATCAGCGCACTGGTGGCCGCCGCCCCGTGGCTGAGCGACGAGGAGCGCGACTACGCGCTCAGCATTGCCGACGACTGGAACGAGCGGCTCGAATGCTGGTGCTACGTATGCAAGACCGATCTGGCGCGCCAGATCGGCGTCAACGGCTACTACGTGCGCATCGGCAGTGCGAACCGCAGCAGCGCACTGAGCGGCCAGGTGCAGCTGCGCAACCGCGACGGCGAAACGATCCAGGCCTCGGCGCTGGTGAGCCTGGATTTTTCCTACCTGGTGCGCCTCGGCTTGCGCAACGCCCACGATCCGCGCGTCCAGGACACGATCAAGGTGGTCGATCGGGTGCTCAAGGTGGATACGCCGTCGGGTCCGGTCTACCACCGCTACAACGAGGATGGCTACGGGGAACACCCCGACGGCCGGCCGTTCGATGGCAACGGTGTTGGACGCGCCTGGCCGTTGCTGGTCGGCGAGCGCGGGCACCTGGCGATGCAGAGCGGCGAGGATCCGATCGGTTACCTTCGCACCATGTGGAAATGCGCCAGCAGCGGCGGCCTGCTGCCCGAACAGGTATGGGACGCCGCTCCGATTCCCGAACTCGAGCTCGCGCCGGGCCGCCCGTCGGGCAGCGCGATGCCGCTGCTGTGGACCCACGCCGAGTTTCTCAAGCTGCTGATCGCGCGCGAACAGCGCCGTCCGATCGAGCTGCTGGCCGCGGTCGAGCAGCGCTACCTGTCCAGCGCGGCCGATCGGTTTGCTGCGCGCGTGGCCGCGACCTGGCATTGGCGCGACGAGGTGCCGGTGCTGATGCACGAAACCGGCCGTGCGCTGCTGATCGAGGATCGAAGCGCCTTTAGGCTGCATTTTGGTTTCGACGGCTGGCAGCGGGTAGACGAGCGTGTTGCACTTGAGCAGCCGTTCGGTTTATGGGCGGTAAGGCTGTCGGCCGCCGAGCTGTCGGGTCCCTCGGAGCTCAATTTCACCCGCCGCTACCAGGATCGCTGGGAGGGCGTCGATCATCGCGTGGCGCTGGGTCACGCGAACCAGGAACGTGCGCTCATCAGCTTTGGCTAGCGCGTGCCAGCCGACGATCAACCACTGCATGGCCGGCCGGTACCGTACAACCGCCTGCATCCGCAGCTGTATCTGGCGGAAGGCGCCGGCACGGCGCTGCTGGTGCTGTTCGGATTGTCAATGGTGATCGGGTTCTTTGGCGCGGGAAGCGAGCTTGCGAGGCTGCTGCCGTCGGCGGCATGGCGGCGTTTCCTGGCGGGCGCCTGCTTTGGCACGGTCGGTGCGCTGATCACGATTTCCCCGCTCGGCCGTGTCAGCGGCGCACACATCAATCCTGCGGTGAGTTTCGCATTCTGGCTCGAGGGCAAGCTGGCGTGGCGCGATACCATCGGCTACGTGCTGGCGCAGTTGCTCGGAGCGGTGCTCGGAGCGTGCGGGCTGCTGTTGTGGGGAGCGATGGGATGTAGCATTCAATATGGGGCCAGCAGCGTGGGTGCCGGTGTGCCGATCTGGATGGCGCTCGGCGGGGAAGTGCTGGCGACGCTGGCGCTGGTGCTGGCGATCTTCATCACCGCAGCGCACGCGAGTACGCGCCGCTTCACGCCCTGGACCATCCCGCCGCTGTTCGCGTGGCTGGTGTGGTGGGAGGGGCCGTGGTCGGGCGCCAGCACCAATCCGGCGCGCAGCCTCGGCCCGGCGCTAGTGAGCGGGCACTGGCAGCAGTTCTGGATCTATGTGCTCGGGCCGCTGCTGGGGGCGGGGCTGGCGATCGCGCTGCTGCGGCTTCCGATGCTCGGCCGGCATCGGGTTCAGGTCGCACGGCTGTTTCATTTCTCATGACGGCCGCGCGCCAGCGCGGCCTGGTGCTGACGCTGCTGCTGGTGGCGACCGTGTGGGTCGGAACGCTCAGCGCCGATCGCGCGCCGGCGTCGAGGCCGGCCGATGCGGCCCCCAGCGAGTTCTCCGGCGCGCGCGCCAGGGCGCTGCTGCAGCGCCTGGTGGGCGATAACCTGCCGCATCCACTCGGTAGCGCTGCCAACCAACGCATGCGCGAGCGTATCGTCGCGCTGCTGCGGGAACTGGGCCTTACGCCTGAACTGCAAAGCGGCGTCATGGTCTGCAGTGCGTATGGCGCGTGCGGCACGCCGACCAATATTCTCGCGCGCATCGAGGGTACGGATGCCGGCAACGCGCGCGCGGTGCTGCTGGTCGCGCACTATGACTCGGTGGCGGCCGGCCCCGGAGCTTCCGACAATGCCGCGGGCGTTGCGACAGTGCTCGATATCGCGCGCATTCTGCTCCTGCTGCCAAGGCCGCGGCAGTCGATCATCCTGCTGCTCGACGATGGCGAGGAGCCGGGACTGCTCGGCGCTCAGGCCTTCGTACAGCATCATCGCTGGGCGGCCAGCGTGACGGCGGCGGTGAACCTGGATGCGCGCGGCACTGCCGGACCGAGCATGATGTTCGAGACCGGCAACGCCAATCGCTGGCTGATGGGGCTGTATGCTGCTGCGGTGTCGCGCCCGCTGACCAATTCGCTCTACTACGCGGTCTATAAACTCCTGCCGAACGACACTGATTTCAGCGTCTTCAAGGCCGCGGGCCTGCAGGGCTTCAACTTCGCGTTCATCGACGACGTCGCGCACTACCACACGCCGCTGGATGACCTGCGGCACGCCGATGCCGACAGCCTGCAGCATCAGGGCGATAACGCGCTGTCGACGCTGCTGGCGCTGGCGAATGCGGCTGCTGCACCGCCGCCGACCGGCGAAGCGGTGTACTTCGACCTGTTCGCAAGGCTACTGGTTCGCATTCCACTGCCTTGGGTATGGCCGGCGGCGACGATCGTCCTGCTACTGATCCTGATCTGCGGCGTGCGATTGCTACAGCTGCAGCTGTTGCGCTGGCGCGCGCTGCTATGGGGTAGCTTCGGAATTATCGCCGCCCTGGCGATCGGTGCGGCTGCGGCCATCGCGCTGATGGAACTGCTGCGCATGCTTGGCGCGCTCGGCGCGGCCGACGCGCCAGCGCACGCGCGGGCGCTGCAGGCGAGCTTTTCGGGACTGGCATTTCTCATCACGGCACTGGCCGGTGCGTGGCTTGGGCGCCGTGCGGGCTTCTGGGGCCTGTGGTATCCGGGCAGCCTGCTATGCGCACTGGGGGCGGTGGCGCTCGCGCGCTGGCTGCCGGGCGCCAGTTACGTGGCGCTGCTGCCGGCGATCGCGGCGCTGCTGGTGCTAATCCCGGCGCTATTGGGCGGCAGCGCGGCGTGCCAACCGGCTGCATGGCTCAGCAGCGCCGAGCTGGCCGCGCTGGCGGTGTGCGTCGCGACGTTCGTGCTGGTGCTGCCGATCGCCGTGCCGCTGTATGGTGCGCTTGGCGGCGGCAACCTGCCGCTGCTGACGCTGCTCGTTATCTATAGCGCTTTGAGTCTGGCGGCACTGGTAGCCATCGCGCCACCCAGGGTGCAGCGCAGGCTGATTGAGGTCACGGCGCTCTGGGTGTCAATCGGACTGCTCGCCGCCACGCTGCTACCGCGCTATACGGCGGAGTCCCCGCAGCGGCTCAACCTGCGCTACGAATTGAATGCCGACACGCAGCAGGCTCACTGGGTCGCGGTCGCTTCGGAAGGTGGACTGCCCGCGTCGCTGCGGCGTGCGGCCGCATTTGTCGGCGGCGCATCCTCGATGTTGCCGTGGCAGATCGGGCGCGTATGGGCGGCGCCGGCACCGCCACTGTCCTTGCCGGCACCGGTGTGTTCGTTATTGGGGGTGCAGCGCGCCGAGAGCGGACGGCTACGCTACCGGGTGCACATCGGCTCGCCACGCGCAGCTGCGGTGATCGCGCTGGCGTTTCCAGCGCAGGCGCGTGTTGGCTCGCTGCGCCTGGAAGGTACTACCGAGCCCGGATCGCCGGACCAGGGCCTGGCCGCGACGCCATGGCGATTGAGCCGTGGCTGGTCGCAGCTGCGGCTGTTGGGCCTGCCGCCGGAAGGGCAGGACCTGAGCTTCGAGGCTGCCGGGCCGGCATTTGATCTGCAGCTGTTCGATGAGAGCTACGGCCTGCCGGCTCAGGGAATGGCGCTGCAGAGCGCGCGTCCGCGCGTCGCGGTGCCCTCGCAGGACGGTGATGTGACGATCGTGATGCGCGCCTATCGATTGCAGCCTTGAGGCACGGGCGCTGCGCCCGTGCCTCGTCGGTCCCGGCGCTAGCGCTGCTTGTTCATCGTGTCCTTGACGTCTTCCTTCAGATCGCCGTAGCTCTTCTGCACCTCACCGCCGACCTTCTGGATCGTTCCGCGATTCTCAAGATCGGGATTGCCGACGATGCGACCGGCTACTTCCTTTGCCTTTCCCTTCGCTTCCTCGACGCGGCCTTTGACTTGGTCCTTGTTCATGACATCTCCTGTAAGTTTCCCGGGCGCAGGAAGTATGAGCACGCGCGCGCAGCAATCCACGTCCCGCGCCTGAGCTTAGCTCGTCAGATGTTTCTGACTGTTATGGCAAAACTGCGTCGGACAGCGCCGGAATCGACAATTGGCCGGTGCGTATCAGACGACGCCGACACGGGTATGCGGCGCCAGCGGCAGGCAGCGGCCCCTGTCAGTTTGTATAACTTCCCGCGCAAAGTCGTGCTTGCAGATCACCGCTTGGGATTGGAGTGCACGACTGTCATTCAATAATGGTACCCACACGGTACGCGGGAGACGGTCATGCTGTATTACGCTGTAGTGTTTCTGGTCATTGCCCTGATTGCCGGTGCGCTCGGCTTTTTCGGTGTCGCGGGCGCGGCAGTGGGCATCGCGAAGATCCTGTTCTTCGTATTCCTGGTGTTGTTCGTGGTTTCGTTGCTGCTCGGGCGCCGCGCGGGCCCTACGGTATAGCGCGCAATGTCCGAGTGGTCACGGCTTCAAATCGGAAGGAGATAAATTGTATGGATACACCATCACGCCCCGCTCATGTCCGTCGCGCTGTGACGACGATCGGCGCGGCCGCGGGTCTCGGTCTTTGCCTGCTAGCGAAAGCAGCCAGCGGCGACATGGCGCCGACGGCGCACAGTGACAGCGTGGGCGCGGCGATCAGCGACAGCGCGATCACTACCAAGGTGAAGGCGAACTTCCTGGGCGATGATCGCCTCAAGGGATCGCACATCAAGGTGACGACCACCAATGGCGTCGTCACGCTGACGGGATCGGCGACCGGCTCGGACTCCAAGGCTGCGGCCGAGGACATCGCGAAGAACGTGGACGGCGTCAAGAGCGTCGACGATGAGCTCACCGGCCCTTCGAGCAGCGGCTCGATGCACAAGGCCGTCGCCAAGACCGAGCGCGTAGGCTCGGATAGCTGGATCACGACCAAGGTCAAGTCGGAAATCATGGCCGACAGCATCAGCAAAGGTTTCAAGGTCAGCGTCAAGACGGTGAACGGCGTGGTCATGCTCAGCGGCGTGCTGCCGAACGACGATGCGGTTGCGCACGTTAAGGACCTGGCGGAAAAAGTCGAAGGTGTGAAGAGCGTCAAGACCTCGCAGCTCAAGTCCTCGGCGGGCTGAGCTGCCCGAGGGGGGCGGCAGCAGCGCTGAAAGGGGCGCTGCTGCCGCCGGTGGTGCCCAGCCGCAGCATGAAGGCCGCGATGTCCTGCACCACCGGGGCGCGCGCGCGGGCGGGCAGGGACGGCGCCGCCAGCAGGTCCACATGTCCACGGCCCTCATAGATCCTGGTCTCGACGTGTACGCCTTGCGCACGTAGCGCCGCGGCGAGGGCTGGTGTTACCGACCGCGACCAGCCGGTCGGCGCGGCCATGCAGCAATAGTGCGGGCGGAGGGGCCGGCCGACAGCGCGCAGGTCACCGCGGGAGCGAGTGCGAGCGTGAGTGCGGCGAGGAGTCGCCGCCGGAAGCGCATCGTGACAGCGGCCTTCGGCTACGGTGCCGCAACGCGTGCCAGCGGCTCGGGTAACTGCGCGAGGTAATAGGCCAGCACCGCCATCGTGGCGACCTGGGACTTGAGGTTTTGCGGATCGACCTTGTCGAGCGTGTCGGCGGCGGTGTGGTGATAGTCAAAATAGTGCCGCGTGTCGAGCAGCGGCGAGAATCCCGGCACGCCGGCGCCCTGCAGCGGCTCGATGTCGGCGCCGAGCGCGCCGTCGCGGCGCTCGAGCGCGCTGGCGCCGATCGGCCCTAGGGCGGCCAGCACCGGCTGCAGCGTCGCCAGCGATCCGGGTGTGACGCTGGCGGCGACCCCGAGCGAACGTCCCGCGCCCTCATCGCTTTCGATAGCGGCGATCTGCGTACCGATGTGCTGCTTGACCGAATCGAAATACGCCTTGTGGCCGCCGCCACCATTCTCTTCGTTGGTCCAGCCGATGAAGCGGATGGTGCGACGGGCGTGCACGTTGAGCTGCTGCAACACCTGGATCACGCCGGCCGCGGCCATGACGCCGACGCCGTCATCGGTAGCCCCGGTGGCCAGGTCCCAGGAGTCGAGATGACCGGAGATCACCACGTACTCGTCGGGGCGCTCGCTGCCGGGCCAGTCGGCGATCACGTTGGCGCTGTCGACGTCCGGCAATGTCCTGGCGCTCAGCAGCAGCTTCATCGACACCGGACCCTGGGCGGCGAGGCGGGTAATCAGGTCGGCGTCTTCGGCGGCCAGCGCGGCGGCCGGGATCGGCGCCTGCTTATCCTTCCAGACCGTCGCGCCGGTGTGCGGCAACCGATAGTCGGCGCCGCCGACCGAGCGCACCAGCGCGGCGGCGGCACCGAGCGCGGCCGCGGTGGATGGGCCGATGAAGCGGTATTGGCCGGCCTGTAGATAAGCCGTGCTTGCCTCGCCGTTGTCGGCCAGCCGCTGCTCGAAGCGCGCCTCGAACAACACAATGTTGCCGCGCACCTCGGACGATCGCGCCTGCAGTTCGTCGAAATCGTGCACCACGATCACGCGCGCATTTAGCCCGCCAGTGGCAGTGGCCGAGGAGCCGCCGAGCGCCGTCAGGTGCAGGGCCTGCGTCACACCCTGCGGCCGGCCCGGATAATCGGTCAGCTCGGCGTGCTCATCCCCGCGTACCCAGTGCGTTACCCTGGCGGGCTGCAGCTGCACCTCGGCGCCGAGCGCGCGCATCGCGGCTGCGACCTGGGCAATCGCGGCGGCCTGCTGCGGCGATCCCGACAGGCGCGGGCCGATGCGGTCGGTCAGCTCCTCGAGCCGCTGCCAGCTCCAATCGCTGCCCATCGCGGCGTCGCGGATGCGCGCCATCGTCGCCGCGACGGCCGGATCAGGCGCGACCGGGGCTTCGGCAGCCGCGCTGCCGAGTGTGGGCAACATTGTGGCGCTGGCGGCTGCGAGAGCGGCGAGCGCGGCATGGCGGGGATTCATGGCATTCCATCGTAGCCGAACTGGAATGCCGGCATTGTAGAAAATCAGCGTGCTAGCGCGGCTGCATACGTATCGCGCCGTCCAGGCGAATGGTCTCGCCATTGAGCATCGGATTCTCGACGATCTGCGCAACCAGCGACGCGTATTCTTCCGGCCGGCCGAGGCGCGGCGGAAACGGTACCTGGCTGCCGAGCGACTGCTGCATCTCGGGCGACATCGACGCCACCATTGGAGTCAGGAACACGCCGGGTGCGATCGTGACGACGCGGATGCCGGACGAGGCCAGCTCGCGCGCCATCGGCAAGGTCATCGCGACGATTGCGCCCTTCGAGGCCGCGTAGGCTACCTGGCCGATCTGACCGTCGAAGGCGGCGACCGAGGCGGTCATGACGATGACGCCGCGCTCGCCATCGGTGCCCGGTGCGTTGTGCTGCATGGCAACCGCGGCGCTCTTGCACACCAGCGCGGTGCCGACCAGGTTAACTTCGATCAATTTGCGGAACAATTCCGCCGGCATGGCGCCCTGCCTGCCGACAAAGCGGGCCGCGGTACCGATGCCGGCACAATTGATGGCAGCGCTGATGCCTCCCATCCTGGCGCGGGCCTGCTCGACAGCCGCGTCGACGTCAGTCTCGCGTGTGACATCGGTGGCGACAAACGCAGCCCGCGCACCCAGCATGCTCACCGCGGCTGCCCCCTGCGCCAGGTTGATGTCCAGCAGGACCACCTGGCCGCCGCCCGCCACGATGCGCGCCGCCGCCGCCAGGCCAAGGCCGGAGGCCCCGCCACTGACGATCGCACGAGTTTCAGCAAGTTTCATGGTGCGGCTGTGCCGCCGCTGTCAGCATTCATGGCGGGCAAATTGAGACCTGGCGGCTATTGCGGGAAGTGTGCATGGCGAGCGAGTATATTCAAGCACCGCACCATCGCCCAGTTTGAACATTTTGCGAACCGCTCGCGGCGCGTTAACCAAAGGGGAAATCGGAATGAACATCAATCTGAGCATAGGTCCGGTGATATCGCTGATCGCCGGTATACTGATCCTGGTCGTGCCACGGCTGCTGAACTATATCGTCGCGGTCTATCTGATCCTGATCGGACTGGTGGGACTGATGGGCAGCGGATCCTTTCACGTACGTTGACCCGATGGTGTCTCAAGGAGTCGAGTATGAAGGCCACACAGCAGCTGCATGATCTGGGTCAGAGCCTGTGGCTCGATAACATCACGCGCGGACTGCTGACCGGCGGCACGCTGGCGCGCTACATCGGCGAGTATTCGGTGACCGGCCTGACCTCCAACCCCACCATTTTCGACAAGGCCATCAGGGAATCGAGTTTCTATGACGATGCCATCCAGCAGAAGGCCGCCGCGGGCAAGAGCGGCGAGGCCCTGTTCTTCGAGCTGGCGCTGGAGGACCTGACGCAGGCGGCGGATCTGTTTCGACCGGTGCACGATGCCACGGCGGGTATCGACGGCTGGGTATCGCTGGAGGTGTCGCCGCTGCTGGCGGACGATGCGGCCGGGACCATCAGGGCCGCGGCCGAACTGCATCGGCGCGCGCAGCGGCCCAATCTGTTCATCAAGATTCCGGGCACCGCGGCCGGCGTGCGCGCCATCGAGGAGACGATCTTCGCCGGCGTGCCGGTCAACGTCACGCTGCTGTTCTCGTGTGAACAATATCTGGCGGCTGCCGAAGCTTATATGCGCGGCATCGAGCGGCGCATCGCGGCCGGGCTCGGCCCGAAAGTGCAGTCGGTGGCATCGATATTTGTCAGCCGCTGGGATGCGGCGGTGCAGGCCATGGTCGGCGCGCCACTGCGCAATCGACTCGGCATCGCGGTCGCCCGGCGCACCTACCGCGCCTACCGTGCGCTGCTCGATACGGCCCGCTGGCGCAAGCTTGCCGCGGCCGGAGCCGATCCGCAGCGGGTGCTGTGGGCCAGTACCGGCACCAAGGACCCGAAGGCGCCCGACACGCTCTACATCGAAGCCCTTGCAGCCCCGGGCACGGTCAACACGATGCCCGAGGCGACACTGCTCGCCTTTGCCGATCATGGAAAGTTAAGCGGCCAGATGCCGCCCGACGGCGGCGATGCGGATGCGCTGCTGGCCGAGTTTGAGCGCTCGCAGGTGCAGCAGGGGCCGATCGCCGCCCAGCTGCAGCGCGAGGGAGCCCAATCGTTCACCAAGTCATGGAACGACCTGCTCGAATGCATCAATTCGAAGAGCGCGCAGCTTGCACGCCGTGATCCGGCCGCAGCTGCACGACGATGAGGGTTAAATCGACCGCGCGCGCCCGGCGCCGGTCCGCGAGTGCACTGCGCGTGCTCGGTATCGATATCGGTGGCTCGTTCCTGAAGGCGGCCGTGCTCGACGCGCATGGGCGCATGCTGACCGACAAACTGAAGCTCAAGACTCCGGAACCGTGTCCGCCGAAGGCCATGGTGCGTGCGCTGCTGAAGCTGGTCAAGCCGCTGCCTTCCTACAACCACATCGCGATCGGTTTTCCGGGTGTGGTGCGCGACGGCCGGGTGATCACCGCGCCGCACTGGGGCACGAAGCCATGGGCCAACTTCGAGCTGGCGAACACGCTGGCGCGCAGACTGGGCGGCGTGCCGACGCGGCTCATCAACGATGCGGAGATGCAGGGACTGGCGGTGATCCGCGGCAAGGGGCTCGAGCTGGTACTGACGCTCGGCACCGGCGCGGGCACGGGGCTGTTCCGCGACGGCGAAATCATGCCGCACCTGGAGCTGGCGCAACATCCGATCCACAAGAGCGACAGCTACAACGATTACGTCGGCGAGGCGGCGCTGAAGAGGATCGGCAGGAGGCGCTGGAACAGGCGTGTCGAGCGTACCATCGGCATTCTGCAGTCGCTGCTGAACTACGATCACCTGTTCATCGGTGGCGGCAATGCCGCGAGAATCACCAGCCGGCTGCCTGACAATGTGAGCGTGGTCTCCAACGACGCCGGCATCGAAGGCGGCGCCGCGCTCTGGCAGCGTGGGTTTGCGCCACCGCAGTAACGGGCCGGCATCGAAACGATATCGCCACTTGCGGTGCCTGAGAGGGCTCGGCCGTGTTCGGCAGCGCACCGACGCAGCACTGAGATCGGCGCCACACTGACCGGCTTTCAACAAATTCCGGAGTCGGTTGCAGACTCCGAAGGCGTGGGCGCGATGAAGCATTTGACCGGTCCGGCGGCGGCATTGTCGCTGCTGCTAGCAGCGGCTGGCTCACCCGCCGACGAGGGCGCGTGGACGCCCTGGATGGTCGAGCATGCCGGGCGCGAGTCGAGCCGGGAACCAGCCTATGCCGACTTCGGCCGGCCCGCCGATACCGTGCGAGTGTCCGGTTCCAACGATATCTATCGCGCGAAGATTGGCGCTATGGCCGATGTCGCCAGCGGCGCGAGCGCTCGCGATCCGAGCCGTGTGTTCGGTCCGGCGGGCTATTATCTGTACGATCTTGATGCCTGGGCGATGGTGTCGTCCAGTCCGAGCATCGGGCCGTATCGCGGACGACCGTATTCGCTGTTTGGCCCCGGCTTCGACGCTGGCGCGTTGAACCGATGGACGATGCGCTCGGAGTCGCTGCGCGCCGACGCGAGCAGCGATTCCGGTTCGCTCGCCTCCTGGTTGCATCCGGCGTGGCGCTTCTAGATTACGCGGTGGGTTTTCCTAACATTTCTCAGCGAGTTAAACCTAGCCCCGCTAGCCCCGTATATACAGTCCTTGCCGACGATGGACAGGGCGGCGCAACGGCTCGTGACTGCCGGCCGAACGCCTGCCGCCTACGGTGGCGCTGTCGAGGGGTGGATTGACTATCTGCTGGGCTGCAGGACTGGGTTCGCCAGAGTCGCTCGCAGGCCTACAGACAATAGATCCTTATCGCACTTGCCGTTGCGGCAGTTTCGCCTCAACGTAGTGGACATGCGCACCATGCTAAAGCTGATCGTCGTGCTTACCGCCTCGCTGCTGGCCAGCTGCGGCGGCAATAACGACAGCAGCGGCAACAACAGTGGTAGTGGTAGCAGTTCCGGTGGCACCGCGATTCCAGCGCGCGGCACGCTGTTGCAGAACCCGCCGACGCTACTGTCCACGATTTCCGCCGCGGATCTGCTGGTGCAGGTCACCAGCGGTGTCAGTTCTCAGACCTATGGGACCCAGGCGCTAGCCCAGGTGCTGGCGCTCAGCGGTGTCCCCACCTGCGAGGTCCACGTCTTCCACATCGAGTACCACACCGTGGGCGGTGCCAACGAAAGCACGACCGCGTCCGGCGCCCTGATGGTGCCGAGCGGCGCGGCTGCGTCATGCCAGGGCGCACGCCCCATGCTGCTGTACGCGCATGGAACCAGCACCGAGCACAATTTCAATATCGCAGACCTGACCAATCAGCAGAACGCCGAAGGAATACTTCTGGCAGCGTTCTTCGCCGCGCGCGGTTACATTGTGGTCGCGCCCAACTATGCAGGGTATGACACCTCGACGCTGACATACCATCCATTTCTGGTTGCCGATCAGCAGTCGAAGGACCTGATCGATGCATTGACGGCGGCTCGCTCTGCGCTGCCGACCAGCTCGCAGGTTAGCGACAACGGCCAGCTGTTTATCACCGGATACTCGCAGGGCGGCTACGTCGCAATGGCGACGCATCGGGCGATGCAGGCCGCCGGTATGACGGTCACGGCTTCGGCGCCGATGTCCGGTCCGTATGCACTCGCGGCCTTTGTCGATGCAGTATTTGAAGGCGAAGTCAGCGGTGGTGCCCCGGTGGTGGCCACCTTTCTGCTCACCGCATACCAGAATTCATACGGCGACATCTATGCCAATGCGGCCGATGTCTTTGCTCCCCAGTACGCCCCTGGCATAGCGATGCTACTGCCCAGCAGCATGTCGAGAAGCCAGATCTACGCAGCCGGCTTACTGCCTCAAACGGCCCTGTTCGACTCGACCCCGCCCACACCGGCGTACGCTGCTCTTACACCGGCGACCGTCCCGACCGTTTTGGCACCGGTCTTTGCCCAGGGATTTGGCGCCGATGGTCTGATCACCAATGACTACCGCCTGAGCTATCTGCAGGATGCGCAGGCCAATCCGGACGGCGGCTTTCCGACTCTGAGCAACGACCTACCGGCAGCGGCTCCCGGTTTGCCCTGGCGTCGGGCGCTCAAGCAGAACGACCTGCGAAGCTGGATTCCTGTCGCGCCGATCATGCTATGCGGCGGCGATCAGGATCCGGAAGTGTACTACCAGAACACGCAGCTGATGCAGGCCTACTGGGTGGCGTACGCGCCGGCAGCGACTCCTGTCAGCGTACTGGACCTTGATTCGAGCAGCCCAAGTGCCGGCGTCGACGGCACCTTGCAATCTGGTTTCCATCTGGCGAAGCAAGCGATAGCCGCGGCAGCCGTGCTACAGGGTGCGACCGATGGCGGGACGACTGCCGTATTCGAAGCCTACCACGCGACTTTGGTTGCCCCGTTCTGTCTGGCAGCCGTCGTAAATTTCTTCAACCAACACTAGCGCGGGCAGATACAACGCCGACCGGCTGCGCCTCCTGCGGGGTTGGCGTACTCTATCGCATTCAAGTTCCTGGCAGCGACGTCGGGGCGCATCCCACCGGGCCGCGTCAAGTCCCGCGAAATTATTCGGCAAAATCGGCGGCGGCGATGCGCTCCTCGACTGAGTCTGCCTCTACAGCGGGCACGTGCTTGCGGCACAGCCCTTCGAGCCAGCTGCCGCGCTGTGAATTCGGTTTGCGCTCGCAATGCGCAACTAGCAGCGAAGTGAATCGCTGCTTGAATTGCAGGCGCGGGAACGCTGCCAGAACCTCGGCGATTTGCCGGGTCTCAAGTTCTCCCGGATCTACTCCGTAGACGTCTGCTCCGGCGCCCAGGGAGACCAGCATCGCTTCAGGACCCTGCCGCGCCGTAAGCGCCCACTTGCCGTCGTGCATTTCAACGGCGTGCCACACCTGGTCGCTCTCGGCGGCTGATTGGTGACGCGTCAGCATGAACCTTTCTGCCGCGTCAGCGCCGTCGATCTCGAAAGAGCCAAGTGGGGACTCAAACGGCTGCAACAGGCCGAGGTCGTGAAGGGCTGACGCCACGAAGGCAGTATCACGGTTAAAGGAGAGCCGCTGCCGCTGCACGAGCAAAGCACCAAAGATGAACGTGCGCATGCAATGATTGAACAGGAAGTCCGGACAGTTCTGCTGGGCGAATCCAGCAGCGGCCAACGCGAGCTCGGAGCGCGGCGGGGTTATCCCTGCCACCTCAGCGGGCACGGTGGGTTGCCGCGCAGAGTTTGCGGCCGAACCCACGCGTGCCAGCAGCGCAGCGGCGCCGCACATCCTCAGGAGCATTCGTCGGTCCATGTATCCTACTGCCAAGGCAGCCCAATTAATGCCCGATCATCCGCCCGCGTCAGCGCTTTATCCAGCAACGGGTCGATCGCATGGGCTAGTATTAACCTCTCCCAGTCAGTCGCCAATCGCCGCTCTCCATTCGATCGAATCATGCGTGAGGTTACTTGGTACTTTGACTTCGTTTCCCCGTATGCGTACCTGGGGCTCCACACGCTAAAGCGTCTGCCCGCCGACACGTCTCTGCGCTATCAACCGGTCTTGTTCGCAGGACTTTTGAGCCATTGGGGGCAGAGGGGCCCGGCAGAGATTCCTCCCAAACGAGTCTGGACTTACCGCTCATGTATCTGGTGGGCGAATCAGAACAATGTCCCGTTTCGTATGCCGGCTGCTCATCCATTCAATTCACTGCCGTTCCTGCGCCTGTCGATTGCCGTGGGGAATTCTGCTCAGGCGGTTCGCGCAATCTTCACGGCCTTATGGACTACGGGGGCGGATCCTGCCGATTCGGTCATTATCGAATCCCTGGCAGACACCCTGGGGGTGGATAGGAAGCGCCTCAGCGACTCCAGCGTGAAAAACACTCTCCGCGAGTCCACGGAGCAGGCCGCGCGCAGAGGTGTCTTTGGTGTGCCTACCTTCGGCATTGACGAACAAGTGTTCTGGGGTAGTGACGCTGTCGATTTCGCCGCGGCGTATCTGGCGGACGCCAGCATCCTCGCGACGGAGGAGATCAAGCGCGCCGACTCACTACCGATCGGAGCGTCGCGAGCGGGATCGAACTGACACCTCCACGCGCGCGTCGGATATTAGGGGCGCAGACCCGGCGTGTCGAGCGGCGACGTCGTTTAGCATCAGTGAGTCAGGGGTATCGCAGGCATCACCGGTGGATGATAGGTAAGCGTCAACCCCAGCAGCCACAGCAGCAACAACACCAGCGGCAAATGCACGACGAACTGCAGAAAGCTGAATCCGATCAGATCGCGTGCCTTCAGGCCGACGATGCCCAGCAGCGGCAGCATCCAGAATGGATTGATCAGATTCGGCAGGGCTTCAGCGGCATTGTAGACCTGCACCGCCCACCCAAGGTGAGCGTGCAATTGATTTGCCGACTGCATCAGATAGGGCGCTTCGATCAGCCATTTGCCGCCGCCGGAGGGCACGAAGAAGCCGACCACGGCCGAATACACGCCCATCACCACGGGAAAACTACCCGCTGTGGCGATGTGGGTGAAAAACGCCGCCAGCTGCTGCGCCAGGCTATTGCCGTCGGCACCCTTGGCGGATGTGAGGATGGAGGCGATGCCGCCGTAGAGCGGAAACTGGATCAGCACTCCCGTTGCACTGGGCACCGCGCGTGCAACCGCATCGAGGAACCGCCGGGGCCGCCAGTTCAATATCAACCCCAACATCAGGAACAGAAAGTTGTAGGTGTTAAGGTTCGCGATGGCCACCGCCAGTCCCTTGGCGGATATCTCATGCATCAGCCAGCCGGCACCCAGCGCCACCAGCAGCAGATTCAGCAGCGGACTGCGCTCGAGCCAATCGCCCGGCCGCGTCCGCGGCGGCAGGGCGGTCTGCACATCATGGGTATCCACCCCCAGCACATCGGCCGTGCGTGCGGCAGGTCCCGTGGGGGCCGACAGCCAGGCGATGCTGACCGAGACGACGACCAGGATCCCCGCCAGTAGCAGCGATTGCGGAAGGAAGATGGTCTCGGCGAAAGGGATTACGCCCGTGATCGCCAGCAGCGCCGGCGTCATGCTGGCTGGATTCGCCTGCAGTTGCGCGGCGGAGGAGGACAGGCCGAGCGCCCAGACGGCACCCAGTCCCAGGTAGGCCGCCGCGCTGGCGGCACGGTAGTCCATGCGCAACTCCTCGCGTCGCGCCAGCGCGCGCACCAGCAGGCCAGCGAAGATCAGGCTCAATCCCCAGTGCAGCAACGAGACCAGCATGCTGATCAGCGTCACGTAGGCCACCGCACCGCGCCCGCTGCGCGGCAACCTCGCAAGCATCTTGATAATGCGCGCCACTGGAGGCGACGCCGCAACCACGTAGCCGCCGATGATGATGAAGCACATCTGCATGGTGAACGGGATCAGGCTCCAAAAGCCGTCGCCATAGGCGGTGGCCGTCGCCGCTGGTGAGACACCGGTCGCCGTGCCATCAGCCCCACCACGATGACACCGAGAGCGACAAAAACGTAGGGATCCGGAAACCAGCGCTCCGACCAGTCGCAGCAACGCAGTGCAATGCGGGTCAGCCAGGTTTGTTGTTCCATGCGCCCCCTTTATTTTCCCAACAGCATATATCGTTGTGAAGCGCTTCGTCGATCCTGAGGGCGCGCTCAACGCGCCGCCCTCGACCAGAACCAGAGTGCGATAGAATCAGCGGGATGCGCGCTCGCGGGTTGCTCGCTCGTGTCCGAGCGTGCCGCACCCTCAGAGATTCGACCAATCAATGCGTTACAGGTACATTTGCCGCGCTGCCGAAGGGAAACCGTAACTCTCAACACGAAATGTTAGTGCACAAGGCGAGCAGCTGACTTAATTCCTGCCGGAGGAGACCCGCAACATGTCGTTCCTGATCGTGATTGGCGCACTGGTGATTGCCGTGTATTACATCACCGGTATCGTCTGAGCGTTCGCCGTCGCCGAACGAGCCGGAAGGAGCCGTCATGCCCCTGTTCAGTCACCCGGTGGTGGCGTCCTTGCGCGCCTCGGACACCGGCAAGATTGTCTCCGCCCGCCAAGCGGTACGCCTGATTCGTGACGGAGACACCATTGCAACCAGTGGTTTTGTCGGTATCGGTTTCCCGGAGAACATCGCCGTTGCGCTCGAGGAGCTTTTCATGGAAAGCGAGGGTGGCAACCTGCAAGGTTTGGGAGTACCACGCAACTTGACGCTGGTGTATGCCGCCGGGCAGGGCGACGGCAAGGATCGCGGCCTCAATCATCTGGGTCATGATGGATTGGTTGCTCGCGTCATCGGTGGTCACTGGGCCCTTGTGCCGAAGCTCCAGGAGCTTGCCGTCGGTAACCGGATTGAGGCCTACAACCTACCGCAGGGGGTGATCACGCATATGTTTCGCGATATCGCCGCTGGCAAACCGGGAACGCTGACTCGGGTGGGACTCGGGACCTTCGTCGATCCACGTTTTGGCGGCGGCAAGCTCAATGAGCGGACCAAAACGGAGCTCGTCCGCCTGATGGAAATCGACGGCGAGGAATTCCTGTTTTACAAGGCCTTCCCGATCCACGTTGGCATTATTCGCGGAACCACGGCCGACCCCGACGGCAATATCACGATGGAGAGGGAGGCGCTGACGCTGGAATCGCAGGCCATCGCGATGGCCGCGCACAATTCCGGCGGTATCGTCATTGCCCAGGTCGAACGGGTCGCGGAGCGCGGCACTCTGAACTCGCGTCAGGTCAAGATTCCCGGCCTATTGGTGAACTGCGTGGTCGTCGCTGAGAAGCCCGAGTACCACATGCAGACCTTCATAGAACAGTACAGTCCCGCCTTCTCAGGTGAACTTAAAGTGCCGATTTGGTCGCTTGCGCCGATGCCAATGAGCGTGCGAAAGGTCATCGCCCGCCGGGCGGCGCTGGAACTCAAGGCCAATGCGGTGGTGAATCTTGGCATCGGTATGCCGGAAGGCATCGCCTCGGTCGCGGCTGAAGAAAAGGTGATCGACCTGCTGACGATGACGGCAGAGCCGGGTGTGATCGGCGGCATACCGGCCGGTGGCCTCAACTTCGGTGCGGCGGTGAATGCCCAGGCGATCATCGACCAACCAAGCCAATTCGATTTTTACGACGGCGGTGGCCTTGATATTGCCTTTCTCGGGCTTGCGCAGGCCGACCGCGAAGGCAATCTCAATGTATCTAAGTTCGGCCCTCGCCTCGCGGGGGCTGGAGGGTTCATCAATATCAGTCAGAACGCCAAGAAAGTCGTGTTCGTCGGCACTTTCACCTGCGGCAACCTGGAAGTAGAAATACGCAATGGACAGCTGACAATCCTCAACGATGGTCGCGCGATCAAGTTCGTCGACCAGGTCGAACATCGCACCTTCAGTGGGCCCGAAGCGGTTCGCCGCGGCACAATTGTGCTCTATATCACCGAGCGCTGCGTCTTCCGACTCTCTGCCCTTGGACTCGAATTGATCGAAATTGCTCCGGGTATTGACGTCGATCGCGACATTCTTGCACATATGGACTTTCAGCCGCTGATCACTGTTGCACCGGCATTGATGAACGAGCGCATCTTCGCCGACGGCCCAATGAATCTGCGTCCGGAACTGCTGGAGATGCCGTTTGAAGATCGTCTTTCCTACGATCCGGACGGAAACCTCTTCTTTGTCAATTTCGAGGGCCTCGGCGTGCGCAGCCAAGCCGATATCGATCGAATTCGTTCAGCCGTCGAACAAAGACTGAGCGCCGTCGGGCACAAGGTCTACGGCATCGTGAACTACGACCGCTTCACCATTTCGCCAGAGCTTACCGACGATTACATCAGCATGGTCAAGGGCCTGATGGACCGACACTACCTTGACGTAACCCGCTATACCTCCAGCACCTTTCTTCGGCTCAAACTTGGTGAAGCGCTGGCTCGAGGCCATGTCGCACCGCATCTGTATTCGACCGCGGTGGAGGCGCAGGTAAGTCTGGAAACCGGCCGACATTCTGATCAGTAGAGGGTAAGGAGGGACTTCGGTTCGCACTATCGCGCGCCGTAGTTTCCGCGCCTGACGGCATTGCGGCCGAGCGAGGGCCTCGGGGTCGTCTCTTAGCGCGCCGTGATCAACCCATACACCAGTACCCCAATTGCGCAGATCAGCAGAACGGCACCCATTGTCGTCACGGTGTTGCCGATGGATGCGTGGTCCGGCTGTCCGATGATCATGTGGATGAAAAAACCTCCCGATTGAGCCAGGATGCCGACAAACAGCGCTGCGCACGCTGCGTGCTTGACCACAGGGGATAACATTGTCTTGTCCATGAACGTGTAATACAGCAGCGACATCAGTAACAGCACCCCGGCATGAGCGTGCCCGGCACGAAACCAGGTCACTTGGAATGGTGTCAGGGCGTTACCGCGATTGATGAGCTGGAGGAGCGAGTAGCCGCCGTACATCACGGTCGGCAGCGCAATCCAAGCCAAGATGATCCACACGCGCAGCCCGCTCATCTGTGCGTCCTCCCACATCCAGGGCCTGGTGGAAAATTCTCGCCAACATTCAATTGTATTACCACGCTGCTGCCGCTGGCGACTACCGAACCAGGCTCCTCGCGGACCTGGATCCGAACGGCGAGTATCCTGCCGCCGGTCTCTGCGGCCTCGGCCGCGGCGCGTGCAGCGGTGCGCGAGCGTTGAAGATTCAATGGTTTATGGGTGCCGCCGGGGGCGATGGTGGCGGCGGTCGAGCCCATGCGGGTACGAAAGCGGCCGAGCGGCGACGCGGCGAGCTAAAATGCCGCCTCAGTCCTCACGATGGATGAGCGCGATTCATGAGCATGTCGCTGCGCGATCAGCTGCTGCAGGCCGGGCTGGTCAACGAAAAGCAGGCCAGGGAGGCGGAACGCCAACAGCAGCAGCAACTGCAGGGACGGCAGCGATTGCCGAAGCAGCAGCGCTCACAGCCTTCCGAACAGGAGCTCGCGACGCGCAAAGCGCAGCAGGCCAAGGCGGCCCGCGACGCGCAGCTCAATCGCCAGCAGAAGGACAAGGCCGAGCGCAGAGCCCGGCTGGCACAGGTGCGGCAGTTGATCGAGCAGCATCGGCTGCCGAAGCCCGACTGTGAGCAGTTCTACAACTTTGTCGACGGCAACAAGATCCGTCGCATCGCCGCCGATGCTCCGATGCGTGAACGGCTGGCTCGGGGCGAGATCGCCATCGTGCGCTATGACGCCGGCTACGAATGGGTGCCGGCCGCCACCGCCGCGCGTATCCGCGAACGCGACCAGCGTGCGGTGGTTGCCGACGGCAGCGCGACGGATAGCACCCGCGGCGACGATGCCTACCAGGCGTTTGGCGTTCCCGACGATCTGATGTGGTGACAGCGCGCGGCGTTGCCTTGCGACTGCTGGCCGCAGCGTGGCTGCTGTTGGCCGCCGCCGCGGACGCTCGCGCCGACGCCGGCCATCACATCCTGTGGGAGGTCAAGGGCACACACAACACCGTCTACCTGCTCGGCTCGGTGCACATGCTCAAGGCCGCCGCCAGCGCGCTGCCGTCCGAAGCGCTGCGCGCCTACGCCGCATCGAAGGTACTGGTGATGGAACTCGATCTGAACGGTGCCGGTGCCGAGTCGCTGCTCGAGTCCGGCGCCGAACTGGAAACGCTGCCGGAAGGCCAGACGCTGGCGCAGGCCGTGGGGCCGCAGCTGTACGCGCAGCTGCTCGCGCGCGCGCAGCCGCTCGGACTCGAGCCGGAGGTGATCAGCCATTTCCAACCCTGGTTCGCAGCGCTGATGGTGCAGCAGCTCGAGCTGGCGCAGTCTGGCTTCGATGCCGCGGCCGGCGTGGACGAACAATTCGCGCTGATGGCGCAGGCCGATCAGAAGCCGATCATCGGTCTGGAAACCGCGGACGAGCAGCTCGGTTTCTTCGCGCACCTGTCGCTCGAGCAGCAGCGCCAGTTCCTGCGCTCCACGCTGCAGGATTCGGCTGGTGCCGAGAGCGAATCCAACGCGGTGGTGAGCGCCTGGCAGCACGGGGACACGGTCAAACTCGAGCAATTGCTGCGCGAGGGCAGCAAGGAATCCCCGGACCTGTATCGGCTGCTGACCACCGAGCGCAATCGCCGCTGGCTGCCGAAGATCACGCAGCTGTTCAATGGCGATGACAACTACCTGGTCATCGTCGGCGCGCTGCATCTGATCGGCCACGACGGCGTGATCGAACTGTTGCGGCGCCAGGGTTTCTCACCGGTACAGCATTGAACGCGGCTGCTACCCGGGCGTGTTTGCTATCATCCAAGCTGCTCAAAGGACAGCGGCCACTGGTATGCCAAAGCGGCGGCCGCCAACCACCTGCTGTGAACAGATAACGCCATGAATCCTCCCTCGGTGCCGCTGCCACCGGCGGCTAAGCGCTGGCTGACGCCGGTGGAACTGGTTGTGCTGGGGGCGATCTGGGGTGCGTCGTTCCTGTTCATGCGCGTCTCGGCTTCGGATTTCGGCGCTTTCGCACTGGTAGAGATCCGGCTCGCGCTCGGCGCGCTGATCCTGCTGCCATTCACCTGGCAGGCGCGCGCGTCGCTCGCGCTCGCCGGCTGGTGGCGGCTGGCCGGCATCGGTGCGATCAATTCGGCGATGCCGTTTGCGCTGTTCGCATGGGGCGCGCAGCGCGCGCCGGCCGGCATCGGTGCCATTACCAATTCGATGACGGTGCTATTCACCGCACTGGTCGCGTTCCTGCTGTATCGGGAGCGTATCAGCGTGTTGCGCTCGATCGGCCTGTGCGCCGGTTTTGCCGGTGTCGCGGTGCTGGCCAGCGGCAAGGTCGGTGGTGCCAGCGTCTGGCCCGCGGTGCTGGCCGGGACGCTGGCCGCGCTGCTGTACGCCTTCGGCGCGAATCTGATCCGCCGCTCGCTGGTCGGCATTCCGGCCAGCGCGGTGGCCGGCGCAACCCTGCTGTGCGCCAGTGCACTGATGTCGCCGCTGGCAATTGCCACCTGGCCCAGGGCGCCGATCGGCGTGGCGTCCTGGATCAGTGCGGTGCTGCTCGGTGTGGTGTGCACCGGGGCTGCCTTCGTGCTGTATTACCGGCTGATCCTTCGCATCGGCGCGCCGCGCGCGGCGACCGTCACCTATCTGATTCCGCTGTTTGGCGTGATCTGGGCCTGGCTGCTGCTGGGTGAAGCCCTGACCGCGAGCATGGTGGTGGCAGGGACGCTGATACTGGGTGGCGTCGCCTTGAGCCAGCAGCGCACACGCTAGGCGATCGAGCGCGCAGCGCTACCAGAACACCGCGTACAGTGCGATCAGGACCACGATGACCATCGCGGAGGCGACATTGAAGCCAGTGTCGGTCGAGTAATCGATGTTCTTCAGCTCGACCCGCAGCGCGGTAGTGCGCGGCGCCTGCAGCAGCGATAGCGCGACGGCTATGGCGAGGCACAGCAGGAACACCAGGCCCACCCGATCCATGAACGGCAGCGACGGCCACGCGAGCTTGAATACGAACGACAGCAGCGCGGAGGCTACCGCGGCTACCAGCGCGCCGGTGGCGGTGGTGCGGTCCCAGAACATGCCCAGCAGGAAGATCACACAGATGCCCGGTGTGAAGAAGCCGGTGAATTCCTGGATGTACTGGAACGCCTGGTCGAAGCTGCCCAGCAGCGGCCTGGCTGCCAACATCGCAATGATCAGCGCACAGGCGGCAGCGCTGCGACCAATCAGCACCAGGCGTTGCTGCGAGGTCGCTGGCCGCAGCGGCTTGTAGACATCCATCGTGAAGATGGTCGCAATCGAATTGACCTTCGATCCCAGCGAGGCCACGATCGCCGCCAGCAGCGCGGCGAACACCAGGCCGAGGATGCCAGGTGGCAGCATCGCCATCAGGTGCGGATAGGCTTCATCCGCGCGCGCCAGATTGGGCGCCAGCGCCACGGCCGCGATGCCCGGCAGCACGATGATCACCGGCATCAGCAATTTAAGAAATGACGCGAGCACGATGCCCTTCTGCGCCTCGCGGATGCTCTTGGCGCCGAGCGTGCGCTGGATGATGTATTGATTGAAGCCCCAATACGAGACATTCATCACCCACATGCCGCCCAGCAGCACCGACAGGCCCGGCAGGTCCTTGTAGTTCGGGTTGCTCGCCGGCAGGATCATGTGAAAGCGTTCGGGAAAACGCGTCGTCAGGATGTGAAAACCTGCCACGATACCGTCGCCACCGGAAATTCGGTTCAGCGACATCGAGCAGATGATCAGACCACCGAGCACCAGCAGCGACACCTGGACGATGTCGGTCAGCGCCACCGCCTTGAGTCCGCCGTAGAGCGCGTAAGCACCGGCAAATACGCCCAGCATCACCAGCGCCGACTGCAGCGCAATGCCGGTGACAGTATGCACCGCAGTGGCGCCGAGCCACAGGATGGCCGTCAGGTTCACGAACACGTAGACACCGAGCCAGAATATCGCCATCACCGTGCGCACAGTCGGGCTGTAGCGCTTTTCAAGGAACTCGGGCATCGTGTAGATGCCGTTCTTCAGGAAGATCGGTACGAAGTACTTGCCGACGATGATCAGCGTCAGGGCCGCCATCCATTCATACGACGCTATCCCGAGCCCGATCACGTAGCCGGAACCGGACATGCCGATGATCTGCTCGGCCGAGATGTTGGCGGCGATCAGCGAGGTGCCGATCGCCCACCACGGCAACGCGCGGCTGGCCAGAAAGTAGTCCTGCGCGTCCTTGCGATGGTGATTCTTCTCGCGCGACACCCATTGAGCGAGCACGAAGATCGACACCGCGTAGATGGCGACGATGACGGTGTCGATGGTCGATAATGTCACAGCGAGCCCCCCCGGTTCATTATGCTCGTGCGCCAGGCGGCGGCCGTGCGCGTCAGGCGCATGTTAGAGAAGCTGAGCGCGCGCGTCTGCCAGCGCGCGCATCAGGCGCTTTGCGCGAGCATCGATCTGGTCCAGGCTGTACTCGGGACGAAACAGCTCGGAGCCGAAGCCAAAGCCGGCGGCGCCGGCGGCCAGCCACGCCGCGATGTCGGCGGCGCCGATGCCGCCGACCGGCAATACGCGCACCGCTGCCGGCAGCACGCCCCTGAGTGCCTGCAGATGGGCCGGGCCGTAGCTGACCGCCGGAAACAGCTTCAGTTCGCAGGCCCCCGCAGCGATCGCCTGGAAAGCTTCAGTCGCGCTCGCCACGCCCGGCATCACGCGCATCCCGAGTGTCAGCGCGGCGCGTATCACCGACGAATCGCAATTAGGCGCCACCACCAGGCGGCCGCCGGCCTCATGCGCGCGTTTTACCTGCTGCGCATCCAGCACGGTGCCGGCGCCGATCAGGCAATCGGCGAGTTGCAGCGCCGCCAGTTTTGCGATGCTGGTGAATGGATCGGGCGAATTGAGCGGCACCTCGATGATGCGGATGCCGGCGCGGTGCAGGACCGCCGCCACGTCGCTGGCGCGTGCCGAGGTGAGACCGCGCAGGATGGCAACGATCGTCGGTTCGCCGGGCGGGGAGTCAGCCATCATTGGCTACGGCTTGTTGCGACAACAGCCGATGGACCTGCAGCAGGCCGTTCAGTGACGCGAGCGAGCCATCGATGACGTTGGTATCACAGTCCTGCGACACCAGCGCCCGGGCGTACAGGGCGGCGAGGCGGGTGGCCCCGATCAGCTGCACGCTGGTCCTCGCGGCGGAGGTAGCGAACAGGCGCACTGCGCCCTGTACGTCGCTGGCGATCAGCATGCCTGAAAGCAATGGCATCGCTTCGTCGGAGTGCAGGTCGCCGGTGAGGCGGCGGCTGCGACACTCGAATAGCCGATGCAGCACACCGGCGGCCGGAAAGCGCTGAATCTGCATCAGTCCGTGGTCAAAGGCCGGCCCATCAATCGCGGCATGCAGATCCTGCCGCTGGCGTTCATCGTTGACCAGGATGCTGTGCTCGCACAGCACGGCGAACAGTTCGCCGGTCGGCGCGGTCAGAAATTCGCGCACACAGCCGTCCTCCAGCAGCACCCATTTGGTGTGCGTACCGGGCAGGCACAGCAGCTGCCGGCCGGAAGACAGTGCCGGGTTCAGCCGTAGCGCGCCCAGGATCTGTGTTTCCTCGCCGCGCAGCACGTCCGGGGCGTTGAGCCGGTTGCGGCACGACAGCCCGGGAACGATATGCACCAGGCCGTCGCGCAGCCCGACACAGGCCTGCGCGATCTGCTCCGGCCGAGCCGGGCACGGCAGGTAGGGTGCCTGGCGCCAGCCCAGGCTGGAACCGACCATGCCGCACAGGACCACGGGCAGCGAGCCGTACTCGCGCGTCCAGCCGCGCAGCAGCGTATCCAGCGTCTCGGGAAAGTCGCCGGCCACGTCCGCAGCGCCCGGACCGTCCAGAGCGGCCATCACGGTACCGTCTTCCTGGCACAGAAACAGCCGCAGATGGCTCGTGCCCCAGTCGCCCGCCACCAGCGCCGCCTGGCTCATCAGCGCGATGCCCGGTCCACGGTGCGGCCGCTGGCCGCGGTCAGACACTCCAGATCACAGCTCCGATTGGCCCGCATGACGGTCTCGATGGCGTGGGTAGTAGCCGCAAGTGTACTGCGGCGGCCAACTGTTGCGGTGCCTGTCGAGGGCGCGGACTCGCGGGTGCGGGCTAGGACTCCCGCGACCGCGGCCGGTACACCGCTAGCTTGCTCTGTGTGAGGCCCGTGTCGGACTCCGACGGCGCCCGGTCCGGCTGACGCGTGGCGCGGATAAGTTCCTCGAACTGCGACGAAGGCAGGGCACGGCTGAAATGATAGCCCTGATATTGATCGCAACCAAGCCTCTTCAGGAAGTCGAGCTGCTCGGTCGACTCAACACCCTCGGCGACCACTTTCAGTTTCAGGCTGTGGGCGAGGGAGATAATCGCGCGCACGATCGAGGCTTCCTCGGGCCTGGAGGTGACTTGACTGATGAAGCCCCGATCGATCTTCAACTTGTCGATCGGAAAGCGCCGCAAATAACTCATGCTCGAATAGCCGGTGCCGAAGTCGTCCACCGACACCAACACACCCATTTCGCTCAATTTCTCCAGAATTGCGATCGACTCCTCCGGATCGGTCATCACGGCGCTTTCCGTCAGCTCCACTTCGAGGAAACGCGGCTCCAGGTCGGCCCGCTCCAGCGCATTGCGAATCATCGCCACAATATTGCCCTGGCGGAACTGCGAGGCCGACAGATTAACGGCGATCCGCATCGACGGCAGGCCGTTGAGTTGCCAGGCGCGCGCCTGCCGGCAGGCCTCATTCATGACCCAGGTGCCAATGGCTCCAATCAATCCGCACTCTTCCGCGATGTGTATGAACTCGCCGGGCGGGATTTGCCCGCGCACCGGGTGCCGCCAGCGCAGCAGCGCCTCGGCGCCGTGCACCACGCCGGTTTTTGTATTGACCTTGGGCTGATAATGCAGTTCAAACTGGTTTTTCTCGAGGGCAACGTGCAAATCGCTTTCAAGTCTGACCTTCTCCTGGGTAGCCGTGGTCATGTCCGGTGTAAAGCACTGGAAATTGTTTCGGCCGCGCTGTTTTGCGGAATACATTGCCGCGTCTGCATGAGCCAGCAGCAACTCGATATTGGTGCCGTCCTGCGGGTAAAGGGCGATGCCGATGCTCGGTGAGGTATGGACTTCAACGCCCGCAACTCTTACCGCTACACGCATTGCATCGATGATCCGTTGCGCCACGTGTGGCGCCGAATCCTGCTCACCGCCGGGGCTCAGGATCAGAACGAACTCATCTCCGCCTAAGCGCGCCACCGTATCGACGGTGCGCACCACGCTCTTGAGGCGCCTCGCCACTTCTTTCAGAAGCTCGTCGCCGGCTCTATGGCCGAGCGAGTCGTTCACCAGTTTGAACCGATCCAGGTCCAGCAATACGATCGCGAAGGTGTCGCCGTGGCGTTCGGCCTGTACGACGGCCTGGCTGAGACGATCATCCATCAGGACGCGGTTGGGCAGGCCGGTGAGCGCATCGTGGGTCGCAAGATGGCGCAACTGCTTGTTGGCGGCCTCCAGGCCCTGCGTTCGGGCGGTCACCACCTGCTCGAGAGACTCGACGTGCCGGCGTACGATGCGCTCATACTGCCATTTGCGAGTCAGCGCGTTCGCGCACTGCATGATTTCTATGGGCTCGAATGGCTTCTTGACGACCAGCAGCTTGTCGGAGCGATTCAGCCGCGCGACTACCTCGGTCCAATCATAGTCGGAATGTGCGGAACAGATGACGACCTGGACATCGGCGTCGATGGCCCACAGGCGCTCGATCGTCTCAAGTCCGTCCCAGCCGGGTGGCATGCGCATGTCGACGAACGCCACCGCATAGGGCTTGCCTTCCTCCAGGGCCTGCTGAACTCGCGCGACTCCTTCCTGGCCCTGCAATGCAGAATCAACCTCAAACCCCGGATCCACATCGCGCGCAGGGCTCTCGCCCAACAGGGCAAGTTCCGCCGCGGCCAGACTGCTCGAGAAGTCGCGATCGCCGCCTAGAACTTTGCGGAAGTCTCCGTGGATGTCCTGGTTATCGTCGATGACCAGGATTCGCCGATTGACCGGTACTGAGGCTCTATCCATAAGCGGGCTCCCCGTAGACTGGCTCCGGAGACGCCAGGGGTAACTCGAGCGTGAAGGTCGCTCCCTGACCTGGACCATTGCTTGCCACGCGTAACGCGCCGCCCAGTTCGCGCGCCGCCAGGGCGCCGCTGTGTAGGCCGAAACCGTGACCGTTCTTCTTTGTGGTGAAGCCGTGGCTGAAAATGCGAGTCATGTGGTCCGGCAGTATCCCGACGCCATTGTCGCTCACGGCGATCTGCACACTGCCGGCATGCTTGGCGATGCTCACGACAATCTGCCGCTCGGCCTTTCCCGATGCCTCGCAGGCATGCTTGGCGTTGCGCAACAGGTTTATCAGAATCTGCAGGACTTTGTGCTTGTCGACGACGATCGGCGGTGTATCGCCGAAGCGACACTGCAAGCTGAGTCCATCACGAGTGAGCGCGCCGGCAGTCATACGCAATGCATCCTCGACCAGACTGGCAACGGCAACCGATTCCGGCACGCCGACCAGCTTCGAGTAACTCTGTTGCATTGCGACGATGTCCTTGATGTGGTCGATGTTCTTGCGCAACGACTCCAGTTCCTGCAGCGTCGTCTGCTGGTCCAGTGTGAGGTGCGATGACAGTTGTGCAAGATAGTCGGGCAGGTGTTTACCTCGCTGGTCAGTCGAGACGAACGTGCCCAAGTCGGCCTGATGCTGCTGCAACAGCGCCACGACCTTGCCTAGCCCCGCCGCCCGGGATGCCTTTATGCTGTCCGTCACGAGCCGCGCCGAGACGTTCACGCTGTTCAATACGTTGCCGACGTTGTGCAGCACGTTGGTGGCAATTTCCGCCATGCCCGCCTGTCTCGAGGCATCGCGTAGCTGTTGCTGCAGCTTGCGTTCGCGCTCGTCGGCTTCGACGCGTTCGGTGATGTCGAGATCGATTCCGACCAGGCGCGGACTGGCGCCGACCGAGTCCTTTGCGACTGCAGCTAACGAGGCAATGTGGCAGACCGAGCCGTCGGGACGCACGACGCGATACTGGGACCGCAGCTGGCTGTGCTCACGCATTGCGGTTGTGATGGCGGCGTGCGCGGCTGCCCGATCGTCGGGATGTATCAATGCGAGCCACGAGTCGAGCGTGGGCCGAAATGTCTGAGGCGATTGGGCGTATAGCTCATGCATGGTGTCGCTCCACCACACGTCCAGGCCATCCCTCTGAAGCTCGTAGACGCCCGCGCGCGCGGCGCGAGTCGCGATGCCGAAGCGGATCGAAATTGTTTCGACCTCGGCGCGCCGCTGTCGTTCCGCGGAAATATCGGCTTCCAGTTGCGCCTTCAGTCGCCGCCGCGTCGCCATCACGAACAACACCGTCAGGAACGCGGTGATGACCAGTGCGCCGGTAACCGCACGCCGTTGCTCGACCGCAGAGACGATCGCGTCCCTGACGACGAACTCGTCGCGCCGCTCAAATTCGTCGTCGACCGTCTTTGTCAGCGTATCGCCTTGCAGGATGCGCGCACGTAGCGGTAGCAAGGTCTGAATCGTTGTGCCCTTCTGGATGGTATCGGCAAGGCCCTGCACGACCGCGGCTGCGTCGCCGACGATTGCGGTCTCACCGAGAGCGGCGAGCGCGGCGAGGCGCGCGGCGGCCGTGTGCAGCGCTTCGACCGACTGACCGCCCAGGGTTCCGGTATCGACGGCATCCGCGGCGCCGTTGGTGAAGGTCTTGTAGTTGCCGCGAGCCTCTGCCGCCAGAATTCTCAGCGGCCGGGAGTGCTCAAGGGCGGCCGCCCGGCGCGCATCGGCCGCCATCTGCACCAGTAGTACCACCGCGATCGGCAGCACGACGGCGAGAAACTGCAGGGCAATGAGCTTGTCTCGGGCGCGATTCATGGGGTTGCAGGCTCACGACTCGGCGATCGCGGTGACGCGCGCGTCGACATCAGGCTGAGTGTTCATCTGCCGCGCCAGCGTCGGTGCGCGCCGGCAGCGCCAAGGCTCGCTGGCAGGCGTGGCATGCCCGCACCAGGTAGGTTGTCTGCTCGGTCAGGGGGCACGAGAGGCTTCTCTTGTAGACGAGGGGACCCAAGGCAATTTCAGCCAGATTTGAGGCGGGTGTCCCACGACTGGCTCCCAGAAACCGGCGCCAGGGGCTCGACCTGAATCTCAAGTCGGGGGGCGAGCGCTGCGCGGACGTCCGGCTTGGCGCGCAGGAGGTCGGCGGGCACTGTTGCAGGCTGGGCTGAGAAAGCCGGAGCGGGCGGTGGCGTACGGCGGCTCAATCGTTCACATTGCTGCACCGCAGCACAATGCCGATCCCATTCAGCCGCCGCGGCCGGCAGCCGACGATCTGCCCCGGCGACGGATGCGTTACGAGGCCTTGGCCAATCGAGTCCAATCCGATGGCGAGGCTGCGTCGGCAGCGCTGTCGGGGCCCAGGTCCGCGGGCACGCGGCCTGCATCGGTAAATCCGAGCCTGCCGGCCCTGGCAGTATCGGCGGCTTCCGACAGCGCAAAGTGTTGCACCACGGCGTCGAGCCGTGATGCCTGATCCTTGAGCATGTCAGCGGCCGCCGCCGATTCCTCGACCAGGGCGGCATTCTGCTGGGTCATCTGCTCGAGCGATCCGACAGCGCCATTGATCTGGCCGATGCCGCGGGTCTGCTCCGCCGCCGCCTCACTGATCTTGGCAATGATGTCCGACACACGCTGCACGCTCACGACAATATCGGTCATCGTGCTGCCCGCGTCATCGACCAGCTTTGCGCCTGACTCGACCCGATTGACGCTGGCCACGATCATGGTTCGGATCTGCTTGGCGGCGTCGGCACTGCGCTGCGCCAGATTGCGTACTTCGCTGGCAACCACGGCAAAGCCACGACCCTGCTCGCCGGCGCGTGCGGCTTCGACCGCGGCATTCAATGCCAGCAGATTGGTCTGGAAGGCAATGCTATCGATGGTGGCGACGATATCGCCGATGGTCCTCGAATTGGCCCGGATCTCATCCATGGTCGAGACCACCTGGGCGACGACTTTGCCGCCGCGCCGTGCCACATCGGCCGAGGAGATGGCGAACTCGCGCGCCTGCTGGGCAGACTCGGCGGTCTGCATGATCGAATCGCCGAACTCCTTGATCGCCACCGCCGTCTGCTCAAGAGAACTGGCGGTCTCCTCGGTGCGCGAAGACAGGTCGTAATTGCCGCGCGTGATCTCGACGCTGGCGGTGTGCACCGACGCCGACGAGTCACGCACGGTGCGCAGGGTCGCGTTCAGTTCGACGGTCATGTTCGACAGCGCCCGAAGCACGTCGCCCACCTCATCCTGTCGGGTGCTGGTCGGTACCGCGTCGAGTCGTCCTTGGGCCACGCGCTTGGCTATCCGGCCTGCATCGGCCAGGTCGGCGACCAGTTGGCGCTGCAGCAACCAGGACACGCCTACCGCCGCCGCTGCCATCATCACCGCGATCGCGGCGAACAGCAGGTTCTGATGTGTGGTTCGGATCGCTGACGCCTGCGCCTGCGCATCGCTTGCCTGGTCGATGTGCGTGACGGCGTCGCCTGCGTGCTGGGCAAGCTCGGAGAAGGTCGCGTCGGCGGATTGCATCGCGGCAACCCCGGTGTTGGGATCCACCGAGGACAGATCGATCGCCGCGTCGGTCTCCTTCCCGTACTTATCGACGTTTTCGCCGACATGGGCAATGCTGGTCTGAAGTACCGCATCACGCGGATAGCCCGACGCGACGGCAGCGAAGCTGCGCTTGATGCGCTCGAGTTGCTGGCCGACGTCGGCACGAACCATCTTGACCCGCTTGTCGTCCAGCGACGGCATCAGTGTCAGCGTGCGGTAGACGCTGGCGTGAGTCAGGCTCAGCTGGTCCTGCAGGTCTGAAACGGTTTTCAGATCGTGCAGCCGTGCCTGCTCGGCGCTGCGCTCGGCCGCGGCATTGCGCGCCGAGAGCACCGCATCGATCTGACCGGCACCAAGCATCACGAACGCGGTCAACAGCGGGGCCGCGAGTAATTTAATTCCAAGTTTCATGGCACGCTCATCACGACACTCGGCCAGGTGCGCCGGTGTTACTTGTAGATCCCGCCGCACACCACCGTAGCCTCGAGCCGCTCGCAATAGGTGCTCTTCGGCTCGACTTTCTTGGTCACCGGGTCGGTGAACTTGTAGTCCTGCCAAAACGAGTTCTTCGTCTGGCCCAGCTCGACCCGTTCCTTCACAAACGCCTTACCATCGATGTCCTTCAGATCGATGAGGTTCTTGCCGACCATCTTGTCGTTGGCGCCATGGGCGAGAACGACGCCGTCGAGGCCGTAGACCACCAGGTACAGGTCGCGGTCGATGAATCGGCCCTGCTTGTTGGTGATCTCCGCGTAGCCCTTCTCGGTGCCTTCTGCCTTGATAAAGGCCACGCCCTTCTTGACCATTGAGACGGCCTCGTCCGCGGTCGCGTTTCCGGCCTGGGCGCCGGCGGCGGCCAGGACCAGGGCGACGGCCAGTAGCGGCATCACTAATGTTTTCAGCTTCATAACTGCGCTCCTCGTCTTAAAGTACGGTTGCCCGACATGCCCATCACGGTCCGCACCGGCCGCGGGCAGTCGCGGAATGTCTCCATATAACGGCAATGGCGCCGGCAACTTGAGCGCCGCCCAATCCTGACTTGCGGCTGGGATTTGCGGATTGGAAGGTGTTTTGCCGGGCACCGGCACGAGCCGATCACGGTCCGCAGCGAATCATCGGCAAGTCCAAGCTGACATAATCCAGCTTTGGGGCCGACGGCGTGCCTGGCGCAAACCCTCAGTCGAGCGGCCAGGGCATCGCCTTGGGCAATGTGATGGCGGCCGAGGTGTCGGCAGTGCGCCTAGGCACCGGCGTGTCGACGACGCGCCACCATGGCTGTGCGCTTGGGGCGCGGGTGGGCTCGACCGGTTCGCCAAGCCGGGGCATCACAAGCTGCGCTCCCGCCTTCGGCCCCAGCTCCAGCAACACTTCCGCAGGCTGATCCCAGGCATGCATCGCCAGGCTGAACGTGCCCCAATGGATCGGCAGGAAAGGCCCGCCGCCCAGCAGCGCCAGCGCATCGAGTGCGTGAACGGGTCCCAGGTGCATGTCGCCCCAGGAAGGATGGAAGCCGCCGACCTCGAGCATCACGAGGTCGAACGGACCGAGCCGTTCGCGGATGGTGGTGTATTCGGTCGTCAGCCCGGTATCGCCGCTGAAGAACACCGCGTGCCGCGGCGAGCGCATGACGAGCGACGACCACAGCGTCGCATTGCGATTCTTCAGGCCGCGACCGGAGAAGTGCTGCGAAGGCGTGGCGGTCACCGTGAGCCCGGTATTCGGCAACCGGTGCGATTCCCACCAGTCGAGCTCAACGATGCACTCGGGCCGCACGCCCCAGAATTCCAGGTGTGCACCGACGCCGAGGGAGGTCACGAACGGCACATCGCGCCCGGCCAGCGCGCGGATCGTCGGGTAATCGAGATGATCGTAATGGTCGTGGGATACCAGCACCAGGTCCACTGGCGGCAGCGCGCGCAGCGCCACCGGCACGGGCTGGAAGCGCTTGGGTCCGGCGAGCTGAGAAGGCGATGCGCGCTTTCCCCACACCGGATCGGTCAGCACACGCAGGCCGTCGATCTCGATCAGCAGCGTGGAATGACCGAGCCAGGTGACCCGCAGCCCGCTGCCGGGCGAGCGCGACCAGGTATCGAGCGGGTTCATCGATGGCAATGATTGCGGCGGCACGCGCCGCTCGCCGCCGCAGATGAACTCGCTGAGCGTCGGCATCGATGCAGTCGGGTCGCGCAGGCCCGGCAGGATCGGGTGCAGGTTGCGAAACTGCTCGCCCGCCCAGCGCGGGGACGCCCTGATGCGTTCCAGCCGCGCGCCTTGCGCATTTCTGCCCAGCGATTTCATGTGGCGATCTCCATGCAAATGTCTCGTGCCGTGGTCGTGCGAGGCGGCGTGCAACATTCTGCTACAGCAGCGTAGACTAGCGTCGAAATTCGACCAGGGGATCGGACCGCGCGGTGACCGTCCGACCGAACTACCCGCGACCATCCATCCACGCAGTGCTGGGCCGCGCAGTGCTGGCGGCGCTGGTCATCGCCTGGCTGCCGGCGGCCGCAGCACCGCCGGGCGCGCCGCGGGACAGCGCCTATCCGCCGCCACCGCAGCGGCTGTTCAGCGACCTGTTCGTCGCGGTGCAATCCGCGGCGATCTACCCTGATGGCAAGACCTTCCCCGACGCGGTGCCGGATGCGCCGCCGGATGAAATCCTGGCGCAATACCGTGCCGCACGCCCGGCGTCGCCGCAGGCGCTCAAGCGCTTTACCGACGCGCATTTCGCGCTGCCGCTACAGGCCGACACGCCGCCCTCGCCACCCGGGCAGGTCCCGATCGCGGACCACATCGACGGCCTGTGGAATACCTTGACTCGAAGCACCAGCAGCGCGCCCGCCTTTGCCTCGCTGTTGCCGCTTCCTGCGCCGTACGTGGTCCCGGGCGGGCGCTTCCGTGAGATCTACTACTGGGATTCGTATTTCACGATGCTCGGTCTGGATCAGAGCGGTCGCCGCGATCTGGTGCAGGACATGGTGCGCGATTTCGCCTATCTGGTCGACCACTACGGTCACGTCCCGAACGGCACGCGCAGCTATTACCTGAGCCGCTCGCAGCCGCCGTTCTTCTACACGATGGTCGGGCTGCTGTCAGCTGATGATCCAGCCGCTGCGTACGCGCGCTATCTGCCGCAGCTCCGGCGCGAATACGCATTCTGGATGGAAGGCTCGGATGCTGTTCGCCGCGGCCGCGCTCAACGGCGCGTTGTGGCACTGGCGGACGGGTCGATCCTGAATCGCTACTGGGACGATTGCGATACGCCGCGCGATGAGTCGTATCGCGAGGACAGCGAACTTTCGCTCCGCGCGGCCCGCCCGGCGCGCCAGTTGTATCGCGATATACGCGCCGCCGCGGAAAGCGGCTGGGACTTCAGCTCGCGCTGGTTTGCCGATGCCAGCACGCGGGCGACAATCGATACCACCGACATCGTGCCGGTGGATCTGAACAGCCTGCTGTACGGGCTTGAGAATGCGATTCACGACGGCTGCCAGCGCCAGGCCGACGAGGCCTGTGCCAGGTTGTTTGAGAGGCGCGCAGCGGCGCGGCGAGCGGCCATCGATCGGTATCTGTGGGACGCATCCAGCGGCGCGTATCTCGATTACCATTGGCCACAGCACCGGCGACTGCCGCATATTTCCGCAGCCACGCTCTATCCATTGTTCGTCGCACTTGCCTCCCAGGCCCAGGCCGTCGCCGTCGCGGCCAGCGCCGGCACGCAGCTGCTCAAGCCCGGCGGCATCGTCACGACGACACTTACGACCGGTCAGCAGTGGGACGCACCCAACGGCTGGGCGCCGTTGCAATGGATCGCGATCGCGGGCTTGCGGCGCTACCGGCAGGACGCGCTCGCCGAGACGATCGCCTGCCGCTGGATGAGCATCGTCAATGCCGTCTACCGCGACAACGGCAAACTGGTGGAGAAATACAATGTGATCGATATCGGTCGCCGCGGCGGTGGCGGCGAGTATCCGCTGCAGGATGGTTTCGGCTGGACCAACGGTGTGATGCGAAAGCTCATGGCGCTCTATCCGGCCGATGCCGATTACACCGATGCCGGTGCGTGTCCGGCCGGCTGATGCCGGCAATCGGAGCTGTGGTAGCCAATTGCATCCTTCAGCTGTCGGCAAGCTCAAGCATCAAATCCGCCGGATATGAGCTGAGCTCGCTGGCTTTCATTTCCTAAGCCTGATCTCCAACCCGGTGAGGCTCTCGCTAAAGTCGGTATTCGCCGATCCGAAGCCTGCACCCGCCACCAGCTGCAGCAGTTCTTCCCTGGTGTAGGCGCGTTTGATCAGAACGTAGCGGAATATCCACCGCGTCAGAACGGCGTTGATACGGCTGAGACCCATCTGCGCCACTGCCTGACGTATCGACCCAGCGGATACGTCCTTGCGCAGATCGATGATCAAGGCTTGGCCGCCGGGCCTGAGCACCCGGCGTATCTCGCGCAATGCGTGCTGCGGCTGTGCAAAATTCTTGAACGCTGCGCGGCAGAAGATGAAGTCGAAGCTGTCGGTCTCGAACGGCATGGCGGCAGCGTTGCCGAGGCGAAAGTCCACCTCTACCCCCTGTTCGCGCGCCTTGTCGTGCGCGATGCCGACGAAGCTACGGCTGATGTCCAGCCCCGTCACCCGATAGGGGCCGAGTTTTGCCAGTTCGATGGCGAAATAACCCGGTCCCGGCGCCAGATCGAGCACGCTGGCCCGCTGTTCCAGCCGAGGTGCGATACTGCGCGCGAGGACTCTATACTCTTCCAGCGACTTGCCGACGATGCCGGAATACCAGGTGGCAATGAAGCCCTCCATGCCGATGCCTCGATAAGCCTTGACCGCGGCAGTGCTCATGGGCATTTACCTCATTTTATAAGATGCTTATAAAATATGCTAAAACCAAAGACCGCGTCAAGGCCGGCTGAAGCCGCGCTGTTCGAGTCGCTCGGCATCGAAGTGCGCCGCTTCATTGCCGGGGCGATCCTTTTCAACCAGAAGGTCGCGGAGCAGCTGGGAATGAACGCCACCGACATGCAATGCCTGCATATGCTGTTGCTGAACGGCTCGGCGATGCGGCCGAGCGAGCTCGGCCGGTGCTGCGGCTTGAGCAGCGGAGGCGTGACCGTGGTTCTGGACCGGCTGGAGAAAGCCGGCTACATCCGCCGCGAGGACAATCCTGAGGACCGGCGCAGCGTGATCGTGCGCCCCGTGCTGGGGCCGATTCGCAAACTGGAGGCCATCTACCGCTCCAAAGGCGAAGGGCTGGCGCGGGTGATGGCGCACTATCAGGCAGGCGAACTGAAATTGATCCTGGAGTTCTTCAGGAGAGCCAACACGACAGCCGAAGCCTGAACACGACGCCAGGCGTTGGCTGGAGCGTGGCCGGAGCTCGGGTCATAGTGATCGTATACGCTCCGCGCCTTCGCTGACACCTGCCGGTAATTTGCGCGACAGCAGAAACTCGAGGATGAGCCGGCTCGCGTCCGGTCCCGCCGGGTCAGAAAACATGTGACGCGCGTCGCCACCGCTCCATGCATGTCCAAGGCCCTCGATCAGGATTCGACGGAGCAGTACCATCGAGTCAAAGGTCATATCCTGCTGGCGATAACGGCGGCCTCCGCTATCGATCGATCGCTCGTTACGCATTGTCGGCGGATCGCTCTCTGGATGCAGACGCTGAGCCAGCAGGCGCGTCTGCTCGATCATCTGTTCCGCGTTGACGGGATTTACCGTTTGATCATCGGTACCGTGAATGATCAAAGTAGGAACCAGCCGTGAGCCAGCAGGCAGATGGCTGGCGATCTGTTGTGTGATCTGATCCAGCGATGCGCTTGATCCGCGACGCATCACCTGAACCGCCTGCAGCGACGTGGTCGCGGCGTGAAACATCACGCCGGAGTGAATCGCGCAGGCAGCAAATAAATTCCTGCCACGCGTCGCGCACAGGACGGCGGCCATCGCTCCACCGGCAGATAAGCCGGCAACATACACGCGCGCCGCATTGATCGGATAATGATCGATGACGTGCAGCAGTGTCTGTACGATCAGAGCCGCCTCGCCATCGCCGACGAGACACTTGGGTTCAAACCAGTTCCAGCAACGCAAAGAGTTGAATTTCCTGGACTGTTCAGGATAGAGCACCGCACAGTGCCGAGCTCCAGCTTCCGTGTTCATCCGGGTGACTTCGGCGAACTCGACTGCCGTTTGGCGGCAACCGTGAAGCATCAGGAGCAAGGGCAGCCGCTCGGTGTCAAGGATGCCGGCCGGCAGGTACAGCCGGTAGGGCAGGTCGCGCTGCCCTGCGACGAGCGAACTACCGGCGCGCGGTTCATGAAAAACGGCCGCCAGCCATTGACCGCTCGCTCCGGCATCGGCGCTGGCCCGACGCCGTAACAATGCTCGTCGGACCCAGTTGTAGAGCCGTGTCAGCAAGTGGTCCCTGATATTGCGGTAGTGTTCAACTGTCGGGTGAAGCTGGGTGGCGAGAAGCGGCGTATCACGATTATCAACATCACGGGCGCTGCAGGGTTCTGATGCAGCACCTTGGGCGTTGCTCGCATCAGCGGCCGGTCATAGCGCCGGGCTCTCCGGGGTGCCGCCAGCGCCGAGCGGCGCCTGAGCCGTGGGTAGAACTGCGGCTTGCACGGCCTGCGAGACACGCTCATGCAGTGAAGGCTCGAGCGAGTCGGGTAACAGCTGCCCGGGGGGCGCGGCGTTGGCCAGAGCGCATGCGGCGGCGACCAGCATGGCATCAGTGAATCCGAGCGCCCGCGCGCGCAGCGCCGCATCGAACAGTCCCGGGAAACACAGCACATTGTTGATGCTCTTGCCGTCAGCGGCGATGGCCGCGCCCGCCGCCAACGCGACGGTTGGATCGATCTCGGGGTCGGGATTGGACAGTGCAAAGATAATCTGGCCCGGTCGAATCCACTCTGGGGCAATCAAGTCTTTCGCGCCGGTAGTGCAGATGACCGCATCGGCACGAGCAAGAATTCCCTCGAGGCTGTCGCGACTACCGTGCATCTGCGCCAGACGGTCCATGGCTTCCGCGCGCAGGTCCGTGCCTATCAACTGCTTCACGCCGTGCGCCTGCAGTAGGCGCGCGATGCCCAGACCGGCCGCGCCGAGCCCGATGACACCGACTGTCAGAGAATCGAGCCTCGCGCCGGTCTGCCGCGTGGCGTTCATCAGCGCTGCAAGAACCACAACGGCCGTCGCGTGTTGATCGTCGTGCAAAACCGGCATCGACAACCGTGCGCGCAGCTTCTGCTCGATCTCAAAGCATCGCGGTGCACTGATGTCCTCGAGCAGGATCGCCCCAAAAGAGGGGGCGATCGAGCACACGACATCGACGAAGTGATCGACCGTGCCACTCTCGATCAGGATCGGTATGGCGCTGATTCCGACCAGAGCGGCAAACAGGGCCGCCTTCCCCTCCATGACCGGTAGGCCGGCCCGCGGGCCGATATTACCCAGGCCCAGAATGGCTGAGCCGTCCGTCACGATTGCCACGGCGCGGCCGAGGTAGGTGAAGTTGAACACCTCCTCCGGCGCTGCCTGGATCGCCAGACAAACGCGCGCCACACCGGGGGTATAGATGTCGCGAAGAATTTGCTGGGTCGAGATCGCCACACGCGAGTGCATCTCGATCTTGCCACCGCGGTGACGATCAAAGACGCGATCCGACCAGCCGATGAAGCGCGCCGAAGGAAGCGCGTTCAACCGCTCAACCAGCCCGGCATGAGCCTGCGTATCGATCTCAACCGTGATTTCCCACAGCGTGCGGTCCTGGTCGCGCCGCACGCTACTCACGTGCTCGAGCACCAGCCCCCGGTCCGCGAGTACATTGAGCACGCTCGCCAGCGAGCCTGGTGAATGGGGTGTCTCGATCTGCAGAATCTCGGGAATCTTCACCTGCTTATGCGCCTTTGCCTGTCCGCCGCGCCGTGGCGTAGGCTTGACTTTGCTGTCGAAAGTAACGGTAGAGAAGGGGGGGACTATTTTTGCAGCACGTACTCGCCGGGCGCATCGGCGATCGGCGGGTAGCCGGTCGCGGCCGATCCAAGCGGCGGCGGCGCCAGCCGCGCCGGAGCGGAGTGCTGCGCGAGCCAGTGTTGCCATATCGGCCACCAGGAGCCGGCCTTGGGCTTCGTCGTCTCGAACCACACTTGTGGCGTGAGCGTTTCGCTGGCATTCAACCAGGTGCGGACGCGATGGCGCCGCCGCGGGTGCGCGGGTCCGCTGACGATGCCGGCATTGTGGCCGCCCGACGTGAGCACGAAAGTATAGTCAGTCGAGCGAGTCAATCCGCGAGTCTTATAAACCGACTGCCACGGCGCGACGTGATCGGTTTCCGTACCGACGACAAACATCGGTACCTTGATGGCGGCGAGATCGACCGGGCTGCCCTGCACCTGAAACTCGCCGCGCGCAAGCGCGTTGTTGAGGTACAGCTGGCGCAGGTATTCGGCGTGCATGCGGCACGGCATGCGCGTGCCGTCGGCGTTCCAGGCCATCAGGTCATTCGGTGATTCACGTTTGCCGCGCAGGTAAGTGTTGACGGCCGGAGTCCACAGCAGATCACGCGAACGCAACAGCGCGAATGCCGCGCCCATCTGCTCGCTCTTGAGCACGCCGGTGCGGTCCATGACTGCCTCCAGCATATCGAGCTGGCTCGGGCTAATGAAAACCGACAGCTCGCCGGGCTCGCTGAAATCCTGTTGTGCCGCGAGCAGCGTGACACTCGCCAGCCGCTGGTCACCGTCGGCGGCGAAGCGCGCTGCGGCGATCGATAGAAGTGTGCCGCCGATGCAGTAACCCACCGATTGAATTTTCTGGTCCGGTACGATGCGCGAGACGGCGTCGACTGTGGCCTGAATGCCGAGCCGCAAGTAGTCGTCCATACCGAAGCCGCGGTCGCTGGCGTTCGGATTCTTCCACGAGACGATAAACACCGTGTGACCCTGGGCGACCAGGTACTTCACCAGGGAATTGCTGGCTGACAGGTCGAGGATGTAGTACTTCATGATCCAGGCCGGGATGATCAGGATCGGCTCGGCGAACACCGTTTCGGTCGCGGGGGCATACTGGATCAATTCGACCAGCTCGTTGCGCATCACGACTTTACCGGCTGTTGCGGCGACATCGCGACCGACGACGAATTTTTCGGTGCCGGTTGCTCGCTTGCCGCCCAGGGAGCGGTTGATGTCCTCGAGCCAGTTGCTGAAGCCGCGCACCAGATTCTTGCCTGATTCGGCACGGGTGGTCTCGAGCAGCTCCGGGTTGGTGGCAAGATAGTTGGCCGGGGAGATAGCCTCCATGGCAGTGCGGGCCATGAAACCCAATGTGCGTTCATTCTCGGGGACGACGCCCGGTACGTTCGACCAGGCCTTCTGCCACCAGTCGACGTAGTTGCGGTAACTGCGTGCGTAGACGTTAAAGGGCCACTGCGCCCAGGCATCGCCGTGATAGCGATCATCGCCCTCGGCCGGTGAAAGCGGCTGGCCGGCGGCAGCGCGCAGCCCAAAACTCCAGTTGTCGACCGTCTTGTCGATCGCATCCTGCATGATCTGCAGCTGTTTGGGCGGTTCCTTGGCGAGATTCAGATACCAATCCCACCACGCGTTCACATAGACGTCAGGTGCCAACCCACCCGTGACTGACGCCAGCTGCGCACGCAAGGCACGCGCCAGCTCGGCCGCATCCTGAGGTTCTGGGGGCATGGCAACGTCGACGCTTGGCTTGGTCATGTGGTGCACGCTGCTTGTCGTTGGTCTGTTTGGCTGTTGCGATCTACTTACCAGCTGCAAGTATAAAGCCGCCAGCGGGGTGCCTCTCGGCGCCCCCGCCTTCTGCCTTGGATCCATCGCGAATCGGTGACCCGCGACCGGCAGCTAATAAAAGCGGCGCCATATGAGCGGCGCCGGTGTGCGGCGTCAGCCCACTTTCTTCCTGCTCAGTTCTGCGACTTTGGCTGTCGCATCGCTCACCACTTCGGTGAAGCCGGTCTGGGCCTCGGTCGCCATCGTGACAAACTCCTGCGCGCGTGCGCGAAGCTTCTCGCTGAGCGCTGTCGTGAGTTCCACTTGCTTGGACACGAACTCGGCTGGCGTCTGCGCGGTAAGGGCCGCCTTGGCCTGGGCCAGGCTCCACTCCAGGTAATCGCCGGCAACGGCGTACTGGTAGCGGCCTGCGCGATCGATGGCCTTGAGGCCTTCCTGCTGGCCCTTCAGGGCCGGCGCGAACGCGTTACGGTAGGTTTCGAAAATGGCCTTGGGATCAAAAGTTGAGTCGTTCATATTGGCTCCTGGGTGGGGGGTGTTGCTACGAGGCCCAAGTATAGCCCTATTTGTATGCACTGCAAGAAGAATTATAAGAACGTGGTCGAGATTGCAGGCTGTATTCTATATCAATGATTTTATTAAAAAAAATTACTCATAAAGATTATGCATGCCACCGCGTCGCACCAATAAATTTGCAATGCAAGATAAACTCCAAGCGGCATTCGGCGCCCGCAGACGTCCAACAGCGTGATTCGGGCTGGCCTCAAAACCGGGCCATGCGAGGCGCCGGTGATGAGGCAGGGCGGCTAAGCCTTCACAGTCGCAAGCCCCCGTCCACTTCGAGGCAGCGGCCGGTAAAGAAATCGTTCTCGAATATAAACAGCACCGCGTGAGCGATTTCCTCGGGTTGCCCCAGGCGCTTCAACGGCACCGGCGCCGTGAGCTTTTCCAGCACTTCCGGACGCATTGAGGCCAGGATCTCGGTGTGCGTAAAGCCGGGTGCAATCGAACCGACCCGGATGCCGTAGCGCGCAAGTTCCTTCGCCCAGACTACGCTCAACGATTCAACCCCGGCCTTGGCGGCACTGTAGTTGCTTTGCCCGGCATTGCCGACGCGAGAAATGCTGGAAATATTGACGATCACGCCGCCGTTGCCGAGCGCGATCATGTGCGCCGCAGCCTCACGCGCACACAGGAATACACCGCTGAGATTCACGTCGATGACCGCGCGCCATTGATCCATCGTCATGCGCCCGACCACGGCGCCGTCTTTCACTTTCACCAGCAAGGCATCGCGCACGATCCCGGCATTGTTGACCAGTGCGTCCAAGCGGCCGAAGTCGGCCGCGACGCGCGTCATGGCGGCGCAAACCTCGCCTTCGTCGGCGACGTTCACGCGGTAGCAGCGCGCCTGCACCCCCTCGGCCGCGCATAGCCCGGCGGTCTCTTCCAGCTCGGCCGCATTCAGATCGAAAAGAGCAATATCTGCACCGTGACCAGCCAGTTGCAAGGCTATCGCTCGTCCGATGCCGCGCGCCGCGCCAGTCACGACAACTGTTTTCTTACGAACATCCATGCTGCGTCACTTTCCCTTCCTGGCGTCATTCGGTGTCTTGCTGTCGTCCTGGTCCTCTGCCTTGGAGGTATCGGCACCGCGGCCGCTAAAGGCGTTGCGTGACGCTGCCTGCATTTGTTCCCACAGCTCCATGTTCTTGCGTGCCAGTTCGGTCAACGGTGCAAACGGGGTCTGTAATGCCTTGGCCATTTCGGTCTGCATCGTCTCCTGCTGGCGTAGCATCGTGGTAAAGGCTTGTTCGAGATAGCCGCTGAGCAGCGCTTGCATCGGGCGGCCATAGAAGCGGATGATCAGTTCGAGCAATTCCGAGCCTAAGACTGGCGATCCGAACTGCTCCTGCTCGGCGATGATCTGCAATAGCACCGAGCGCGTCAGGTCCTCGCCCGACTTGTCGTCGACCACCTTGATCCGCTCGCCGGCCACAATCAGCTGGCGCAGGTCTTCGAGTGTCACGTGGCGGCTGCCGACGCTATCGTAGAGGCGGCGATTTGAGTATTTTCGTATGAGGCGTTCTTGCTGCATCGTCCTAACCAGATTGCGTCCGCATCCTAGACAAAGCTTTCGCATTGCACAACAAGGAAAGTAGAATGTCCTATGCCTGTGCCCCCTTATATGGCGATTACTGCAAAAAAAACAATGTCTTATGTCTCACTAATCACAGTTTTAGACCGGCACATCGCCAAGTGATTGTATTTTGCAGCGCATACGGGGAGCCGCACCGTGGATCATGATCTGTGGCGACAGTGGCAGGCGTTGCTGGCGCTTTGGGTGCCTGGCCGCCCAGACTCGCAAGCCGGCTTTGGGCGCGATGCTGCGTTCGGATTTACTCCAATCAGGGATGTGGCCGAGCGCTTCACGGCCGCGGCGCGCAGCTTTCTCGACGGCGCGGCCAATGCATCGGCGCCGGCGGCCGGGGAGGCGGCGCTGGCCTTCAGTGACTTTTTGCGTGAGCAGTTCGCCGATTTTCACTTGCCGGGGAGCCCGGGCTTTGGCGCCGGCAACGGCTCACGGTCGGCGTTCACGGGCGACTCGCCAGCATTAGGACCCACCCGCGAACATCAGCAGCGGTGGCAGCGCATGGCCGACGCTTCGCGGCGTATCGCTGATGCGCAGCATCGGCTGCAACGCCTGTGGTCCGACGCGCTGCGCGAAGCTGCCGCAGCCTTTACGGCACGGCTTGTGCCGCCGCAGCCTACCGCAGTCAGCGCCCAGGCACTGCGCCAGCTGTATGACAGCTGGATCGACTGCGCCGAAGACGCCTACGCTCGCATGGCCCACGGCGACGCCTTCTGCAACTCGCTGGCCGACTATGTGAATGCGAGCAGCCAATGGCGCCAGGAACTTCAGGCCAGCATCGAACACTGGGCGAAGCTGCTCGACCTTCCCACGCGCAGCGAAATCAATACGCTGACGCAGCGCCTGAGAGGCGTGGAGGAGCTGCTACGTTCGGCGCGCGAGCAACGCAAGCCGCGCGTAAAGGCGAGCCGGGTTCGCCCCGCGCGCCGCAAGCTGCGCTCGCGCCGCAAGGCAAGACCATGACGGTCGCGAGCGTCGACCAAGCGCCGGCGGCGGGGAGCGATCGCGCTGCCGGTTGCTCGCAGAAGGAGCTGGTGTGGCAGTCGGGAAAGCTCCGGCTGTATCGCTACCGGCCTATTGCGCGGCCGACCCGCGGCGTGCCGCTGCTGGTCGTCTATGCGCTGGTTAACCGACCGTACATGATGGATCTGCAGGAGGATCGATCGCTGATCCGCGGGCTGTTGGCTGAGGGCCTGGACGTTTATCTGATCGACTGGGGCTACCCTGACGGGGCGGACCGGTTCACCACGCTCGCCGACTACATCGACCAGCATCTCGCTGGCTGCGTGCAGCAGGTCCTGAAGACGCGTCGGCTGCGCGCTGTCAATTTGCTCGGGGTCTGTCAGGGCGGGGTGCTCAGCTTGTGCTTTTCCGCGCTCCATCCGCAGCTGGTGCGAAATCTGATCACCATGGTCACGCCAGTGGACTTCCATACCCCCGCGGACCTGCTGTCTAAGTGGGTCAGTAAGATCGATGTTGCGGCCTGGGTGAATGACGGCAACGTCTCGGGCGATGCGCTAAATCAGCTGTTTTTATCGCTGATGCCGTTTCGGCTCACGCAGCAGAAGTATGTGGATCTGCTGGCGGGGAGCCCGGATCGGGCGCGTATCGAGAATTTCATGCGCGTTGAGCAATGGATTTTCGACAGCCCGGACCAAGCGGGCGCTGCGTTCCTGGAGTTTGTCACCTGGTTCTACCAGGAGAACCGCCTGGCGCAAAACCGGCTTGAAATCGCCGGTCGCAAGGTCGATCTGCGCGCCTTACGGCTACCGATGTTGAATCTGATCGGCAAGCGCGACCATCTGGTCCCCCCGGCCGCCTCGGCAGCCCTGCAACGGCTGGTGGGCAGCAGCGACTATACGATGCTCGAGTTTGATCTCGGACACATCGGCATGTACATCAGTGCGCGGGCGCAACGCGAGGTGCCGGCGGCAATAGCCAACTGGCTTGCTGCGCGCTGAAATTCCGGGTGTACAGCAACAGCGTCGCCGCCGGGTCGAGCGCCATGCGGGCCAGACCGATGTCGGCTGTTCGGTAGCGAACCGACGAGCGCTTTGGAATGGTCTATAGATGGAATGTCGATAAAGCGTGACGCGGCTGATCAGGGGTACTTCTAGTGTGCTGCAGAACAACAGGCGTGCAGCCTGGCAGCACCCGCTTAAGGGCATGAGACGGTCGCAGGCGCAACGCCCCGAACCCGAAGGAGAGCAGTTATGAGTGCCAAGAGTTCCGCCCTGCCGCGTGAGAAAACCAGTTCAATCGCTGCAGGTCCCATGAATCAGAGCGCATCGTTCACCGCGCACCTCAAGTCGATTCAGCGCACGATTCCCCTGCATGGCCGCTATGAGAATTTCATCGGTGGTGGCTGGGTCGCGCCGGTCAACGGTGCCTACTTTGACAACATTTCACCCACCACCGGCCAGATCATCTGTCAGATAGCCCGATCCCAGGCCGAGGATGTCGAGCTGGCGATCGACGCCGCGCACGCGGCGGCGGACAAGTGGGGGCGCACGTCCGCGACGGATCGGGCCCGGGTACTCAATCGCATTGCAGATCGCATGGAGGAGTATTTGCCCTTCCTCGCGGCGGTGGAGACCTACGATAATGGCAAGCCGATTCGCGAGACGAATCTCGCCGATATGCCGCTGGCGGTGGATCATTTCCGTTACTTTGCCGGCTGCATACGCGCTCAGGAGGGGTCACTCGGAGAACTCGACGATGACACGGTGGCCTATCATTTTCACGAACCACTGGGGGTTGTCGGGCAGATCATTCCCTGGAATTTTCCGATCCTCATGGCAGTCTGGAAATTGGCACCGGCGCTGGCCGCCGGCAACTGCGTGGTCCTCAAGCCCGCCGAGCAGACACCGCTGTGCATCATGGTGCTGATGGAACTCATCCAGGACTTGCTCCCACCCGGCGTGCTCAATGTTGTTAACGGCTTCGGGATTGAGGCCGGCAAGCCGCTCGCTTCGAGTGCGCGGATCGCCAAGATCGCCTTTACCGGGGAAACCACCACTGGCCGACTGATCATGCAGTATGCGTCGCAAAACATCATTCCCGTGACGCTGGAGCTCGGTGGCAAGTCGCCGAATATCTTTCTCGCGGACGTTCTTCGGGAAGATGACGACTTCGTCGACAAGGCGCTGGAAGGCTTTGCAATGTTCGCCCTGAACCAGGGTGAAGTGTGTACCTGTCCGTCACGGGCACTGGTGCAGCGCTCGATCTACGAGCGCTTCATGGAAAAGGCGATCAAGCGCGTGGAGAGCATCCGCCAGGGTGATCCGTTCGAAATGAGCACCCAGATCGGCGCCCAGGCGTCCAACGATCAGTTTGAAAAGGTACTCTCTTATATTGACATCGGTAAGAAGGAAGGCGCGAAGGTTCTGACCGGCGGTAGCGCGACCAAATTGGCCGGCGAGCTGGCCGGGGGCTATTACATCAAGCCCACGGTGTTGGAAGGCCATAACAAGATGCGCGTCTTCCAGGAGGAAATCTTCGGCCCGGTAGTGTCGGTGACCAGCTTCGATACCCCGGAACAGGCGCTGGAGATCGCGAACGATACGCTGTACGGCCTGGGGGCCGGCGTGTGGACCCGCGATCTGAACTTAGCGTACCGTTTTGGCCGCGGTATCAAAGCCGGGCGCGTATGGACCAACTGCTATCATGCCTATCCGGCGCACGCAGCGTTCGGCGGCTACAAGAAGTCGGGCATCGGCCGTGAGACGCACAAGATGATGTTGGATCATTATCAACAGACCAAGAATATGCTGGTCAGCTACAGCACTAAGGCGCTGGGCTTCTTCTAAGCCGGCCGCACGCGCGGGAGGGCGCGCAGCGCGGACAGGTCAGATCACCAGGACTTGTCCGCTCTGGGCGCCTACCGGGGAATAAGGAACTGCAATTTGACCAAGATTGCCTCACTCAATCCAGCTCGCGTGACCGCAACGGTTGCGGCCGGCGCGCTGATCAGACAGCTTAAGAAGGAGCACGGTCAGATCATGTTCCATTTGTCAGGCGGCTGCTGCGATGGCAGCGCACCGATGTGCTTTCAAGTGGGGGAATTCAAGCTGGGTGACATCGATGAGAAGGTGGGCGAGATTGTTGGCTGCGAGTTTTGGATGGATCGGGAACAACTGCGCCGCTGGGCCCACACGCGCTGGACGGTGGACGTGGTACCTGGGCGGGGAGCCAGCTTTTCACTCGAGGCCCCACTGAACCTGCGCTTTCTGATCCGCTCGTCATTGCGCGAGCTGACCACGGGCATCGACACAGCACACGAGGCGCCGGGCGAGTAAGCCCGCCGCAGACAGGTGTTCCGGTGCGTTACCTACCTTGAGACAGATTAAACCACGCCATGAGCCAAAAAATCTATCCGATTCCCGAGAGCTTTGCCGCCGCGGCACATATCAGGCGCGCCGACTACCAGCGCATGTACGCCGAGTCCGTTGAAGATCCGGATCGCTTTTGGACGCGCATCGCGCAGCGCATCGATTGGATCCAGCAGTTCTCGGCGGTCAAAGACGCCAGCTTTGCCGAAGAGAGTTTTCGCATTCGCTGGTTCTATGACGGAAAGCTCAACGTCGCCAGCAACTGCCTGGATCGTCATCTGGAAACTCGCGGCGATAAAACCGCGATAATCTGGGAGGGAGACGACCCGGAACGTTCCGAATACATCAGCTACCGGCAGCTCTACCAACGTGTCTGTCAGTGCGCGAATGCATTGAAGTCCCTGGGGGTCGAAAAAGGCGATCGCGTCACGATTTACCTGCCCATGATTCCGGAGATCGCCATTGCAATGCTCGCATGCGCACGGATCGGAGCGATTCATTCGGTCGTGTTCGGCGGCTTCTCATCCGAGGCCCTGGGCAGCCGAATTGCGGATTGCGATTCGGCGGTTGTCATCACCGCCGATGAGGGGGTTCGCGGTGGCAAGCGTATTCCGTTGAAGGACAACGTCGACGGGGCGCTGAGCATCAAAGGTACCGAGTGCGTCAAGCACGTACTGGTCGTGCGGCGCACCGGTACGTCTGTCCCCATGTACAGTCCGCGTGATCATTGGTACGACGAGGTCGTGCTGCACCAGGCCATGACGTGTCCAGCGGTGGCGCTGGACGCAGAAGATCCACTCTTCATTCTCTACACCTCCGGATCGACAGGTCAGCCCAAGGGCGTGCTGCATACCAGTGGCGGGTACCTGGTGTACGCCGCGTTCACGCATGAGAGCGTATTTGATCTACGCGAAGCGGATATTTACTGGGCTACAGCAGATATCGGCTGGGTCACAGGACATAGTTATATTGTGTATGGGCCGCTTGCGAATGGTGCTACCACTGTCATGTTCGAGGGCGTCCCGAATTATCCTGATTCAGGCCGATTCTGGCAGATTGTCGATAAGCACAAAGTGACCATCTTGTATTCGTCGCCCACCGCAATTCGTTCGCTCATGCGTGAAGGCGAGGCACCGGTAAAGGCGTGGTCGCGCCGCAGTTTGCGGCTTCTGGGGTCAGTAGGTGAACCGATCAATCCAGAGGCATGGGAATGGTATCACCGCGTCGTTGGCGATGGCCGCTGTCCAATTGTCGACACCTGGTGGCAAACGGAGACCGGTGGGATCCTGATCAGCCCTTTGCCGGGAGCAGTTGACCTGAAACCGGGTTCGGCCACGGTGCCGTTCTTTGGCGTGCGCCCTGCCATCGTCGATAGTGATGGTCGAATCCTGCAGGGCGCCTGCGAGGGCAACCTCGTGTTGCTTGATAGCTGGCCTGGACAAATGCGTACCGTGTATGGCGAGCATCAGCGTTTTATCGACACCTACTTCAAGACCTTCCCCGGAATGTACTTCACCGGCGATGGCGCGCGCCGCGACACGGACGGCTACTACTGGATCACGGGTCGTGTGGACGATGTACTCAATGTGGCTGGTCACCGCCTGGGCACCGCAGAAATCGAAAGTGCCCTGGTAGCTCATCCTCAGGTGGCGGAGGCAGCCGTGGTGGGATTTCCACACAACATCAAAGGACAGGGCATTTACGTCTACGTCACCTTGATTGCCGGAGCCGAGCCCAGCGAGCCGTTACGCGTTGAGTTGCGTGATTGGGTGCGCAAGGAAATCAGCCCGATCGCGACGCCCGATATCATCCAGTGGGCGCCAGGCCTGCCGAAGACGCGCTCCGGCAAGATCATGCGGCGAATTCTTCGTAAGATCGCCGCCAACGAATACGATCAGCTCGGGGATATTTCAACGCTGGCCGATCCCAGCGTGGTCGAGCAGCTGGTCAAGGAGCGGGCGCACAAGTAGGGAGCAATGCTAGCCCCGCTGCTACTGCATGTGCTGGCCGCCATTGATCGCTATGTTCGCGCCGGTCACGAACGCGGCCTCTTCGCTCGCCAGGTAAGCCACGAGTCCGGCCACTTCTTCAGGTTTGCCGAGCCGACCAATTGGTATCTGCGGGATAATCTTGGCGTCGAGCACTTCTTTCGGGATCGCCGTGACCATTTTCGTGCCGATGTAGCCGGGTGAAATGGTGTTGACAGTCACGCCCTTGCGGGCCACTTCCAACGCCAGGGCTTTGGTGAAGCCGTGCATGCCTGCTTTGGCGGCTGAGTAATTGGTTTGCCCGAAGGCGCCTTTCTGGCCGTTGACCGATGAGATGTTGATGATCCGGCCCCAGCTGCGATCCACCATGCCATCGCAGACCTGCTTTGCCATGTTGAAGCACGAATCGAGGTTCGTGTGCATCACCGAGTCCCAGTTGATCTTGTCCATCTTTTTGAAAGTCATATCGCGGGTGATGCCAGCGTTATTCACCAGTACGTCCACCGGCCCGAGCTCCGCCACCAACTTGCGCACGCAGGCCTGACAGGATTCCCAGTCGGTCACATCGCAGGCGTAGGCGTGAAATTCAAATCCCTGCGCCTTCATCGTCTGCAGCCACTGCTGCGCCCTGGTGTTGCCCGGCGAATAGGTCGTGACGACGGTGTAGCCAAGCGCTGCCAGTTTGAAACATATCGCTTCACCGAGCCCACCCATGCCACCCGTGACAAGTGCAATTCTTTTTTTAGATACCATACAGCGCTCACTTCCCGAATATGGTTTGGTTCAGCTTGTTTAACACCCCGGTATCCTAACGTTCGATGGCAAGGGCCACGCCCATGCCACCACCAATGCACAGGCTGGCGAGACCTTTCTTCGCGTCGCGACGAATCATTTCGTACAGCAACGTGACCAGGATACGGCAGCCAGAGGCGCCGATGGGATGACCAATGGCAATAGCGCCCCCATTGACGTTGATCTTTGAGGTATCCCACCCCATTTGCCGATTAACCCCGATCGCCTGCGCGGCGAACGCCTCATTGATTTCCATCAGGTCAAGTTCCTGATGCGTCCAGCCCGCCTTCTTAAGACACAGCTGGCTGGCTGGTACTGGCCCCATGCCCATGATCTTCGGATCGACGCCTGCAGATGAATAGGCCTTGATCCGGGCTAGCGGCTTCAGTCCCAGTTCATCGGCTTTGCGCGCCGACATCATCATGACCGCGGCGGCGCCATCATTGAGACCCGAGGCATTTCCGGCGGTAACCGTGCCCTCCTTACTGAAAGCAGGCTTGAGTTCCCCTAGCGCCTGCGCCGTGGTACCTGGACGAATATACTCGTCCGTGTCAAAGAGTGTGGTGCCCTTCTTGCTGGTAATTTCTACAGGCACAATCTCTGCCTTGAATCTGCCGGCCTTTTGCGCGGCTTCAGCCTTCTGTTGCGATGCGGCCGCAAATTCATCCTGCTCACGTCGGGAGATGCTGTATTTCGTCGCCACATTTTCGGCCGTCGTACCCATATGATAGTTGTTGTAGGCGTCCCAGAGTCCATCGATGATCATGCTATCGACGAGTTTGGCATCGCCCATGCGAAAGCCATCCCGGGACCCTGGCAATACATGCGGCGACGCACTCATGTTCTCCTGACCGCCGGCGATGACGATCTCAGCATCACCACACTTTATGGCCTGCGCCGCAAGATGCGTCGCCTTCAGACCACTGCCACATACCTTGCCGATCGTCATCGCCGGCACCATGTCGGGGATGCCAGCGCGGATCAGTGCCTGTCGGGCGCCGTTCTGGCCGATACCCGCTGTGAGCACCTGACCCATGATGACTTCAGAAATCTGCTCAGGCTTGACGCCGCTGCGAGCGAGCAGCGCCTTGATGACCTGCGCACCCAGATCGGAGGCGGGGATTTTCGCGATTGAGCCGTTGAATTTGCCCACCGCCGTTCGGAGTGCGGCCGTAATTACCACATCGTTCATAAGGTCTTCCTCCGTCCGGATAATTGAATTTGGGCCGCCGCCGCCCAAGCACTTTTACCTTTGCTGTGCATCGGCATTATAGGCCGACCCTCACAGGATGCTGGGGTCCTCGGTGCCCGACATCGCGCTTCTGCCAGTCGATGCCACGATCGTCAGCGTGCCGATCTGGCCCGGGATCATGGTCCAGCGCGGGTCTGGCTTTGGGTTGCAGCAGGAGCACGTCCGTGCACGAACGCGGATCAGATATGGTTTCGTGACAGCCTATGTTTGATAACGCACAGACATAAGTGCCGACGTGCGGCATCCTGATGTGCTAGACGCACAATGAACTTCAGCCTGCAGGCCTCTCACTGCAACTTAGCGCGGCATGTGGTCCCGGTATTCATTTGCCAAGAGGGTCATGATCATGAATGGAAATTTTACACGGCGCACTCTCGTGAAGGGCTGCCTCGTTGCAGGTGCGCTCGTTCCGGTTGCGGGACTCTTCAATAGCGTTGCTTATGGCGATTCCCCGGCACTGGATCCGAGCGAGCCGACCGCCAAGGCGCTCAATTACGCTACAAAATCTGCCAAGGCCGATGCCACTTGCGCGAACTGTTCGCAGTATCAAGGTAAGGCAGGAGACGCCACGGGTCCCTGCGCAATTTTCCCAGGCAAGAGCGTAGCGTCCGCCGGCTGGTGCAGTGGCTGGGTGAAGAAGGGAGCCACTTGAAGTAACACGTCTCGTCGGCAGCATTCTCAGCTCGCCACCGGAAGTGCTTTTCGGAAATGGTCGTGTAGGTGGCGCGCGTACAAGCGTGGGCGGCCACCGGCTCATTGAAGGCGTTCGCGTTTCGCCTCCGCGACCAGTGCCCAACGATTGGTGCCGTCTTTTCCGCCACGGCCACGCCGCGAGCCGGTACCTGGCTAAGGCACGACGTCGAACTTCAGATCGTCGAAGTTGTAGCGCGGTACCTGGATATAGCCGCCGTCCTGCTGCTTTTCCGGGACCTTGTGCACTTTGACATCATCCACGGTCATCTTGCCGCCGTGTTCATTGACCCAGAAGTCGATGTCATAGTACTGGTCGGTGGTACCGGCCTTGCGAAAGTCGGTGCACATGAAATAGCGGCCGTCCTGTTGCAGGCGCCGTACCGGCTGGTGCGTACCGATGAAATCCAGATCCACCTTCTCGCCGGTCTTGGAGTCCGTCAGTTCGACCGTGCCGTGGTGATCGCTACGGCGTTTGACGATGTCTTCTTCCACGGCTGACATGACTTCCCAGCCGCGCGTCTGTTCGGTCTTGCCGGGATGCTCCGACGCCGGGATCCACCACCAGGGAATCGGCTGCCGTGTCTGCAACATCCAGCCGGTGCCGTCGCGCTTGGGCGCCTTGTAGATGCGCGTGTCGACTATCTCAAGCTTCTTGTCGGCCGTCGGCTTGATCCAGAAATCAATCAGGTACTTCTTGGCCGCATCATCCTGGGCCGTAAATGCAACGTCGGGAAAGAAACCATAGCCGGCCAGCGTGCGGACAAAATCCACGTGATCGAATGTGAGCTTGAGGTGCTGACCGCTGACCGGATCGAAGAACGGGTAGGCACCGCCATTCTTCGAGGCGGAATCGGTGATGACGCCGGTGACGTAGGTCTGCACGTCGCCGCTCTCAAAGTGCTGCATGCGCTCGGTGTTGATATCCACCTGGCTGGCTGCGAGGAAGTTTCGGGCCCGTTCGATATTGCCCTGCGGGTTCTCCAGGAACTCTTTCCTGGCCTTCTCGCTGCCAAAGCAGTAGACCTTGCCGTCCGGCGCGGTCCACTTGATCGAACAATCGGTCGCCACGGACGACCCCTCCGCCAGTGCCATGGTGCACTGGCCGCCGAACTCGGGCTGGGCGGAGGAGGCGGGCAGGGGCGATTTTGCAGCCGGTGGCGACGCGGCGGCGAGGCTGACGGCAGCCGGTGAGAGCAGCGCCGTGGCCACGACCAATAAACAGACAACGGATTTCATACGCACCGGGCACCCTCCATCGCCGCAACACCCCCAGGGCCGCGGGTTGCGACCCCTGCACGTTGGCGGAGCAGCGCTTATACCCCCTGCCCGCGGCCCCGACAAGCTGGCCGCGGCGACACGCCCGGCGTCACGGCAGCGCATTGATCGGCGGGGCTTTTTTTCCGCCTGCGACGCTGCGCGACCGGATGATTGTCAGGGCTCGATCGGGCGGCCGCAGCGCGCCAGAACGGCGCGCAAGTCTCGCAACGCCGGGAACACCTCGTTGTTCCAGTCGGCTTGCTGCGTGTCGTAAGCCTGCTGTTCGCGCTCGACGATTTCCTTGTCTTCGCGAAAGATATTTTCGGTAAACCAGACCACAAAGGGCCACACCGCGTGAATCAGGCCCGGCACCGGCGGCTTCTTCACCGACAGGTAGCCGTAGGTGCGGTTGGTGCGCTGGGCAGCATCCAGCGGCGTATATCCCAGCCACACATCCAGTACCGGATCGTTTGTGTCCTTGATGTCGCGCCCGATCCAGACCCGCAAACTCTGACTCGGGTAGTCGGTGCGGATGCGCATGTGATCGGAGAAGTCTCTCTTTCCCTCGCCGCGCTTGCGCACCAGATCGACGATGACCTGCTCGCCCAAGGATGGTTTGCCGGCGGTACGGCTGAAACTGTATTCGACCTGCGCCCAGTCCTCGCCGTGCTTTCGTCCGATGCATTTGGCGCGGATTGAACCCATCTGCCTTCGATGCATAAACTGGTGGTTCATGTCGAACAGGTTCTCGTGCATGAAGGTGTAGTGGCAGGCCACCTCGCGATTCAGCCGTCGGGTCTTATAGTCCTTACGAGCGGAGGAGCCGAGGCTGACCGGCAAGCGGCTTTCCGCCAGTTCGGGATCGCCTGGGAAGACGAAAATAAGGCCCTGCACCTCGCGCGCGGGGTAACTCCTGACACCGTTGGGCAAGCGCTCCTTGCCGAGATAGGGGACATCGACGCACCTGCCGCTGCAGTCATATGTCCAGCCATGGTAGTGGCACTTGAGCTCATCGCCGCTCACCACGCCCAGGTGCAACGGCACTTGTCGATGAGCGCAGCGGTCCTCCAGGGCAAAGACTCGTCCGCTGCTACCGCGATACAGCACGATCGGTTGCCCAGCGAAGCGGCGCCCGAGTGTGCGCCCGGCCTTCAGTTCATGGGACCAGGCAAGCGGATACCAGTAATCCGGGTGCGCGCCGATGCGGCGCAGATCGAATGCGTTCGGCGAATTCGCCAGGCGCATGTTGATCAGGGTCGAACTATCCTCCGACATCACGCGCTCCGATGGGTATTCCAACGCGCCAGAGTAATGAAGCGACGTTCTCGGTACTTGGGCAGTTAGAAACGAGAGTCGCGGTCAGCCTCTAGTTCGCCTTACGCCAAAGCACTCTTGTCGAGATTCGTTTTTACTTCAGTGGATCGGGTGGGAACGCCCTTTTAGTCATCACGGTTACGGATTCACGAACTCTTGCTCGTCGATTTCCAAGGCCGATAGCCACACACGGCCGCAAGGTGCTGTAGGTGGTCGCCTACGAGCCGTTAGCCATAATTGGGCTCTTTATGTGGTGTTTTGGCTACACTCTCGGGCAAACACTAGAACCCGAAATGTGACCTGCGTCGCCATCTGCCTCTCGGTTATGTCATATAAAGGCTAATAATCAATCGCTTACGACGGAGCCATCAAACATATATTCAATTGACATAAGGGTCTGTGCAATTTACCTTAATGGGTAAGAACTACAGACCGCGACAGGGAAGAGCTTGGATAACAGGGACGCTCAGGGAGCCGCATTAATTGATGCGATCGAAGCCTTGCTTCGGCCGCTCATGCCGCTTTTTCGTAACTACGGCGTCACGCACCACGATCTATCGCAAACACTCGCACGTCTGTTTGTCTACGACACAGCTGAAATTCTGACGGAAGAAGGGCGCCCCGCTGCCTCGGCCCGGTTGGCGCTCATGACGGGACTTACACGTGGAGAAGTCGAGAAACACCTAACCGAGCGGAACGCGTCGACCAAGCGCCGCGCAATGAAAACGTCCGCGTTGATGACTCCGGCAGCAGTCTTGACGGCATGGAACACTGACACTCGATTCTCGACGCCGTACGGCGTTGCAGTCGATTTGTCACTAAGAGCGGACGGGCGACATCGTACTTTTACCGACCTCGTAATGGCCTCGTCTCCGGATTCGGACCCGGACGCTGTACTCGATCAATTACTCGCTGCCGGCTGTGTGGAAGTCCATGAGCAAGTATTTGTCCGCTGTACGAACCGTGCCTATATCCCGGCCGGCGTCAGCGTGGAGCGCATTTCCCGAATCGGCACGGTGCTTGGGGCCTTGGCGGCGACGTTGACGCATAACCTTCTTGAGGAATCGTCCGTCGGCTACCTCGAACGTTCAGTCCAGACAGATTTTCCAGTTTCCGATGATGGTCGGCGAGTGATTCGAGAATGGCTTGCGGTTGATGGCTCTCGGTTTCTCGAAACCTTGGATGCATGGATGACAGCAAGCAGGCCAGAGCTAGAAGCACCAAGCGGTCATCGTGTCGGTGTAGATATTTTTATGTATGACGCCGCAACCGATCCTCCGGTGACAGCCGGAGTTAAAGCGGCGGCGAATCAGTAAGGGGAACAAAATGACTAAGACCTCCACAACAATTAGATATTGTTTGTCGACTCTGCTAGCAGTGGGTTTTGTATCCGCGGTACAGGCAGAATCGGCGGATGGGGTCGCCGACGTAGTCGCTGTCGGACCTCTCGAACTTATCGAGGCGAACAGCGTGACAGTGCTCGCCCGCTCTTATCATGTCGATGACTCAGCGGGTCTCACGACAGGCGACAAAGTCGCTGTCCACGGAAATCTTCAGCCGGATGGGTCAGTTTCGAACGCCTGGGTTGAAACAGTCGGTACCTACGTCGCGGGTTCCGATAGCGTATTCGAGACCGGTGTCGTGACAAGCGTGAATGAGACGTTTGGCCGCCTCTCGATAGGTGACAGTAAGATTGATTACACCGCAGCGTTGTCTGAGGCGGGTTCCTCAGTTCCGGATAAGGGTGAGATCATCTCTGTGACAGGCATTCAGCCAGAGGTCGGGGGGGTAGTTATCGGCACTACCACTAGAGGCGGAACGACGGAAGTCGTCATGGCGATTGCGGGCGGTGGAACACGCGGCTTGGCAGGAATTACGGGCAGCAACCGGAGTGCCGGAATCACGGGTAGCAACCCGTCGAGTGCTGGTATCACGGGCAGCAACCGGAGTGCCGGAATCACGGGTAGCAACCCGTCGAGTGCTGGTATCACGGGCAGCAACCGGAGTGCCGGAATCACGGGTAGCAACAGTGCTACGGAGTGAATTACCGGCAGCAATCACGCGAGCGCTAGGATCCCTCGTCGTAATCGATTTACTCTGGGTATAGGCAAACAACGCTCGTTCGGCCGCGCAGGTATTGATTGATTGAGAGCACGGGAATCAACGCTCAGATTGAGCGGTCGAAAATATCCGAATCAAGATTTGAGCTAGATTACGAAGGGCCGGGATCCGGCCCTTTCATTTTATTAGTCCGCATTAGTGCTGTGTTGACGCCGTCGTCGACTCAAAATTCCTTGGCAACAATACATTGCGGTGAGATTGCAATGGGAGTGGCCGTTTTCGGCCGCATTGCCGCATTCGGGGCCAATTAAAGATATCTGGACGGTGCACCCGGGTCGCCGGCACTATTGGCGCTTTAATCCACGGGCGCGGTGGCATGAGATTGCAGGTAATGGTACCGAAGCTCCAGACAGCGATGATCGCAGCCGATCCCGCCGCCGTCGGCGCGAGGGCGGACGACGCATTATTCGTTGGGCATCGGCGCTGAGGTGCACAACTGCCAGTGGCGATCGAGCGCTATCAATTGCGCAATGATCAATGAGCCCCGCGTTATGAGCGCGCTGACGCGCGCGCCAACAATCAGAGAAAACGCACGGGGTAGGCTGCGGTGGCGATAAGGCTCTTCTGGTCCTGGCAATCAGAGTCGCCGGTTAGAATCGGGAGAATCTTCGTCCGCGACGCGCTGCAGGAGGCGATCGAGCAGCTCAAGCTCGGCGCTGATATCGATGAACCGGAGCGCGATACGACGAAGATCGATCACGATCCGGGACGCGTCTCAGGCGGCGGCGGCCTGGTGCGGGAAATCCTGAACGGGATCGATGCGGCTGCGGTTTTCGTCGCCGACGTGACCGCGGTTGGGAAGATCGGCACCGGCGTGGATATCCAGCCCGAGAGCGCGGGCAACAGACTGGTCAATTCCAACGTCGCGCTCGAGCTGGGCTACGCATCCCGTGCCCTGGGCGATCAGAGACTGGTTCTGGTGTTCAATTCCCACTATGGCTGGCAGGAGGATCTGCCGTTCGATGTGCGTAATCTGGCCGATGCCATTCCGTTCGTGCTGACACCCAACGCCGGCCGTCCCGAGATCGAGCTGGAAAGAAAGAAACTGACCGCCCGGCTGGTAAGCGCGATAGAACGCTGCATGCAGGAGCCCGAGCCGAGCGCGGAGCAGTCTTCCGCCACGCCGTCGACTTTCAGCAAGGCAGCGTATTTCCAGGCCGGTGAGGTGCTCGCCCAGACCAGCGAATCAAACGGTCGTAGCGCCTCGTATTCCTATTCGAGCGACACCTTCTGTTACCTGCGGATGATGCCGATGCCGAAGCTTGAGCGCCCTTTGGTCCTGGCCACGCTGTCGGATGTGGTTCACCGCGCGCCGCTGCTGAGTCGGCAACCGGGCGGCGCGCTGAGCGGCACCAATGCCTATGGCGCCATCGGCTTTGAGGTCGGGTCCCAGCCCGGGCGCGGTCGTGGGAAGCTGGTGGCATCGACGCAGCTGTTTGCCAGCGGTGAGATCTGGAGCCTGAGCGCGGCGCTGATTGCGCACGAACGCGGCGAGCGTCCGGCATGGATCAAGCTGCCGTTCCTGGCATCGGTGGTATTCGAGCGGGTGTACTACGACAACCTGCGTGCGCTGGTCGCCTTCGCGCAGGAATACCTGTCTTTGAGTCCCCCGTGGCAGGTCGAGTGCGGCCTGGCGGGCATCAAGGGGTTGCACGTCGGGTTGTCGCCGGACGATATCCGAGGCCCGGTGCGAAAGGCTGATGTCACCCTGCGGCGCACGCTCAAGGGCGAGGACGAGGCCGCGATGGACAAACTGCTGCTGGAGTTTTTCGTCCTGGTGCACGAGGCGATGGGGTCGGTGCGGCCCACGGCGCTGCATGGATTTCCGCCAGGCCGGCCGCGCTAGCGGGCGCGCACAGGGCGGCTGCGCAGCCGCACGACTGGCCAGATCGATGCGGATTTACTCGATTTTAATCACGTGTGTGTCCGTGTGTGTCTACCTCACCGCGGGTTAGACGCGTGAGCGGCAAGGCTCCCGGTTCGACGTCGGATGGCGATCGGCCAATGCGGCAAGCCCGGCATCCCCTGCGGGCCGGACAGCGTGCTGCCCGTCAGGCGCGGGCGAGCTCCTTGCGCAGCTCGTTGATCTCGGCGTCGATCTCTTTCAATCGCTTCATGGCGGTCGCATCGCCGAGTGTAGCCTCGCGTACCGCACGGCCTTGCGTGGCCTCGAGCGCCTGAATCCGGGCGTAGATCACGGCGCTGCGGCCTTCAGTGCCGCTCGCCGCCTTGACCTGCCAGCGCCGGCCGATGTCGTCCCATTCGTGATCGGCCGACGGTGCCGGCGGCCGGTAGGCGACGACCGCCCCGGTCGCCAGGTCCATGCGCTGGCGGCGATGATCGAATGCACCTTCCATGGCCAGCGTTCCGGCCGGCAGCCGGACGGCCAGCAGTCCGTCATCGTCACAGTGCAGGCGCTTACCGGTAAACAGGCCGGTGGCCGCTTCATACAGGCTGTAGGTCTTGATCATCGCTGACTCAGTTCGGCAGGCACATGGCATTGGGAATAGTTAACCGAAATCCGGCTTATGTATGCGACCGGGTTCACGCCATCGGGTTGATGCGCGCGCCACAGGTGCGGGCAGTGATACGGGTCACCCCCGCTGACAGGGGAACACGGGCGGCAACGGCTGGCCGCCTCCGGGCATGGCCGCGATGCCGGCTGGCCTTGTGGTCAAGGTCGCGGATAGGTGACCCGAAGGTGCCATCAAAAGCCGGGGGGCGTCTGCCCGGATACGTTCAACGCGCGCTCGAGTGCCAGTCCTACACGCGCAATCGTGCCTTCATCGAACAGCCGTCCGATCAGCGTTACCCCGTGCGGCACACGCCGCGGTGGATCGAACCGCGGCAGCGGATGGTCCGGGTCGGGTGCCCAGTCGCTGCGCGCCTCGGTGACTTCCACGAAGCCGGCGCGAAGTGTCAGCGATGGCAGTCCGGTAAAGTTGCCGATCGTGAGCATCTCATCGCGTAGCGACGGCACCAGCAGCAGGTCGACCTGCGACAGCAGTTTCTGCATCTCTTGTGCGACCGCCCGTCGCAGCCGATCGGCCTGAACAAAATCCACCGCCGAGATGAAGCGCGACTGTCGAAAGGTATTCGGCCACGCATCGGGGGTCTGTACCCGCAACTGATCGACCTGCCGGCTGAGCGTCAACTCCTCGAAGGCGGCTGCGGATTCGGCAAAAATAATGGCGTTCAAGGAGTCGTACGGCCAGTCGGGGATCGCGACCTTGACGGACTTCATCCCCAGGCGCTCGATCTGCTCCAGGGCAGCGCGATCGACTGGGGTGGCCGCGCTCGCGTTCATCCACTCCGGAAAGTAGCCGACCCGAAGACCCAGAACGCTGACGCCGGCGTCGAAATCGAGATGGCTCGGCACGCTCGCCAGATCGCCCGGGTCAGGGCCGGAGATGGCACGCAGCACCAGCATCGTATCCTCGACGCTGCGCGCCATCGGTCCGAGCTTGTCGAGCGACCAGGCCAGCGTCATCGCTCCGGTGCGCGCTACCCGACCGTAGGTCGGGCGCAGGCCGGTCACCCCGCAGCGCATGCTCGGGCCGACGATACTGCCTTCGGTCTCGCTGCCGATGGCGAAGCCGACCAGCCCGGCCGCAGTGGCCGCGCCCGGTCCCGCGCTCGAGCCCGAGGCTCCCTCTTCCAGCAGCCAGGGGTTCATGGTCTGGCCGCCGAACCAGATGTCATTCAACGCCAGTGCGCCGAGACTGAGCTTGGCGATGAGAACCGCGCCGGCCTCGTGCAGGCGGTGCACCACCGCGGCATCCGTGCCTGGCACCCGGTCCTTATACGGCTCCGCGCCGTAGGTGGTGCGAATCCCTGCGGTGTCGAGAAGATCCTTGCCGCCCCACGGAATGCCGTGCAGTGCCCCGCGGTATTTCCCCGCGGCAATTTCCCGATCCGCGCGGGTCGCCTGCTGCAGGGCGAGCTCAGAGGTGAGCGTGACGACGCAGCGTAGCTTTGCGTCGAACTTTGTGATCCGGTCCAGATAAATATGCGTCAGCCGTTCGGAAGTGAGCTGGCGCGACTCGATCCATCGAGACAGCTTCCACACCGGCGCGAAGGCTATGTCGGCATCGGAGGCTGGCAGCGCGCCGACGTCCTGGGCACTGCGCACGAAGCGATCCACGGAAGGAACCGCCCGATTTCCGGGAAGCAGCGGATTGCACTGGGAGTAGGGGGACAGCGTCGCGCCCAGGGAAACTCTTCGAGGCCCGGTGCGCCGCTCATACAGCGCGGCCATGCTGTCGCGCCAGTTACGCGCTGCCTGAGCCCGCTCGGCGTCGGTGAGATCGATCTGCAGCAGTTTCTGCGCCTCGAGAAAGGTCGCGGCGCTGACCTCGGGACCCACCGACGCGGCGGTGCCAAACGCAGGCGGCGAGCCCGGCGGCAAGTCCTGCGGCTTCGCCGACGGCGCGTCCTGCGCAGTGGCCGGCGAATTGGCCGCAGTGGCCGTAGCAAGCAGCGCGGCCGAGGAGGCCGCCAGGAACTCTCGACGCGACCTTGACATGATGTGCTCCAATCCTGGTGCTGCGCGGCCGAGCGCGCTGGCAGGTTCGACAGTGCCGGCGAAGCCTGTTGGAACCGACCCCGCCGGGTCAGCATAGCAAGCCGGCGAATCAGCGCGAATCGACTTGGGATCCGCCCGCTTTCCGAAGTCGTGCTCGGCGACAGCCGGGATAACAGCGCCTGGCTCGCGCCGGCGATGCAGTCAGCCCGCTGTACGGCCGCGAACGCAGCTTTGATTTTATGTGCGGGCGCGGAAAACTCTTTGCCCCTTCAGTGGAACTCACCACTGAACAGCCAATTTGGGAAGGGCCCATGAACCTACGACGTTCGAGCCGGGCTGCCATCGCGCCCGCGGTACTGATCGCTATCGTTTCTGGTTGCGGCGGCGGCTACAGCTCCGGCTCCGGTTCCGGCTCCGGCATGTATAATCCGCCCGCGCCAACCGCGTCATTCTCGACACCCGCGCTGGCGACGAGCATCCATCTGGGGCAGAGTGTCCTGCTCACCTGGTCGTCGGCCAATGCCGCAGCCTGTACCGCGAGTACTTCGGCTACCGGCGGTGCGTTCACCGGGACGGTGCCCATCAGTGGCAATAAGAGCGTTGCCCCTACCGCCACCGGGACCGTCACCTACACTTTGCAGTGCAGCGGTTCCGGCGGCATGGGCATGGCCAGTTCGCAGATGGTCACGGTCGGCCCCTCGATTCTCAGCACGCTGTCCACCATCACCACGATCGGCTCGACTCTGGATCCGGTCGAAAAGGGCGGAAACCCCTACGGCCTGGCGATCGCGCCGGCGAGCGCCGGGTTGATTACCAAGGGGGATCTGGTGGTATGCAATTTCAATGACGGGGCGACCAACACCCAGGGTATGGGCACCACGATCGTGGGTCTGCATCCAACCGCCGGCGCCATGCCCTACAGCATTGCCAGATCCGCGCAACTGCTGGGATGCGAGTCGCTCGCGATGCTGCCGGACGACAGCATTTCGGCGGCCGCCTGGGGAGCGAACCTGAATCCGCTGGTCGTACCCAATGGCACCGTCAACAATCCGTTTGCGGCGGACACGTTCGATGGTCCCTGGGGCGAGGCCTACGTGGCCGCGGCCGGCGCCGCGCCCGCCGCGCTGTACGTGTCGAACGCGCACAGCGGCGCGATCGATCGAATCACGCTGAACGGCGATGCGCCGACGGCGTTTACCGAGATCGCTAAGGGCTTCTGCGTCAGCGGCGTGCCGGGTGCCTTGTTTGCACCGGCGGGCCTGACCTACGACGCGTCGATCGACACGCTGTACATCGTGGATACCAGTTCCTACAGCGTCGTCGCCTTCGCCGGCGTGTCGGCCATCGGCGCCGACGGTGTCGTGGTGAACGGCAACTGTGGCGCCACGACGCCGACGCCGGCACTGAGCTTCACCGGAGCGTCGGCGTCTTCGGCCCGCGTGATCGCCACCGGCGGTAAACTCAATGCGCCGATCAGTGCCGCGCTGCTGTCGGATGGCGACCTGGTGGTCGGTAACGGTGACATCAACGGCCCGGCAACGCCGAACCTGCTGTTCGAGATCTCCCCGGCGCTGGGATTTGTCGGCACGCCGCTGCAGCTCGATACCAGCGGTACGCCAGGCGCACTGTTCGGCATCGCGGCCACGGTCGACACCCAGGGCAATGAGATCATCTACTTCAACGACGACAACACCAACACGGTAAACATGCTGAGCCACTGATGGCCGCTAAGGTTGTACCCCCACGGCGAGCGGCGGCGCGATCGCGCGGGCGATGCGCCGTCAGTCGCCGGGGTGATAGGTCTTCTCGGTGTGGCCCTGCAGCTGTGCGGGATAGAAATAAATCTCGCGCAGATCCCCGCCGGCGTAGCGTGTCGCCTCGTCGTTGAAGTGTGGCGAGCTCGGATCGCCACTCTCCCCGCCGGCGGTCACGGCGCGCGCACGCACTTTGTCGCCAAACTCCACCACCGCGACGAAGCTGTTGCCATCGGTCCCGTAGTGGCGCTTGGTGCCCTCGTAGCGGCGTGCGCCGAAGGCGGCGAGCGAGCCCCAGTCGGACGATGTGAACGGCACCGGCGTACTGGGTTTGGCATCATCGAACTTCTCGACGATGTCGCCGGTGATGCGCTGGAAGCGGTTGATCTCCCCCCAGGGCGTCTTCCAGGAGCCGAAATCGTGCTCCAGGCGATCGGAGGCTGCCACCAGCGCCTGCAGCTTCTGCTCGGCGGAAGTATGCTCAGCCATGTACTCATGATTCTCGATGCCTGCGGCCCTGGCTGCCGGTTCGACCTGCTTCCACAGCAGCTCGCCCCAGAACACCGCGAGTGAGGTGGGCGCGGAATCGAGCGACCAGCGATCGTCCCAGCCGCGCAGCAGCTCGATCTGCCCGGCTAGCGTGGCCTTGAGCGGGTCCGAGTCCGGCGCCTGATCGTAGGCGGCAACCAGGCTCGGAATCAGCCGCTCGAAGGCCGGCAGGAACGGATCGTAGGCCGCGGCGATCAGCGACTGCAGCGTGAAATCCTTGCGGTCCTTCAGCACCAGGTTTGCGTGCACGCCGCGCGGGTTCTCTCCCGCCCTGTCCATGTAGCGCGGGTAGTCTTTCGCCCTGGGGCTGTAGGGGCCGGCCGCGGAATAGGGCCAGTTGTTGGTGTTCGCGATCCAGCCGTTGGCGGGATTGAGCAGATGCGGGGACTCGTCCAGCGGGTGCAGACCCTTCCAGTCAGTGGCCGGATCGGCACCGTCCACCGGCTTGGTGTAGTCGAAGCGATCGTCGCGGCGCGGCATGAACTGCGGATGCAGGTAGGCGATCTCGCCGTCGGAGTCGGCAAAGATGGTGTTGTTCGATGAGTTGGCCTTGAGCTGGGCGACCTTGAGATAGGATTTGTAGTCGTGCGCCTTGGTGCGCAGGAACGACTGGCTGAGCGCCTCCACCGGCTTGTACATCAGTGCGATGCTGATCCATTTGCCGT
>JABCZO010000012.1 GCA_013289615.1 Gammaproteobacteria bacterium
GCGCCCACCCATCGCGATGTGATAGTTGATATCGATCAGCTTGCGCGCAAAGCTGTGGGCGAAGAATCCGGCAATGAACAGCGACACGTCGCCCAGGCGCTGCAGCCCGCGCTCGCGCTCCAGTGCGCTGGGCGCCTCCAGCGCGTCGGACAGCATCTGCACCAGCGGCCTGAGCCGCACGCCGTCCGGGGTACGCTCGAACAGCTGCTCCGAGCGCGCGAACAGCGTCAGCAGGTTGACCACGTATTGCTCGGTCTGGTCCTCCACTGCCACACGCTGGTGCGCCAGCGCGCCCTGTAGCGCATCGTGAAAGTACTCGCGCAGACTCGCTACGGCCACGACACCGTCGTTGGATTCAGACTGCTGCATGACTTCGTCCTTTCGGAAATCCGCTTCAATCGTCAACGCTTTGAGTTGACCATGAAAGCCGGTTAGCCTTAGATAACCTCGTCACGAAATTGTGCTGCAAGAACTCGGCCGGCCTGGCAGTCACAACCGCCGACTGCTAATAATTGGGAAAAACATGTCGGACATCACGCTTGTCATCGGTAACAAGAATTACTCGTCCTGGTCGCTAAGACCATGGGTATTACTACGGCATTTGCAGCTGCCGTTCGAGGAATTGCTGATTCCGCTGTCGCTACCCGACACTCACGCGCGTATTGCGCAGCACGGCCCGTCAGGGCGCGTGCCGGTGCTCAAGCACGGCGAGCTGACGCTGTGGGAATCGATCGCCATTGGCGAATACTTATGTGAACTGACCGGCAACGGCTGGCCGCGCGAGCGCGCCGCGCGGGCGCATGCGCGCGTGGTCAGCGCCGAAATGCACGCCGGCTTCGGCGCGCTGCGTGCCCAGTGGCCGATGAACGCCCGCGCCACCGGCCGGCGCACGCCGATGACGGCCGAACTGCGTGCCGATATCGAGCGCATCGATGCGCTGTGGAGCGATTGCCGGACGCGCTTTGGGGCAAACGGGTCGTGGCTGTTTGGCGATTACTCGCTGGCCGACGCGATGTACGCGCCGGTCGCGCTGCGTTTTCGCAGCTACGGCGCAACGCTGTCGGCGCCAGCGATGGCGTACCTGGAAACGCTGCTGCAGGATCCTCCGCTGCAGCAATGGCTGGCAGCCGCCGCGCTCGAACCCTGGAGCATTGCCTATTCGGAGGTCGGCGTTGCGGTCAGCTAGCCGTCGGCGGAGCTGACGCCGCGTAGGCCGATGCGAAGATGCTTGGTGGCGACGAACACCTCGCGCAGGAACAGCAGCAGGCCGCCGATGAAGCTGAGCATCGACACGATGAACAGCGTCGCGATGATCAGCGAGACGTTAAATCTTACAAACGCGCCTATAAAAAGTGTCACCACCACCATCGATACCAGCAGCGCGCAAATTGTACACATGCTGATGGCGCGGCCCAGCAGCCGCGCGCGCTGCTCGAGCGTGCGCAGGGCGCCGCCGAGCACATGCATGTCGTCCTCGTGGGTGTTGCTCTCCTTCTGTTCCAACGCGCGTGCCCGGTCCACCACGCGCGCCAGGCGATTGGTCAGCAACGTGAGTGTGACACCGACGCCGGAGAGCAGGAACACCGGCGCCACCGCGGTGCGCACCACCTCGCCGATTTCCTGGATCTGGACGCCGACGTTGACCGCCTCCATGGCGTAGCTACCGCTTCTGCGACGGGCCGGAACGGCGCTCAAACCGATACGCGGAGGCGGCGTCGGCACTGCCTTCGAGGGTGCCGCCGGGGCCGGACAGCTGCTCGTTGAGCAGCAGGTCGGAGCCGCGCAGTTCCGCGCTCTGCTCGATCAACAGGCCCTCGGCGCCGGCCGAGGCCCGGCAGTCTCTCGCATTGGTGGTGGCCGCGAAGCCGTAGTCGCTCTTGCTCCAGATCAGCTTGCAGCCCGACAGCCCCGACAGGTCGTCCGGCAGTACCGACTGCAGGACATACGGATCGTCCACGGCGTGCAGCCAGCGCAGTGGTTCCTTGAATACGTAGACCGACTGCACCAGGTGTTCATTTTTCTTGTCGAGCTCGAAAGTCCAGATGTGCTGCGCCAGTATCCGGCGCGGATCGTCGATGGCGGTCTCGCGCTCGAACATCACCACCTTGCCTATCGCCAGCGCGTTAACCGGGTTAATCACCAGGGCTACGGCGGCGTGTTGGCCGCTGGCGTCGGTTTTGGCCTGCGCACGATTATCGTACTGACCCGGCAGGCCCTGCAGCAGCTTGTCGAACTCTTTCTCGTGCTTGGTGGCCTGGGTGCTGCAGCCTGCCAGCAGCAGCAGCGCCAGCCACGCGGCCGGCGGTAGGCTCGTCATGGGTCGATTGTCAGGCATTGAAGTCGCGCCACTCGACGCGGTAGCTGCGGCCGAGGGTCATGATGCGCTCGAGCAGCTCCCGGTATGGCATGCCGGCTGCCCGGGCCGATTCGGCGAAGTCCTCTTCGCGCGCCAGGTTCGGATTGGGGTTGGCTTCCAGCATGAACACGCTGCCGTCACCGCGCACGCGAAAATCGATGCGGGCGCATCCCGACAGGTGCAGCGCCCGGTAGATGCGGCGCGACAGCCGGTCAAGCTGGTGCAGCACCGCCGGCGGCAGCTCATCGGCCGCGCGGGTAGTGATGTCGTAGCGGCGCTGATAGGCCCGGTCCCACTTGACCTTGCGGGTGGCAATCGCCGGCAGCGAATCCGGCAGCGAGCCAAAGCGCATCTCCCATACCGGCATCCGGGTCAGGCGCTCGTTGCCGAGCATGCCGACGTACAGTTCGCGGCCCTCGATGTATTCCTCCACCAGCGCATCGGAACCGATCTGCTCGTGCATGAACTGCACGCGCTCGCGCAGCTTGGCGATGTCGTCCACCACCGAGGCCTGGGCGATACCGAGCGAGGCGTCCTCGGTGGCGGATTTCACGAACAGCGGCGGACGCAGCCGTCGCGGCACCGTCACGCGCTGGCCGCGCCGGAATACCGCGAACTGCGGGGTCGGAATGCGATGAAAGGCGAGCAGCTGCTTGCACAGCACTTTGTCGCGCGACAACAGCAGCCCGCGCGGATTACAGCCGGTGTAGGGTGCGCGCATGAGTTCGAGGAATGCGACCACGTGCTGATCGTAGGTGACGATGCCATTGAACTCCTCGAGCAGATTGAACACAAGCTCCGGCTTGGTTTCCATCAGCGCCGCGCGCAATTCGGTCAGCGAGTCGAGTACGCCCAGGGTCTGCACCTGATGGCCGGCCGCGCGCAGCGTCGAAATCACGTCATATTCGGTGCGCCATTCGTCGATCTGTTTCTCGGAGAAGCCCTCCAGGCTCTCCGGCGGCACCAGGCTCGAGTGCACGACGACCAGCGTGCGCAGTTTTTTCATGCGCGCAAACGCAGTCCCTGGCTACGCATATACAGTCGCACCAGCCGGCGCAGCATGATCCGGGTGGCGCGCAGCGACTCGCGCTGCGAGCCGCGTACATACAGTTGCAGACGCTCACCGCGATCGATGGCGGTGCGCAGCACCTGGTAGGCGCCGTAGCGATCAACGCCGGTGGCACGGATCACCGAGCCGAGCAGTTGCGGCTTATTGGCACGCAACAGCGTCGCGGCGGTGAGTGCACGCGCGCGCGGCTCGGTGGTGAACACGCGCTGCAGCAACCGGTCGGCGAGCATGCCGCGCCGCGTGCGGGCACGCGCCAGCTTGCTGTGATAGTACTGCGCCAGCGTGCGCTGATTGCGCGCGAGCGGTTCGATTCGGTCGCGGCAGCGCACCGGCGGTCGATGGGCGCCGAATTCGCCCGCAACCTGCTGCACGAATCGGAGCTTGCGCAGCGCCGGCCACGATGCATAGCGGCGCTGCCAACCGGAGCGCGGCGCCAGCCAGACGGCAAAGGTCTCGGCAAAATCCTCGGTCGGATGGCTCTGGGCATACCAGTCGCCAAGGTGCTGCACGTGATGGCGGCTGGCCGGGCGCGCTCGGTAGCCGGAGCGATACGGCTCGGACGCCGGCCCGAACAGCGCGCGCCAGTGGGCGCGACGCCGCAACCGGTACGCGGAATCGATCGCATGGCCGGCTTCGTGCCGCAGGATGCGCATCAGCCAATTGACGTTGCTGCCTTCGACCTCGCGCGTCATCTTGCGCTCCAGGCGCATGAGCCGCGGGTGGGCGAGATAAAACGGCATCGCGATCCCCGGCACGCCATCGGGGGAAAACCATTCCTCCGACAGCCAGACGTGCGGCCGGAAGCGGATGCCGCGCCCGTCGAGCTCGTTGTAAAGACGTCGAACGTAGCGCAGCAACGGCGAGCGCCGCAGGTCCAGCCGCAGATCGCAGATGCGCAGCTGCAGCAGCTCGCGGTCGCTCAGCCGAGTCCAGTCGAGCCGCCGGCCGCGTACCGCCTGCAGGCGACGCGGGGAAATTGTAGTGGGTGTGGAGGCCATCACCGCAAACTCTACCCAAGCGGCGTTACGCTGTCCGCACGCGCCCCGGCCGGGCGGCGGCTGCCTGACGGCCACAGCGAGCCGATCGGCCCGAGGCCAATGACTGGGCAGGTGCGGGTGAACTACCACGATCCTGGCCCGATCTTCGCCAATAAATGGCGCCGAGGTGATCAATTTCGCAACCGGATCGCCACGGCCAGGCCGCGAGGGGTTAACGCGGCGGCGCTACGGCAGCTGCTCGGCCAGCGACTCGTCCTCGGCATCGTTGCTGAACGCGGCGGCCGCTGGCACCCGTCCGGCGCCAGGCACAGCCAGGTGGGCAAAATCAAACTGGCGCGGATCTGCCAGCGTGCCGGGTTCCACGTGCTGCAGGGCTGAGAATATCGACTGCACGCGCCCCGGGTGTTCGCGCTCCCAGGCCGCCAGCATGCGCTTGATGGCAGTGCGCTGCAGATTCGGCTGCGAGCCGCACAACGTGCAGGGGATCAGTGGGAATTGCATGCCGCGCGCATACCTGGCGATGTCGCGCTCGGCGATGTACGCCAGCGGACGGATCACGATGTGCCGCCCATCCTGCGAGCGCAGCTTGGGCGCCATCGCCTTGAGCCGCCCGGCATTGAACAGGTTCAGGAACAGCGTCTCGACGATGTCGTCGCGATGGTGGCCGAGCGCAATCTTGCTGATGCGGTGCTCGGCGGCATAGTGGTACAGCGCACCGCGCCGCAGGCGCGAGCACAGCGAGCACATGGTGCGCCCCTGCGGGATCACGCGCTTGACGACGCGGTAGGTGTCCTGCTCGATGACGTGGTAGCGGACGCCGAGCGAGCGCAGGTAATCGGGCAGCACTTGCGCCGGGAATCCGGGCTGCTTCTGGTCGAGGTTGACCGCGATCAGCTCGAACTGCAGCGGCGCACTGCGCTGCAGCGAGCGCAGCAGGTCGAGCATCGTATAAGAGTCCTTGCCGCCCGACAGGCACACCATCACGCGATCGCCCGCCTCGATCATGCGGTAGTCTTCGATCGCCTTGCCGGCCAGGCCGCGCAATCGCGCCCCCAGCCGGCGCACTGTGGCCGAGGTCTCGCTCACGGGGCGGCCTCGAGGTACTTATTGTCGAGGTAACGCAGCAACGCGGTAGCCGATAACGGTTGGCCGGTGGCGTCCTTCATCAGCTCCTTGACCGTGACTTTGGCGCCAAGGCCGTGCACGTGCTCGCGCAGCCAGCCGAACAGGCCGCCGAACTCCCCGCGCGCGATCTGCTGTTCGATCTCCGGTAAGTGGCTGCGCAGGCTCTCCCACAGCTGCGCCGCAATCACCGCGCCAAGTGCGTACGACGGGAAGTAGCCGAACGAGCCGAGCGCCCAATGAATATCCTGCAGACAACCGTCGGCGGCCCCGCTCGGTCGAACCTCCAGCCGCTGTTCCATGCCGGCGTTCCACGCCTCGGGCAGCTCACGCACCGCCAGTTCGCCCGACAACAGCTTCTTTTCCAGCTCGTAGCGCAGCAGGATGTGCAGCGGATAGGTCACCTCGTCGGCGTCCACGCGGATCAGGCTGCGCTGCACGTTATTCAGCCGCCGGTACAGGTTGTCGGGCTCCCACTCCGCACCGCTGACCGCAAAATGTTTCTCGAGCAACGGCCGCAGATACTGCACGAACGCACGGCTGCGCCCGACGATCATCTCCAGCAGCAGCGACTGGCTCTCCTCCAGCGCCATGCCGCGATCGCGTCCGACCGGCTGGTCGCGCCAGGCCTGCGGCAGGCCGAGGTCGTACATCGCGTGGCCAGTTTCATGCATCGCGCCGAGCAGGCCGGAAAACAGGTCCGCACTGTCAAAGCGCGTAGTGATACGAATGTCGCCCGACACCCCTTCCGTGAACGGGTGTTCGCTCTCATCGATGCGGCCGCGATCGAACGGAAATCCGATCGAGCGCATCACCTCGATCACCAGTGCGCGCTGCTTGCCGGGCGCAAATTTTCCGGTCAGCGGCAGCGACGGCCGCTGCGCCTGCAGGGTCAGGGTCTCGCGGATCAGGCTCGGCAACCGGCGCGACAGGGCTTTGAAGATCGTGTCGATATCGGCGGCTGAGATGCCTGGGGAAAACTCGTCCACCAGCGCGTCATAGGGTGGCAGGCCGAGCGCCTGCCCGAGCAACGCGGCTTTGTCGCGCACCAGGTGCACGACCTCCTCCAGGTGCGGCGCGAACAGATCGAAGTTGTTCTGCCGCCGGGCCTCGGCCCAATGCACCTCGGCACGCGAGGTGGCGCGCGCCAGACGCGAGATCAGCGACACCGGCGTGGCGATGGCGTAATCGCGCTGACGGCGCATCTCGTGCAGATTGGCGAGCTGCCAGTCCTCCAGCCCCTGCGAATTCGCCTGCGCACGGTCGAGCAGGCGGGTGATCTTCGGCGTGGTCAGCAACGCATGGTATTCAGTCTCGAGCGCCGCCAGCTGCTCACCGCGCACGTCGGCGCTGCCCTTGGGCATCATGACTGCCGCGTCCCAGCGCAGCAGCGACAGCGCACCGTGGAACGCGTGCAGCCGCCGCCATTCCTGCTCGAGTTGCACGTAAGGGGTGCTAGACATGGTCGCGGTGACGGGTTGTGAAAATCACTGGCCTGTTGGCCAGCTGGCCGCACACCAGTTCAACCGGCGGCACCACTCCGGCCAATCGGAGGCAATGACACCGATCCAGACAGAGACCGTGAGCAGCAGCAGGAGCGTCAGATATACCGCCAGCGAGCGCATGACAACATGATAATGGCTTCGCCTACGGGCGTCTCGCGCTGCGGTAAGATCCGGCGATGCCATTGAAAATATGCTTTGCGTCGGCCGAAGTGACCCCCTTCGCCAAGGCCGGCGGGCTTGCCGATGTGTCCGGAGCGCTGCTCAAATACCTGCATGCCGACGGTCACGACGTGCTCTTGTTCATGCCGGGTTACTCGAGCATCCAGCGCGAGGGCCTGGAAATCCACCCGGTCGATTACCTGCGCGGGCTGTCGGTAACGCTCGGCACTCATCGTTACGATTTCTCGGTGTCGACCGCGCAGCTGCCGGACTCGAGCGCAATCGCGCATCTGGTCGATTGCCCGGCGCTGTTCAACCGCCCGTCGCTCTACACCTCGGACGCCGACGAGCACCGGCGCTTCCTCGTGCTCACGCACGCCGCCTTCATCTGCTGCCAGCGCATGGCCTTCGCGCCGCAGATCATGCATTTCAACGACTGGCACACCGCGGCCGGAACGCTGTTGCTGCGTTCGACTTACGCCTGGGACCGCCTGTTCCAGGCTGCGCGCACTGTGCTGACGGTGCACAACATCGGCTACCAGGGCATCCTGAGCAGCACCCTGCATGCCGAGGTACTGCCCGGCGGTCCGGTGTCGATGCTCGATGCGGGGGATTTTGCCGCCGGGCGCATCAATCTGTTGCGCACCGGGCTGAGCTACGCAGACCGGATCACGACCGTCAGCCCTACCTACGCGCGCGAACTTCGCACCGCCGAATATGGGATGGGCATGGAAACCCTGTTGCGCAAGCGCACCGATGCCATCGTCGGCATCCTCAACGGCGTGGACTACGACGAATGGGACCCGCGCCGCGACCGCTATGTGTCGCAGCACTACGGCGCCAACCAGCTCGGCGTGAAGGCCGCGATCAAGGACGAATTCCTGCAGCGGATACACCTGAGCGGCGGCCCGCGAACCGCGCTGGTCGGCATCGTCAGCCGCCTGGCGACGCAGAAAGGCTTCGATCTGCTGTTCGACTCGTTGCCACTGCTGCTGCAGGCGCGCGAGTTCAACCTGGTCGTGCTCGGCACCGGGGAGGCGCGCTACGAGAATTTCTTCAGCGCGCTGCAGCGGCGATTTCCGGCGCGGGTTCACTTTGAGCGCCGCTACAGCGATGAGCTCGCACATTGGATCGAGGCGGCAAGTGACATGTTCCTGATGCCCTCGCGCTACGAACCCTGCGGACTCAACCAGATGTACAGCATGCGCTATGGGACGGTGCCGATCGTGCGCCGCACCGGCGGACTGGCCGATTCGGTACAGCATTTCGATGCCGCCACCGGCTCGGGCACCGGCATCGTGTTCAACGACTACAACGCCGAGGCGGTCAGCTGGGCCCTCAATACGGCGCTGGACCTGTACCAGCAGCGGGCTGCGTGGCGGCGGCTGATGCAGAATGGCATGGCGCAGGATTACTCCTGGAGCCGCCAGGTGCGCGGCTACGTCGAAATGTATCAGAGCCTGGTACAGCCCTGAGTCAAAGCCGCACGCTGCCCTTCTGGTCGAACGCAATGGTGCGCACCATGCCGCCCTGCAGATGCACCTGCCCGTACACGCGATAGTCGACCGTGTGGTGACCCAGGCCGCCGGCCAGCGCCCCGAGCACGGTGTTGAGATTGGCGGTCACGTTCAGGTCGAAGTCGGTCTCGCCTGAGGGCGGCAACGTGAACGGGGCGTCGGTCGCGCCCTGCGCAAACGCCGTACCCTCGAGTTCCAGGTTGCAGTCGATGCGCCGGATCGGGATGGCGCGGTCGTTCGGGTTGGTGGCGTGAAAGGTCAGCCTGACCTGCTGCTGCTGCAGGTTGCCGCCGCCGATCACCACGCGGGTGACCACCAGGGTCGGGGCCGCCAGCTTCGGCAGCATGCTCGCGCAGCCGGTGAGCGCGGCGAGCAACGTTGCCATCCATGCCAGTCGCAGCGGTCGAGCCGGCTGCGTGGCTCGACTGCCGCTGGCCATCGAATCTGCCCTCATACGCGCTGCACCCCACTGACACGCCCGAACACCTGATTCAGCTGCGCGAAGCGCTGCGCCAGATCCGCGCTCAGCCCGTCGGCCGGCAGGCGCCAGCTCCAGTTGCCGGGCACCGTCCCAGGCGTATTGAAGCGCGCCTCCGGGCCCAGTTGCAGCAGATCCTGCGCCGGAATGATGGCCAGTTGCGCCACCGAGGCCAGCACCGCGCGTGCCATGGCGTCGGGCAGGCCGGCGGCATCCGAACGCAGGTAATACGCGACCCGCTGCGCGTCCGCGTTCCCAAGACTGCGGTACCAGCCCACGGTGGTGTCATTGTCGTGCGTGCCGGTGTAGGCGACCACGTCGCGCTGGTAATTGTGCGGCAAGTGCGGATTGTCAGGCGAGCCGTCGAATCCGAATTGAAGCACGCGCATTCCGGGCAGACCGAAGCTGACCCGCAGCAGCTCAACGTCGGGTGTGATGACCCCCAGATCCTCGGCCACCAGCGGCAGATCGGGAAAGTCGGCGACGAGCGCCTTGAACAACGCGTGCCCGGGGGCCGGGCACCAGCGGCCTTCGCGTGCCGTGTGCGCCCCGGCCGGAACGGCCCAATAGGCGGCGAGTCCGCGAAAATGATCGATGCGCAGCAGGTCGAAGCGGCGCAGCTGGCGGCCGAGGCGCGCGCGCCAGAACGCAAATCCGTCGCGCTCGGCCTGCTCCCAGTCATACAGCGGATTGCCCCAGAGCTGGCCGTCGGCCGAAAAATAGTCGGGCGGCACGCCCGCCAGCAGCAACGGCCGGCCATCGGCGCGCAGCTGGAATTGTGCGCGCGCCGACCAGGTCGCCACCGAGTCGGGGGCGACGTAGATTGGCAGATCGCCGAACAGGAACACGCCGCGCTGCGCCGCGTAGCCGCGCAGCGCACGCCATTGCCAGTCGAACTGCCACTGTTCGATGCGACGGCGATCGAGCTGCTCGCGCGCCTCGCGTGCTAACCGGTACATGGCCTTCGGCTCGCGCGCGCGGTACGCCTCCGGCCAGGCCCACCAGGGCGCCTGGAAGCGATCGGCCAGGGCTTCGAACCGCACGTAATCCTCGAGCCAATCGTCATGCGTGGTACGGAACAGGTCGAAGTCGGCACGCTGCTGGCCGAGATCGGGCAATTCGTTACGATCGATCAGCGCGGTCTGGCCGGCAAAATCCGAGCGCGCCCAATAGGGCGAGCCGCCGCCGCCCGGCGGGCCCAGCGGCAGCACCTGCCAGACGGAAAACCCGGCCTGCGCCAGCCAATCGATGAAAGCGCGCGCCGCCGCGCCGAGCGCGCCGCGCGCGCCAGCGCCGTCGCCCTCGCCGCTAATGAGTGAAGTGGGATGCAGCAGCACGCCAGAGCGTCGCCGCTCCAGCAGCCGCGGAGCCACGCTCATGCGCGGCTTACGGCGAGCTTCGCCAGCATGTCGGGGGTCACCAGCACGACGCCTTTATCGGTGACATGAAACCTGGCGGCATCGGTCACCCGGTCGATGCCGATCTGCATGCCGTCAGGGATCTCGCAGTTCTCGTCCAGAATCGCCTGCTTGACGCTGCAGCCGGCGCCGATCTTGACGTTGGGCAGCACCACCGCGCGCACGATACTGGAGCGCTCCTCGACCCGGACATTGGAGAACAGCAGCGACTGATCGACCACGGCGCCCGAGATGATGCAGCCGCCTGAGACCATGGAATTGATCGCGGTGCCGCGACGTCCGACCTCGTCCAGCACGAACTTGGCCGGCGGCTGATGCAGCTGATAGGTCCAAATCGGCCACTCTTCGTCGTACAGATTCAGTTCGGGCGCAACGTGCACCAGCTCGATATTGGCGTCGTAGAACGCGTCCACGGTGCCGACGTCGCGCCAGTAGTTCTGCGCCCGCGTCTTGACGTCGGTGAACGGATAGGCGACCACCTGCAGCAGGTCGATCGCCGCCGGAATGACGTTCTTGCCGAAATCGTGCGCCGACTTGTCGTCGGTCGCATCGGCGAGCAGCAGCTTTTCCAGCAGCCGGGCGTTGAACACATAGATACCCATGGACGCCAGCGCAATATCCGGCCGCGAGGGGATGGTATCGGGCTCCTTCGGCTTCTCGGTGAATTTGGTAACGCGGTTCCAGTCGGTGACCGAGAGCACGCCGAAGTCGCTCGAGCTGGCGCGCGGCACCTCGACCACGCCGACGGTGATGTCGGCGCCCTTCTCGACGTGATAGGCGATCATCGGACCGTAGTCCATCTTGTAGATGTGATCGCCGGCGAGCACCAGCACATGCTTGGGGCGCAGCGCGCGGATCAGGTCGAGGTTCTGGTAGACGCAATCGGCGGTGCCGCGATACCAGTGCAGGCCGACCTGCTGCTGCGCCGGCACCACGTCGATGAATTCGCCGAACTCGCCGCGCAGGTAGCTCCAGCCGCGCTGCACGTGCTGGATCAGGGATTGGCCCTTGTACTGCGTCATCAGGAAAATCTGGCGGATGCCGGAATTGACGCAGTTGGACAGCACGAAATCGATGATGCGGAACTTGCCGCCGAACGGGGTCGCCGGTTTGCAGCGATGCAGCGTCAGGTCCCTGAGCCGCTCGCCACGGCCGCCGGCCATGACCACGGCCAGAGCGCCGCTGGTCAGGCGACTGACGTAACGTCCAGAGGAAGCCCGCGACTGCTGCTTGGCCATAGGTTCGGATGATGACGGGACGCGATCAGTATAGTACGTCGGACAAGCATCGCGGCTGCAGGTTCAGGGGATTGTTGCGGTGATTTCCCTCAAACCGCGCCAGCGCAAGCGCTGACTTCGCTGTAGGAGGAGCCGCGGCACGGCGGCGCGCAATTTGCGCGCCTACAGCCGCCTGAGCAGACCCATCTCCAACGGATGCGCCAGCATGTCGTGCCACGGGGAGATACGGATCTCGAACGCGAACTGGCCGCAGTTTGGCGGTATCGCCTGCAGCTCATAGACGACCGAGCCGTCACTGTCGATCTCGCCGTTCGGGCGCAGCAGTGCGCGCCAGGCATCGTCGTGCTGATCGGTGCGAAACGAGGACAGCGCCGGCAATTCCGAGCGCGATCGCGGCAACACCCGTTGCGCGACGAATTCCACGCGCACGTCGGCCGGGGTGAGCCCGTTGAGCGCAGCGGCGATGCGCACGTTCAGCGCACGGGAACGCGGCAACTCGCGCGGCGTGTCGCTGAGGCGGCGCAGTCCCACGCCGGCCCACTGCTCGCGCACGCGTTGCTTCCAGCCGCTCAGCTGCGTGGCCGCCGCTGCACCGCCTTGCATCAGGCGCTGGTGGTGCTGCGCGGCCGGGTAGTACACACCGCGCGCATAGTCCTGCACCACCCGGCCCATGTTGAAGTGCGGGATCACGGTCATCATCGCGCGCTTGCAGCGCCGCACCCATTCCGGCGAATAGCCTTCCTGGTTGCGCGCGTAGTAGAGCGGCACGACTTCCTCTTCTATGGCGTCGAGCATCGCGGCCGAGTCGAGCGCGTCGCGCCGCTCGGCGTCCTGCGCGTCGGAGGCAGGAATGCCCCAGCCGTTGTTATGGTCGAAGCCTTCAGCCCACCAGCCATCCAGAATGCTGACATTGAGACGGCCGTTGATGGCTGCCTTGATGCCCGAGGTACCGCTGGCCTCGAGCGGTGCCACCGGGTTGTTGAGCCACACATCCACGCCGGTGACCAGCCAGCGCGCCAGTTGCAGGTCGTAGTCCTCGAGGAATACCACGCTACCGGCCAACTCGGGCATGAGCATGAGCTGCTTGATCTCGCGCAGCATCTGCTGACCCGGTTGATCGGCCGGGTGAGCCTTGCCGGCGAACAGGAACAACACCGGACGCTCCTCCGAACCGACCAGCCGCAGCAGGCGCTCACGATCGCGCAGCATCAGTGAGGCGCGCTTGTAGGTGGCAAAGCGGCGCGCAAAACCGAGTGTCAGTACATTGGGCTGTTCGGGGTCGATCAGTCGCGTGATCCGGCGCAGCTGCGCCGGGTTCAGGTCCTTGGCACGATATTCGCGCCGCAGGCGGGCGCGCACCCCCTCCAGCATGCGTGCCTTGACCTGCTGCGCCGTGTTCCAGAAGTCGTAGTCCGGCACCGCGGTAATGCCGAGCCAGAAGTCGCGATCGGAGAGGCGTTCGCGCCACTCCGGACCCAGGGTGCCGTCGAAAAAACGACTCCAGGTCTGGGCCAGAAAGGTCGGCACGTGCACACCGTTGGTGACGTAGCCAACCGGATTCTGTTCCGGGGGTACCTCGGGCCAGCGGTCGGCACACAGGCGCGCCGACACCGCACCGTGAATGCGGCTGACGCCGTTCATGCGCCGCGCGCCGTGCAGCGCCAGCTGCGTCATGTTGAACACGTGCGATGCGTTCGGAGCCCGTCCCAGCTCGAGCACCCGCTCGGGCGAGACGCCGAGCTCGGCGAACATATCCTGGAAGCAGTGCGTGAACAGGCCGTTCTCGAAGGCATCGTGGCCGGCCGCCACCGGCGTGTGCGTGGTGAACACGCACTGCGTGGCCGCCGATTCGAGTGCGGCCGAGAAGCTCAGCCCGCCCGCGACACCTTCGCGTACCAGTTCGAGAATCAGGAACGCCGCGTGACCCTCGTTCAGGTGCCAGACCGCCGGGGCTTTTCCGAGCGCCCGCAGCGCGCGCGCCCCCCCGAGCCCCAGGATCATCTCCTGGCGAATGCGCACATTAGCGTCACCGCCGTAGAGACGGTGGGTGATCTCGCGATCCTCGGTGAGGTTGTCCTTGCAGTTGGTGTCGAGCAGGTAGACCGAGACGCGGCCGACCTGTGCCTTCCAGATGCGCGCCACGACGTTGCGGCCGGCGATGCGCACCGTCACCTGCATCCACTCGCCGCTGGCATCGCGCACCGCTTCCACCGGCAGATCGCGCGGATCGGTTTCGGTATTGCTGGCGTGCTGCACCCCGTCGCTGTCCACCGACTGAATGAAGTAGCCTTGGGTATAGAGCAGCCCGACCGCGACGAAATTCAGCCGCTCATCGCTCGCTGCCTTGCAGTGATCGCCGGCCAGGATGCCAAGACCGCCGGAATAAATCGGAAAACTCTCGTGAAAGCCGTACTCGGCACAGAAATACGCCACCAGCGGCTCGTCGGCCCGCTGCGGTGCCGACAGATAGGCATCGAAGGAATCGATCACCTGTCGATAGCGCTCCAGGTAGATGCGATCGGCAGCGAATCGGTCGAGGTTCTCCTGGTTGATGCATCGCAACATCAACCGCAGATTGCCGCCTACCTGCTGCCACAGCTCCGGTTCCAGGTCTTCGAACAGGGCCCGCGTCGGCCGGTGCCAGCTGAAGAACAGGTTGCTGGCGAGCTCCGGCAGTCGCGCCAGCGGGGCGGGAACTACCGGATAAATCTCAATAAGTTGATTAGGCATGGCTGCCCTGCGGCGGTTCATCATAGGTTAAAAGTCTATCAGCATGGCCATCCCTCGCCCGTGCGCTGCATCGCAAGAAGAACGGCATCGATCGTCAACGCCGGCACCAATGACAGCATGCTGTTGACAGCAGGACGCCTGCATCCACAGCATCACGGCGTGCAGGCACCAAGGACACCAACACCGACACGGCTCGGCCAGCTGCAAGGTCCGTATCATCGCTGATCGACGCCAGCACCTGCGCAGCCTGCTGTACGCGATCGCTGCCTGCAGCGCTGCGTGCGGGCGCCAGGGGGCCACCCCGAACGCGCAGGCGCCAGCCACGGTGGACGCCGCGCCAGCTGCCGGGAGCGCACCGGCCGTGGCCGCATCGAATTGCCTGCCCTCGCACGACGGCTACCTGCGCGTGCGCATGCGTGGCGACAGCAATATGGATATCGACTGGCGTGATGCGGACATGCGCTGCGACGGCGGTCCGCGACCCGGTCAGCACGGCCTGCGCCTGACCTTCGCCGGGCCGGCGCAGGGCGGCGCGCACAACCTGCGTTTCGTATTCGGCATCGCCGCCGCACCCGGGGCGCGCAGCGCGCATAACGTGCCGGCCAACGTCACGGTGATTTTCGAGGGCGAGCGCAAGCTGTTCTCCACCGCGGGCGACGGCAAATGCACCATCGATGAGTTTACCGAACAATCATTGCCGGCCCAGGCTGACCCGCACCTGCAGCGCCTCACGGCGCGTGGCTTCTGCATTGCGCCGGCCACGGCGCTCGCCGGTAAGGCAGGGTTGCTGCTGAGCCGGTTTGACTTTGCCGGTCCCGTCGTGGAAGAGGATCCCGTCGATGACGCGTTACCCGCCAGGCCCTGACCCATCCGCGGCGAAGCGGCTGGGGCGTGCGCGAATTTTATCAGCCCTGGTGCTGCTGCTGGCTGCGCTGCTGGCGCCGGCCGGACTGGCGCTCGAGAGCCTGAATGGCTTCCCGCACTCGCCGCTCGAGATCCAGACGCAGGCGGGCCGGCAGCACTTCGATATCTGGATTGCCGACACGCCGCAGCGCTCGGAGCAGGGCCTGATGTTCGTGCGCTCGCTGCCCGCCGGGCGCGGCATGCTGTTCCCGCAGCAGCGGCCCGGGGTGATGCGCATGTGGATGAAGAACACGCTCATTCCGCTGGACATGCTGTTCATCGACGTACACGGCGATATCATCTACATCCGGCACAATGCCACGCCGGAATCCGAGGACATCATCAGCACCCCGGCGCCGGTCATCACGCCGGTGAAGGCAGTGCTGGAACTCGCGGGCGGAGAGTGCGCGCGGCGACACATCGAGCAGGGCGATCGCGTGATCCACGGCCTGTTCTATTGAGGGGTCGGACCGGCGCGAGCGCCGCGAGCCCATCGCGATGCTGCCGGACGCGCCGCTCGCCAGTGATGCCGCTGGTCGTGTGCGCCGAACCTCGAAAACCTGGCATGAAAGGTTCATGATTTGTCAGTTCAGGAGCATGGGAGGTCGTCGATGAGCAGGCGCCGCTGCCACTTCGGGTCGATCGCATTGCTGCTGGTCGCGTTCGCGGTGCACGCCGATACCGTCGCCGACTGGGCTGGCAACGCCACCGATATCGCGACCGACGGCCCCAATACCATGCGCACGCTCGCGCTGGTCCAGAATGCGGTGTACGAGGCGGTGAATTCGATCACGGCGCGCTATCCACGCGACCGGATCGATCTGAAGCCGTCGCAGGGTGCCTCGATCGATGCGGCCATCGCGGCGGCAAGTCGCACCGTGCTGCTGCACGAGGCGCCCGTGCTGCAGCCGCAGATCGAAACCGCCTACAGCCAGGCCCTCGGCAAGCTCCCGGACGACCAGGCGCGCAGCAGCGGCGTTGAGCTCGGCGAGCGCGCGGCGGCGGATGTGCTCTCAAAACACACCGACGATCTGGGTGCTCCGGAGCCATACCGCCCGCTGACAACGCCGGGCGTTTATGTGCCGACCGCATTTCCGCTCGGCGTGGCGGTCGGGCAGCACAAACCATGGTTCCTGAAGAGCGCTTCGCAGTTTCGCCCGGGACCGCCGCCCGCCCTGACCAGCGAGCTTTGGGCACGCGACTACAACGAGGTAAAAGCCATCGGCGCGCTCAACAGCTCGGTGCGCACACCGGAGCAGAGCGCGATAGCGCAGTTCTGGGCGACTGCATTGCCGGACGTGCACATTGGCGTGGTGCGTTCGCTCGCCAATGCCCCGGGGCGGGAGATCACGCGCAATGCGCGACTGTTCGCGGCCGTCACCTCAGCCATCAGCGATGCCGAGGTCGCCGTCTTCGAAGCCAAGTATTACTACCAATTCTGGCGCCCGATCACTGCGATTCGCAACGGCGACCGCGACAATAATCCCAAGACCGAGCGCGATGCCGGCTGGCAACCCATGATCGTGACGCCGATGCAACCGGAATATCCGTGTGCGCATTGCGTCGTCGCGGCGACCATCGCCACCGTGATTCGCATCGAGGTCGGTCGCGAACCGCTGCCGGTTCTCAGTTCGACCAGCAATACAGCGCCGGGCGTGACGCGCTACTGGACGCGCACCGAGGATCTGGAGCTAGAGGTCTCCAATGCGCGCATCTATGATGGTGTGCACTATCGCAATTCGGGCGAGGTCGGCAAGCGGATGGGCGAGCAGATCGGCGCCGTGGTGGCGGCCGCCTACGGCCTGCCTTAGAAATACCGCCGGCCGCGCGACCCAGGCGACACCGTACCTTGTGTTGTGGACGAGCAACGCCAGTGCCCGGATGCGCGATTTGCTATTGTCGTGCGAAAGGAAATCCGTATACTTCCATACCACTATGGAAAACCCGGTCTCATCAGGGTTTTAGTGTGTACCGCGTCATTTGGGGAAGGCGGTTCAATTCTGTCGCCCTAAGTGTTGCGAAAGTACAGCACAGAAAATGTCATGCGAATGGTAGGCGGAGGCCGGCCTAGAGCATACGAAATGACGGAATTAGGGAGAATCCAGCACATGACCACCGAAAGCAATCCAATCCTCAGACGCGCGGTGCGACTCGCGCTTCTGGCCGGAAGTGCCGCTGCGGTTGCGGTGCATCCCCCGGCCGCCAGCGCGCAAGCGGCGCCCGGTTCCACGGCCGAAAATACCGCTGAGTTGAACGAAGTCGTCGTCACCGGTTCGCGCATCGCCAGCCCAAGCCTGGACGCGATCAGCCCAGTGACCGCGGTAACCTCCGAAGAGTTCAAGGAGACCGGCGTCACCCGAGTCGAGGACCTGCTCAACAGCCTGCCACAGGTGGTCGCCGACCAGGGTTCCGGGCTGTCGATGACCGCCAACGGCACGGCCACCGTCAACCTGCGCGGCCTGGGCGTGCAACGCACGCTGGTGCTGGTCAACGGCCGCCGCCTGCAGGGCGGTGACCCGGGCGCGATCCAGGGCGCGACCCCGGCCTATGCCTCGGCCGCGGATATCAATCAGATCCCCGTGGCACTGATCGAGCGCGTCGATGTGCTCACCGGCGGCGCCTCCTCCACCTATGGCGCGGACGCGGTGGCGGGCGTCGTCAACTTTGTGATGAACGATCACTTCGAGGGCGTGCGCGTCGATGCCAATATCGGCATCTATAACCACAACAACCACGAGGCCTGGAGCGATCCGCTGCTGACAGCCGACGGCAATCCGGCCGTCACCGGCTCGAACTGGGACGGGTCGAATAAGGACTTCACCATCATCATGGGGCACAACTTCGCCGATGGGGCCGGCAACTTCGAGGGCTATCTCGGTTACCGCACCGTCGCGGCAATCACCGCCAACCATCGCGATCACTCCGCCTGCACGCTCAGCGACAGCACCGGCACGCAACCTTTTTTCTGCGGCGGCTCGAGCACCACCGCGCCGGCCGTGTTCCAAAACGCGAGTACCGGGACAAAACTTCAGGTCACCGACGCCGGCACTTTGGTGGACCAATACAATCATTTCAACTACGGCGCGTCCCACTATCTGCAGCGCAACGACGAGCGCTACACCGCGGGTTTCTTCGGCAAGTTGAAATTCAACGATCACGCGGAGGCCTATACCGAGTTCATGTTCATGGACGACCAGAGCACCGGCAACTACGCGCCAGCGGGCTCATTCCTGGGAAGTGCCAGGGCCATCGATGCCAACTCGGGTCTTCCGGACGGTGCACTCTCGTACAACTGCGGCAGCGGCGGCTACGGCAATGCGGGTATGAACCCGTATATCACCGCTGCCGAGTTCCCGACACTCTGCCCCGAAACCGCCGGCGGTGCGCCCATTGCCTATACCAATAAGACCAATACCGGCCAACTGTTCCCTTACCAGATGAGCGCCACCGGCGTCGGCCAGATCGCCATTGGCCGCCGCAACATCGAGGGCGGCCCGCGCGAGGACGAGTACACACACACCTCCTATCGCGGCGTGTTCGGCGTACGGGGCGAGATCGTCGAGGACTGGAACTACGACGCCTATGGGCTGTTTTCAACGACGCGCTCATCCGATTACCACAACAACGATACCTCGACCCAGCACATTCAGAACGCGCTGCTGGCCGTGCCCGGCCCCGGCGGCACGCCGGTGTGCCAGGGCGGTCAGACCGGCTGCGTGCCGTGGCCGATCTTCAACCCGGCGGTGGCGGTAAGCCCGGCTGCGCTGACCTACATCTCTGTGCCGGGCGTATTCCTCGCGTCCGAGCAGGAAGATATCGGCAGCGCCTACGTGTCCGGTGATCTGACCAAGAACGGCATCAAGACGCCGTGGGCGAACGACGGCCTGAAGGTCGTATTCGGTACCGAATACCGCCGCGATGCGCTGACCTCCAGCCCCGACGAGGAGTATCAGAGCGGCGATCTGTCCGGCATCGGCTCGCCGGCGCCACCGGTGGCGGCCTCGCAGCGCGTGTGGGAACTGTTCACCGAGGCGCGCCTGCCGATCGTGCACGATGCACCGTTCGTGAAGACCTTCGATTTCGAGACCGGCTATCGCTATTCGAGCTACAGCGAAGGCTACAACACCAATACCTTTAAATTCGGTCTCGAGTGGGCGCCGGTCAACGACCTGCGCGTGCGCGCCAGCTTCAACCGCGCGGTGCGCGCGCCAAATCTGCAGGAACTGTTTCAGCCCGATCACGTCGCCCTGGACGGCAGCAACGACCTGTGCAAAGTCGGCACGAAGCTTACTGCGGCTCAGTGCGCACTGCTGGGACTGAGCCCGCAGTTGTACGGCGCCGGCGGCGCAGCGAAAGCGCCGTCAAGCCAGTACAACGGTCTGGTCGGTGGCAGCCCGGTGCTGAAGCCCGAAGTCGGTAAGACTTACGATGTCGGTCTGGTATTCACGCCGAGCTTCCTGCCGAAGTTCAGCGCGACGGTGGACTACACCGATATCAAGGTCACCGGCCTGGTGAATTCCTACGGTGCGAGCGTGATCGAACAAAACTGTGCCAACACCACCCTGGCTTACTGGTGCGATCTGATTCACCGTGATCCCGCTGGCACGCTATGGGCCAGTCCTAGTGGGTACGTCATTGACCCGCTGCTGAATGAAGGCGGGCTGGAATACCGGGGTCTCGACATCGGGCTGGCGTACACCATTGGACTCGGGCCCTTCGGAAACCTGCGCACGCGCTTCGACGGCACCTGGCTCAAGGACCTGATCTACAGCCCCGGCGGGCCGGGCTCGAAGTCCTATGACTGCGCCGGCCGCTTTGGTCTGAGCTGTGACCCGATCACTCCGACCTGGCGCCACCGCATGACCCTGGACTGGGCTACGCCGGTCGCAGGCCTGTCGGGCGGCGCGGTATGGCGCTTTTTCGGCAAGGCACTCAATACGACCTATCTTCCGAATGAGCCTGACTACGCAAACAATAACCACCTGAATCCGGCAGCCGACGCGGAGATCCCGAATTACAGTTACCTCGACCTGCATGTCTCCTATGTTTGGAACAAAGTCACGGTGCGCGCGGGCTGTAACAACGTGCTGGATAAGGATCCACCGACGGTAAGCGGCGCGACCGGCGGCAATGACGTCTATTACGACAACAACACCTACGCCTCGGTGTATGACCTGGCAGGGCGGTTCTTGTTCATGAATGTCACGGTGGATTTCTAAAAAAGCGGCGCAAGTTCCTTTTGATAGACTCAAAGGCGGGCGTCGGCCCGCCTTTTTTTATTCAGCATCCGCAAGATCGGGTGAGTGCTCGGGGTAGTACCGCATGACATCCACAGTCGCCCGCGACCGCCTCGAAGTCGCCGTCACGCATCAGCGTGCCGGGCGCTTTCGCGAAGCCGTGGCCATCCTTCAAGAGCTGCTGCGCGCTGCGCCGAGAGATGCCGACCTCATGCAGCGTCTCGGCGTGGCGCTGGCACAGCTCGGGCAGCCGGCGCAGGGCGCGCCGCTCATGGCAGCCTCGCTGGAGCTGCAACCCGGACGGCCATCGGTGTTGCTGAATCTTGCTCGCGCGCTGCTCGCGCTGGGCCGCCCCGAGGCTGCCTTGCAGTGCTGCGATCGAGCGGTCGCGCTGGACAGCGCTGCCGCGGGTAATTATCGCGCGGGTGCATATCGACTGCGCGGGGCCGCGCTGACCATGCTCGGCCGCCGAGATGAAGCACTGGCGAATTTGGGCCAGGCGGTCCGGTTGGCGCCGAATGATGCGGAGGCACTCACCGAACTGGGCGTCGCGCTAGAGGCGGGCGAGCGCACCCACGATGCGCTGAACTGCTTCGAGCGCGCGCTCGAACTCGATCAGAACCAGTCGCTGGCGCTCCAGCATCTGGCCAAGCTCACTGCCGCGATGGGTGATTACACCCGCGCGCTTGGCTACCTCGATCGGGCGCTGGCGCTGCAGCCGCAGCTGGCCGCGCTGCATAGCAATCGGGGCAACTTCCTTACCCGCCTCGACCGCTTAGGTGAGGCCCTCGCGAGCTATGCCACCGCCCTGGCGATCGATCCCGCCAATCTCGACACCCTGCACAACCGCGCGATGACGTTGACGCTGCTCGGACGTCACGCCGAGGCGCTGCGCGACTTCGATGAACTGCTGGCGCATGGCGGTGAGCGCCCTTCACACCTGCTGGCGCGCGGAACGGCATTGCTCGAGCTCGGCCGGCCCGCCGAGGCGGCAGAGCCGCTCGAGCGCGCAGCAGCCCTGCTGCCGCAGGATCGCGAGGTGCATGCGCAGCACGGCAGCGCGCTGCTGCGCCTTGCGCGCTACGCGGAAGCGCTCGAGAGTTTCGATCGTGCCCTCGGCATTGGGCCCGAGCGAGCGCAGATACTAAACAATCGCGGCGTCGCGCTCGAGGCCCTGGGCCGGCCGCAGGCTGCGCTCCAGGACTTCATTCGCGCCGCGGTGATCGACGGTACCGCAGCGGCCACCCACGTCAACATCGGGGTACTGTCGGCGCGGCTTGGGAACGATGCACAGGCGGCAGCGAGCTTCGATCGGGCGCTGTCCATCGACCGCGATGACCCCGCGGCGCGGCTCGAGCTGGCGTTTCTGTATCTCGCGCAGGGCGATTTGCGCCGCGGCTGGCCGCTGTACGAAGCGCGCTTTCGCGTGCCCGCACTCGCGGTCCCGCCGCGCGAGTTCGGCGTGCCGCGCTGGACCGGGGAGGCGCCGATCGCCGGCAAGATCCTGCTGGTGCACGCCGAACAGGGATTGGGCGATACGATTCAGTTCTGCCGCTACCTGCCGCTGCTGGCCGAGCGGGGTGCAACGGTGATGTTCGAGGTCATGGCGCAGCTCAAGGCCCTGATGGGCACTTTGCCGGGGGCGATCCAGCTGATCGGCCGCGGCGAGCTGCTCCCCCGATGCGACTATCATTGTCCACTCATGAGCCTGCCGCTGGCCTTCGGCACCCAGGTTGCCAGCATTCCGCAGCAGGTGCCCTATCTGGCTGCGGATCCGGTGCGCACCACCGACTGGGCCACTCGCCTGCAGCAGCTGCCGGGTTTGCGCGTCGGGCTGGCCTGGCAGGGCAACGCCCAGGTCGAGCGCTTGACCTGGGCACGCGGGCGCTCGCCGCCGCTTGCGGTATTCGCACCGCTCACTGAAATCCCGGGCCTCAGTCTGGTGTCGCTGCAGCAAGGCGAGGGACTGCAGCAACTGCGGGCAGCGCCGTTTCGCGATCGCATCTTTTTCCCCGGCGAGGAAGCCGGCGCGGATGCATTTCTCGACACCGCTGCGATCATGGCGTCGCTCGATCTCATCATCAGCTCGGATACCTCGGTCGCGCACCTGGCGGCCGCCCTGGCGCGGCCAACCTGGGTGGCGCTGAGCGCCGCGCCCGATTGGCGCTGGCTGCGCGAGCGCAGCGACAGCCCGTGGTATCCCACGATGCGCCTGTTCCGTCAGCCGGGACGCAGCAATCGCTGGGACGCGCTGGTGGCCGCGCTGGCCGGGTCTCTCGAGGCGCTCATCGCTGAGCGCGCGCACTAGCCAGGCGCTGGTTGCATTCGATGTCGGTGCGCGATGATCCCGAAGAGCTGCTGCAGCGGGCACGAGCCGACCTCGCCGGCGAGCGGCTGGCCGCGGCCGAGGCCAAGTGCCTTGAAGTGCTCAGTGCCCACTATCATCACGCTGGCGCACTCGGGGTGCTGGGCCAGGTGCTGTACGCCCGCGGCCAGCATGAGGAGGCGGTGCGGATCTTCAATGCACTCACCTTGATGCAACCGAGCGTCCAAGAGCATTGGCAAAACCTGGGCACCGCGCTGCGGCCGACGCGGCGTCACGATCAGGCGATCGCTGCATTCGATCGCGCGCTGCGGCTCGCACCGCCGTCGGCCGCGCTGCTGTACAACCTCGGCGTGCTGCAGATGGAGCGCTGCAATTATGACGCTGCCTACCTTGCATTGCGCGACGCCGTTGGCCTGGCGCCCAATGATGCCACCATGCGCTGGGCCTTGGCCCAATGTTGCTACGAGCGGACAAAGAACGACGAAGCTCTGGCAACACTCGAAAATTGGCAGGAGCTGCAGGGGCTGACACCCCAGATCACCGCGCAGATTGCGGGCTTGCTCGTTATGATGGGGGAGACGCGCCGCGCCGCTTCCGCCATCGAGCAGCTGGTGGCCAGTCCGCCGCTCAAGGGGCGCGCGCCTGTCGCGCTGGCGACCATCCTGGAGCGCCTGCATCGGCTGGACGAGGCCCGCGGCATCCTGCAGCGTTTGGAGCAGCATGAGCGCGATCCCCAAATCCAGATCGACTTGCTGCAGATATCGGCGCAGCTGGCCGCGCGGGCCGGCCAGCACCAGCTTGCACTGACTCATCTGACCGCAGCCTTGCCGCAGTATCAGCCGTATGCGCGCAAGTGCCACGTATTGTTTCCCATGGCGAAAGCGCTCGATGCGCTGGGCCGCTACGACGAGGCCTACGCGACCGCGGAGGAGGCGCACCGCTCCCAAGTTGCCTTTATCGGCGCTGCGATGGGCAAAGGAGCTGACACGCCGTCTTGGATGTCAAGGCGCATCGCCCGCGGTTGCAACCCGGCTGACGTCGCCCTCTGGGATGAGGGACCGCCGGTCGAAGAGTCCCCTATTTTCATCGTCGGATTCCCCCGGTCGGGCACGACGCTGCTCGAGCAGGTGCTGGATGCGCACCCACTGCTGCAGTCGATGGACGAGCAGCCGTTCATGATGCAGGCCTGCGCCGCACTGTGCGAAGGTCCGGTGAGCTACCCCAATGAACTCGGCAAATTGGACGTCAGCGCCCTCGATGAGATCCGGGGGCGCTACTGGGCGAGTGTGCGTCGCAAGATCGACCTGTCGCCGGCCAAGCGCCTGGTGGACAAGGGCCCGATGAATATGACGGTGCTGCCACTGATCCGGCGGCTGTTTCCGCGCGCGCGCATCGTGCTAACGATCCGCCATCCCTGCGACGTCCTGCTGAGCTGCTATTTCCAGCAGTTCCGATCGACCGACCTGGCACTGCTGTGCCGCGACCTGGCGACGCTGGCCCGCGCTTACGACAGCGCCTTCAGGTATTGGTATTCACAGTGGCCCCTGCTGCGTCCCTCGAGCTACGAGCTGTTCTACGAAAGGCTGACGGCGGACTTTCCGGCGCAGGTGCGCCAACTGGCCGAGTTCCTGCAGTTGCCCTGGCACGACGCCATGCTGTCGCCGGCGGAGCGCGCCCGCGCCAAGGGATTCATCAGCACCCCCAGTTACGCGCAGGTCACCGAGCCGGTCAACACTCGCTCAGTGGGTCGCTGGAAACGCTATGAGCGCCACTTCGAGCCGGTGTTGCCAGGCTTGAGGCCGTGGATCGAGCGCTGGGGATACAGTCTTTAGCTGATGCGCCTGACCTTCGTCATGCGCCCCTTGCTCGCCGCCAGCCACAGCGAACCCATCGCGCCATGCTCGATATGGACCGGCTCGCCGACCGCAAAGTGCTTGCCCGGCTCCGCCTGCGTCTGTATCCACACCTGCTGATTGTCGAGCGTAAAGATCAACTCACCGTGTCCGCCCGCGCCCACGGCGATAATCGTAGCCGGCAGTATTTCGGTCTGCACCTGTCGCCCGACGACCGGATCGCGCTTGTTCGCTATCTCGGCCGTCATGCCGAAGCGGTCGGCCTCGACTTTTGGCAGCGCCGCTACCAGCGTATCGAAGCAAGCCAGCCGCTGTACCTGATCGGTCTGCGCGCCGCAGCGGCGCAGGCTTGCATCCAGCGGATCGGTCGCGGCCCGCGACCACAGGGTCGCGAGCACCCATGGCAGCAGCGCCCAGCGGTAGCCGCGTCTCATCGCGAGGCCAGCTCGGGGCCTTCATCCCCATAGAAGCGACCGATGCCGATGGTCAGCGATCGCACCAGATCCTGCTCGGCGCGTGTCAGCAGCGGATTCCAGATATCGAACAGCAGGATGATGCGCACCTGATCGCTGTCGTTCCAGGCCTCGTGCTCGATGCTGTCGTCGAAAACCCAGGCCTGCCCGCGCTGCCACTGCCTTATCTGCGAGCCCACCCGAAAACCGCAGCCCGGCGGAATGATCAGCGGCAGATGCACGATCGAGCGCGTGTTGGTCGTCCCGGTGTGCGGCGGTAGTCGCGTGCGCGGCTGCAGCACGGAAAAATAAGCTCCGGGCGCATACAGCTCGATATCGCACAGTGGCAATTGCTTCAGCACAGCGGCCGTCTTCGGGCATTTCTCCAGATGCGCGGGGATTGGCCTGCTGTCGTGCCAGAGGTGATACACGCTCCACTGCAGTGAGTGGTTGAGTGGACCCCATTGATCGATCGGCGCGCTGTCCGGAGCGTCGATGTACGGTCGAAACTCGCCGCGCTCGGCCTCAAGCGCCGACATCGCCTCGGCCGCGATGTCACTGGTGGCGGCTTCGAGCAGTGACAGCCACGGGAACAGCTGGCGTGGAAAGAACTCCAGCGCCTGCAGATACGGAAACATCACTGCCTTGGGTTGGCTGTAGTAGATGGGCCGCTTACCCAGGTAGACGTCGTGACAGGCCTGAAAGCGCTGCAGATCCTCGGCGCCATGCGAAGCGCGCACGCCGGCCAGTTGCTGACGCAGGAACGATTCCAATGCCGCAGTGCTCTCGTTGCGTACGACACGCGCGTGGGCGAGAGCGTGCTCCAGCCGCGGCCCCACTTTAGCGCCCGAATCAACGCAGTCGATCGCGGCGCTGTAGAGAATCGCCGCTGCCTTCGGCCTGCCGAGCCGCTCCATCAGATCGCCCTTCTGCAGCAATGCCGGCACGTACCGCGGCTCGATGCTCAGTGCCTTCTCGAGCGCTGCTGCCTCCGCATCCTTGTCGTCAAGCGTGCGGCACGCACTGGCGAGATTCAGCCACAGCACCTTTGATTGGCTGTCGGACGCAATGGCACGCTCGAACAATTCTCGCGCGCGCGCGACATTGCCGACCCGATGCATGTGGCCGCCCGCAGCGTTCAGAACGAGTGGTTGCTGCGGCGCACGCGCCAGCGCCATTTCGACCAGCTTGAGCGCTTCGGCAGGCGGCTGGCTCGCCGACACCTGATTGATCGCCTCCGCCAGCGCTCGCGCCTCGGGTTCGCTGATGACTGTTGCGTTCACGGAAACCTCGCTATCGATCAGGTCACAATCCACGGTTGAAAAGGCCCCAGTCTTACGCGCGGCGACGGTGCTTCGTGTTACGGTAGGCCGGTGCGAGACCAGGCTATTTTACGCTGTCAGACCCACAAGAATGCAGCGACTGCCAGGTGCCTGGCGGGCCTGCTGCTGCTGTGCCTGACGGCGCGCGCCGTCATCGCTGGCGATGTCCTCGGGACGGCGGATCCGGCAACCGGTCCGGACGATTCGGTGTTTGCGCTGCCGACCACGCGCGATCACATCGGCCGCGTGCTGGTCCCCGTGACGATCAATGGCCACGGGCCGTTTCGCTTTATCGTCGATACCGGTGCCAACCACTCGACCATCGCACCGCGTACGGTGCAGACGCTGGGGCTGACCCCGACACAGGAGACGCCCTTTCATGTCGACGGGATCACCGGCGACGCGCAGGTAGCCTTCGTGACGGTGGACGTTCTGCGGTCCGGGGATCTGACGATCGACGGTGCGGCGCTGCCGATCATCTGGGCGCCGGTCATGGCCGGCGCCGACGGCATCCTGGGGGCGGCGGGACTGACCGAGAAGAGCCTGCTGATCGACTTCCAGCGCAACCGTGTCGAGATCGCGCATCACTTCCAGGCTCTGGGGCGTAGCCCCGCGATCAAGATCCACGCCCTGCGGCTGACCCATGGACTTATCACACTCGATACCGTGATCGGCGGCGTGCGCACTTGCGCCATTCTGGACACCGGCTCGGAGCGCACGCTCGGCAACCTGGCGCTGCGCGACGCGCTGAAAACGCAGCGCAAGCCGGGGTCGATCGCTGTGGTGACGTCGGTCTACGGGGCCACACAGGCAGTCGAACCGGGCGAGTTGCAGCGGGCACCGACGATCGTGCTCGACGGGCTGCGCATCACCGATGCCGAGATCGTGTACGGCGACTTTCACATTTTCAAGGTCTGGGCGCTGGATCACAAGCCGGCGCTGATCCTCGGCATGGACGTGCTCGGCACCGTGGCGTCGCTCAGCATTGACTTCAAAAACCAGGACGTCTATGTCGAGGGCCTACGCAACGTGACGCATTCGATGCCGGTGACGCACGGCGATATCAACAATATGGCGATCAAGCACTGAAGCGCGGCGCGAACGCCCGCGGCACCAGCCGCTAGTCAGTTCGGCGCCGCCTCGGGCAAGGGCAACGCATCGAAGGCGATCGTCAGCCGCGGCTGCGCGCCGTGAATCGGCGTCGTCCCGTGCCACATGTACGAGGGGAACAGCACCAGTCGGCCGGGCAGCGGCTGCAGGTACTTCTCCGCAGTCGCGCCCGGCACCGAAAAACGCGTCTCGCCAAATTTGAGCCAGCCTGAACGCAGCGCCGTGTCCTGCACCTCGTCCGGCACGTCCACGTAGTACGCCGAGCTGATCCAGCCCTGGGGATGCAGATGATTGACGTGGAAGCCCTCACGCTGCAGCTGCACTGACCAGGCGCCGGTGATCACCGCGCCGCCCACGTTGCGCGCTGACAGCGGATGCCCGGGCGCCTGGCCGAGCGCGCGCAGATAGTCGGCGATCGGCGCCTGGAAGGCCTGCAGTACCGCGCCAATCGCAGCGTCGCTCTCGGCGATGAGATTGCGCGTGGTCTGACTGCCGTGCCGCAGGCTCTGATCCAGAGGATGGGTCGCGAACCGGTGGCGCGCCGTCAGCGCCGTGCGCAGCGCGGCGTTCAGCTCGGCTATCGACGACCAGCCCGGCGGGGGCTCGAGCATGTAGCTGCGCACCAGCCGATCGTAATCGTAGAGCTCGCGGTAGTGCTCGCGTCCGAGCAGCCGTGCCGCGGTGGCCTCGTAGGCGATCCAGCTCTGGACCAGCGGTTCGCGGGCCCGCCGCGCCGCGAGGTAAGGTAGTGCATCCTGCGCGCGGCCGCGGGCCAGCAGGATTGCCACCAGCGTTTCGATGATCTCTGCGTCGTCGGGCATCGCCGATGCGGCGAGAAAGGCTTCGTGTTCGGCCTCTGCCAGGCGCCCAGTCTCCTGCAGCAACTGGGCTAGCAGCGCGTGCAGCGGCGGCGCGGGTCCGTGAGCGGTCAGGGCTTGCCGCAGCTGCCGCTCGGCCTCATCGAACCGGCCGGCGCCTTTGAAAACGCGGGCCAACTCGGTCTGTAGCGGCAGATTGCCGGGCTGTGCGGCAGCGATGGCCGCAAAGTCGCGCGCAAAGGCCGGATCGGCGCGCATGTAACGCAGGCGCGCGAGATTGACCTGGGCCTCGATATCGGTCGGGCGCAGCGCCACGGCGCCGACGAACTCGCACTCGGCCTCCTCCAGGCGGTAGAGCAGGCTGAGCGCGCGGCCGCGATTGAAGGCGAGCTCGAAATTGCGCGCGCCCAGGGCGCGTGCGCGGTCGAGCACCGCCAGCGCCTCCTCGGCACGCTCCAGGCGCGACAGCAGCGCTCCAAGATTCTGGTGCGCAAAGGCCTGGCGCTCATCCAGCGCAAGTGCGCGCCGATAGGCGGCCTCTGCCTCAACAATCTTGTGCTGGCGGTCGAGCACGAAGGCCAGCAGCGAGCAGGCGTCGGCATCCTCCGGCCGCTGCTGCAGCAGCGTGCGGGCCTCGGCTTCGGCGGCAGCCGGCCGACCCAGCTCCTCGAGTATCACTACCAGGGCACGGCGCGCCGCGTGCTCCATAGGAGCGCGCTCGAGCAGCTGACGATAGGTCTGCGCGGCCCCGGCCGCACGTCCGCGCCGGTGCAACAACTGGCCGAGATTGAGCTGGAACTTCAGGTTGGCGGGCTCGATCTGCAGGCTCTGCCGCACCAAGCGCTCGCCGGCAACGGCATCGCCGGACTGCTCGCAGATCAGTCCGAGCAGGTGCAGCGCCGTTGCTTGCTGCGGGGTCTGCGCCAGCAGCGCGCGGCAGGCGCGCTCGGCTTCGGCGAGGCGCCCGTTCTGCATCAGATCGGCGATGGCGATGAGCCGCGACTGCAGCGCGGCGCCGCCAGATAAGTTAATAAACATTAATTTTTGCTGTAGCGAATAACAAACGATTGTGCTCCGAGTTGAATATATTGGCACCTGCACCCTTCTGGCGCGGTCATTGCGGGGTTTTTAAGCAACAGCCACTGGTCACTGCATTTTGGTCAAGAGCGGTGCACTTATTATTTAACCTTATGTTTTTATTATAAATTTGTGCGACGCAAAGAGGCTCCAGCCGACGGTTCCGGAAGCCGTTTTCCGGCGTACTTGCGGGCGCTTTCGACGCCTATGCATGGATTTCGGACTGTACGCATAGCTGTTGCCCCAGCACGACACATTGTTGCGCGACGCAGTTTGTTCGGAATATCCTCGCATCACTGTTAGGGGATGCAGCCTCGGTCTCGTTGCTTTGCACTCATGTTCAGCTCGTACAGAACGGGCTCGTCAGCTGCACTGTTATACAACTTGTTGTTGCACGTATCGCGCGGGTCACATGGATTCAAAAGTGCATCGCAGCGCGATCTGCAGGGAGAAAACAGAAATGACCGAGTCTTCTTGGAGTAGCTCTCCATCTCAAGTATGCCTGCCGATCACGGCCGCGGCGCACCGCATGCTGCAAATCGGCGCGGTCGCAGTCATGGCGGCGGCGGCCTCATTCGCCGGTGCCGCGGAAACGGCAGAATCCGAGCAGCAGCTGCAGGAAGTCGTCGTGACGGGCTCCCTGATCGCGCGGCCTAACGCCGAAACGGCGGAAGCCATCACGATTGTCTCGACCGACGACCTCAGAAACCAGGGCGTCACAACGGTGGAGCAGGCGCTGCAGATGATCAGCGCAAATAATAACGGTAACGGATACCAGACTGCCTCCGCGGTCACGACCTTCGAGGGCGGCGGCTCATACGCGAGCCTGCGTGGCCTGGGCGCAAACAAGACCCTGGTGCTGCTGGATGGCCAGCGCCTTGCCAACAACGTGGTGCTCGGGGCCGGCATCGATATGGATGTCATCCCGTTCGCGGCCATCGACCACATCGAGGTACTGCGCGAAGGCGCCTCGTCACTGTACGGGACGGACGCCATTGCCGGTGTCATCAACTTCATCACCAAGAAGAACTACGACAAGGGCGAACTGGATATCACTGCAACCAAACCGCAGGATGGCGGCGGCGGCGGGACCGGCGCGAACGTCACCTTTGGACATGGCAATGTTCAGACTGACGGCTATAACTTCCTGGTCACGGGAAGTTACACCTATGGCGCGGAATTGAGGGCCACTCAAAGGCCATTCTCCAGCACCGGATTTGACCCGACCAGAGGACTGGCGAACACCAATTTCCCCGGATCAGTGCCGGGAAGTTATCTCGACTCCAATAACAACCTGTACCAGGTCGGCTACCCGGGCTGCGCGGGTAATCCGTATTTGACCCGGTTTTACGGCGATTGCTCTTACACCTACTCCTCCGCCGTGGACCTGATTCCGAAGACCAACCAGGAGTCGGGATTGGTCTCGTTTACCAAGGCGCTGCCGGCAGATAACACACTGGCTGTCCAATATTTCTATGCCCGCTCCCAGGACACCAATTGGGGTGGTCCGATGGAGTACGCCGAAAATATGAACCCCGGCACTCCCTTTTTCCCGACGGCCGGCAACTCAACCTGCACCTTCACCTGCAGCGGCCCACCTAATCTGGCCGCCCCGGTCTTGGCGATCTGGACCGACCCGTACAACAGTCGCGGCTTTCAGTACACCAATGTGGAACAAAGGCTTCTGCTCACGTTTGAGGGTAAGAACGCGGGATGGGACTACTCGACAAACTTCAACTACAGCACCAATCACAACCGGTCTGATGCGGCAACCGGCTGGCCCTCGCTGGGGATCCTCGCGCCCGGTAACGTGCTCAGCCCTTTGATCAACCCGTTCAGTGCGACGCAGACGGCGGCCGGAGAAGCCTTGATCCAGAGCGCTTATATGAGCGGCGAAGTCGCCGTCGGGACGTACAGACAGTGGAGCTTCAACGGTCATGCCGGTCACGCACTGGGCGACGCCTTTGGCGCGGGTCGACCCGCAGCGTTTGCCGTTGGCTTCGATGTTCGAGGCGAGCATATTGGCTACACCACCACGCCGCTGGCAGCGCCGATAGCCACGGCGACTGGTTTCCTGCCCACCCACACCCTGGGATCTCGAACCGAGCAGGCGGCCTATGCCGAATTGAACGTCCCGATAACCAAGGACTTTGAGTTTACGGTATCGGATCGTCAGGACAGGTATAGCGATTTCGGCAACACCAACAATGGAAAGATCTCGTTTCGCTTTCAGCCATTCCAGATGCTGACCCTGCGAGCGGCTGCCTCCACTGGCTTCAGGGCGCCATCGCTGTTTGAGTTGTACCGACCCCCAACCTTCGGCGCGACCGGCGAGATGAACTCCTACCCGGGGTGCGCAACGGGGGCTTATACGGTGATATTCACCCAATCGAACTGTACTTCGCAGGGCCTGGCGCTGTTCGGCGGAAACACCACCCTGAAGCCGGAGCAGTCGGATAATTTTGATGTCGGTTTTATCGTCGAACCCATTCAAAACCTCGGCATTACGCTCGATTGGTACCGAATCACTCTCAAGAATGAGATTCAGACGATTCCGGGTACTGCGATCTATGGAAATCCCACTACGTTCGCAAACTACTACGTGTTGAACAATGCCGGGACGCTGACTCAGGCACCCTCGCTCGCTATCGACTGCGTCCCGTACACATCGCCCACCTGTGGATACATTCTGCAGAACAGTCAGAATACCGGTGGCATCCAGACCGACGGATTTGACCTGAGTGTCCAATATCTCATCCGGACGCCCATCGGCAAATTCCACACCAGTTTGGAAGGCACATTGGTTACAAAATACCTCCTGCAGCAGTATCTGGATGGTCCCGAGCTCAATCGGGACGGACAATTCGTTCAGGGGAATCAACCGATCATTCGCTGGTCGCATCAGCTGAACGCTGATTGGAGCAACGGGCCGTTTGGCGCCGGTCTCAGCAACCACTTCGTGTCTTCGTATGGCGATTACACGCTGATGGCTAATGGTCAGGTGCATACCGTCGGCGTCTATTCGATCTGGGGTATCTACGCCTCCTGGAAGCCGATTGAGACTCTGACGACACTGGTCGGCGTCTCCAATCTTTTCGATACCGATCCGCCGTTCTCAAACCAGGGCGGCGGCACCAACACGAACTGGCAGGCCGGCTTCAACCCGCTGTTCTCGGATCCGACTGGTCGGGCCTTTTACGTCAGGCTGAAATACGAGTTCTGATCCTCGTCCTGGCGGTTCAACCTCTTAACATCGGCCCCTTCGGGGGCCGATTTTTTTACGGTAGGCGCGGGCCGCCGGGACTTGCGGCGGCGGAGGCCGGCGTCTCGAGCGTCGGCAGGTACTGCGCAGAGGTCAGCGGCCCGGTGAGCAGGCTGAAGGCGTAGCCGCAGGCCAGCAGCAGCTGCTCGGACCAGGCCGGGCCGATGAACGACAGGCCGACCGGCAGCCCCGCTACCTCCCCCATCGGCACCGACAGATGCGGATAGCCGGCGACCGCCGCCAGGGTGGTGTATGAATCGCCGCCGCGATCGCCGTAGGCCTGATCGACGCGCCACGCCGCGCTGGTGGTCGGTGCTACCAGCAGATCGAGCCGATCGTGTTGCAGCATCTGGTCCAGACCCTGCGCACCCGCCAGTCGCTTCGACGTCTCCAGGGCGCCTCGATACGCGGCGTCATCCAGACCGGCGGTCTGCTGGGCGCTGATGAAGATATCCTGGCCGAAGTACTGCAGCTCGTAGGGAGAGGCGCGGTTGTAGTCGATCAGCTGCGCCAGGTCGCGCGTCTTGACCGCCGCGGGAGCGGCCGCCAGATAGCCATCGATACCGGCCTTGAATTCGCTCAGCAGCACCGTGAGTTCAGCCGCCTCGAGCGGCGCGCTGTCGGGCGCGGACACCTCGACCAGCGTGGCACCAGCCGCGCGCAGCCGTCGCAGCGCGCGTTCATAGACCTGGTCCATTTCGGGGTGGCTGCCAGGCTTGAAGCGCAGCACGCCGATGCGCTTGTGGCGCAGGCCTTGCGGATCCAGGCCCGCGGCGTAGTCGGTCGCCTCACACGGGCCGCCGGCCGGCTCGCACTCGTGGGCGCCGTGACTGACCAGCGCGCTCAGCAGGATCGCGACGTCGGCCACCGTGCGCCCCATCGGGCCGGCGGTGTCCTGGCTGTGCGCGATCGGCACGATGCCGCGCTGCGACAGCAACCCCAGTGTCGGCTTCAGCCCGATGATGCCGGTCATCGACGCCGGGCAGGTGATCGAACCGTCGGTCTCCGAACCGATGCTCGCCGCTGCCATGCCGGCGGCCACCGCGACTGCGCTGCCGGAACTCGATCCGCAGGCCGTGCGGTCGAGCACATACGGATTTCGGGTCAGCCCGCCAACGGCGCTCCAGCCGCTGGTCGCATGCGTGGAGCGAAAATTCGCCCATTCGCTCAGGTTGGTCTTGCCGAGGATGATCGCTCCGGCGGCGCGCAGCGCCGCCGCCACGGGCGCATCGGCGGTCGCGAAATTATCGACCAGCGCCAGCGAGCCCACGGTGGTCGGCATCCGGTCCGCCGATTCGATGTTGTCCTTCAGCAGCACCGGAATGCCGTGCAACGGGCCGCGCGCCCCGTGCTCGCGCCGCTCCTGGTCCAGGGCGTGCGCCTGCGTCAGCGCATCCGGATTGATCGAAATGACGGCGTGCAGCGCCGGCCCTTGGCTGTTCAGCGCATTGATGCGCTGCAGATAGTGCTGCACCAAGGTTTCGGCCGTGAATTGACCGGACCCCATCTTGGCCTGCAATTCCGCTATTGAGGGCTCTGGATTCACGTTTGCCGACCAGACCGGCAGTCCGATGACGAGCGCGAACGCGACACACAGTGCACGGTGCATAGGACACTTATGTCATAGGCCCGCGTCGCGGGCGTCGGCGCGGATCATAACCCGACTGGCAAGTTGTCTCGGCAGGGCAAAGCGCGCACGATAACCTAGGCACTACTGGGCTGCGTGAGGGCATGCCATGTCCGGGGCGGTTCGAACCTGGCTCGCGAAACTCGTGCCACTGCTGCTCATCGGTGGCAGCTTCCAGCCCGTATCCCTTGCCGGGCCCACGACCGGATCGCTGACCGCTGGTGTCGATGCCGAGCAGACCGGCCCTCTGTATGCGATACCCACGCTGCGCGACCGGGTCGGCCGCATCGTCGCGGCGGTGATGATCAACGGTCGCGGGCCATTCCGTTTCATGCTCGATACCGGCTCCAATCGAACCGTACTGGCGCAATCGGTGCTCGCCAAACTGAGCCTGGCCGCCGATCCGGATGCCTCGATATCGGTCGTCGGCGTCACCGGATCCCAGATCGCCGCCAGCGTGCATATCGACAGCCTGGACGCCGGCGACATGCATTTTCGCGACGTCGATCTGGCCGTGTTGTCCGGACCGGTGCTGTACGGCCTGGACGGCATTCTCGGCATGGAAGGCTTCGATGGCCTCAAGGTATCGGCGGACTTTGTCCGCAATTTAGTCTCGATCTCCAAGTCGCGCGGTCGACCAGCAGCGGCGCAGTATGCAGCCATCCCGGTGCGGTTCCTGTCCGACCGCCTGCTGATGATCGATGCTCTTGTCGGCCGCCTGCACGTCAAGGCGATCATCGACACCGGCAGCCAGCGCACGCTGGCCAATGGCGCGCTACTCGCGGCGCTCAGTGGCGGGCGGCGCGACGTTCCGCCGACCTCGCCGGCCAGCGTGATCGACGCCACGCAGTCCCTGCAGCCGGGTCTGACCGGTCGCGTACCGGCCATCCGGCTGGGGGAGACGACCATCCAGAACCTGGACGTCACGTTCGGCGATTTTCAGATATTCAGGACCTGGGGACTGGAAAACGAACCGGCGCTGCTGATCGGTATGGACGCGCTCGGTACGCTGGCGGATCTCGACATCGACTATCAGCGCAAGGAGGTGGACATGCTGTCGCGTACGGCGCCGCATCCGCTGCTGGAGATAATGGGGCTTTCACCCACCAGCTGGTGATCGACAGTTGCGCGCACCAGCGCCGTCAACCTCGACAGCGCGGAATCTCGCTCTCCTACGCCGCAGGCGTATAATCATCAACTGGTGGGGCCGATCGGGCGCAGGAGTTTCCGGGAGGTTGCTATGTCTACGCGTTGTGCTGGGACGTCAATACTACTGGTGCTATGCACGCTGACGGCGTGTACCGCCACGCCACCGCGGATGGGGACCACCTCCGCGTCGCGCGTCTACGTCACCGGTTCACTCATTGCGGCACCCGTCGACAGTGTGACCGGCCAACCAGCGCCGAACCCTGCGCTCCAGGTGGTGACCCAAGACGAGATCATGGTTACGGGCCGGACGAACCTTGGCACCGCACTGCACCTGCTGGTGCCGAGTATTCAATAGACACGCGGCCTGAAGCAGGACTCGGCAGCAGCTACTGAGAGCGATCGGCGCGAAGATTGGCGCCTAAAGCCCCGTTCACTGACCATCGCCTTAACGTTGTTTGCCCTGGCCGTGCTCGCCCGCCGCCGCGCAATTACCGCATCCCGGCGTCGCCAGCCGCGCCCGGTGCCGCGCCGCGACGCGCACCAGCATGCCGTGCGCCGCCAGTGCATCGAGCAGGCGCTGGCGCCGCATCATCGGCAGGAACGTCCACACCACGTAGCCGGCTGCAGACACAACCAGTAGCGCGATGACGAGCTGCTGCCACACGGTTTACGCTCCGGCGCCCAACAGCAGCGCGATTCGGTAGGTCGTGAACGCGGACACGTAGGCCAGCGCAAACAGGTAGCCGGCCATGATCAGCGGGTAGCGCCAGGAGTTGGTCTCGCGCCGCACGGTGACCAGCGTCGACAGGCACTGCGGTGCAAACACATACCACGCCAGCAGCGACAGCGCCGTGGCCAGGGTCCAGCTGTGTGCGATCATCGGACGCAGCGCCGTTTCGACGCCGGCAGTGCCGCTATTGGAAAGGGCGTACACGGTGCCGAGCGCGCCGACCACGACTTCACGCGCCGCCAGCCCCGGCACCAGTGCCACGCTGATCTGCCAGTTGAAGCCGAGCGGCGCAAAGATCCGATCGAGCCCGGATCCCAGCATGCCGGCAAAGCTGTAGCGGATCGCAGGTCCTGTGGCACCATCGGGCGGCGCCGGATAGCTCGACAGGAACCACATCAGCACCATCAGCGCCAGGATGATGGTGCCGACGCGCGTCAAAAAGATCTGCGTGCGCTCCCACAGCCCGGTGAGCAGATTGCGTACCGTGGGCCAGTGGTATTCCGGCAGCTCCATCAGCAGCGGGTGATAGTGCGAGCGCATCGTGGCGCGCTTCATCACCAGCGCCACCAGCACGGCGCCCGCGACGCCAGCCACGTAGAGTGCAAACAGGACCAGGCCCTGCAGATTGAACGGTCCGACGCCGCGCGCCGGGATGAAGGCGCCGATGATCAGCGCGTACACCGGTAGGCGCGCCGAACAGGTCATCAGCGGTGCCAGCAAAATCGTCGCCAGTCGATCGCGCACGCTCGGTATGGTGCGCGTCGCCATGATTCCCGGAATCGCGCAGGAAAACGACGACAGCAGCGGTATGAACGAGCGGCCCGAGAGCCCAACGCCGCCCATCAGCCGATCGAGCAGGAACGCGGCTCGCGGCAGATAGCCGCTGTCCTCGAGCAGCAGGATGAAGAAGAACAGGATCAGGATCTGCGGCAGGAACACCAGCACGCTGCCCGCGCCAGCGATCACGCCGCCGACGATCAGGCTGCGCAACGGACCCGCCGCCATCAGTTGCTGCACCGCCTGGCCGAGCGCCTGCATGCCGGCGTTGATCCAGGCGACCGGAGCCTGCGCCCAGCTGAACACCGCCTGGAACACCAGGAACAGCAGCAGCCCCAGAAGCACGGGACCTGCGATCGGATGCATCACGATCGCATCGAGCCGCGCGAGCGCGCGATCGCGCAGCGGCTCGACATAGCCGGCAATCGTCAGGATGCGGCGTGCCTGCCGTTGGGTCGCTGCCAGCTGTTCGTCGGTCTCGGCCGGCAGCGTGAAAGCGGCACGAGCGGGCGCCACTGCAAGCGTATCGAGCGCCGCCACCAGTGCGGCTTCCCCGCCGGGGCGTACCGCGACGGTCTGCACCACCGGCACGCCAAGCTGCCTGGCCAGGGCTTCGCGATCGAGACTGAAGCCGCGGCGCTGTGCCAGGTCGCTCATGTTGAGCGCGACGATCATCGGGATCGACAGCCGCGTGAGCTCCAGCGCCAATCGCAGCGACAGCCGCAGGTTGGTCGCGTCCAGCACGCAGATGATCAGCTCCGGCGGTGACTCGCCCTGCAGCCGCCCGGTCACGACATCGCGGGTGATCGCCTCGTCGAGCGTCGTAGGCACCAGGCTGTAGGCTCCGGGCAGATCGATCACGCGGTAGAGAAAATTGTGGTGCGCGCCGACGAACGCGCCTTCCTTGCGCTCGACCGTGACGCCGGGGTAGTTCGCGACTTTCTGGCGGCTGCCGGTCAGGCGGTTGAACAGCGCGGTCTTGCCACAATTCGGGGCTCCCACCAGGGCAACCCGGCGGGTCAGCAGGTCGGGAGTCTCACGGGTCACGCGGTGGCTCGAGCAGTACCATCACGTCCCGGGCTTCGCGCCGGCGCAGCGCGAAAATCGACGAGCCGATGCGCACCGCAATCGGATCACCGCCAGGACGAATCTCCTCGACGACTTCGACGCGCTCGCCCGGCACGAACCCCAGTTCGAGCAGACGGCGCGTAATGGTCGAACCGGCGCCCGCGCCGTCGCCGATGGCGAGCGGGGCGACACTATGCGCCGTCACAGCACTGACGGTGCCGCGATCGCCCTTATGAAGCGTCGCCAGCGAATGCACATCACTTTGGACGGCTGCGGCCGTGTCGATCGACAGCCAATCCACACAGGAATCCATTGCTGCGTCCCAAAAGTTTAAATGAGAATCAATCGCACTCGCATCTGAGCATAGCGCAGACGGGCACCAGGCGCCAGTTCGGCTTAGGGCTTTGCGAAGAGTGTCGCAGCCGCTGATTTGAAGGGCGGCGCACCCGATTGGTGCGCTGCAACACCCTCTGCCGATGATCTAACGGTGTGCGCCAAAGCGGCGCGCCAGCCAGTGATCCAGCGAGAGATTGCCGGCACCGCGGCACAGCAATACCAGCAGCATCGCGGCCCATTGGATGTGGGTCGGCCAGGCTTGCGGGTAGACGAACACCTCGATGATGGTGGTCATGCCCAGCAGCAGCAGCGCAGCCGGGCGCGTCAGCAACCCGAGTACCAGCAGCACCGGCGTCGTCAGTTCGATGCCCGCCCCAAGATGCGCGGCGACATCCGGCGGCAGCAGCGGCAGCTTGTACTCGTCCTCGAACAGCTGCAGCGTCGCATCCCAGTTCGCAAGCTTGGTGGTACCGGAATTCCAGAACACCGTCGCGACCGCGAAACGCAGCGGCAGCGCCAGCAGGCTGTAGGACACGCGCTCGAGCCAGCCGATAACCCGTCCGATAGCGCCGATGATGCCCGTGTCGCCGCTGGCGGCCGGAGAAACCGAGGTGTTCATTCGCGCGTTGCTCCTGTCGGTGGCGCCCTTAGATCGAAGGCGATGAATCGTCCCGAGGACAGGTGCTCGGCGAGCCAGGCACTGATGTCTGCATCAGCCCGATCGTCGAGCGCCGCATACAAAGGCTCGCCGGCGCACAGCCGCGCGGTGAACTGCCAGCGCGCGACGTTCAGGCGTCGCACCTGCACGCCGCTAGCATCGCGCTCGATCAGCAGGTGCACCGGGCCACTGGCCAGGTCGATCGCCGCCATCGCCGCGGCATCCTGATCCAGCACCGCCCGCCAGATCGCATCGGCGGGGAACTCGAGCCGCAGCAGGCTCAAACCCGGATGTGCGGTAAAACTCACGCGCGCCCGGGCCGACTCGGCAAGTAGAGCCAGCCGCGCCAGATCCAGGCCGCTCGCATCCTCGGCATGCAGCGCGCGGTTCACCGTCCATTCAAGTCGCGCGACATCCGCCAGGTAGGGCAGCGTCGCCGCCGGCACAAATCCGCTCAGAAAACCGGCAAAGCCGCCACCGTAGTCATTCAGCCAGGCGCTCGCCGGAGGCTGGCGGCGAATGAACGCGCGCGCGCTGGCGTCGAAAAACTCGGCACCCACCAGCCGCTGCACCGCCGGGAACGACAGCCGCAGCGCGTTGACGAGCGTGCTGAGGCAGGTATTGCGGTAGATCGCCAGCCGCAGCGCGCTCTCCTCGTCCGGCGGCGGCGCCTCGCCAAGCAACTGCGCGCGCAGTGCCTGCTGCAACTCAAGCAGCGCAGGCATGGTGCCCAGGCGCGACGCCGCGCAGCAGCGCGCTCGCCTGCGCTGCTTCATCGAGCAGCACATCGAAGGCCGGAATATCGGTGTCCCATTCGATCAGCGTCGGCGTAGCACCGAAGCGCCGCAGCGCCTGCCGGTACAGCGCCCAGACCTCGGCGGCGACGCGCGCGCCATGATCATCGATGCGCACCACGCTGCCGTCATCCAGCGTGCGCACTGCGTGGCCGGCCAGATGAATCTCCCCGACCGCCGCAGCCGGCAGCGCATCCAGGTAGGCCTGCGGATCCCAGCCGTGGTTGCTGGCGCTGACGTAGATGTTGTTGACGTCGCACAGGATGCCGCAGCCAGTGCGTTGCGCGACCGCGGTGATGAATTCCCATTCGGGAATGGTGGAATGCCGGAACTGCAGGTAGGTCGAGGGGTTTTCGATCAGGATGCGCCGCTTGAGCGCAGCCTGCGTCTGCTCGACGTGCCGGCACACGACATCGAGCGCCTCGTCGGTCATCGGCAGCGGCAGCAGATCGGCCAGGTAGTGACCGCCGACAACACTCCAGGACAGATGTTCCGACACCAGGCCGGGTTCGATGCCGTGCGCCAGTTCGCCGATGCGGCGCAGGTGCTCTCGATCGAGCTCTTCGGCACTGCCCAGCGACAGTCCGACGCCGTGCAGCGACAGCGGATAGTCGCGTCTGACTTGCTCCAGCACCCGGCGCACGCTGCCGCCGCCAAAATAATTCTCCGCGTGTACCTCGAACCAGGCCACGGCCGGCTGCTGCTGCAGCACCTGCTCATGATGCGGGAAGCGCAGCCCGATTCCCGCCGCAGCGGGAATCGGGCCGGTATGTTTCGCGCTGTGGCCGTCGCCCGACACGCGGCGCCTTACATCGGCTTGGTGGAACCGCCGGCGATCTTGGCGCAGTCGCCCGCCGGCAGCAGTACGAAGGACTTGGAGTCGCGTGCCATGGTCGCCTGGCCGGCGCAGGAATGCGACCCCGCCGCACAGTCGTTCTTGGCGGCTGCATTGATGCCGTAACACTTCTCGGACTTGTCCTTCATCGCCGGCGCCGCGTCGGATTTGGCCATCGGCGCATCGGCAGCGCGGACCGGTGCCTGCAGCACCAGGGCGAGTCCAACGGCGGCAGACAGGGTCGAAGCGGCTGATAGATAACGATTCATGATGATCCCCTCATGTTCTCGCGGTCCCGGAATTGGGGCCACGAGGGTAACTTCGATATCGGCGGCAAAAGGTTACACTGGCTGGCGTGCCTACCGAGCCGACCCCCCAGGAACGAGACCAGGCCTGGTCGCAACTGATGCGGGCAGCACAGTCCGGCGACCGGACGGCCTACGAGCGGCTGCTGAGTGAAATCTCGCCGCTGATTCGCGCCCTGGTGCGCCGCCATTGCAGCAATCGCGCCGATATCGAGGAGATGGTCCAGGACACGCTGCTGACCGTGCATCGGGTGCGGCATACCTACGATCCGAGCCGGCCGTTCTGTCCGTGGCTGGCGGCCATCGCCTGGCGTCGAAGCATCGACGCGCTGCGCCGTCGTATACGGGTGTCCAGGTATGAGACCCCCGAACAGGGCGTTTATGAAACCTTTTCGGATGCTGCAGCGAATAGCGATCTAGAGGGCGTGCGTTCGGCCGAGGAGGTAGAGCAGTTACTGCAGCTGCTGCCACCGCGGCAGCGCCAGGCGCTGCAGTCGCTCAAGTTGAAGGAAATGACCCTTGCCGAGGCGTCGGTGGCGTCAGGACAGTCGGTAGCCGCGCTCAAGGTGAACACCCACCGGGCACTCAAGACGCTGCGGGGGCTGCTCGAGGGCCGCAAGCGCTGAGGCAGATGGTTTCAGGAGTAATGAATTTGGCGGCCGTGCAGACAGAGCGGGTGATCGTCACACTGGCGTCGCAGCTGCAGCCGGTACGGCGGCTGCGCTCCCCGCTGCTGCGCGCGCTGTTATGGCTGGCGGTGGTTGGCGGCGTAGGCGGGGTGCTGATTGCGCGTGAAGTCGGGCTCGCAATCTTCCTGCAGCGCCTCGCGGTGCCGCGCGTGGCAGTGGAGGACGTCGCCATCGCCCTCACCGCCATCACCGCCGTCATCGCCGCCTTCGAACTCTCGGTGCCCGGACACTCGCCCCGGTGGGCGCTGCTGCCGGTGCTGCCGCTGTTGTCATGGGTCAGCGCCAGTGGTCTTGGCTGTCTTCGTAACGGCTTGAGCCTGCAGCGCGCCGACGGCTTCGCCGGGGAGAGTCCGCATTGCTTTGCGTTCATCGCCGGCGCGAGCGTGCCGCTGGGGCTGGGGCTGTTCTGGATGCTGCGCCGTGCGCGGCCGATCGCGCCGCTGCCGGTGGCCGCGCTCGGTACGCTGGGGGTGGCCGCCAGCGCGGCGTTCATGCTGCAGTTCTTCCATCCGTTCGACGTTACGGTAATCGACCTGGCGCTGCATCTGAGCGCGGTCGGGCTGGTGGTGCTGGTCGGCACCGTGTGGCGACGTCCATTACTGGCCGCGGCCTGAAAGCTCAGCGTGCCTGCCGGCAACGGCACGGGCAGCAGGCTATACGATCGTGGTTGCCAGATTCTTGCCGATATAGGTAATGTCGCTGAGCTGGGCCTGCAACAACTTCGTAAACTGATCGGCCGGCAGCGGCCGCTTGAAATAAAAGCCCTGCAGCTCGTCGCAGGTATGGGCTCGCAGGAATTCGGCCTGTTCCCTCGTTTCCACACCCTGCGCAACCACCGTCATGCTCAGGCTCTTTCCCATGGCAATGACCGCGTCGGCCAGCCCGGCATTTTCCGCAACGCCGGTGATGTCGCGTATGAACGAGAGATCAATCTTGATCGTGTCGAGCGGGAAGCGCTGTAGCGTGGCCAGTGATGAATACCCGGTTCCAAAATCGTCGATCGCGATCCGGACTCCCAGCTGCTTCAGGCCAGCCAGGATCCGCAGCGTATCCGGGACATCGCGGATCAGCAGGCTCTCGTTGATCTCGAGCTCCAGCAGATGAGGAGCAAGCTGCGTGACCTCCAGTATCGATTTCACGTCGCGCAGCAGGTGCACATCACGAAACTGCCGCGCCGTCAGGTTGACGGCGATGCTCACATGCGGCAGGCCCTGAGCCTGCCAGGCAACATTCTGCAAACAGGCCGTCTTGAGCACCCACTTGCCGATCGGCACGATCAGCCCGGTCTCCTCTGCGACCGGAAGAAACTGCAGCGGCTGCAGCGTACCCAGCTCGGGATGCTGCCAGCGTAGCAGCGCTTCCATGCCGGCAATGCGGCCGCTGCCGATATCGCGCTTTGCCTGGTAGTAGAGCCGAAATTCGTTGCGCTCGAGCGCCTGCCGCAGACTCAATTCCAGGGTCAGGCGCTGCAGCGAATTGGAATCCAGCTTTTCCGAATAGAACTGGAAATTGTTCCTTCCCTGCGCCTTTGCCTGATACATCGCGATATCGGCGTTCTTGGTCAGCGTTTGCTCGTCCAAACCGTCCTGCGGGTACATGCTGATGCCGATACTGGTGGTGACGCGAAATTCGTGACCGATCAGGGTGAACGGCTTACCCACCACCGAGAGTATCTTCTGGGCGACGGTTTCGGCGTACTGTTCGCCGCCCAGCTCGGGCAGGAGCAGGACGAATTCATCGCCGCCCAATCGCGCCACCGTGTCGCTGTCGCGCACGCACTCCTTGAGTCGGGCGGCCGCGCTCTTGAGCAGTTGATCGCCCGCGTCGTGCCCGAGCGTGTCGTTGATCTGCTTGAAGCGGTCAAGGTCCAGAAACGCAACCGCGAGTTGCCTCCCGGCCTGATGCGCCTCGATGATGCGTTGACTCAGAAGTTTGCTGAACATGCTCCGATTCGGAAGCCCGGTGAGGGCATCGTGATAGGCCAGGTATTCGACCCGCTGCGCGTGCAACAGCTCGCTATCGCCTTCCCGCAACCGGCTCTGGGACAGCTGCCAGCTCATCCGGCCCAAAAGGGCCAACAGCAGTAGTGCCACGACACTTCCGAGCGCCGCGCGCCACAGGTACTCGCGTGCATCGCCCTCGGCAGCGGCCGCCTGCTCATCGGCCGAGAGCCCGATCAGCACGGCCAGCGGGAACTCGTAGAGTTCGCGCGCGACGCTCCAGCGCCGCACCCCGTCCCAGCGGTCGGTCGAGACTGTCACTTGCGCTTCGGCAGAGCCGGCTTTCGGCACGATGGCGTCGTAGTCGGCGACCTCGCCGGAGAACACCGAGTCCCCGGTGCGCCTTACCCGAAATACGCCATCGGTGCCGAGCATGCCCAGTTCACCATGCTCGCCCAGTTTCGCGGTCTCATACCCACTGACGAAATAGGCCGCGGCGACCGCGACGATCACCACCCCGTCAAATGCTCCCTTGGCGTCGAGCCTGCGGCTGAAGTGCAGTTTCCCGCTGCCGGTGGTGCCTGGCGGAAGCTGCCCGATGAAGAAGCTCTCGCCGGCGCGTTGTCCGCGAAAGTAATCCTCATTGGCGACGTTGGGGGTCTCGCCCGGGCGCGTGCTATCCACGATGGCGCCGTTTCGATCGGCAATGCTGACCACGAACAGCAGTTCCGGCGGCAGCAATCCCTTGTCGGCCAGCTCGGAGAGTCGGCCGGGGCCGCCGACACGTTCGCGCCAGTACTTGACGAGACTCAAGGTCTGATCGATCTCGCGCAGCGCGCGCACGATCTGGGCCTGATAGGTACTCAGCAGCTCGCGGCTCGAGACCGCCGCCGCGTGCTCCGCATCGACATGTTTGACTCTGATGACGCTGATGGTGGTCGCCCAGATGACCGCCAGTAAAAATGCGGCGATCAGCGGGAACACGATCAGGGGTTCGGAAGCCCTGCCCAGGGCGCGATGAAATGTGTCGGTCGGGCGCATGGGTTTCCTTACCGGCCGGCCGACCAGTCAACAGGCCACGAACCAGGATGGCCGAATATCACCCATGGCACAGCCTGCGGGATCAGCTGGCTCGCAGTTTGTTCGCCAGCGCACGTAGCGGCTCGATTCAATGGAATAAATCAGCCGGCGTGGTTCCAGCGCCACAGGCGGAAGAGCGCGTGAGGCTTTTTCCCCACGGTCGCCGTCCGGCGCGGCGTGTGGGCACGGCGGTTACTGAATCGAAAGGTCGATCAGATAGGTCGATAGCGCCAGTCGTTCCTGCGACGTCAGCACCACGTCCGGTGGCATGCGTTGCGGGCCCGCCTCGGGGGCAAGACGAAACAGGATCTCATCGAGCAGGTTGCCGCGCGCGCGCGATTGGGAGAGCAGCAGCGGTGCGAGTGCATCGGGCCGCCCAAACGGCACCGCAGGTGCCACGCCGGTGCTGTGGCACGAGGCACAGTGTCCCAGCAGCATCGTTGGCAGCCCGGCGTCGGCCGTCGCGGCATCGTCCGGGCTGGCTGCGGGCGGAGGGATCGCAAACACGGCGTCGGCCTGTCCCAGCAGCGCGCGACTGCGTTGACGCAGGTAGCCGCAGTAGCGGTCATCCGCGGAATTGTCGCGCTGCTGGTGCAGCTCGGCGAGCGTGTGGTCGGCACCGGCCAGGTCGGCGCGGATCAGAGCGGCCAGTCCGGCGTCATCTGCCGCGGGTGTTGCGAAATCGTAGGTATTCTTCTCCAGCGCCAGGGTCCATTGCGCGGTTGATATGCCAAGTCCCGACTCAGCCACATAGCGGAAGTCCGTCAGCGCCGTTGGATGATCCGTGCCGTCGACCCGCGGATGAACCTTGAGTTTGTCGGCCAGCGCCCGCCCCTGCTTGGCAATGCTCTGCCGCGCGTTGGCCAATTCGGAAGTCCGGCGCAACAGCAACATCTGGCGCCGCACTCGTGGCTGCTGCGCCGAGGGTACAAAATCCTCAAGTTGGCCGCAGTTACCTTCGGCCGCACCCAGCAGTGCATATTGATAGAGCGCGTAGTCCGGGCTGGCTTGCAGTTGGCCCGCCACCATGCGCATGTTCAATGCGCTCAGCAGGCGCGCCAGCTCCGCATTGGGAGATTCTCGCCTGACGCCGTCATATTGACTGCGGCCGTCCGGCACGAAGGTGTTGCGATAGGCGAATCGCTGCGCCCCGATCAACTGCCGATACCTGGGGTTGCGGGATTGCTGACCCAGGAATTGCTCCAGGCCGGCGCGCTCTACCGCGGTCAGATTAGAGCCGTAGCGCTCGCCATACGCACCCGGCCATAGCGGGGTGGTGTCCCAGATCGGTCGGACCGGGTCGCCGTGGCAGCGGCTGCAGCGCTCGGGATTGATCGGCGAGATCTGCACCTCGGCGCCGTTGCCGGAGGCGGGGAAGATCAGCTCGCGGAACTCGAAGCGATTGTTACGCTCGTCGAACTGCGCCGTCTCGAGCGTGCCATAGCCGCGCTCGGATGGATTGCCGTTGAAGGTGATCATGAACCTGGCATTGCTGCCGTACAGGATCACCCGTGGATCGCTGAAGCTGGCCTGCTGCAGGCTGCGACTCGAGAACACCAGCGCGAAGTTGGATCGGTAGTCGGCCGGTAACGCGGCCAGCACGCCGCTGATGGAGCGTATGCCGTCGCGTGTGACCAGCGACTCCAGCGCCTGGTAATCCATATCCGCCGCGACTGCAGCGCCGATGAGCAGCGTCATGGCGCACGCCGCACTGCGAGCGCCAGTTGCTCGCCATGATCGGTGCGATTTCAATGCCGGTCGGCCTTTGGCAGTGCCGAGCCTAGAATTTCTTCAGCACCGTGACATCGCCGGGCGGCGCCGTGGTGACGTAGCCGATCGCCCCCGGGTTCGATTTCACGTAGGCGATAACTTCCGCATCGCTGGCCCGGACGGTGGGCGGATTGATGCCATCGCGAAAGCTCTTCTTGGTCCACAGCGATTCGTATTTGGCGGCGTCGAGCTGCAGCACCTTCTTCAGGAATTCTTCCCTGGCAGAGCTGTTATCCTGCGGCCTGATCTTCGTCGACTCTGCGAGTTCCTTCTCGCCGGTATAGATGTTCTTGATGTCATCGGCCGTCAGGTTCAGGCCTGGGTACACGATGACGTAGACGTCGGCGAACGCCAGCGCGGGCGCTGCCGTGAACAGCATTACCGCCCAGAGTACGCCTCGCTGGGCCAGACTGATTGTAAGTTTCATGGCATCCTGTCCCTTCAGAATCGAATGGCGACCTGTACATGGGCCTCGTTGTACGACTGGCCGCCATCGCGTTTCATGTCCGTATGATTAGCGTCTATTTTGATCGCCGTCTGAGGCGTCAGGTCGTAGCGCACGCCGACCAGGGAGCGTTTGTATGACTTGCCACCGAGCAGGTACTGGAAATAACCGTCGTCCTGGCTCAGGGTGTCCTGTTCGAACCGGGCGAGCGGCGTGATGAGACCGAAGAAGATGTAGTCCGCCTCGACATAGAAGGCGCTGCTCTCGTGGCTGGGGCCGCCGGTGCCATGCGCCTTGTTATCGAATCGGTAATATTCACTCATGAGCTCCCAATCGCCGGGAGTCCAATGTCCGAACGCGCCGATCACCTTGACATCGGTCTGCGCGGTGCGCACACCACTGATGAAATTGTCGATCTGCTCGCTGAAGCCATGCGCCCCGACCCACAGGCTATCGAGCGCGCCACCGAGGAATTCGTACCCGAGGCGCGCGCCGAACGCGGTATGCGAGTCGGCATTACCGGCGTTCTGCATGTCGATGACCCCGTCGAGTATACGGCTGCCGTTGCCCAGATAGGCATCGTAGGTGAAGCGGCCGGGGCCGATATCGCGCCGCCCGGTCGCCCAGATGCCGTTAGTATGCGCCGGTAGTATTCCGCCGTGGTCTTCGAAGCCAAGGAACTGCGGGCGCATGACCGTTGGCTGCAGCTGCGCGCCATGGTGGTAAGCGGTATTCCAATACCCGTAGGGTGTATGAAAGCGACCCATCCACACGGTCAGATCGTCACTGAACAGATAACCGATTTGCAGCCGCTCGATATCGACAGCAGGCTGGCCATTGTCCGAGCCCGGCTTGGTCCAGTCGTCGAACTCGACCACGTCCTCCATCAGTGCACGAATCCGATCGGTGAGGCTCGGGGCTATGTACAGATCGAGGTTGTCGAGCTTGAAGCCGGTATTCCCGGTCGGCGCATTCTGCTGCGTCGTGTCGGTGTAGTAGACCGAGGCGAAGCCGTGGATGACGAGTCCCTCGATGTCGGCCCGCGCCTGCACACTGATCACTATCAGGCCGAGCAGCCACAGCGTTGGGACGATCCACTGCGGCACTCGTTCGAGCGCAACTGTGCGCTTAGTCATGATCTGCAACTCCCATTATCCGGATGACGGCAGCGCGGCGCTGCTTTGGCAAAGAAATCTTCGTTGCGGTTGGCCCAGGTCAGCGTACTGGCGATCTCGCCAGCGGGATTGATCAACAGGATCTTGAAGTCGTGGACGCGATGCTCGTCGTACAGCCAGGACGGGAAGTCGAGCGCCGCGGCAAATTGCTTGGTCACCGCGTCGCTGCCGGTCAGGAAATGCCAATCGGTGCGCAACAGGTGATGGCGCCGACGATAGATCAACCAGCTTCCCGGGCCATCGACGCTCGGGTCGTAACTGACTACCACGATGTCGACCGCCAGGCCGGCACTCGCGGCGCTTTGTTGCAGCTGCTCGAGCCGGTGCAGCGTGTAGCTGCAGACCTCGCGGCAGATCGAATAGGCCATGGTCAGCATGAGCGTGTGCCCCTGCCACTGCCCCAGCCGCGCCAGCTCGCCATGCTCGTCCTGCCAGTCGAATGGCAGCTCGTACAGGTTCGCCACCGTCGGCTCAGCCGCCGGCGCCGTGCTCTGCAGGCCCGCGACGCCGAGCAACAGGCACACCATGCCGGCCACTGCGTAGCGCGAGCGGTTCGCTTTGCATGGGCCTGACATGCGTTCGGTTCCCGCCGCGTCAGCCGGCCTGACACCGGGCGAGCGATTTGCCGCTGGCCCTGAGCGGCCGGTTGGCGGCACTGGCCGCAGCGGGCGGCGCTGCGCGTTGCGGGCGCCCGGCGACTTTGACTTCGCTCCCGGTCAGCTTGAATTGACCGACGGCGGCGTCCAGATCTGCGGCCCGCTGGCGCACGTCGGCGGATGCCTGTTCAGCCTTTTGCACGAACACCGAATTCTCGCGGGTCATCTCGTCCAGATCGCCGACCGTGGTGGCAACCTGGTCGGTTTCCCGCTGCTGGCGGCGCGAGGCGGCCAGTACTTCCTGGGTGGTCTGCGTCAGCGAATGCACGGCGGCGATGACCTCGCGCATGGTAGCGCCGGCCTGCTCTACCAGCTGCGCGCCGTCGCGCACGCGAGCGAAGGTGCTGCCGATCAGCTCCTTGGCATTCCTGGCAGTGTTGGATGAGCGATTGGCAAGCTCGCGAACCTCTGCGGCGACGATCGCAAAACCACGACCGCTGGCGCCAGCCCGCGCCGCCTCCACTGCCGCATTGATCGCCAGGATATTGGTCTGAAAGGCGATGTCTTCAATGCCGCCGATGAACTCAAGCACCCGCTTGGAGCCCGAATAGATTGACTGCATGGTGTCGACGGTCAGGTCCACGACCTTGCCGCCGCGGTTGGCCAGTTCAGCCGCGCCGTGCGCGACGTCGCGCGCCTTCTCCGATTCCGACGTGTTGTGTGCGACCGCCTCCAGCAAATGCGTTGCACTGTCGCGAATGCGCCGCAAACTGGATGCCTGCTGCGCGGTGCGCTGCGCGAGATCTGAATTACCGTCGGCGATGCTGACCGAGGCCTCGGCAATCTGCTGCGCACTGCGACGCACGTCGGCGACGATCGCCGACAGCGCGGTCTGCATCTGCAGCAAGGCGAGCTGCATTTCGCCGAGTTCGTCCGCGCGCGCAATCTTGATCGGGCTGGTCAAATCGCCGCCGGCAATCTGCTTGGCTATCCTGACCGCCTGGCCGACGGCCCCGTGTATGGCGTCGATAATGCGGCGCAGCGCCAGCGACAGAATGATGAGCATGATGGCGGTCGAGCCGATCAGGATGTTCAGGCGCGTCTCGCGGGTCTGTTTCTGGTGATCCACCCACAGACTCAGGTCGGCCTGCACGCGTGCGTCCGCGGCTTTGATGGCATTGCTGGCGGCATTGATCTCGCCGCGCAGCGGCATCAGGGTCTTGATGGAAGTGCTGACGGCGACGGCCGCGCGAATCTGCGCAATCGATGCGAGCGCGGATTGCACATCGCCGGATGGCTGCTGCGCCTGCAGCTGCTCCAGGCTGGTAGCGCACTGGTTGATGGCCTCGACGGCCTTCGGACCCAGCGTGCCGGTGTCGACGGCATCGGTGACGCCGTCGAGAAAATTGCGGTATGAGCGGGCGGCCTGGAGCGACAGCTGGCTGCCGCTGAGCCCGGCATTCATCTCGGTGACGATGGTACCGACCAGGCGCGTCTGGTAGATCGACAGCGCGATCAGTGGCAGCACCGCGGCGAACACCTGTGCGAACATGCGCCGCCGCAGCGTCCAGAACGCCTTGTGCGCACGGTGCTCAGGCGATTGCACCTCAAGCTGATGAGCTAATGCATTGACGTCCATATCGCTCGGATCTGTTACCCCGCAGAGCGGCTCGCGGGCGCACGCCAGTGCTGCGGAACCTACGGCTGCGCCACGTTATGGTGAGCAACGGCGTAGTTAACAGAAACTTGAGGGCGCGGTCTTCGGGCGATTATGCAAACTGCGACGCAGTGCCGTCGAAGAGCAGCGCAGGTGGTGACTGCCTGCAGCCGCCCGCGCAGCTCGTTTACCCGGTAAATTTTCGGCGATCTTCTGCGATAATGATGAAGTTATGGCAGAAAGTAGCGCTATCTACAGGATTTACGTGATTTCGATGGCTATGGCAGTGGCCTCACCGCCGCCAATGCACAGCGAGGCGACACCGCGCCGGCCGCCCCTGCCCTTGAGCGCATGCAGCAGCGTCACGATGATCCTGGCGCCGCTGGCGCCTATCGGATGGCCCAGTGCGCAGGCACCGCCGTTGATATTGACGCGTGCATGGTCGAGTCCGACATCGCGCATCGAGGCCATGGTCACGACTGCAAAGGCCTCGTTGATCTCGTACAGGTCCACGTCGGCGGCGCTCCAGCCGGCTCTTTCCAGCACCTTCCTGATCGCGCCCGCCGGCGCAGTGGTGAACCATTCGGGCGCCTGCGCATGGCTGACATAGGCCACGACGCGCGCCAGCGGTGTGGCACCGACCGCGCGCGCTGCCGAGTCATTCATCAATACCAGGGCGGCGGCGCCATCGGCAATCGACGACGAGCTGGCCGCCGTCACGGTGCCATCCCTGGCAAATGCCGGCTTCAGAGTCGCAATCTTGCTGAGGTCGCAGTTGAACGGCGGCTCGTCCCGCTCCACCAGCTGATCGGCCTTGCGGCCCTTGACGGTCAGCGGCGCGATTTCGGCAGCAAAGGCGCCGTTGCCGCAGGCCGCCTGGGCGCGACGCACCGATTCGGCCGCATAGGCATCCTGATCGGTGCGCGTGAACTGGTATTTCTTCGCGGTGACGTCGGCGAAATGACCCATCATCTGGCCGTCATACGGATTTTGCAGGCCGTCGTAGAACATGTGGTCGAGCACTTCGCCGTGGCCCATGCGATAGCCCTGGCGCGCCTTGGGCAGCAGATAGGGCGCGTTGCTCATCGACTCGAAGCCGCCGGCGATCACGATGCGCGCCGAGCCGGCGCGGATCGAATCGCAGCCCAGCATGGCGCTGCGCATGCCCGAGCCGCACACCTTGTTGATCGTGGTGGCCGGCACGCTGTGCGGCACGCCTGCGGCAATCGCCGCCTGTCGCGCCGGTGCCTGTCCCAGCCCCGCGGGCAGCACGCAGCCGAGGATGACCTCATCGATCTGCTCCCCGCTCACGCGGGCATCGCCAACGGCGGCACGCACGGCGGCGGCGCCCAGTTGCGGTGCGCTAGCCGCGCTGAGCGCGCCCTGAAATGCGCCGATCGGGGTGCGCCGCGCGGCGACGATGAAAACATCCTCAGTCATCGCAATGTCCCTGGGGGTTTAAACGGTAAAGTGCGTGCGCGGCGCCAGAGTTTCAAGGCCGGGCCGGCAGCGCGGAGCCGAATTGTGCCGTGGACCTGGCACGCACATCCGCCTCACTCACGCCTGGGGCGAGTTCAATCAAATCAAACGCCGAATGCCGGTCAGGCCGGCTGAACACCGCCAGGTCGGTGATCAGCATGTCCACCACGCCGGCGCCGGTGAGCGGCAGCTCGCAGGCGCTCTTGAACTTGGGCGAACCGTCGCGGGCGACGTGCTCCATCAGCACGATCACGCGCCGCACCCCTGCCACCAGGTCCATCGCCCCGCCCATACCCTTGACCACTTTGCCGGGCACCATCCAGTTGGCCAGATCCCCGCGTGCCGACACCTCCATGCCACCGAGCACCGAGAGATTGATGTGGCCGCCGCGAATCATCGCGAAGCTGTCGGCAGAAGAGAAATAGGACGAGATTGGCAGCTCGGTGATGGTCTGTTTGCCGGCATTGATCAGGTCGGCGTCTTCGTCGCCTTCATAGGGGAACGGTCCCATGCCGAGCATGCCGTTCTCGGACTGCAGCACCACTTTCATCCCGGCGGGAATGTAGTTGGCTACCAGCGTCGGAATACCGATGCCGAGATTGACGTAGAAACCGTCCCGAAGCTCGCGCGCTGCACGCTCGGCCAGTTGTTCACGCGACCACGGCATGGCTGCTCCGCTTGCGCACCGTACGCTGCTCGATCGGTTTGCGGTAGTTCAGCCCCTGCACGATCCGTTGCACGAAGATGCCCGGGGTATGAATGTGATCCGGATCGAGCTCGCCGACTTCGACCAGCTGCTCGACTTCGGCAACGGTGACACGGCCCGCGGTGGCCATCACCGGATTGAAGTTACGCGCAGTCTTGCGATAGACCAGGTTGCCTTCCCGATCGCCCTTCCAGGCCTTGACGATCGCAAGATCCGCGGTCAGGCCGGTCTCGAGCACGTACGACTCGCCATCGACCACGCGTGTCTCCTTGCCGGAAGCCACCTGCGTGCCGGCGCCGGTACGCGTATAGAACCCGTAGATGCCCGCGCCGCCGGCGCGGATGCGTTCCGCCAGCGTGCCCTGCGGATTGAATTCGATCTCGAGCTCGCCCTGCAGATACTGGCGCTCGAACTCCTTGTTCTCCCCGACATAGGAGGAAATCATCCGGCGGATCTGCCGTGTCTTGAGCAGCTGGCCCAGCCCGACATCATCGATGCCGGCGTTGTTGGAGATCACGGTCAGCCCCTTCACGCCCAGGTCGCGCAGGGCCGCGATCAGGTGCTCCGGGATGCCGCACAGGCCGAAGCCGCCCGACAGGATCGACATGCCGTCACGCGCGATACCGGCAAGGGCTGCCGCCGCATCCGGATACACCTTGCCGCTGCCGGCCTGCGACGCCGTAGTCATGTCATCCCCCTGCCTGAACTGCGCGCTGTGGTTGCGAGAATGGTACTAGATGTCGGCCGGACCTTGCACCGCCAGCGCTCCGCTGCGGCCCGGCACCGAACCCGACTGCACCCGAGCGCCCGGCAAGCTCGCCACGGCCAGCTGCGCAAACACCGTGCGCATCGACACCAGCTGGTAACCCTGTGCGTGCCAGCCCTCAATCAGCCGCCGGAATACCGGCAGCAGCTTCATGCCCTCGAGCTCCGCATGCAAGGTGAATACATGACCCGGGCGCATGCTGCGGGTACGGGCGAGCAATACCTGGTGCACGTTCTGGGCGGTAACGCCGTCCACGCCGATCAGCTCATCGAGCGTGGGCAGCGTGGTCGGCAGCTGCGGGCAGGTACTGCGTAGCGGCGGCTGCGAGCGCTCGGCCGACTGCGCCGACAACAGCGGCACGAACGGCCCCTCGCCGCGCGTGTCCGAGGCGTAGACAAAGCCCAGCTCCTGTTCGAGCTCGAGTGCGTACTGGTTCATCTGCCAGCCGGCAGCGCCATGCGCCTGCGGCTTGACGCCGAACACTTCGCGAAACCGGTGCACCGCGCGCAGCATCTGATCGCGGGTCCAGGCCTCGCCGCGCCGGCTGACGAAGTCCTGCCAGGTGGTGTGATCGAAGCAGTGCACCCCGACCTCGTGGCCGGCGTCGCGCACGTTCCTCATGATATCCCCGGCGCGCCGGCCGATATCGGGGCCCGGCAGCAGCGTACCGTACAGCAGCGTGCGCAGCCCGTAGTGCTCGAGCACCGAGGTGCGCGACACCTTGTGTGCAAAGTCGAACACCCCGCGCCGGAACACGCGGCGCAGCGCGCGACAGGTGTGAGAGGGGCCGAGGCTGAACAGGAAGGTGGCGTCCGCCTGCGCGCGTTTGAGGACATCGACCAGCGCCGGGACGCCCTCGCGGGTGCCGCGCAGCGTATCGACATCAATTTTCAGCGCAAGCTGCAAAACACCCACCTCGAATTACTATCACCGGGAGGGTTCATGCCATGAGGGAATTTTTCATTACGAAAAATTCCCTCATGGCATGAACCCTCCATGCGCTGGTTACTCAAGGAGTCTTCCAGCTTGCGATATCTGATCGCGATAGGCGTCGAAGATGTGCCGCAGCGCCTGCTGCATCGTGACACGCGGGGTCCAGTCCAGATCCGTCCGCGTATTGTCGATCTTGGGCACGCGATTCTCGACGTCCTGATAGCCCTTGCCGTAGTACTCGGCCGCGGTGGTATCCAGCAGCCGCACTTTGGCGGCATTGGCCCGGTACTCGGCATAGGTCGCCGCCACGCGCAGCATCTCCTGCGCCAGCTCGCGTACCGACAGGCTGTTGGCTGGATTGCCGACATTGAAGATCTTGCGGCTGGCACAGCCGCCGGCATTCTCGATTATCTTCATCAGCGCGTCGATGCCGTCGCTGATGCCGGTGAAGCAGCGGCGCTGGTTGCCGCCATCCACCAGGCGCACGTTCTCGCCGCGCATGATATGGCCCAGGAACTGGGTGATGACGCGCGAGCTGCCTTCCTTGGCGGCGTGCATGTTGTCCAGGCCCGGACCGATCCAGTTGAACGGGCGGAACAGGGTGTAGTCGAGCTCATCGCGCATGCCGTAGGCATGTATGACACGGTCGAGCAGCTGCTTGGAGCAGGCGTAGATCCAGCGCGGCTTGTCGATCGGCCCGTAGATCAGTTCCGATGCATGCGGATCGAACTCGCTGTCGTGGCACATGCCGTACACCTCGGAAGTGGACGGAAACAGCACCCGCTTGCGATGCTTCACGCACAGCCGCACCACCCACAGGTTGGCCTCGAAGTCGAGCTCGAACACCCGCAGCGGCTCGCGCACGTAGGTCGCAGGCGTTGCGATCGCCACCAGCGGCAGCACCACGTCGCATTTCTTGACGTGGTACTCGATCCACTCGCGGTTGATGGTGATGTCGCCCTCGAAAAAGTGCAGCCGCGGATTCTCGAGCAGCGGCGCGATGCGCTCGCTGTACATGTCCATGCCATAGACACGCCAGTCGGTGGTATCGAGGATACGGGTCGACAGGTGGTGGCCAATGAAGCCGTTGACGCCGAGGATCAATACATTTTTCACCCGCCTCCCTCCATGACCGGCTTGAGCGACAGCGATCGCTCGCCATAACGGCGATGGAAGCCTTCGGCGCTGCCGATGTCATCGCCGAGCTCGAATTCCAGCAGTTTCAAGGCGCCATCGTGACATAGCGCGTAGACGTTGCCGTCGCGCCAGTGCAGCAGCGGCGCTTCGGCACGCCCCGCACCCGTCGCCGGCAGCGAGCGCAGAATACGCAGCGGCAGGCCCTCGGCCTCGCTGAACGCCGCCGGGTAAGGCGGCGCGACGGCGCGGATCAGGTTATGCACGGCGAGCGCGCCGCGGCGCCAGTCGATGGCGCCATCGCGCGCGCGGCGGCGGCCGTAATAACTTCCGGCGCTAAGGTCCTGCGGCGCGTGAGCTGCGGTGCCGGCGATCAGAGCCGGCAGGCAGCGATGCAGGGTGATTTCGGCTGCGACCGCGACCTTGCGAAACACTTCCAGCGCTGTGTCATCCGGCAGGATCGGCACCGCCTCGCTGTCGATGAGATCGCCGGCGTCCGGCCTGGCCACCATCGCGTGCAGCGTGGCGCCGGTTTCATGCTCGCCATTGAGCACCGCCCAGTTCACCGGTACCCGGCCGCGATATTTCGGCAGCAACGAGCCGTGCATGTTGTAGGCGCCACGTGTAGGCAACGACAGCAGCTCGGCACCGAGCAGCGAACGATAATAGAACGAGAACAGGAATTCGGGGCGCAGTGCGCGCACGCGTTCGACCATCTCGGGGTGATTGGGAGTCTGCGGCGTGAGCACCTCGATGCCATGCCAGCGCGCGTGGCGCGCGACGCTGTCGAACCAGATGTTCTCGCCCGGCGCGTCCACATGCGTGAACACCAGCGGCACATCGACACCGCGCGCCAGCAGGGTGCGCAGGCAGCGCACTCCGACGTCGTGATAGGCGAACACTACCGCCCGCGGCGGGCTCACGGCTGTGTCCCGGGGCTCACTTCTGATCCTCGCGCCGCTCCAGCACGGTGCCGACGATATAACGCGGCCGGTGCCGCACCTCGTCGTAGATGCGACCGACGTACTCACCGAGCAGGCCGACGCCGAACAGTGCGACACCGAGCAGGAAAAATGCGATCGCGAACAGCGTGAACACGCCTTCCGCCTCGGGGCCGACCACCAGACGGCGCACCACCAGGTACAGCACGAACACCACCGACAGCAGCGCGATCACGATGCCGATGCCGGAGAACAGCCGCATCGGCGCGGTCGAAAATCCGGTCATCAGGTCGAAGTTCAGCCGCATCAGGCTGAACAGCGAATATTTTGATTTTCCGGCACCGCGTTCCTCGTGCGCCACGCGGATCTCGGTCGGATTCATCGAGAAGGTATAGGCCAGCGCCGGAACGAAGGTGTTGTATTCCGAGCATTGATTGACGGCATCCACCACCACCCGGCCGTAGCCGCGGAACATGCTGCCCTGGTCGGTGATCTTGACCTGCGTCGTGCGCTCGCGGATCTTATTGACCAGCCGCGAGGCGTAGCGGCGCCAGGCCAGATCCTGGCGCTCGATGCGGATGGTACCGACGTAGTCGTGACCGGCGTCGAGTTCGATCAGCAGGCGGCCGATTTCCTCCGGCGGGTTCTGCAGGTCGGCATCGAGCGTGATCACGTAGCGCCCGCGGCTGTGCGCGAAACCGGCGAGGATTGCGCGGTGCTGGCCAAAATTGCTCGAGAACAGCACCACGCACGTGACTTCCGGCCGCAGCTCGAATTGCGTCTTCAGCAACGCCGCCGAGCGGTCGCGGCTGCCATCATTGACGAACACGACCTCGTACGGCCGGCTCAAGGCGTCCAGGGCCGGATACAGGCGCGCGAACAACGCCGGCAGCACTTCCTGCTCGTTGAAGACCGGAATGACTACGCTCAACTCGGGTGCGACCGTCGGCATATGGTGCGCTGCTAGCGAGCGGACCGGCTTGCGGCCCGCGGCCGCCCCGACAACGCCTTCAGCGTGCGCGCCGCCTGCTCGCATACCCGTTCCACGTCCTCGGTTTCCATCGCCGGAAACAGCGGCAGCGTGGCGATGCCGCGGCCGATGTGCTCGGCGATCGGGAATTCGCCGGGCCTGAAACCCATCTGCCGATACAGCGTCAGCAGGTGAATCGCCGGATAGTGCACGCCGACGCCGATGCCGGCGGCCTGCATCTGGGCGATGAACGCGCCGCGCTCGACCTGCGAGGGCAGCACGATCTGAAACATGTGCCAGTTGCTGTTGGTGAAATCCTCGACCGGCAGCTCGCAGCCGAGCGAGCGATCGAAGCACTCGAAATAATGTCGCGCCAGAGCGTGGCGGCGCGCGTTGAATTCCTCAAGCCGCGCCAGCTGGCCGATGCCAATGCGAGCCGCGATGTCGGTCATGTTGTGCTTGCCGCCGGCCAGGGTCACGTCGAGGTTGCCATCGGCAAAGCGCTCCACGCCCTGCAGCCGCCACAGCTCGCACTGCCGCGCTTCATCGGCGTCGTTCACAACCAGGCAGCCGCCTTCGGCGGTAGTGAGGTTTTTATTGGCGTGAAAGCTGATCGAAACCAGGTCGCCGATGGCGCCGATGCGCTCGCCCTGCCAGCTCGCCCCCATCGACTGTGCCGCGTCTTCGACCACACGTAGCCGGTGGGCGCGCGCGATCGCATTCAGGCGGCCGCGATCGACCGGCAGTCCGGCCAGGTCCACCGGCAGCAAGGCGCGCGTGCGCGGCGTGACGGCAGCCTCGACCAGCGCCACATCGATGTTGCGGGTCTGGGCATCGACGTCGACGAATACCGGGCGCGCGCCGGCGCGCACGATGACGTTCGCGGTGGCAACCCAGGACAGCGGTGTAGTGATGACCTCATCGCCGGCGCCGACCCCTGCCAGCGCCAATCCGATCTCCAGCGCACCGGTAGCCGAGCTCAGCGTGCGCACCGGACGGCCACCGAAATAGGCCGACAGCCGTGCCTCGAAGTCGCGCACCTGCGGGCCGCTGCTGATCCATCCCGAGCGCAGTACCTCGGCGACGCCGGCGATGGTCTCCTCGTCGATCGATGGCCGCGTAAAGGGCAGGAATTCTTTGCTCACGATGGCACCGTAGGATATCGACTCGATATCAGCTGCGCGCAACCAGCCACACGCCGACGATGATGATGGCGATACCGGCCACGCGTGCCGGGCCGAGCGCTTCGGAAAACAGCAGCCAGCCGGCCAGCGCACTCACGATATAGCCGATCGACAGCATCGGGTAGGCGATGCTGACATCGACGCGCGACAGCGCCAGGATCCAGAACACCACGCTGACCACATACAGGGCCAGGCCGCCGAGGATCGGCGGATTCAGTGCCATGCGCGCGGCCAGCGTCCAGGTGTTGGCGAGGCTGAAGCTGAGGTCCGTTATGGCGCGCGAGCCCGCCTTCAACAGCAGTTGCGCTGCGGCGTTGAGCATCACCCCGGTCAAAACCAGCGCCAGATCCGCGCTTTTCATGGTCTGATCACCGCGACAAAAGACGGCGCAGTGTATATCACGCGCATCGGCGCGCCCAATGTCTCAAGCTCGTGATAATCCTCGGGTCGCATGATGGCCAGCGCATCGCTTTGCTGTTGCCAGTCGGGCGCGAATTGCCGCACATCGGGGATCGCAAGCCATGGTTGCTGCTTCAGGCCGAAATCGAGCTCGCCGCGATAACCGACCAGTGTGCAGGTGCGCTGCAGATAGAAAGGTAGCGGCTGCAGATAGCCATTCACGCAGTACACCCGGGTGGACGCGCCCAGCCATGGCCGCAGCTGCTGTGTGAGATCGACAACGGCGCGCATCCGCGGCAGGTAGTCGGCCGCGATCAGCGCCGAGTGCGCCAGCAGCAGAGCGCCGACGCCGAGCGCCAGCGCCGCACCGAGCAGCGCGCCGCGGCGGGCCAGGCCGGCGCCGATCCCGGCGCCGAGCGCCAGCAGTAGAAAGGCGATCGCGAACCCGCGCACGCTCGCGCTCGAGGCTCGCGCATCCAGCGCGGCGAGTGCCGGCACGTCCCACGAGGCCAGCACCACGGCGGCTACGACGGCGGCGATCGCGGCCACGGCGGCGAGGTGCAGCGCGAATCGGCGCGGCGGCAGCGCGGCGATCGCGCGTCCGGTCAGAAGGCTCAGCGCTGGCAACATCGGCACGATGTAGGGCGTGAGCTTCGACTGCGACAGGCTGAAGAACACCAGTACGAATCCGGCCCAGATCAACAGCAGCGAGGTGGCGCGCTCACCGGCGCGCGCCGCGCGCCAGCCGGTACGCAGCGCCTGCGGCAGCAGCGTCGTCCACGGCAGCAGCCCCACGGCCAGCACCGGCAGGAAAAACCACAGCGGCTGGTAGCGATCGAATTGCGCGCTGCTCAGGTAGCGCTGGAAATGCTGGAAGATGAAAAAGAAATGCGCAAATTCCGGATTGCGCGTCGACACCAGCACGAACCACGGGGCCGCCAGCAGCAGCAGCGCCGCGACTGTCCACCACGGCTGCGCGCGCAGCGGCAGTCGCCAGTCGCGATGGATCAGCATGAACAGCACGGCGACCGCAGCGGGTATCAGGATGCCGACTAGGCCCTTGGACAGCAGCGCGAGCGCGACGCCCACGCCCAGCAGCAACGGCAGGCCGCGCGACTGGCGCTCGCCCGGCCGCGCTGCCTGCACCAGCAATGCCAGCGCGGTCATCGCGATCTGCAGGCCGAAACTCAGGCCCATGTCGAGCGTAGCGATGCGCGCCAGCGCGACGTACAGCAGCGCGCTTGCCTGAACCACCACGGCGAGCAGCGCGGCGCGCTGATCGTACAGACGCCGCCCGAGCGCGAAGGTCAGCATCAGTCCGAACATGCCGCTCAGCGCCGGCCACAGGCGTACCGTCCAGGCATGCTGCCCGAACATCTCGAATGCAGCCGCGGTGGCCCAATATCCCAGCGGCGGCTTCTCGAAGTACTTGATGGCATCCAGGCGCGGGGTGACCCAATCACCGCTGCTGACCATTTCGCGCGGAATTTCCGCATAGCGGCCTTCATCCGGGTCGAACAGGTGCGGGCTGTCGAGCGGCAGGAACCACAACAGCGCCAGGCCCAGCCAGAACACGGCTAGAACGGAGCGGCTGAACTCGCGAGGAGGCATTGGTTACCTAGAATCGTCTCACGGTGGTGAAGCGCGGTCACGGGCCTGCCACAGCATCAGGCTGCGCCGCGGCCCGAACGAGCGCTGCGCCACGAGCCGGTAATCCGCTGCCAGCGCGGGCAGGTTGTCCTGCTGATTATCCTGTACCAGCAGCCATTGCGGCAGCGAGTACCGGTCGGCCGCCAGCGCCTGGCGGCCGGTATAGAACGGGATTTCCGCCGCCAGCGTCTCGTCCATATTGAGGGTGTATACCGGCTGCCCGGGCGGCAGGCGCCGGCCGATCGCCTGCACGAACGGTCCCATATCCTTGGTGTCGTTGAGCAGCGGGGCAGCCAGCGCCAGCACGATGCCATTGGCGACAAACGCCGCGATCAGCATCCAGACTCCGGCGTGCCGGGTTTCACCGCTGGCGCTGGCGTGCAGCAGCGCGGTGACCGGCACCAGGGCGAGCAGCAGCGCGATGATGACCGGCGCGCTGGCGCGGCCGAGAAATACCCAGGCCGCGAGTGGCGGCAGCAGGCAATACACGCACAGCAGCGCCACCTGCAGCCACCAGCCCAGGCCCGGCGGGCTGCCCGCGGCAAGCTGCCTGCGCTGCCACCACTGCGCGCTTCGAATCCCGAGCCACAGGAACAGCAGCGGCAACACCGGCAGCAGGTAGGTTTCCCGCTTGGTGGCCGATATCGACAGCAGCAGCAGCATGCCGGCGCCCATCAGTGCGCCGAAGCGCGCCGCCTCCGGCCGCCGCGTCACCCGCGAGGGCGCCGCGCGGCGCCAGTTGGCCGGCCGCAGCGCCTCGATCCATGGCAGTAACCACGGCAGCGTCGCGTACGGCAGTGTCCAGGTGTAGTAGAGCAGCGGCTGGCGGTGACCGCTGCTGCCGAGTGGATTGATGAGGCGCTGCACGTGATTCACGTAGGCCCATTCCCAGACGGCCGCCGCGCCGCCCTGAGTGAAAATCGCGAGCGCCAGCAGCGCCACCGCCGCGGCCAGCACGCCAACGCCAGGCAAAGGTCGCAGCCGCCGCCACGCCGATGGGCGATCGATCAGCACATAGGCCAGAAGTCCCGCGCCGATCAGCGCCGGCCCGACCAGGCCCTTGATCCACAATGCCAGCACCAGCGCCAGGTACAGCAGCAACTGCAGGTACGCCGGCCGTCGCTGCCGTGCGCCGTCGTGCGGGCGGGCGAGCAGTTCCCAGGCTGCCCACGCCGCCACGGTAGTCGCCAGCATCAGCAGCGGATCGATCAGCACCCAGTGCGTGGATACCATGAACTGCAGACTGGTCGCGAGCATGCATGCCGATATCAACCCGGCGCTGCGCCCCTGCGCAGTAGCACCCCAGTGCAGCAGCAGCAGCAGCGTCGAGAGCCCGGCGAGCACGCTGACGCCGCGGGCCGCCAGCACGGATGCGCCGCCGGTCAGCCGGAACGCCGCGGCGACCACCCAGTAGTACAGCGGCGGTTTTTCGATGAAGCGCTGGCCGTTCAGCGTCGGAATGACGCCCGGCGAGAGCGCCATCTCGCGGCTGATTTCGGCCTCGCGCGGTTCATCCGGCGTCCACAGGCCGCGATTGCAGCCCAGCAGCGCCAGCAGCAGCAAGCCAAACAGCACCGATCGGCGAGCCAGACGCTCGCTAGCAGGGACAGCGGCAGACATAAGCGGGTCAATTGTGCGCTAAATTTACAATGCCGCGCCGGTCTGTCATCCGTGTCGCCCATGCACTGCAGGGCACAGGATTGAGGCGTAGCATGTCCGCCATGCCGCTCTCTGCCACTGAACTTCGCCGCTACAGCCGGCATCTGACACTGCCCGAGATCGGGGTCGCCGGCCAGGAAAAGCTGCAGGCCGCCCGGGTGCTGGTGATCGGCACCGGCGGGTTGGGCTCACCGGCGGCGTTGTATCTGGCTGCCGGCGGTATCGGCAATCTCGGCGTGCTCGACTTCGACCAGGTCGAGGAATCGAACCTGCAGCGCCAGGTGCTGTACGACACGGCCAGCGTCGGCCTGCCCAAGGCCGAGGTCGCGCAGATGCGTCTCAGCGCGCTCAATCCGGAGCTGCAGGTGCAGGTGCATCAGACCGAGCTGTGCGCGGCCAACGTGCAGGCCATATTCGATCACTACGACATCATCGTCGATGGCAGCGATCGCGTCGCGACGCGCTATCTGGTCAATGACGCCTGCGTCATTTACGGCAAGTCGCTGGTCTCGGCCGCGATCCACCGCTTCGAGGGCCAGGCCATGACCTATGTGCCGGGCCGCGGACCGTGCTATCGCTGCCTGTTTCCGGAAGGCGCCGAGGGCGCGGCCGCCAATTGTGCCGAGGCCGGCGTGCTCGGCGTACTGCCCGGCGTGATGGGCGCCATCCAGGCGACCGAAGCGATCAAGCTGGTAGTCGGCATCGGCGAGCCGCTGCTCGGACGGCTGCTGACTTACGATGCGCTCGAGATGCGCTTCCAGGAGTTGCGCGCCAAGCGCCGCCCCGATTGCGCCGTCTGCGGCGATCATCCGACCATCAGCGCGCCGCAGGATCCGCCGGGCTTCTGCAGCGTCGAGGAGCTGCGCCAGGTACGTTCCATTTCCGCGGCCCAGCTGGCACAGCGCATCCAGGCGACCGGTTTGCCGATCAGCCTGATTGATGTGCGCGAGCCGGCGGAGTTCGCCGCCTCGCATCTGCCGCGCGCGATCAACATCCCGCTGAGCACCGTCGAGCACCACGGTCGGCAACTGCCGCACGCCGGAACCGTCATTTTCATGTGCCGCAGCGGCGTGCGCAGCCAGCAGGCGTGCGCGCTTGCCAGCCGCATGGGGGTGAGCGAGGCCTGGCAGCTCGAAGGCGGACTGCTCGCCTGGAAGGCCGAGATCGATCCGTCGCTGCGCCTGTAACGCCCGGAGTGGCGTTATTTCGCGACGCGCTGCAGGTCGCGCACCAGTGCCTCGATGTCGGCCTCGCTCGTTGCCCACGAGCACATCAATCGATAGCCGGCGTCTGCAAGCGTATAGAAGTGCCAGCCCATCGCGAACATGGACTCGGCGGCCGCGGCACTCATCTCGACAAACACCGCGTTGACCTCGACCGGGCGCGCCAGCCGCAGGCCCGGCACGGCACTGATTGCGCTGCCGAGGCGGCGCGCCATCGCATTGGCGTGCAGCGCGTGGCGCATCCACGCCCCGGATTCGAGCACAGCCTGCCACTGGCTGCTTTGAAAGCGCATCTTCGACGCCAGCTGCCCGGCCTGCTTGCCGCGGCAATCGAATTGCCCGGCCAGCGCCGGATTGAAGAACACCACCGCCTCGGTGCTATTGAGCCCATTCTTGGTGCCACCCAGCGACAGCACGTCGACCCCCGCGCGCCAGCTCAGATCCGCTGCCGTCACCCCGGGCAAGGCCGCGAGCGCATTGGCAAAGCGAGCGCCATCGATATGCACCGCCACGTCGTGTGCATGCGCGAGCGCGCTCAGTGCGCCGATCTCCTCGGGGCGATACAGCGTGCCCCATTCGGTGGACTGGCTCAGCGACAGCGCGCGCGGCCTGCTGAAGTGCAGGTCATCGCGCTGCGTGATCGCCTGCAGCACCGTACCTGCCGACAGCTTTGCGCCGGCGCCCGGCAGCAGCAATAATTTTGCCCCGCCGCTGAAGAACTCCGGCGCACCGCACTCGTCGGTCTGCAGGTGGGAGGCCTCGTGGCAGATGATCGCCTGGTAACTGCGCGTCAGTGCCGCCAGCGACAGGGCATTGGCCGCGGTGCCGTTGAATACGAAGTACACCTCGGCGCTAGCGTGCTCGAACAGCGCGCGAATCAGCGCACAGGCGCGCTCGGTCCAGGCGTCTTCGCCGTAGCTGGGCGCATAACCGGCATTGGCGGCCTGCAGTGCGGCCCAGGCTTCAGGGCAGATACCGGCGGTGTTATCGCTGGCGAACTGCCAGCCGGGGGCGGCGTAGTTGGCGTCGATTTTCATAGGCCGCACAGGCTAGCGCAGTTCGCGTACGCTAGGCACTAATGTACGCCCTGGCCATCCATGGCGGTGCTGGCGCGCTGCCGCGCGTGCCGTTCACGGCCGCACGCGAACACGCCTATCGGCACGGCCTGATGCAGGCACTTAGCGCCGGGCAGCGCCTGCTCGAGCGCGGTGGCTGCGCGCTCGACGCGGTGGAAGCGGCGGTCACGGTGCTGGAGGATGATCCGTTGTTCAACGCCGGGCGCGGCGCAGTGCTGACCGCCGATGGCAGCGTCGAGCTGGATGCGGCGATCATGGATGGCTGCGACCTGCGCGCCGGCGCGGTCGCCCAGCTGCGGCACCTGCGAAACCCGGTGCAGCTTGCGCGGCGGATCCTGGAAGACGCCGCGCATGTGTTCCTGGTCGGCGACGGCGCGGAGCGTTTCGCGGTCGAGGCCGGATTCGCGCTGGTGGACAATGGCGATCTGATTACACCCGATCGCCGCGAGCAGTGGCAGGCACTCGAGGATCAGCTGACGCGCACTGGCGCGGCGTCGGGTACGCAGGCGCTCGCGCTCGATCAGCCGCCGCTGGGCACCGTGGGTGCGGTGGCGCGCGACCACGGCGGGCGGCTGGCGGCCGCCACCTCCACCGGCGGCACCGCCGGCAAGCGATCCGGTCGCATCGGTGATTCGCCGGTGATCGGGGCCGGCACCTATGCCGACAATCGCAGCTGCGCCGTGTCCACCACCGGTCATGGCGAATGGTTCCTGCGCACGGTACAGGCATTCGACATCGTGGCGCGGATGCGCTATGGCGGCTACCGCCTGGACGCCGCGGTCAGCGAGGCGATCATGCGGCGGCTGCCGGACCTGGGCGCCGCCGGCGGCCTCATCGCCGTGGATCATCACGGCGAGATCGCGATCGGCCACAATACGCCGATCATGTTCCGGGCCAGCGTGCGCGAGGGCGAAGCCGCCAGCACCGCCATCTATTGACGGGCTTAAGTGCCGGACAGATAAGGCTTCCCCTGCCCTTGAGCCCAGGGCACCGGTCGCCGAATGGCACCGGCGGCCAGCGCTTTAGGGCTACGGCACAGGTTATGTCACACCCGTGCTGCGTTTGACACAGCGGATTTACCGAGGTAGCCGCAGCGCCAAAATCTTAGAATGGACGCCGCTCCCGCCTGCCTTTAGGACCACGGAATAGTCCCCTTGCCGATCCGCTTTGCCGTTACTCACCGATACCCGATGCTCGCTGCAGCCCTGCTGCTGGGCGTTGTGCTGCCGTCGGCCCGGGCGTCCGAAAAAGCCTCGGCGCAGGGACTGATCGAGCAGGCCGCGAATTCCGCCCGGGTCGACCCCGAAGTCAGCCGACGCCAGGCCGAATCGGCGCTCGAGCTGCTGCGCCGTGACCCGAATCCGGACCTGGAAATCCGTGCGCGGCTGGTGCTGTGCGACTACTACTCGGAGCGCGACCGGGCTGCCGCCGAAGAGCAGATCGGCGCGGCGAGTGCGCTGCTGCCACAGGCGACACGCCAGGGACTGGGTGCCGGGGTGCTCAACTGCCAGGCAGAAACGCTGCAGACGATCGGGGAAAACAACCAGGCCAGTGATCTGTATGCGCAGGCGGCTGCCATCGCCACCCAGACCCATGACGATCAGATGCTGGCCGAAGTGCTGTTCTCGAGTGGTTACCTGCGCGGTCTGCGCGGCGAGTACGCCGTCGGCCTGAGCGAGCTCCGGCGCGCACAGGCGCTGTTCGAGCAACAGCAGATGCCGCAGCACGCGCTGGCTGCGCTCGGCAGCATCGCGATCATCTACAACCGCATGGGCGACTACGCCGAGGCCGCGCACCTGTACGAGCGCGCGCTGGAAGCTCAGCACAAAGCCGGACTGAAGCGCGAAGAGGCGGTCACGCTGCACAACCTCGGCCGCGCGCATGAGAACCTGCAGGAGTGGGACGCGGCACACGACGACTTCGCCGCCTCGCTCGAGCTGAGCAGGCAGCTCGACTACCTGCGCGGGCAGGCCTACGCGCTGCGCGGGTTGGCCACGGTCGCCAATTCGCAGGGCAACCCCAATGCCGCGATGACGCTGCTCGACCGCGCCGCCGAGGCGCAGCAGCGCACGCCGGATACGCGCTTGCTGGCGCAGATCGAGCTGGCTCGCGGCATCGCGCTGCATCAGCTGAAACGGCTGAAGGAGAGCGCCGCGATGCTCGAGCAGGCACTGGTGGTGTTCCGCCAGGCCGACTCGCTCGGGGAACTGGCGCCGACCTACGACGCGCTAGCGGCGGTGGACGCGGACCTGGGCGACTGGCGCAGCGCGTTCGATTACCGCACCCTCGCCCAGACCACTGCCACACGGCTGCTGGGCGATCAGCTCGATCAGCGCTTTGCGACCCTGAAGGTAGAGTTCGACACCGCGGCGAAGGAGCAGGAAAACGAGCTGCTGACGCGCGAGAACGAAGCCAACGAGAAGGCGCTCTCGCAGCAGCTGCGGGCGGGCAAGCTGCGCACCGCGGTGGTCGTGCTCACGGTACTGCTGGTGGCGATGCTGGTATGGCTGGCCGTGTACCAGCGGCGCAGCACGCTGCGACTGCGCGCACTGGCGATGACCGATGAACTCACCGGCGTGCCCAATCGCCGTGCCGTGCTGGCACTGCTGGCGCAGCTGCTGCGCCGCAGTGCCACCCCGACATCGATCCTCATCATGGACATCGATCATTTCAAGTCCATCAACGATCGCCACGGCCATCTGATCGGCGACGAGACGCTGCGCTCCATGACGGCCAATCTGCGTGAGGCGGTGGCCGAGCCGGCGTTGTTCGGCCGCCTCGGCGGCGAGGAATTCGCGGTGGTGTTGCCCACGACCGACCTCGACCAGGCGATCACGATTGCCGAGCGGCTGCGCGAACGCGTCATGCGCATCGACCTGTCACGCTGGCTGGGTGATCGGCGCATCAGCGTCAGCATCGGCGTGGCGACATCGGCTCCGACCCGCGACACCATGAGCGTCATCCTGCGCCGGGCGGACGCCGCGCTCTACGCGGCCAAGGATGCGGGCCGCAACTGCGTGCGCACCCACGCCGGCGCCGACGAGCAGATCACGCCGCGCGTCGCCTGAGGGGAGCCGAGAGGATCTTCGAAGGCGGCGCGCCCGCACCAGGCGCGCCGCTACCAGGGCAGCTCGTCCAGGTCGACGTTGCCGCCGGTCAGGATGATGCCGACACGCGCACCGCTGACTTCGAGCTGATGCGATTGCACCGCGGCGTAGGGCACCGCCGCAGAAGTCTCGACGATGATCTTGAGATGCTGCCACAGGGTGCGCATCGCCTGCACGATTGCCTCATCGCTCACCGTGACGATGGCATCGACATGACGGCGGATCAGGTCGAAGGTGCGTGCACTCAGGGCGCCGCGCAGCCCGTCGGCGATCGTGGCCGGTTGCCGCGCCGGCGACAGCACACCGGAAGAAAATGAGCGCTGCGCGTCATCGGCACCGATCGGCTCCACCGCGACCACGCGTATCGTGGGGCGCATGGCCTTGGCGGCCACCGCCACGCCGCTCGCCAGGCCGCCGCCGCCCACCGGCAGCAGCAGCCAGTCGAGCTCGGGCACCTCCTCGAGCAGCTCGAGCCCGATCGTGCCCTGTCCGGCGATCACCCGCGGATCGTCGTAAGGGTGAACGAAGGCGGCGCCACTGTCCGCCACCAGCTGTGCGGCCAGTGCTTCACGCGCGGCCAGCGTCGGCTCGCACAGCAGTACTTCGCCGCCAAAGCCGCGCACCGCCTCGAGCTTGGCACGTGACGAATTATCCGGCATCACGATGCGGGCGCGCACGCCGCGCAGGCGTGCGGCGCGCGCCAGCGCCGCGCCGTGATTGCCCGAGGAGTGCGTGACTACGCCGGCGCGCAACTCTCCGGCCGACAGTGCAAACACGGCGTTGGTCGCACCGCGGGCCTTGAACGCACCGCCGGCCTGGAAATTTTCGCACTTGAAGTACAGCTGCGCGCCCGCCAGTTCGTTCAGCGTCTCATTCTCGAACACCGGCGTGCGCCGGGTGCGGCCCGCGATACGCTCGCGCGCCGCCCGTATGGTCTCGAGGGTGACGTCCGGATGCTGCATTGACCGCTCGCTCGGGGGGGCTCGAAGCATACCGAAATGGACTCTGTTAGGCTTGTGCTGATGCAGGCCCCGGCTGGGCGAGAACTGAACGAAGCACGGTTGCTGCGCGCGCTCGGCGTGCGCCAGCTCGCCACGACCATCTTCAACTATACGGTCGGCAGCGGCATCTTCGTGCTGCCGGCTCTGGCCGTCGCCCGCCTGGGCGCCGCCGCTCCACTGGCCTACCTGATCTGCATGGTGGTGATGGGACTGGTACTGCTGTGCCTGGCCGAAGCCGGCAGTCGTGTGTCGGTCACCGGCGGGGTATACGCCTACGTGGAGACCGCGCTCGGTCCGTTCGTCGGCTTCATCGCCGGCGCGGTGCTGTTCTTCGTCGGCCTGTTTGGCGGTGCCGCGGTCGCGGTACTGTTCGCACGCACCGTGATTGCGATGCTCGGGCTCGCCTGGAGCGGCTGGTACATGAGCCTGATCCTGTCCGTGGTCGCCCTGTTCACCGTGATCAACGTGCGCGGCGTGCGCAACAGCGCCCGCGCGATGGAATTCATCACCGTCGCCAAGATCGCCCCGCTGATCGGCTTTGTCGTGATTGGTTGTGCGTTCGTGCAGCGCTCCAACCTCGCATGGCAGCAGCTGCCGTCGGTGAGCAATGTGCTGGCTACCGCCGGACTGGTCATCTTTGCGTTTACCGGCATCGAGTCGGCACTGGCGCCGAGCGGTGAGGTGCGCGCCCCGTGGCGCACGGTGCCACGCGCGGCGTTCCTCGCCCTGGGGGCGGCGACCGCGCTATATCTGGCGATCCAGTGGGTCGCGCTCGGCATCGAGGGCACGCGCCTGGGCGCCGAGACCGTCACCCCACTGGCGCAGGCTGCGGGCGTATTCAGCGGCGCGCCCGGGCGCACGCTGATGATCGTCGCTGCGACCATCTCCATGCTCGGTTACCTGAGCGCAAATATCCTGTCGACGCCGCGCTCCATTTTTGCGTACGCGCGCGACGGCTTCCTGCCGGCGGCGTTATGCGCCGTGCACGAGCGTTACCGCACTCCGCACGTTGCGATCATCGTGCACGGCTGCCTGATCGCGGCGCTGGCGCTGACCGGCACCTACGAACGGCTGGCGATCTTTTCGAATCTGAACGCCTTCGTGCTCTACATGCTGTGCGCAATCGCGGTGATGGCGCTGCGGGCGCGCGATGTACACAGCGACGGCGCGCCATTCCGGATACCGGGCGGGCCGTTGGTGCCGCTCGCGGCCCTGGCTGCCAACGCCTGGCTGATGTATGCCACCGCTGCGCGCGCCGACCTGTTTGGACTCGGCATCATCCTCGCGCTGGCACTGCTGCTGTACGCGGCGCGCCGCTGGCGCCTGCGCCAGGCCAGTCGGGCCGCATAGCCCCTCAGGCCGGCAGGATCGTGGGGTCGAACCCGGCCGCACGAATGGCCGCGACTATGCCCTGGGCGTGTTGTGCATCCCGTGCCTCGAAGCTGAGCTCCAGTGTCGCCGACTTGGCCGGCACATTGGTTGACAGGCGGCGGTGAAATACATCCAGGATATTGCCGCCCTGATCGGCCACCGCCTGGGTCACCCTGGCGAGCGCCCCAGGCTGGTCGAAGATCGGGATGCGCAGCGTGACGATGCGCTGTTCGCGTACCAGCTCGCGCATGATCACCGAGGCCAGCAGGCGCGGATCGATATTGCCGCCCGACAGGATCAGCCCGACCTTGCGGCCGCGGTAGCGCTCCGGCTGCGCCAGCACCGCAGCGAGGCTTGCGGCCCCGGCGCCCTCGGCCACGCTCTTCTCGACGTTGAGCAGCAGTGCCACCCCGTGTTCCAGATCGTTCTCGCCGACCAGCACGATATCCTCTACCAGCGCTCGCACCACCTCGCGCGTCAGTACACCGGCGGACTTGACGGCAATGCCTTCGGCAATCGTATTGCCGTGGCATATGGCCTGCTCGCCCTTGAGCGCCGCGGACATCGACGGATAGCTCTCGGTCTGCACGCCGATGATCCCGATGCGCGCTGACAGCGCCCTGGCTGCCACCGCGATGCCCGATATCAGCCCGCCGCCTCCGATCGGCACCACCAGCAGGTCCAGCTGCGGTAGCGCCGCCAGCATTTCCAGAGCGATCGTGCCCTGCCCCGCCATCACCGCCGGATCGTCATACGGGTGCACGAACCTGAGCCGGCGTTGCGCCATGATCTGCTGCGCATGCTCGAAGGCCTCGCTGAGTGTGTCTCCTTGCAGTAGCACCTCCGCGCCATGCGAGCGTGTGTGCTCCACCTTGACGAACGGCGTATGACGCGGCATCACGATGATGGCGGGAATGCCGAGCCGGTGGGCGTGGTAGGCAACGGCCTGCCCGTGATTGCCCGCGGACATGGTGCACACGCCGCGCTGCCGCTCGGCGGCCGACAGCTGCAGCAGGCAGTTGAGCGCACCGCGCTCCTTGAACGAGGCCGTGAACTGCAGATTCTCGAATTTGATGTAGAGCTCTGCCCCGGTCAGCTTCGAGAGCGTACGCGAAGGCAGGCACGGGGTAGCGTGGAGCTGGTCGGCGATCCGGTCGTGCGCCGCACGCACATCTTCAAGCGAAATGCACAGGCTCATGGCCGGGCGATTGTCGCCCAAAGCCGCCGGCAGCGCTCTGTAAAAGAGAAGCCTTCGACTAGGGCCCCAGCGCCTGCAGATAGGTCGCCACGGCCTCCATGTCGTTGAGCTGCAGGCCACGCGCCACGCCGTGCATCACCGCCACGTTTCGCATGTTGTTCTGGAATGAGCGCAATTGCTTCATCACATACTGCACGTGCTGGCCCGCGAGCCGGGGAAAGTCGTCGGTACCGGCAGCCGCAGCGCCATGGCAGCCGCCGCACGGCGGTATGCCGGCGGCCGAATCGCCGTTCTGATAGATGTCCTTGCCGCGCGTAATCAGTGCGGCGCCGCCGGTCGGGCCTGCAATCGGGGTTTGGCGGCTGTAGTAATCGGCGAGCGAGGTCATCAGCTCCTCGTTGAGCGGCGCGGCCATACCCCACATATATCCGAGTGCATCCGGATCGCCGCGGGTCTGCGCCTTGAACGCCTGCAACTGCGCCACCAGGTACTTGGCATGCTGGCCCGCGAGCACCGGAAATTTCGGCGATAGGCTATGGCCCTGCGGTCCGTGGCAGGTCGCGCAGGTGCCGACCGCGACGCGCTGGGCCGCGATGCGCGCTGCGGCATCGATATCGTCGGCATGCGCCAGTCCCAGCCCTAGCCCCAGTACCATCGTGCCGCTCAGGCTGACGAGACGTCTCTTCATGGTTGTCGCTTCCATTGTCAGAACGTCAGCCACAACAGTAGATAGGTCGAGCCGTTGGCCGACGCGTTGCGGCCGAAGCCATCGTAGTTGTTGTCGCCGCCGTTGAATTGCGTGTACGTGGTGTACTGCAGGGACAGTTTGGTGTTGAGCCACGGCAGGTAATTCAGCTCTGCGATCCAGCCCTTGGTGTCCGGGCTGCCATTCGCGCTGGTGATCACGCCGGGCGCCGGTCCAGCCGGATACAGGCCGGAGTCGACACTGCCGGTGGTGGAAAAGTGTGTGATCGCTGCTCCCAGTTTGCGGTGGTAATAATAGGTGCCGGTCACGCGAATGGTCGTCAGGTCGTCACTCGGATTGGTGACGGCTCCGGCCGCAAAACTGGCAGCCAGCCGCATCGACTCGTGAATGCGTGTGCCGGCCAGAGAGAACAGGTGCTCGTCGCCGACGAACTGGTACTGAAAATCTTCGGCGACGTCCCTGAATTCGTTCACCGGACCGCTCAGTGCCGCTGGAGTGCCGACACTGCCGCCGCCGGGCAGCAGCTTGAAGTTCGCCCCGTAGACGCCTACCTCCAGATTGTGCCGGCCCCACTGGTATTCATACGCTACCCGTCCGTACGGCGCCACGCCGCTGATGACATTGGAGGTGGTGCCGTCGAGCGGTCCGGCCGCCCCGGTGATCGGATTGGCCGCGCCCTGCTTTGCCGACCGGTAGACGCCGAGTTCGCCGTAGAGGGCTTCATTCCACATGACGTAGGCACTGATTCCGGCCACATCCTGCGCCAGCCCGCCATCGATCTCGGTGCCCGCCAGCGGCGACACGCCGGCGTTGGTTGAGGCATAGGGATAGCCCCAGGCCGGGGTACTGTTCCAGAGATCCTGAACGGTCGGATTATTGTTGACGCTGACGCCATAGATCAGGCTGCGCTCGTGCTCCAGCACCACACTGTTGGCATAGCGCAGATCGGTGTTGTCGATGCCGATCGTGCCCGAGTCATTGCCGTAGGTGAGCTGAATCATGGCACCCACGTGGGGCGCGACCTTGCCCGCATAGAAAAGACTGATCTGCTGCGGGAAGCCCACCGTGCTGGTCTGCGATTTTCCGGGGCCACCGGTACCGTCCGGAAGCGGCGAGTTCAGCCAGGTCTGCGACACCTGCACCATCGCCGCCAGCGGTGGCAGCGTTGCCAGGGACAACAGTTCCTGCTTGGTGGCATCGATGTCGCGCACCTGTTTGAGGTTGTCGAGCGTGAAAGCATTGGCCTTGAATACCCGCCCAAAATGGGTGAGTTCCGGGAACACCGTATGGCAGGCCTCGCAGGCCATGCCGGTCTGGCGAGCGAAACTCGGCACCGCCTTCGCCACTGGCGCCGCCAGACCCAGACCGAGGAGCAGCAGGAGGATCCAGGCGCCGCGTATCCATTGCGCGTGTTGCATAAGTCTGACGGCTCAGTGAGTTAGTTATTAGGGCCCCTGATCGGAGTGCCACTTTGAACGGAGTCCAATGTGCACTGCGACGCAAGCTGCACAGGATGAGTATCGGGAAATCGTTCGTCTGTACGCTAGCGCACCAAACTAAACCGCTTTTTCCCCAAGCCTGCGGCGAGTCAGATCTCGCTCACCGAGCGGCGGCCGCCGCCGGTTTTCTCGAAGATCTGCTGGCGGTGATAGTCCAGATAGATGCGCTGCTCGGGCGTGAATGGGCGCGCCGCAGCGGGCTGCTCCAGACCCCAGGCCCTGCGCACGTAGGGATTCAGATGGCGCGAGACCAGCAGCGTGCCGTCGTCGGCGAAGGAGATGTGTCCACGATCGAACAGATGACAGATATGCGGCGACAGCAGCAGGCCGTTGGCCCCGTCGAGCTTGTCGCGATCGTCCGCGTCCTTCCAGGGCTTGATGTGGGTTGCCTGTAGGTAGCGGCGATCCATGATGCCGGTCACGCGACACGCGGTCTCGATACGCTCCAGGCGGTCGCGGAAAATGCCCTGCCCGACGCGGGCGCTGATCAGCTCGCGCCGGTCCCGGGGCCCGATGTCGGCTCGCTGCCAGATGTGTTCCTCGATCGCCCTCTGGGCCAGCTTGCCATCCATTTCCATGCCGATGCGGGTTTCACAGGCCTGCACCTGGCCTTTCAGAAGCCGGCGCAGTGCCTCGGCCATCGGCGCTGGGATCTCGGCGAGGTAGACGTTTTGATTCGCCTCACCGCTGGAGCGCAGCGGTGACTGTCGGGCGGGCAGCAGCGGCCTGATCTCGGCCACGTGGTCCTTCGGGCGCAACGGCAGCGCCAGGTCCAGGAAACGAATCGGAATCAGCCAGCCCTCATCCATCGGCGCTGACGGCGCCGGGTCGCCGGATGGCACCGGCATCGGCGCGCTGCGGGCGCGCTCCAGAGCGAAGCCAAGGGCGGCGATCGTCCCCGCCGCGCACGAGAACACGATGTCGCCAGGGGCCACCCGGGTCATGTTATGGCGCGATTGGTTTCGCGAGCTGTTCCCGCGCCTCTTCGCCAGCCACAGGTAGCTGCCATCGACCTGCGCACGATCACTATCCGCGTGATTGACCCACCAGTGCCGCAGCAGCGGCTTCTCGTCCACCTGCAGGGGAACACCGCCTGAAGACTTGTTCTTCATGGTTCACAGCGCAGCATCGTATCGGCACCGATGATGCCTGCGATCGCCGTTGCATGAAAGGCCCTTGCGCCGCCTGTCGGATAAGCCGCACGCCATCTTGCGGCCTGCACGAAGGCGCGGGCAGCGGTGCTAACGCCTATGCTGAAAGCATGAGCAGCTCTCAGTACCTGGTGCACATGGCGAACGATATCGGCAACTTCTTTCGCGGCCAGCACCAGCGCGATATGGCGATTGCAGGTATCGCCAGTCACATCAAGAGTTACTGGACTCGCCGAATGCGCGAGAAACTGCAGTTGCAGCTGCAACACGGCGAGCAGGGCCTGGATGAACTGCCGCGCGAGGCGCTGCGCTTTCTGGCAGAGCACCCGGGCTTCAAAGTCAAGCAGCAGCCGGGTGGCGACGCCGGCTAGGCCGGGTCAGGCAGCACGCCCGTTCATCTGGATGAAGATACTGCCGCCGGCAGCAAACCGCGCGATGCAGTGACAGACTGAAACGTACTTGCATTTCGCCAAACAACGCGATCGACCAATCGCCGCCCTGCCCTGATCTCGCACCGCTGCATGCTCTACGTCCAGGCAGCCAGCTTTCGATTCGATCGCCAGCCACCAATCGAGAGCTTAGTGAGACCTATGGCTCATCTCGTGCCTTCAAGCGCCGCCGCTGGGCGCTCCTACTGTGCGCAGCGACGCAACAGCGCCTACAATCAGAGCGTTTTCGCAGTCGCCGCGCCTCGCGCGAAAACGATCCAGCGGAGGCAGTCAAGTCCGAAATTGCGTAAATTTTTCAAAGCGCTCGCGGTCCGCGAGCTGACCACCCTTAATGGCAAAGATACTGATCGTCGATGACAACGCGACCAACCGCAAGTTGGTACAGGCGATCCTCGGCCATGCGGGACATACCACGCTCGAGGCGGTCGATGGCGTAGACGGCCTGATGATGGCCCGGGCCGAGCAGCCGGATCTCGTCATATCCGACATTCTGATGCCCTCGATGGACGGCTTTGAATTTGTGCGCCGGCTGCGCGCGGATTCGAAAGTGGCTCATACCGCAGTGATCTTCCACACTGCCCATTACCACGAACGCGAGGCCCTCAACTTGGCGAGAAGCTGTCAGGTGGCGCGTGTCGTGGTAAAGCCGTCAGTCGCAGCGGAGATCCTCGATGCAGTCCGGGAAACCCTGGCCGGAACGCCGGCCGGAGCGAACGGTGCCGTTTCGGAGGTCTTCGATCGCGAGCATCTCAAGCTGCTCACGAACAAGCTATCGCAGCAGGCGGCTGACCTGCGCTCCGCCAACGCACGCCTGGCCGCCCTGACCGAGTTGAACGTGCGGCTCGCATCGGAACGTGATCCATTCAAGCTGCTCGAGAGCGTGTGTGAGGCGGCGCGAAACCTGCTTGGCGCGAAATACGCCGTGCTGGCTGTCAGCGAGACCAGCGGTGGGGACACGCTGATGTTCTCAACCAGTGGCCTGGGCTTCGACCACAGTCACGCCGCCCGGCCGCAGGTCAATGCCGGGCCACTCGGGCGGGTCATCACGCAGCAACGGCCCTGGCGCATCTCGGCCGCGGCAGGCCAACACATTGATTCAGGGCTGCCGCCCGGCTACCCGCCCGCCGGCGCGCTCCTTGCGGTCCCCTTGTCATCGCTGACGCGCACCTACGGCTGGCTATGTCTCGCCGACAAGGTCGGTGCGGACGGCTTCAGTGCTGACGATGAACAGGTGCTGGCCGTTCTCGGCGCTCAAGTCGGCCGCACCTATGAAAACGGCAAGCTGTACCGTGATATGCACGATCAGGCCACGCGGTTGCAGGTTGAAATCGCCAATCGCGAGCGCGCTCTGATCGAACTGCGCGCCAGTGAGGAACGATTCCGGCAGGTGGCGGAAAACATCCAGGACGTGTTCTTCATCCAGACCGCCGATTATTCGCAGACGCTGTATGTAAGTCCCGCCTACGAACTGATCTGGGGACGTCCCTGCAGCAGCCTGTATGAAGATTCAACCGCCTGGACCGACTCCATTCATCCCGACGATAGGGAACGCATTCGCGCCGAAACCCACTGGGACGGCGGCGGTACATCGGCCAATCACCGGATCGAATTCCGGATCGTCAGGCCAGACGGGTCGGTTCGCTGGATCCTCACTCGCACCTTCCAGATCCCCGCCGACGAAGGCACGGCGGCGCGGTCGGTGGGAGTTGCGACCGATATCACCGAGCGCCGGCAGGCGGAAGCCAGGGTCGAACATCTCAACCGGGTCTACGCCATGCTCAGCGGCGTCAATTCCCTGATCGTCAGGGTGACCGAACGCGACGAGCTACTCAAGGAAGCATGCCGGCTTGCCGTCGACAGCGGCCGCTTCAGGAGCGCCTGGTGCGGCTGGTATGACGATACCGGGCAGATCACCGCGGTCGCCTGGGCCGGCGACAGTCCCAATCTGCAACCGCGCGTATGGCCGGAGATCGCTCCGGAGTCCCACGGCGAAACGATATTCACGCGGGTGTCGCACTTTAACAAGCCCGTCATCTGCGACGATCTTGGGGTGGTCGTAACCCGGGTGCTCGATCTGCCGGCAATGATCCAGCGCGGCTACCGCGCCATGGTCGTGCTGCCACTGGTGGTAGCGAACAAGACGGTCGGCAGCCTGACGCTGGTTACCGATGAGCTTGATTTCTTCGACGATGACGAAATGCGCCTGTTGAACGAGCTCGCCGGCGACATCTCATTCGGACTGGATCATATAGAGAAAGCCGATAAGCTGAACTACTTTGCCTACTACGACGCATTGACCGGGCTTGCGAATCGCACATTCTTCCATCAACGGCTCGCTCAGTATGTGAGCACCGCTCAACGCAGCAACAGCAAGCTGGCACTTGTCATCGCGGATCCGCAGCGTTTCGAGTCGATCAACGACACCTTCGGGCGCCACGTCGGCGACCAGATAATGCGCCAGATCGCCGAGCGATTCATCGGCAGCGTTGGAGACGCCAATAGAATCGGTCGCATAAGCGGCGAGCATTTCGCCGCCGTTATTGAAGACATCGGATACGAAGGCGACGTTGCGCGCACTGTCGAAGAATGGTGGAAGCGGTGCTGGGATGCGCCTTTTGTCGTCGACGGGCGCGACGCGCGCATTTCAGCCACCGCCGGGATTGCAATGTTTCCCATCGACGGCGGCGACGCCGAAGCGCTGTTGAGAAATGCCGAGGCGGCCCTCAAGAATGCAAAGGCAACCGGTAAGAAACAGCTGTTCTACACCCGCGGGCTCAGTGAAGGCATTGCCGAAAGGCGCTCACTGGAAACCAAATTGCATCACGCGCTCGAGCATGAGGAGTTTGTCCTGCATTACCAGCCCAAGGTGGATCTGCTGACCAGGCGCATTACCGGGGTCGAGGCACTGCTGCGCTGGCAAAGTCCGGATGCGGGACTGGTGCAACCGATGAAGTTCATTCCCCTGCTGGAGCAGACCGGGCTGATTGCGCAGGTCGGATTGTGGGTATTGCGCAAGGCGTGCGCGGACCGCAGCCTCTGGCTCGAGCGCGGCTTGAACGCACCCCGGGTGGCGGTCAATGTTTCCACGGTACAGTTGCGACGCGACGACTTCAATCGCACCATGTCGAATATCCTGAAGAGTTCCGGCACCGACGCGGGCATCGACATCGAAGTGACTGAATCGATGATCATGGACGACATCGTCGGCAGCACCGCGAAACTGGCGACCCTCAGAGATCTGGGCGTTCGTATCTCGATCGACGATTTCGGCACCGGCTATTCCTCCCTGGCGTATCTGGCGAAGTTGCCGGTGGGAGAACTCAAGATCGATCGGTCATTCGTCGCGTCCATGCTGGATGATTCGAGTGCGTTGACGCTGGTATCGACAATTATCTCGCTCGCCCATGCACTGAAGCTCGAGGTGGTCGCCGAAGGCGTCGAGACCGAGGAGCAGGCGAAGATACTGCATCTGCTGCGATGCGATCAGATGCAGGGCTATCTGATCAGCAAGCCCCTTAGCTTCGACGACATGACGGCCTACCTGGCAAAGAGTCGGAAACAGTAAGTAGTGCGGCGGCGTCAGTGCGCCGCCTGCGCCATCGCTTCGGCGCCAGTCGAACCCGTCAGCGCCAGCAGCTCACGCAGTGCGAATTCGAATTGCCCAGCGTGATTGAACCGACGCCACTGCGCCAGCAGCAAACTGCGCGCCTGGGCACGCTCTCCCATGCGCAGGTACGCGGCAGCGCTGACGGTCGTGAGGTAGGCGACATCGTCGTCCGACATTTCCGCGTGCGATGCGAGCAGTTCCGCACCCAGCCGGGCGATCTGCGCTGCGTTACGCTGTGATATTGCCGCGAACAGATCCGCCCAGCTTCTGTGTTCGCCCGCCACGTCGCGATAGCAGGGGCTGGATCTGACCCTCTTCCATAGTTCCTCAAGCTCGTCCGGCCTCAGATAGGCAGCCGTCTCGTCGCTGATGCTGCGAAGCGCGCTTTTCCAGTTAGCCGGCGCCGCAGCGCACTGGTCGCGGCTCATGTCGATGCGCAGCAAGTACGAGGCACTGAGCGGATCCAGGTTGAACAGACTTCCGACGGACACGGCGTGGCGAATATCCAGCGCCCTTTGCACAAAGCGATCCCGAAACAGTACGCTGTTCGAGGAAGGCTCTAGCGTCGGACCCTGCGGCTCTGAGGCGTCGACAAGCTCCAGGAACGGAATCGGCAGCAGCGTCAGGGATGGAAGTTCAAGCGCGTTCTCGCGCATGTAGCGCAGCCGCGGGGCATTCAGGTCCACGAACGGAAAGAAATCCGAATTGGCGGGAACCGAAAGCGATTGCAGCAACGGGCCAATCGTCAGGTTATCGCCGATCTTTCGCATCCGGATGTCGGCGACCGATTGTATGCCGATACGCCCGAGCTCGGCGCGCAGCAGCGGCGAATGCAGTAGCCGGTCGTCCGGATTCGGCAGCGCCGGAGCGCGGGTCGCGACGATAAGTATATCCAGGTCGTCGGTATTATAGAGCGCATAAGCGCCGAAATGCGGCGCCAGCGCCTTCATGACCGACGCCAGAATTCCTATGTTGGTTTCATAGACCTGCATCCACTGCACGAACAGGCCGTCGGACGCAAGGTAATGGGTGATACGGCCATAGAACTCATCCGAGAATAGAGTCGCGACTCCACTTACCCACGGATTGGATGGTTCCGAGACGATCAGGTCATAGGGTTCGCGCGCGCTCGCGAAGAAGGTCTTTGCGTCCTCGTAGACAAGGTGGCTGCGCGGATCATCGAAGACGTTTCCAATGCGCCGACCAAAGCCCTTGCGTGCAGCTTGCACCATGAGCGGCTCGATCTCGATCGAGTCAAGTCGCTCGACCAGTCCGTCGGTGAGGAGCGTATGGGTCGTAAGTCCCGAGCCGAAGCCGATGTTGGCCACGCGTGCAGGATGCGGGTGCATGCTGAGCGGTATGGCCGCGGCCAGCACCATGGTGCTCTCATCGACCGTCGCCTGCCCCGGTCCCATTTGTATGCCCGCGTCCGGCTTGCCGTTGGTGGCGATCGTCACCGTGCCATCGAGCTCAACCAGACTGATGGTAGCGGTCTTGCCGTCCCGCAGATACGTCACGGTCGCGCCAGCTGGCAGCCCGGCGGATCCGGTGCGATAGACGCCCGACGCCATCTTCGCAGGATCCAGATTGACGACGAATGCGACAAAGCCGAAGACTCCAGCAGCAACCGCCATCGCCGCGGCGGCGATACGCGACGGAAAGCGGCGATCGGCCAGCAGCCGCGACAGGCCCAGAGCCAGGTGGATGCCGGCGCCTCCGAGGATGACGCCCTTGACCCCCAGCAGCGGCATGAGCACGTGGATCGTCAGCAGCACGCCGGCGATTGCACCGAGAGTGTTGGCCGAATAGATCGTGCCGATGGCGCGCTCACCGGTGCCGCGAGACATGAGTTCGTGCGTCAGCAGGGGCAGCGTCATGCCCGCGCAGAATGTTGCCGGAAGCATGACCAGGGCGGCGATCAGCTGGCTGATCGCATTGAACGCGACATAGCCGCTCGCGGTATGCGCGGAGCTGCGCAGGAACCACGCCATGAAATCGAACGTCAGGTTGTACGCTGGCAGCGTCAGCGCAGCCAGGACTGCCATGGCGATCATGACGTAGGCGACGTAGGCCACCGGATCCGGGATTTTCCCGATGCGCCGGCGCACATATAGTCCGCCGAACGCCAGGCCAAAAATGAACGCGCTGAGCATGAGCTCGAACGAATGTGTCGAGCTGCCGAGCACCAGGCTGAGCATGCGAATCCAGCCCAGTTCGTACATGAATGCTGCCGCGCCGGTCAGGAATGCCGCAGCCGTGAACCATCGGTCCAGCTTGCCTTTCCCGGGGATCGGCGCGGCCCCGGTGCGGGGCGTGGCTGCGGGCTCAGTGGGTCCGCGCATGACCGCCCAGATCAGCAGGGCGAGTGCGATATTGAGAAGTCCGGCGCTGCGTATGGTGCCGGGCAGGCCAACCGCCTCGATCAGCACAAAGCCGCTGACGAGAACGCCGATCGCGGCGCCCAGGCTGTTGGTGAAATACAGTGTGGCAAGTGTCTCGCCCGGTCGCTCTGGCCAGCGGCGGATCAGTCCGCCGCTGATCAGCGGAAAGGTCATGCCCAGCAGCACCGACTGTGGAAGGATCAGCAGGGCAGCCAGCGACCATTTGTACGCATGAATCAGCCATCCCGCGGAAAGCGTGGGTATGACCTGGGCAAACGAGAAATCAACGGCCGCAACGAATGTCTGGTGAAAGACAATACCAAGTATCCCGATCATCGCCTCGACCAGCACGTAGGCCCACAGCAGCTGCCTGATGCGAGAGGAGTGGCGGGCGATGGTCCATGATCCGAGCGCCAGGCCGCCCATGAAAATGGCGAGCACCAGCGTCTGCGCAAAGGCAGCGTGACCGAGAAAGAGTTTCAGGTAGTGCGACCAGATCGACTCGTAGATCAGCCCGGTGAACCCGGATACGACAAAGACGGCGAGCAGAAACCTGCGTCGCCCGAATTCGAAGGTCCGCATTGTTGGCCCGAATTTCCCGTCTGCCGTGGCAGGCGCACACTACAGCATGAACTGCACACTGGACAGGAGCTGCCAGTTAGCCGCTAGGTCGAGGCCACCTCAGCGGCGCAGGTGGCGCTACGAAGGGGCCAGTGTTTTCCCGTGCGCTCGTGAATCAGGATGCATTGCGCGCCGTGCTTGACGAGCCGGAAATGCTCCGGCTTGCCGAGTTCGCGTCCGTTCAGGGGCAGTCCGGCCGCATCACGGGGCTGGACGCGCTCGACGACAAGGGTGCTGTCCTGTGTCAGGGCGTCGCCGGCAAGCCTGACCGGCAGCCCATTCAACGCATCGCGAACGACGCGCTGCAATTCGGCGATGCTGTGCGCAGTGGGGTTGGTGAGGAGGGCCGGCGGCAGCTCTGGAGCCGACAGCGCCTGGCAGGCGCAGATCAGAAGCACCGCGGCGATGCCGGCAGCCCTCGAGGCGATGCACGGCATCATTTACGCAGAATTCTGTTCTCGCGCCAGAACTCTCTGTGCACCAGCGCGTGCGCAGCCGTGGCCGGCAGGATCGGCGCCACGCCCGTTGGCGGCGACGGACAGCCCTGCCCGGACCGATAGCCCAGTGCGGCCGCCAGGCGGTCCTCGGCCGGATCGCCAAGTGCATGGCCGAAGTCGTCAGCCACCGAGCAGCCGGGCTGCACGGCGCTCGTCAAGGACGTCGAGTTTTGGGGCGAGAAACCGTCCGGGTAGTTGCCAAAGCCCTGTGCGTTGTCGCCCTGAAACTCAATCGAGAAGTAAGTGGTGCCGCAATTGTCCTGCGGGTAGAAGCCGTACGGCTTACCGCAGGTGGTGCTGCCGATCTGGATCACCTGGACATTGACGCCGTTGAGGCCGTTGATGATCGCCTCGCTGGCAGAACAAGTTCCGGGGCCGGTGAGCACGAACACCCGGGGCAGGCCCAGATACGGCAGGCTGGTGCCGGCCGCGGGCGAGGACGAGAATCCCTGCGACGTGCTGTGGAATGGCGTCGGCGTCAGCGGCTTGCCGGTCACGGGGTTGGTGCTAGTGTACTTGGAATTAAAGGCCTGCTGGTCGAATGCCTCGTTGGCCGTTGGCCCGGGGCCCGCGATCATGTATGCAAGCTCGCTCGCAATATCGAGATAGCCGCCGCCGTTATAGCGGATATCGAGCACAAGATCGGTCACGCTGGCCAGGCGCAGCTGATTGATCGCATCGATCAGCTCTGGCTCGGAGGTGGCGATATGATCGTTGAACAGGATGTAACCCACCGGCCCGGTGCTGCTGGCCACGGTCGTGACCGTCGGAACGGGTGTCTCAGTCACGTCTTCGGCCTGCAGCGTCACGCTTAGAAGCGTGTTCGAGCCCGGCTGCTGGAGCGTAAACGAATGCGACTCGCCGGATGTCGTAGGCGCGAGGCCTTGATTGAGAATGTCAACGCTCGCGCTGTCATTGGCATTGACCATGTCCACGCCGTCGATACTCAGGATCTGTAAGCCACGAACCAGGCCCGCCGCGGCGGCAGCGTAACCCGGCCACACGTAGGCTGCGTACACCTGTCGCGGCGGCACGGCCACAGCAACGTCAAACGTCACGCCGTAGCCGATGTCCACACCGGACTGTGACATCTGCTCATACTGGGCGGTCGGATAAGTGAAGTGAAACCTATCCTTGGGTTTCCCGGTGGCTGTGGTCGCGGAAGTCTTGAGCACCGCAAAGTACGAGGCTGTCGTGGCATAGTTGGCCGGATCAAGATCCGGCACCTCCAGGTACCAGAGGTAGAGCTCGTTGGTCCACGAGCGCAGCCAGTTATTTTCGTCGAGCGTCGTGCCCTGCACGTCGGGATACGCAGCGCCGGTACCCGGATCGGTGCCCGCGCGCGGTTTCTGGCACTGAGCCGCGAAGTGTGATGACGCCAGGAACACACCGGCAACCCATGTGTCACCGCTTGCCGGCGAGTTCGTGCTGCTGCCCGAACCGCCGCCGCCCCCACCGCCACCGCAGCCGGATAGGCCGACCGCGGCCGTCAAAGCCGCACACCCGAGATTTCTCAACGTGGCGCGCCAGCTGCGAGCGACAGCGGTGGAAAATGGCTTCATCGACCGCCCCGCGCGAGATGTTGGCGGCACTTCATCCCGGGAGCCATCCTGGACTTGACTCGTCATCCTGTCTCGGCAGCCACGGTGCCAAAGGAACTGTAGAATGCCCGCACTCTGTCTCGCGGGCAATGGCGTTGCATGTAGAAGCGCCCAGGGCGAACTGGAGCCAGGTAGATCTTCGAAGCAGGGTTTAGCGCCTCCCAAAGTAGGCACGGCGGCCGCGCCGGCGCAGCGAGCAGACAGAGAGGAATGCAGTGTCGACACTCCGTGTCCAAAGCTTCGCTATTTCCATCGATGGCTACGGTGCCGGGCCAAACCAGGATCTCGAGAACCCGCTCGGCGTCAGAGGGCCTGAGTTAATGGAGTGGCTGTTCCAGACCCGCGTATGGCGGACGATGCACGGCCATGACGATGGGGAGACAGGCGTAGACAACGGACTTGCGGAGAGCGGTTTTGCGGGAATCGGTGCCTGGATTCTTGGGCGTAACATGTTCGGTCCTGTTCGGGGGCCGTGGCCGGACCAGAGCTGGAAAGGCTGGTGGGGCAACGAGCCGCCGTATCACGTGCCGGTCTTCGTGCTGACACACCACTCGCGGGCGCCGCTCAAGATGGCGGGTGGTACGGAGTTTCGTTTTGTCACTGAAGGCATTCATGCCGCTTTGGAACAGGCGACCGCTGCCGCGGCTGGCCGCGACGTCCGCCTCGGTGGCGGCGTATCCACTATTCGGCAGTATCTTCGCGCCGCCCTGATCGACGAACTGCATCTCGTCATCCGTCCTGTCTTACTCGGTTGCGGAGAGCACCTGCTTAATGGCATCGACATGCGTGCCGCGGGTTATCACTGCGCGGAATATGTCGCAGGCGAACGAGCGACTCACGTCTTCCTGCGCAGGCGCGCGTGACTCGGCCCTGTTCGCTGTTGGCCATCGGCAGCTGTCAGCCGTAGCCATCCTCACAAGACGCGGTAGATGCTCCAGCGCGCGGTTCCAGAGACGACATCTGCTTCCAGATCCTTGCTCCACTGCTTGTGCGCCTCTATTGTCGCGAGCCTGGCCCAGGCGCGCTCGAGTTCAGCGAGGTCTTCGACTTCCCAGTTGTGCTCGACCGTCGCTTCAAGGGCGCCGATCGATCCACTCAGCATCCGGCCCTTCAGCAGCCCGACCTGGGGTGCGATATCGCGCGTCCATTGCACGATAGAATCAATGACTTTTTGCTTGTGCCCGAATCGGGCGTCGATCTGCCAGCGTGCGATGAGCATGATTTCGGTTCCTTCTGATGCGTGAATAGTGAGGGCCAAAGGCGTCGCCGACTTTGGCCTTCGATCCGGAATCAGGCGTCCCAGGCCTGAACGATGGTCTGGCTGGCGATCTTGCCGCCTTTCAGTTCCGCCATCGCGGAACAGAACACACGGGTCCCATCCGCATAGGTGCAAGCCTGGGTGAAGGCGATGCGCTCGCCATTCACAAGCCCATTCTGGACCTTATGTGTCATGGTGCGTCCGCATACGTCGTCGAAATACGCTGCGATGGCGCTGCGCCCAACGATCTCCTGCGGCCGGCTCGGTGGATGGTCGCGGTCGATAATGCAAATGCGCGCATTTTCGGCATAGAAATCGCGCATCGCCGCGGAATCTCGCGTTTCAACGGCACGGCTCAGCGCCGAAAGAGAGAACAAATTTCTGTCCATGTTTGACTCCTGCTTGTTGAAGGGCGCTCGCAGCCCGATAGCGTTTAGCCAGTTTGAAACCCGTTACAGCCGATCCTCGATCCGCTTCCGCATCGTTGATCTACGGCTTAGACTGACACCGGTTCGTTGGAATGACGGTTGGAATAAGCGTGGAAACGCACAAGCCAGGGATCCGGCTGCGAAAGGCCTCGGCCGGCCTCGCGATCCGGCTGCTCGGCGAGATCAGGGTGGATCGCGGCACGATGACGCTCGCCCTGCCTGCCTCGAAGCGGACGCGCGCCCTGCTGGGGTTCCTCGCCGCCACCGCGAAACCGCAGCCGCGTCAGACCCTTTGCGATCTGCTTTGGGACGGTCCGGACGACCCGCGTGCCGCCTTGCGCTGGAGCCTGACCAAACTCAGGCCGCTCGTGAACGATGTCGGCGTCGAGCGCCTCAAAGCCGACCGTGAACATATCTGGTTCGTGCCTGCGGACACGCTGATCGACGTACGTCGCCTCGACGAGGTTCTGCGCGGCGATCCCAGGGCGGCAAGCGTCGATGAAATCGAGGAATCAGCGGCGCTGCTGCAGGGAGAATTCCTCGATGGCCTCGATCTGCCATCCTGCTATCGTTTTCACCATTGGTGTCTGGCGGAGCGCGAACGGTGGGGCGCGTTGCGCCGACAGGTACTTTCCCTCGCAATTGAAAAGCTTGGCGACTTGCCTGATCGGGCCCTGCCCTACGCGCGCGCACTGGTCGCCGCGGACCCACTGTCCGAGATTTCCCACGGCAAGCTAGTCGGCTTGCTCAGCGCGCTTGGCCGCCGCAAAGCTGCCCAGGACCATTACGTTTATGCGCGCGAAATGCTGCGACGTGAATTGGGCGCGCCGCTGGCCGGCGATCTCAGGCCGCCCGCGGCCACGCACCGAAGCGAGGCGCCTGAAACCGGGATCGACGCCGACGCCGTAACACGCCCTGCCACCCCTGGTTTGAGCGCTGCGGCCGCGCCCGCGCCGGGCTTGGTTGGGCGGATCGGCGAACAGCAAGCCGTACGTGCTTCCATCGACGCGCTGCTCGCTGGCGCTGCGCCCGGGGCGATGCTTTTTATTGGCGAATCGGGGATAGGCAAGTCGCGACTGCTGGATTTCGTTGCCGAGCAGGCCAGCCAAAAGGACGTACGCGTCATTGCAGCGCGCTGTTTCGAGTCTGAAGCGGTGCGCCCCTACGGCTGCTGGGCGGATGCGCTGAGGTCGCTAATCGAGGAAACAGCCGATCTTTCGGCTCGCCGCGATCTCGCGCTGTTTCTACCGTCTCGTGAAATTCCGGTAGGCGACGAGGGCACCAGAACGCGCCTATTCGCCACGGTAACGACCTTGCTCACCACAATTGCAGCACAGCGTCCCCTGGTGGTGGTGATCGATGACCTGCAGTGGATCGACGAGGCGTCAGCCTCGCTGCTGCACTATAGCCTGCGCACCTCGGAGAGGCCGGCGCCGTTCCTGTTTGTTGGTGCGGCGCGCGCGGACGAGATTGAAGATAACCCGTGGTGCAAGCGGCTGGTCGCCGCTCTGGTGCGGGACGGCGTCATCAAGCGGATCAAGCTGGGCCCTCTGGGCGCCGACGAAGCTGTGCAATTCTTCGGACCTGACGCCGACGCAGGCGAAGTTGCCGATGCGCTCAGGAAAAGCGGTGGCAATCCGCTGTTTCTGACCGAACTGGCGAACGCCGGTCGACACGGGCGGCAGGCCTCTGGGCGCGATCTGGACGCGCTGATCGGCGACCGGATTGCCCGGCTTGACGAGCCAGAGCGCGAGCTAATCATCTTTGCCTCGGCGATGGCCCGTGCGTTCAAGCCGGAACTGCTTGGCGCCGCGGTGGGATTGCCCGAATTGCAGTTGATCGAGCGGATCGACCGGCTTGAGCGCCGCGGGTTGCTCAAGCCCGGCGGCGACGGGCGATTCGATTTCGCCCATGACCTGATCCGGCAGACGACCTATCGCGGTCTGTCGCAGCCGCGAAGGCGCCTGATCCATCGTCGAATTGCACGTGCGCTTGACGAAGCAGCGCAGCGCGATCAGACGTTGGCCGGCGAACTCGCCTATCATGCGGGCGCCGCCGAAGACCACGCGCTTGCGGTTCGGGCCTGCATTGTAGCCGGCGAACATTGCCTGCGCCTTTTCGCCAACACGGCGGCCATCGACGCTGCGGACCGAGGCCTGGGGCATCTTGGGCAGTTACCGGTCGACGCCGATCGCGCCCGCTGGCATGTCGCACTGCTCAAAGTGAAGGTATTCGCAGGCGCCAGTCCAGGAATTCGGATCAAACTGGAATTAATCGACGAATTGCACCGCGCGGTCGAGGCCGCCGAACTCTTGGGTCTACGCGACGACGCTGCTGTTGGCTGGCACTTGATCTCGTGGTGGAGCGAGCGTTCAAACGATCCTATCGCAGCGCAACGGGCCACCTTGCGGGCCGAAGTGTTAACTCGCCCAATGGATCAGCACACCCGCTGCCAACAACTCGCCAACACCGGGCGCTGCCTTCTCGAGGTCGAAGGCGATGTGCAACGCGCCCGCGCCTTTTTGCACGACGCTGACCAAATCGCCACCGGGCTCGATCAGAACTTTGTCGAACTGGATTGGGGACATGGTCTGATCGCGCGCTGGGACGGCGATCTGGCGACAGCGCAAGATTCGATGCGTCGAGCATTGACGCTGGCGCGCCTGCGCGAGGATCGATGGCGGGAGATTGAATGCCTTGTGTGGATGATCAAGATCGCCATCGAGAGCGACCGAATTGGCGAGGTTAGTTCAATTTGCGATGAGATCGACGCTGTTGCAGCACGAATTGGCGACGGGCCAGCGCCGGTTTCCGATGCGCTTCGCGCCCTGGCGCTCATGCTTGATAACCGGCATGCGGCCGAACCGGAGTTGCAGGGGCCGCTGGCGGCCTTGCGCACCTTTGACGACAAGGCGCAGCTTGCTTACATCCTTAACCAGGTAGCCGTCTGCCGCCTTGGTCGCGACCGACTGGAAGAGGCTCAAGTGGCCGCGGCGGAAGCGCTGGAGGCGGCACAGGCCGTCAAGCGGACGACTGAAATTGTCGTGGCGACCTCCACCCTCGCCTGCATCAAAGCCAGATCGGGCGATGTGCGGGAAGCCGTCAAGTCGATCGAATCGCTGAGCGTCAGCTTGAGCAACTTCTCGCCCCTGAGCTCCCGCGCCCGTGCCCACCTGGATCGAGCGAACGAAATCCTTGGAATTTCAACGCAGGTTCAAACGGGGTTACCCTAGCCTTGATCGTCACCGCAAAGGCAAAGGAGGATCTATGCCGTGCATCATCGTGGAGCGCACCTTTGAAAGCCCTCCGTCTGACGAAGACCTCAGCGCCGCCGGCCTGCGCGAGCGCCCTTGCCTCGAGCTCTATGGCGTGGCCTGGCGGCGCAGCCTGCTCTCAGGCGATCGCTTACGCATGGTGTGCCAATACGAAGCGCCCGACGCTGAGAGCGTGCGCAAGGTGCAACGCGAAGCAGGCAATGGGTTTGATCGCGTCTGGGCTGGCACGGTCATCGAGTAGAGCGATGGATCAGCGCGACTGGCGGCCAGGGCTTGACCTATCAGGATCAAGAGCAGTCAGATACGTTCCGTACGATCTTAACGATTAGGGGAGACTTTTATGAATCAATATCATTCTGTGGCGACCGTGCTCGCCGGTGCAGGAATTCTAGTTCTGAGTTTTCCGGCAGGAGCCGCGGATACGCCCGCGCCCGCCGACCACACAATGCATCATTCCGCTGCCGCAGATACCAAGCCGGCTCCTACGGACGAGGAGCTCATAGCCAGTGCCATGAAAGCTGCGCCGAAGAAGGTTGCAGAAAACGCCACCATCGTGGCCCCCGACAAGAACGGCGCAATGCGAACGCTACGCACTGGAACCAATGGCTTCACTTGCATGCCGGACAATCCAGAGACTCCGGGCCCGGATCCGATGTGCTGGGACAAGAATGCCGGGGAATGGATCGGCGCCTATCTCGGTCACAAAGCGCCGCCAGCGGGAAAAATGGGCCTGATGTACATGCTCGCCGGTGGTACCGATGCCAGCAACACCGACCCCTATGCGTCGAAGCCCACCGCTGCCAATCATTGGATCAAGACCGGGCCGCACATCATGATCGTGGGTGCCGACGCTAGTTTCTACGACACCTATCCAAAGAACGCGGATCCCGATACCAAAAGCCCGTACGTCATGTGGGCCGGCACCCCCTATCAGCACTTGATGGCACCGATCCACTGATCGCCTCGGCGCGCGAGGACACACCGGCCAAACTGGATCTCGATCGGGATTCAGGCGGTCGGTGTGTCCCAATCCACGGCAGCGACACTGCCGCAGCGCGCGTTTTCATTTAGCAAGGAACTCGGCAACGAGCTTAATGGTTGCCTGTGGGTTTTCTTCCATGATCCAGTGACCGGAGTCGGCAACGATGCCGACCGTGACGTTGCCGGCGACAAAGCGCATATCATCTGCCATCCCCGGCCCGAAGGACTTCTCAGCTCCAATGGCAAGCACCGGCAATGAGAGCTTGCCGCCCTTGGCGAGCATTGCCTTGTTATCAATGGCATCTTGATTGAAGGCGCCAAACTGCTCGAATGCGTCGTGCATGGCATGCGGTCGGGCGTATAGACTCGCGTAGTGCCGGCGCGTCTGTTCGTCGATTTTCCTGGGATCTGCCGAGAGCTCGTCATAAAAGCGGTCGAGATAAATGCGCTCGCGCCCCTGCACCAGACGCTCCTCGTCAGGCCCCCTGAAGTTGAAGTGCCAGAGCAGCGGGCTGCGGATGATATTGTCCCAATCCCCGATACCGGGCAGTGGGGCATCGATCACAGCCCAGCGCGTAATGCGCGTGGGGTACTGCGCCGCCAACGCATAGCCCACCATGTTGCCGATGTCGTGGGTCACGAGATCCGCCTTCTGCACCTTCAACGCGTCCATTACCCCCGCAATGTCGATGGCTTGGTTCTTTTTGGTATAACCGCTATCAGGATGGGCGGACAAGCCCATGCCGCGAAGATCCGGCACGATGACGGTGTGATCCTTGACGAGAACCGCCGCAAGCGGGGCCCACATATCGCCGGTATCGCCGAACCCGTGCAGCACGACGACGGCCGGCCCGCTGCCTCCGACGCGCACGTAAAGACTGGTGCCGTTGGTCTGCACCATCTGCGTGTGAAAACCTGGCGGAAAGGGTTCGATTCCGGCGAGGGCGCGCATGGCTATAGCGGCCAGCGCGACAACAGCAACAATATATCTACGCATGTGCTCTCCCTGGTTCGCGGGTGTCCCGCTGCTTCCTGCGTCCTAGTATCAAATCTGCAGCTGCACTATAGACTTCCGAATGGGGCTGGTAATAGGCGATAATTTCGCTTTTCGGAAAAACCGAACAATGCTCAAGCTCGAAGCGGTCGCTGCCTTTGCCGCCATCGCAGCAAGCGCGTCATTCACCGGCGCCGCGCGTAAGCTGGCGGTATCAAAGTCCGTGGTCAGTGAGCGCTTGGCGGAGCTAGAACGCACGCTCGGCGCAAAGTTGCTACAACGCACGACGCGCCGCGTCGCGCTGACGGAGGACGGCACGCTGTTCTATGAGCGCGCCAAGCGCATTCTTCGCGACGTCGAGCTTGCTACCTCCGAGCTCGCCGAGCGTCGCGGCGCCCTGGCTGGACCGTTGCGCATTTCCGCTCCGGTCAGCTTTGGATGCCTGCATCTCGGGACAGCATTGTTCGGCTTTCTGGCAAAACATCCGGCGGTCGAACTGACGCTCGAGCTCGAGGATCGCTTCGTCGATGTGCTCAATGAAGGTTACGATGCGGTTGTGCGCCATGGGCCTGTGGCTGATAAGCGCATCATCGTCAAGCGCCTCACAGCCAGCAGGCGCGTGCTGGTGGCATCCCCCGCCTATCTTAAACGCTGTGGCAAGCCGTCCTGCCTCCAGGATTTGAAGCAGCATCGAGGCATCATCTACAGCTATCGTGGACCTATCGACTGGCGCTTTCGCACTGGCCGGAGATTCACGACCGTGCAGCCGCGTGCAGCCCTGCGCCTCAACAATGGGTTGCTCATGCGCGATGCCGCTGTCGCGGGGTTGGGAATTGCGCTGCTCGCAGGTTTCCTGTTGGAGTCTGCGTTAAGGGAGCGCAGTCTGAACGTAATCGACGTCGGGGCCGAGGCAGAAGGTGCGATGATCTACATAGGCTACCCGGAGCATCTGCGCTCATCAGCAAAAATTCGTGCCTTGACAGCATGGCTTCAAGAGTCGTTCGGCGATCCGGCGCATTGGGATAAAGCGCGATCAGCACGCACCGGTGGGGTGGCGCCTCCAGTGTAGCGTTACTTGTAGCCAGTGATTGCCGAGCAGATCCGAACAGGAGCATCATCAACGCTAGATCGGTCGATAGCGAGAGTGCGGTCCACAACTGTCATGGAGAATGAAATGCGAAAGAGGCTATTGGTTGTTGTAAGCTGTTCGCTGGCTTCTGTGGTTTTTGCGGCCGCAGGACAGTTCCAGCCCCTCAACGTCAAGACTGGCCTTTGGCACATGACCAAGGCTATCAAGTGGACCGACGTTCCACCCCAAATGGCGGCCATGATGAAGGCAGCGCAACCGACGACGACCTACAATTCGTGTGTAACCACAAAAGATTTGAATACCAATCCGTGGGCGAATGGATCTGGCGACAACTGCACTTGGACCGTGCTGAATTCGACCAGCACCGACATGGAGGTGCGGGCAATTGGGTGTGACTTCGGTAAGAACTCCGGGATGACGGCGGAAGTCCACGGGCAAATCCATGTCGTGGATACGGAAAACGGCACAGGATCAATGACAGTTACTTTGACTGGTAACGGCCAAACAATGCACGGTCTCGCGTCGTACACGGGCAAGTGGGTCAGCGCAAGCTGCCCAGCCCAATGAAATAAAGACGCGAAGCAGTACAGTCGAGGCAGCCGACGCCCACCTGGCCGAGAGTGCCGAGGCGTTGATCGAGGAGACGATTCGAGGCGGCGCGATCCTAGCGCAACAGCGGGTTAGGTGCGGGCTCTGCAGGTGCGGTCGGCACATGGAGTCCTTTGAGAAAATCGAGGGGAAGTGCCGCCTGTCCGCTAGAAGATTCGCTCGACCAACGCAGCTCGAGCGTACTGGGATTTCGCACCATTGGGTAGAACACACTCCCGGTCCGGGTCTCACCGGGCGCGAGCGTCAACGGCAGCGGCAGCCGCCGGCGTTTGAACTCGGCCATGACAGCCTTCTTGTTGTGGTGATTGACGCCGATGACAGTTAGATAGTAGGCGGGCAGGACGACCACTGTAGCGACGGCCGCACCGATCATACCCGCTGAGACGAATACCGCGCCCCCGGCGGCAGCGCTGATGGTGGCGGCGCCCGCGCCAACGATGAGCACGCCGGGCCCGGCGGCGCGAATAAAGGCCTCACCACGATCTCGGTATTGCTTCTCCAGCTTTTTGCTCTGTTTTTCGATTGCCCATGGATCGTTGCCTGCGGCGTAGGCCGTTCCGGCGGAGTCGCCAAGCGTTGCGGAATCTATGCTGACCGGCCGCTCCCCGCCATTCTCAAGTGTAACGACGTATTCGTCCCACAACGCCTCACGCTTCCATGAACCCGGGCCGCCATAAATAATAAGTGCAGTGAGCGTCGGCTGCAGCGGTGCTGAGGGCGGAAAGGCAATATTTAGAAGTTGTACCGGCGGCGTGTTTTTCCTGGCAAGCTTGTATTTGGTGGCGACGCAGCCACCCTGACAACACAGCACTGCCGCGACCGTTGCCACCGTGACAAACGCCCGCCAGCGGCGAAAACAGCGGTATGCGGGGGCGTGCACACCCCGAGTCTATCTCTTATGCGTTGGGGAGGTGGACTGAGGAGTCGCTGCGAAACTTGGCCAAACTCATCGAGCCTGAGATCACTCAATAGCGAGCTAGGCCGTCGAGGATCAACCCACCCGGAACAATGAGTGCGCCGTCTGATGCGTCGATCCGTCACTCGCAGCGGCGGACGGATCGGCGGTGTCGTTGCACCGGTCGCTCGCTATACTGGACCCATAGCGTCCGCATCATTCTTGGCTAACAGTTTGATTTTGGTGGTAGCCAGGGGGCGGAATTGAACCATGCGTGACGCGGAATTCCGGCACTTCAGTGACTGCTTCAGAGCCGATCCCAATGCCCCTTTGTCCATCCCCATTTCTGGGTGCCGGTCAGTCTCATGGGCAACTCGCTCCAAGCGATGGCGCCGCCACGCCACACACCTTATATTGACTCGGTAAGTTTAAGGACAGACCCGCATCAGGTTGACGCCGGCACGCGAACTCGTGCACTCGACCGGGAACGACAGGAGCTCCGATATGAAGCGGGCAGTAATGCTGTTCGGTTTTTTCACCATCGCCGCGATTGAATCGGCCGCCGCCGACCAGCCGTCAGCGGCACAGTCAGCACTCCTAAACGAGGTGCGCGCCGCGTGCCAGGCCGACGCACAGAACCTGTGTCCCGGGGTGCAAGCCGGTGGCGGTCGAATTCTCAATTGTCTGGCGCAGCACAAGGACGCCGTCAGCGATGCCTGCAAGCAGGCACTGATGAAGGCTGGACAAGCGCAGGGGCAGGCACAGAGCCCGGTACAGGATCAGAGTCAGGGCCAAAGTCAGAGTCAGAGTCAGAACCAGAAACAAGATGCGGGTCAAAGCCCCGGACAAAGTCCAGGCCAGGCACGGGCTCAGGCACAGGGCAAAAGCCAGGGCAAGTCGGCGCCGAGCGCTGCCGCGCCATCGACCTCGGACCACTACTTGCTTATGAAGCGGATGCAGATCGCGGATCCGGGTAACAACGTGCCTGCGGCAGTGGACGTGATGATCCCAACCACGTGGCAGTTTCAAGGCAGCATTGGCGTCATGAGCGGAATGGGAGGTTGCTTTGCGGACCTGGAATCGGTCTCCATTCACGCGCAGAGCGCAGACGGCTCGATCGTGTTCGAAAGCATGCCCGACTTCACTTTCCAATATGCCGACGACCCGAACACGGTCCGCACGATGACCCAGGAAGGTCAGGCGTTTGCCAAAGGCAACCTCAAGGCGTGCCCGGTGATGCCGCCTCAACGCGCCGCGGATTTTCTTCAGAAACAGATCATTCCGAAATTTCACGCCGGCAAGCGGGTCATCTCGGTGGATCCCTATCCCGAGTTCGATCAGTTGCTGCGCCAGCGTCTGGGATTGCCATTGAAGGACAGCGGTAACCAGGGCCCGGTGCGGACCGATGCAGCGCGCGCACGTCTCGAATACGATCGCGACGGACGCACCTTCGAGCAATGGGTTACGGTCGCCGAATGGATGCGTCTCTATCCCGCCGGGCACGGCAATGTCTATGACGGCCACGCAATAATGATGATGTCGTTCAGCGCCCCCAAGGGCCAGCTCGACAGCAACGAAAAGCTATTCAAGCTCATAGCCTTCAACATCGCTCATGAGCCCGATTGGGATGCCAAGGTCAATAAGATGGTCGGCACCCTCTATCGGCAGCAGCAAGTCGAAGAGGCGAAGCGCTCGCAGGCAATCGCGCAGTTACAGCAGCATGTCGCTGACACCATCAATGAGGTAACCGCCAATTCCATGCGCGGTGCCAATCAGGCGGCTTTCGGCCAGGACCAGATTACTCGCGGTGTGCAGACATTTCGTAATCCGCAAACCGGCGCGACGTTCGAGCTCAGCAATCTGCATGATCACGCCTGGTTGAATGGCACCAACGAATACGTCATGAGCGACGATCCCAATTTCAACCCCAATGGGCAGTTGAACGGGAACTGGACCTCGTTGCAGCCGGTGCGGCCGCAGCCTTAAGAAGGATCTTTGCCTGCCTTCACCGCGTAGCCTGCGTCGCGCCATGCCTTCATGCCCCCGTCCAGCGCAACGGCGCCCTGGAATCCCATTTGGCGTAGCGTTGCCGTCGCCAACGTCGAGACGCGTCCGATCTCGCAATAAGCAAGAATCCTCCTGGTCGGATCGGTCAGCTCCTCGTTGACGCGCAACTCCAGCTGGCCGCGCGGCAGTGACCGCGCTCCGGGGATATGACCCTCTTCATAAGCGTCGCGCTCGCGCACATCGAGCGCGACCAGCTCATTCTTCCCGGATTCAAGACACGCCTTCAGTGCGGCAAGCGACATGAACGGCACGGTCGCCGCAGCTTCGGAGAGCATCTGAGCCACTGTCTTGCCGCCGCTCATGTTGGTGCGCAGCGCCTCGGTGACGTGCGTGGGCATCGTGAGATTGAGGTTTTGCATCATCTCGATAAAGGCGCTGCGATCCCGTTTCTGCAGCCGCGGATTCTCGGCCAGCTCCTGGCCGATAGTCGAGTGAGAGCGTCCCTTGTATTCGTGTGCCGGAAAGATTTTCAGCGCCGGATCCAGCCTCAGCACGCTCTCGAACAGGCTGTCGTAGAGTGCTCCCGCGTCACCACTTGGCAGGTCGGTGCGCCCCGTTCCTCCGATGAGCAGCGTATCACCGGTGAATACACGCTCTTCGACGCACAGGCACATGGAATCGTGCGTATGGCCGGGCGTGTGCAGGGCCTGTAGCCTTAGCCGGCCCACGACCAGAAGCTCGCCGCCCTGCAGGCGCAGGTCGACGAATGGTGCCGGGCTGGAGCGATGCATGACCACCGGCACATCGAGCTGGCGCGCGAGCTGCTGAGTTGCCGAGAAATGATCCGCGTGCGTATGGGTGTCGATGAGATACCGGATGCGCAAACCCTCGCGTGCGGCTAGCGCGACGTAGCGGTCGATCTGGCTGAGTTCCGGGTCGATCAGCGCCGCGGCGCAGGTCTCCTCGCAGCCGATGAGATAGGACCGGCAGCCGCCGGAGGCCACAGCCTCGAATATCATTGTTGTGCGCCCATCATCCGTATCGCTGTCGACTCACCCCGCGTCGCGCGGTGCGACGATGGGTTCCCCGTCAATTCCGCGTAGCCCGGATCGTAGCACGCAGACGTTTGCCCTCCGAGAGCGTCGGCGTCGCGGCGGCCATTTCCGACACCACGACTGACTGCAGTAGGGCCGCAAAAAACGGTCTCAGTCGCGCCGCGCGCGGCGTATTGGTCGAGTGCACACCGGACCAAAATATTGGACGCCGGCGCAAAAAATTGGACACAGAAGCGCTACACGCTGATGCAACTGCTTGATTCTATTTATGGTGGCCAGGGGTCGAGCTATAATTCCGTCCATGCCAAGCCTGGGTCCGCGTCTGATCGCGTATGGCTTGATCGGGATCTTTTGCATTACGGGCCCGCTGGGCTTGCTGTTCGCTCTCACCTTGACCCTGCATCGCGCGGCGTTCATTCACACTGCCCTTCGCACGGATGGCACAGTGATCTGGTTGGAGCCGGTGCGAACCACCCGAACCGGGGCCGGCACCTACATTCCTGTGTTTCGCTTTACGGCGAACGATGATCGCTTGCATATCATCAACTCGGACGTCTCCGTGCCGTACTCCACGTTCAAACGCGGCGATCGAGTCCGCGTCCTCTACCTGCAGAGCGCTCCCGAAATTGCGCACATCGATGCGCTCTCAACGCTCTGGCAAGAATCACTGGTCGTCGGCATCTGGGGGGCCGTGTGCTCTATCATTCCGGTGCTCATCCTAGTGATCCGAAGGCGGCGGCGAGCATCCAGCGAACTTACATTACCTCCCGAACCGTGACGTGGCAGCTAGAGGTTTCGTTGAGTGCAATGCGCAGTCCATTCAATGCGCCGCGAATGAGCGCGAATCGAAATTAGGACCGCAGTTGACCCCGAAGCGGCCGTGCCGGAACGGCGGCTTTTTGGGAATGCGAAATGACTATCCGGTCTTCATCTCAATCGCCGCCTTAGGAGAGCTCAGGCTCTTGCTGTAGAACCCAGATCGATCAAAGCAGCAAACTCGTCGCTTCCCGCCAGCGAGCATCGCGCAAGCATTGCTGATCCGGCGGGCGCGCGTTTCAGGCCGTTTAGCGGAGACGATCCAGTGAATCCAGTCTCTTCGCGCAACGGGCGTAATGTCGGACCATACCGCACGCGCCCTCGGAGCGTTCATTAGCCCCTTCCCGAGATCTACAGGCACCTTGGGTTCCGGCTCCTCTCCCGCCAATGCGATCTCCAGTGTTACGAGATCGCCTACGCCTGTACCCGCAGCTTCACGCAACCTACGGCTGACTTTGAGCCAGTGACCCTTTTGACCGTCCGGCTCGAGCGTCGCTCGAAAGGGAAAGCCATTGATTGAACCTTCAACCGTAGTCATGCCGCGCGAGGGAAGCTTTGCGCTGGCGGTCTTTGGCAGCTTAAGAAAGGTCCAAGAGCTGCCCTTCGCTGCTGCAGCGGGCTGCAGGAGTTTCGCTTTGAACCGAATCCTACGAGCGCTCTCAGTCATTCTCTCAGTCATTTGCGCATGATATATCGAAGTCGGATCCCCGCCATGAGATCGATCTCATGCCGGGAACGGCCTAGGTTGACCGGGTGCAGCTACTCGCGACGTTGCGGCCTCAATCACCACGAACCCGGCAACAGGCAGCGAACAGGACATGAAAGGGTCAGCGGGGACCGCTGGCACTAGCGCATCAGGATCTCATCACGGTGGCGATTCTCGAATTGACGTGAATGTTCTTCGTGTTAAGACCGGGTCTTTGACCGTGATGGTCAAATTCCAGATGCACTTCTGGACGAAAGATCAGACAGTGCGTAGAGCCGCCGAAGTGGAACATACCGATCTGGTCGCCTTTCATGACGTGCTGGCCTTGGTACACGGTAATCTGGCAGGAAGACACTTCGGCCATTCCCACGGGCAGCACGCACATAAGCCCTATATCCTTGTTATCTGCCTCGATGAAGATAAGAGCTCTCGTCGCCACTTCCGTGATGTAGGCTTGTGATTCATTTGGACCGGCTGGGTCGAGACCCTCCGATGCAGCCTCCGAATAGTAGGTGCCGTCTTTCACATACGCCTTAATGACCGTGCCGCTCACCGGACTGTGCCAGCGGTGATAGCTCAATGGGCTCAAAAAGGCCTGGTATATCGTTCCGCCCGCGAACATGGGTGCCAGGCTGTCGTTCGCGAGGATATGCGCCATCGAGTATGGCTGGGACTTGATCCAGAATCGATCGTGCTCCTTGACATGGCGAGCGATTCTGTAGGGGGCAGATTCACAGGCGTTGACGATGATCGCGTCATCCCCGGGTCGTGCGATCGGACGCACTCCCGGTCGGAACTCCCGGGTGAAGAAATCATCCCATGACTTAAAACCATGGTGTAGTTGCCCAGGATCGCACATGAAGTCGCGGTCAAAGTTCGGCATGGCTATCTGAGCGTCGGCGCCAAACCAGCCTCGATGCGGGTCTTCACTCAGGACATACGTGGAGTCGCTCGAACTCAGGAATCGAGCCCACTCATTCAACACCTTTTTTATCTGCTCATTGACTCGTTCGTTCAGAAAGGCGGCAAAACCCGCTGCCGTCCCCATCGACCAGTCGATTATCGTGTTGATGGGACATCCTACGAGCCCCGATCGGTCGAATTCAGGGGCACGAGTCATGACCGCATTCAGCAGCTGCAGCATGTGAGGAAAGTCCCTCACCTGTGGTTTACCGGTTGGATCCTTGTTGTATGGGGGCTTTCTGGGTACTTGCTCGAACATCTGATTGAAAAGCATGAAGATGCCCGCATCGCTCTCGACCAGATGTTGCAAGCCTGCGATGCAGGGATGTAGCGCTTTCTGCTCGGCCTGAGTCTCTCGAATAATGGCTTCCAGCCATCTTTCGAGAAACGCCTGATCAGACGGCAGCCATCCGCCAACGCGATACGGCACCTCGGCCTCAGGGGTTGCTTTCATTTGCATTTACCCCAGGGCGGCCGCTTTGATCCTCATCAGCGAACGAGTTAGATGCCACGCCATCGCTGGTGATGCGTGCATTCACGACAGCGAAGTCCCCAAAGCCGCCCCTATTCCGTAAGTCACTGCGGCTGCGAGACAGCCGAATATCAACTGACGGGCGGCGGAATACCATGCAGGGCGACCATTGAACAGCGACGTCAGCATTCCCATTACGCCGAGCACTGCCGCGCTCATGCCGACGCTAGCGCCAACGGCCCAATGGCCCGTCAGCCAGAAGAACGGCAGCACTGGAAAAATCGCACCCCCGGAGAACAAGGCGAAAGAGGTTGCGGCAGCGCTCCAGGGGTTGCCGCCGAGCTCCGTCGGGTCGATTCCGAGCTCCTCGCGCGCAAGCGTATCCAGGGCGCCCTTCTTGTCCTGCATGATCTGCGCGGCGACGCGCTGGGCGTCCGCCTTGGCCATCCCCTTCGCCTGAAAAATCAGGGCAAGCTCGTTCTGCTCCGCTGCGGGCGTCTGCTCGATTTCCTCGGCCTCTCTCGCGATTTGAGTCTGGGCCAGCTCGCGCGCATTTGTAACGGACAGCCATTCCCCGAGAGCCATCGAGCACGCACCCGCCACTAAGCCTGCCAGTCCCGTGAGAAGGACCGTCGAGTTTGTTGCACCCGCGCCTGCAATTCCCATGATCAGGCAAAAATTCGAGACCAGGCCGTCATTGGCACCGAGAACGGCCGCGCGCAAGTTGTTGCCGGAGGAAACGCCACGGTGCCAGGGCTCGGCGCGCGCGATATCCGCGCCTGCCATGCCGCCACCGCGGGTCGAAGTGGCGGCCACCGCCTGGATGACCGCCGCGTGACCGCGCTCCTCAGCAGAGATGGCATGCGCATCGCTTTGACCCGCGTACTTGTTGCGGTCGGCAAATTCTGCCGCCGCGATGGTCGGAAGAACGAAGCGAGGGCCAAAGCGTTGCGCCAGCTTTGCCAGCAGCCGGGTACGAAATCCGGGCACGAAGCGCTCGTCCTGGACGCCCGCCGCCGCCAGCTTATCGCGCCACAACTGCGCATGGCTGGTCTCTGCCTGCGCCAACTGCAGGAACAGGTCCTTGCGCAGTGGATCCGCCTCGGCCGACGCGAGCGCCGCATACAGGGCCGCGCCGTTTAATTCATCGCGCAAATTTGCCCGGTAGCGTTCGATGTCGATCGTCATACCTCAGCCTCCGGTTCGGGCTCAGTAACCAGTATGCCACCGTGGTCTAACGCCGGCTTCGGGATCTACGAAGGCGCTCGACAACAGACTGACGTTCGGCGGCTTTCACTACGACAACCCACGAGAAATCATGCGCAGTTGCGTTATCGCTTCTAGATCGCGCCGCAATTGCAGCTCAACGCTGCAAATTTGCTCTTAGGGGTCCAGCAACTGCAGGTACGCCGCCACGGCCTGCATTTCGCCAATCTGCAGCGATGTTCGTTCAGACAGTGCGTTCGGCGTCACATCCAACGCAGTGCTGCCTGGCTGGGTACGAACAGCAATCGCCGAGCGCTCGGCGAAAACGGAGGCCACCTCAGTAGCACAGTTGCATGCTCAGCATCGCGCCTCGCGGAAGCACGGCCATTGAAAAGCCTGGGCGCGAGGAAGGCGACGTCAAGCCCAGGAAGGCATCGTTGAAGAAAGCACCACTGAAGTTGCCCAGCGACATGCCGACCAACGTATCGGACGGGTAGTGAAAGCCGGACTCTACCCGAGCCCACGCCGTGCCGTAGGTCAAGGCATCCAGGCCGACATCAAGCACGCGTTCCGTCGTATTACTCAGGGGCAGCCACTGCAGATTGCGTTCGGCAAGCTCGGTGAGCACCGCGGAGCGCGAAGTGTGAGATGAGGGCATGCTCTGCGTGTCTTGGCCATTGGGTCGCTCGCGTGCCGCCGCGCTCTTGAGCAACGCACTTTCCTCGTCTGTGGCAGCAATCGCGGCCTCACCCAGTGCCGCGCCACGCAGCTTGTCGAGCATCCATTCCCCCGGATCGTTGCCGCTCGGGGTGACGAGCACGCTCGCATAGTAGGCGTAGCCCGATACGGCGCGCAGGCGGTCGCTCCAATCGACCGCGTTTTGCTCAGAACCAAATATCGGCGTGTGGCTTCGGGCCCAGTTCGAAACCCTGCGATCCCATCGGTCGATTTGAAATGCAGCCGATGCCACCAGGGGACCCCAAATGCGTGGGCTTTCAGCCGCATGTACCAGCGCATCTCGCACGCTCTGCCAACCGGGGATCGCTGTCGCGTCCTGGCCCCATCCGTGCCCGTCCGGCAGCGTTGCACAGCCGCCCGTTGTCAGCAGCGCAAGCAGCGTAACAATGGCAGCCCCGGGGCCCCGGTCTAGGGCCTGCAGGCGCCGCCGTAGTGAGGAATTTATTTCCGGTTCCGCACTGTGACGATGAATCGCGAAACAGGGGGCCGCCCGCGTTCACGGCGCGCGAGCGGCTTCGCGGCTGTTTCTCGCTACCGCTGACACTTCAACGAGTGGGAGCAAGTGCATACCACAGACCGGATGACATCATCCAACGCGAGCAACCTCCACGCCCAGGATCACCCTCTCGATACAATCAGGGCAGACGGAATCTTCGGGTTAACGGTGCTCCATGGTTAATTCGCCCCACGGCTCGCTCCGGCCTGCTGCTGCGAAAAACGCGGATTCGGTAAGCAGTCACGTTCGCCGGCAAGAACGTCAAAATTTCTTCTGCAAGCCGATACTCAACCCGCGCGGCAGGATCTCAACGGACAGCGGGGTGTCACGGTGTACGCTCCAGTAACCCGCTGCGGTGCCGAGAGCCCAGCCGGCGAGCACGTCGGTTTGCCAGTGAGCCTGCTGTTTGAGGCGCCCAATGCCGTCATAGAGCGGCAACAGTTCGAGCCCCCAGATCCACGGGTGGCCGCGCGCGGCTTCATCGAGAATAATCGGTGTTACGAAGGCTGCCTGCAAGGTCACCTCGCCACTCGGAAAGCTTTGACAGCAGCTGCCCTGAAACCACTTGTTCGGTCCCTGGTTCTGATAGGGCCGGGCCCGGCTGAAGGCATACTTCAGAATCTGTGCCGCGACTCCGGAGACCGCCGTCGAGTCGATGCTTTGCCAGAATTCGTGACCCAAGTGCTCATCGTCGCCGAGCCACAGCGCGCCGATGGCGGCGGTTGCGATTACGCCGTATTCGAGATCCAGCTGATAATGCCTGGCCCAGATGCCGCTGTTGTCGTAAGCCCACTCGTGATCGATGCCGAGAAACCCACCCCCCGCGAGGGCGCATCCTGATGCCATCATCAGCAGCAAAAACACGTAGGGCCGCGCATGACGCACAGTTAACTCACGGTCGTGAATATGGGTCTGGATGCTTGTGAATATCCGTCATAGGCAAATGGATGTGGGGGCTGCGATTTTTGTTACGGGTCGTCATATGTGTCCAGGTGACCTAATTTGAGCACGACCGCGACCAACAGCTGGCCAATGCCAAATGGAATGCCCATCGCCCACGGTGAGAATGAGCGCTCCGCGCCTCCCAAGGCCAGGCAGGCCAGCCCTGCGGCCAGATACCACACTCCCACCGCAAACATCGGACGCGGAAGAAATCGGCACGAGGCAAATACGCCCATACTGAACAGCACTTGCCACAGGCCCGGAAGCATCCACAGACTTTGCGGAGCGGCGCGCACCAGCACCACGGTCAGCATCAAACCGGCAACGATGGCTGGCAGAAACTGCGCTAGCACGCAGAGAATCATCTCCATCGCCAGACCCGAATGTACGCGCCGGGCACGGGTGACGGCCTCAAGGCTGATAATGGCCAACGATACTGCGGCGGTTGCAACCCAAATAGCCAGATAGGCGGAAATCTCGCGCTGCGGGTCTTTGACCCAATGCGCCTGCGATGCCGCGGCCAATAGCGCCAGAGCCCCGGTGGCCGCCAGCGTCGCCGGTCCAAAACCGCGAAATTCCGCGGCGCGCGCGAGCTGATCACGGATCGAGTTGATCTCGGCTAACCCCTTGTGTAGATCTGTCACGCTAGACACCGATAAGCTTTGTAGTGCAAAGTATAACGGATCGCAAAGTTGAGCAAGGGTTTTGTCCACGCCGCCTATGCACCCTGAGATGGCCGAACTTTCCAGTCCTGCCGCTTGTTATAGGTCCAACGGGGCCGGAGCAAGCGGCGCGGTTTCTATCGGCCGAGAATGCGACTCATTCCTGAGGTCCTCGAGCGACGCGCAATCTCATGACAGCTGATTGTGCAGTGCGAGCCTTTTTACCTGATCTTTTCACCTGTGAACGTAATGACAGTAAAAGGGTGGTGAGCACTTTACGAATTGGTGTGATCCAAGTCCTCCTGGTATGCGTCGGCTTCCTCTTGATCGCGCCGTCCCAAGCCAGCGTTCAGCAGATCATCGATCATCGAGCGCCTGCGCCGAGTGCTCTGCAGGGGCTTGATCTGTATCCGAACCTGCAGGCTATCCAGTTTCAGGTCGAAGTGAGTTTTTGAACTCAGTGTGACACGGTGGCCGAACCGGCAAACCAGTCTCTTGGCGGAGCGCTCTCAGTCGATGAGCGAGCGGGAGAACTGCTGGCCATTGGCTTTAGCGCCATGGCCAGCCCATGTGAGGTGCTGTTTGATAAGACGGATCGCTCGACCGCCTTGGAACTGGGAGGCCTGGCAGCGCGGGAAGCGTGGCGGCTGGAGCAGAAATATAGCCGCTATCGCGACGACAGCGTCGTTGCTTGGATGTTGCGCAATCGCGGCATGGAAATCGAGGTCGACAAAGAGACCGCGTGGCTGATCGACTTTGCAAGGCAGTGCTTCGCATTGAGCGGCGGACTCTTCGACATCACGTCCGGCGTGCTTCGCCGCGCATGGAAGTTTGATGGATCGGACCGCATTCCGAAACCCGCCGCCGTCGAAGCCCTGCTGCCTTTTGTGGGATTCGATAAGCTAAAGTGGCGATCACCGCACCTTCTCCTGCCCTCTGGCATGGAACTCGATTTTGGCGGCATTGGCAAGGAATACGCGGTGGATAGGGCCTTCGCTTTGCTCGCTGCGCGTCGATCGGCTCCCTTTTTGATTAATTTTGGCGGCGACTTGCGTGCCAATAAATCACGGCGGCGGGGTCCGTGGCAGGTCGACATCGAGAGGCCAGATACCGATCGAGACGCGGCTATGGTCCTGGAACTGGAGCACGGAGCGCTTGCAACCAGCGGCGACTCGCGCCGCTTCTTACTCAAGGACGGACTACACTATGGTCACATACTTGATCCCTATACGGGCTGGCCGGTTCCCAACTCGCCCCGCTCTGTCACCGTGGCTGCGAGTAGTTGCACGGAAGCGGGCTTGCTATCAACCATGGCGTTGCTGCAGGGTCCTCAGGCCCAGGCATTTTTGGAGGAGCAAGGTGTTCGGTACTGGCTGCTTCAGTAAGGCCACCGTCCCCAAAACCGATCCGATGCAGACGATCATGAGTCTCTCTCGGTGTCTTTATTGATATATTGACTCTGCACGACAAAGTATTTGGGGATGCCACTTGCACGTTGCAATCATCATGGATGGAAACGGACGCTGGGCAAGCCGGCGAGGATTGCCGCGCAGCGCAGGTCACGTCGAAGGCGCCAAGACGGTCTGCGCCGTGGTCGCCGCGGCGGCTCGTGCGGGAATTGAAACGCTCACCCTGCACGCCTTCTCAGCGGCAAACTGGGCACGCCCGCCGGCAGAGATCGATGCGCTGATGCACCTGTTTCGCAGGTTCTTCGTTGCAGAGACACCCCGCTGCGTAGAGCGTTCTATTCGCATCGACGTCATCGGCCGGCGTGATCGGCTGGGCAAGGGACTGCTGAGCGCCATAGAGCGCAGCGAGCTACTGAGCGCAGCGGGTTCGCGCATGCATTTGCGTATTGTGCTCGACTACTCCTCGCGCGACAGTATTGTGCAAGCCGCAGCGCGTGCCGATCGCATTGCAACGCTCGCACCTGAGGACTTTTATCGCTTGCTTGATGAAGTTAACCACTGTGCGTTGTCGGCGGCTCCAGTTGACCTTCTGATCCGCACCGGAGGTGAAAAGCGCCTCAGTGATTTTATGCTCTGGGAGGTCGCCTACGCCGAGCTGCATTTCACCGACTGCCTGTGGCCGGATTTCGATGAGCAGCGTCTACAAATTGCGCTCGATGATTACGCGAACCGCCAACGGCGCTTCGGCGCGCTGACGGCACGAACAGGCTAGGCACCGCCGGGTGAATGCAAATGGTGGCGAAGTGCCACGGATGGCGATGCGCGTGACAGATATCCGATCAGACTTCCAATCCGATGTGTGGTCCGAGTGGCTACTGCATCTCCGGCACGCCGACGATCCTGCATTCGCTCACGTCGTGCGCGCTGAGGTTGAGCGCTACGCCGATCGCGTTCTTGACGCGGCGCGGCTTGCCCCAGGCATGACGCTCGCCGACATTGGCGCTGGAGAGGGTCTGATCGCGTTCCGTGCCATCGACCGCATCGGCCACACGCTCCGCGTTCTCATCGCCGACGTCTCCGCAGCCATGCTCCGACACGCGGAATCGCTCGCCATCCAGCGCCATGTCCAAGGACAATGTACATTTCTGCAATGCTCAGCTGACAGGCTCGACGACATTCCAGACGCTTCCGTCGATGTCATCACAACCCGCGCCGTTCTCGCCTACGTTTCCGACAAGAGCGCCGCGTTGCGCGAATTTCACCGCGTCCTCAAGCCCGGCGGGCGCATCTCTATCGCAGAACCGATCCTTCAGGACGAAGCGTTTGTGGCCACCGCCTTGAGAACGATGATCGAGACAAAGTCTGTTCGATCGCAAGACCGATTCCTGCCTCTGCTGCATCGCTGGAAATCGGCACAGTACCCTGACACGCATGAAAAAATCGCCAATAGCCCGATCGCGAACTATTCGGAACGCAATCTGTTTGATTTCGTTCGTCGCTCTGGCTTTGTGGAGATCCACTTGGAGCTCCATATCGATATGCTTCCGTCCATCATCACTTCATGGGAAGTGTTTCTCGCCGGCTCACCACACCCTTGGGCCCCACCACTCAGCACCGTTCTTAAGGAACAGTTCACGCCGGAAGAGCGGCAATTGTTCGAACAAATCATGCGCCCGATCGTCGAATCGCCCGACGCCATGACTACCACTCGCATCGCTTACCTCAACGCAGTAAAACCACTCGGATGAGAGCGGGATGACAGCTGCCCGATGATGACCATCGGTGGCGATAAGTCGGTCTGTCGTTGGGCGGGTGGTCTAGTCCGACGCATCAGATCTCGACTTGCGCAGCCAAAGCGCCACGCTCGGGCCCTGGACTGAGGTTGCAGCTTCCCTCTGTATAATCCTAAGATCCGCGCCAAGACCCCATGGCTGAACTTCGCTACCGCTGGATAATTGTCGCCGCCGGCGCGGTGATGGGCTGCATCGCGCTCGGCGCAATGTTCTCGCTCCCCGTGCTGCTGCGGCCGATCGCAGCCAACACGGGTTGGTCTACAACCGGCGTGTCGGCCGCGATGACCGTCGGATTTCTTGCAATGGCAGTAGGGAGCGTTGCGTGGGGCGCTCTGAGCGATCGGATCGGCGCGCGTTGGACCTGCCTGGTCGGATCTCTTCTATTGGGCGCTGGCCTCGAACTCGCGAGCATGGCGCCATCGCTGATCCGTTTCCAATTTGCGTTCGGGTTGTTGGTGGGCCTGGCGACCTCGGCGATCTTCGCGCCAATCATGGCCTGCGTGACCGGCTGGTTTTCGACGCAGCGGAGCCTGGCGGTATCACTGGTATCAGCGGGGTTCGGCGTCGCACCCCTGACGATGTCGCCGTGGGTCGCCCGGCTTGCGAGCGCGCATGACTGGCGGCAGGTGCTTCAAATCGTGGCGGTGCTGGTGGTGTCCGTACTGGTGCCGGTCTCGCTTTTGGTGCGCCGACCGCCAGCTCTCGAGCAAGCGTCCACACAGGCAGGCGACGCTGCGAGCCCGGAGCCCGCGATGCCTATCGGGCAGCTAATCCGATCGCCGCAATTCATCGTGTTGGTGCTCACCAATTTCTTTTGCTGCGCGACGCACTCCGGACCCATCATCCACACAGTGAGCTATGCCGTAACCTGCGGTATCCCGCTGACCACGGCGGTGACAATTTACAGTGTGGAAGGACTCGCGGGTCTCGGCGGGCGTGTCGCATTCGGGCTGGCGGGCGACCGGTTCGGTGCGCGTCGCACGCTGATCGCCGGCCTCTTGATGCAGGCATTTTTCGCGGCGTCGTATTACTTTGCCAGTTCCTTGAACGTGTTCTACGCGGTGGCTGTGGTGTTCGGATTTACGTACGGCGGCGTGATGCCGCTGTACGCGGTACTGGCGCGCGAGAACTTCCCGCTGCGGATTATGGGTACCGTGATTGGCGGTACGGCGATGGCGGGGAGCCTCGGCATGGCCACCGGCCCGGTGCTCGGCGGGTGGCTCTACGACACGTTTGGCAGCTACGGCTCCCTGTACCTCGTGTCTTGGGGGTTCGGGATTATTGCAGTGATGATGGCGATGACGTTCAGGCCGGCGGAGCAAAATCACGACGCCGCAGTAGCTGTGTAAAGACCATAACTTCGGGAGCGCAGGCGTCCGCCATCGCGCAGGAAGGCCCGCTTCATCGGCATCGAACAGGCCATTGCCACCCTGATCCAGAGAGATCACGCGTGAGCCCATCACCAACTTCGGCTTGGCCATTGAAAGCAAGGTGCACGAGTTCAGGGTTCACAAACGACCTGCTTGAATGAGCCTCTGCCTAATAAACGAGATGTGCCGTTCACCGTCGCGAAGAGCCTCGGGCGAGGTGTGAACCGAATAGTAGCCAGCGACGAGCTCATGCTCGTGCGGAGCAGCGGAGCCGAGCACGAATTCAGTATCGACCAGCGCTTCGAATTCCACCGATTCGCTCGACGGCTCGAAAGCCGCGAGCTCCCCGTACCGCAGTTCTTCAGGCGCCGACAAGACCCCCGCTGCGATGGCGGCCCACAGGACTGTGTGGCTCGTCGGGGGCACATAACGCCAGCGCTCGCCGGCCTTCAAACGCACGGCTAGGTAGTTAATCGGCGAGGGGGACTCGATGGCGCTTGATGCGGACCCGTAGGTGCCGAGAAGGACGCGAGCAGGCCCGTCTTCGCGCACATCTTCGGGAGCCTGGAAGATACTCACGGTCGGTCCCAATTCGAGCGCCGGGGACAACGCAATCCACAGCTGAAACCCCCGCGTTCGTCCTGTTTGGTCGAGACCTCCGCCATGCCGCATACCCCGTCCCGCCTGCATCCATTCGATGCCGCCCGCCGGCAGTACGCCTCGGACATTGTCCGGGTCGATGTAGGTCACCGCGCCCTCCGCGATGTAGGTGAGCGTGGCAATACCCGAGTGGGGGTGCAGCAACCCGTTGAAAGGCGCGCCCTCATGGTCAAAGAAGTCTAGAAACACGAAGGGCTTCAAGATCTCACCAAAGTCGGACGGGCTCATCAAACGTGTCACGGGACCGTGCGAGCGGCCACGGGTACGATGCGTGATCGCTCGAGTCGGGCCGCGCGTTGATGATTTGGCTAGGGCAAGAGTCATTGGAATGCCTCTCTCTCTTTGGAGTCGCTCTCAAAAAATTGTCCGAGAATCACGGCAGTCGTGCAGTGGTTGGTCATGACCCGCCGGTGCGCGCTGCCTTCAAGGCCGCAGTCCACCACAGCAGGTCATCAATCATCGCGCCAGCGGGTGCCTCGAGCCCTGCCAGCCCCGCCTCGACATCGCCCCCTTGGTAGTGAGCCCACAGCGTGGCAACAGGGATGTGAACCGATGAGCGAATCGGTGCGATCTGCACCTCGATCAGTGTTTCGCGCAGCTGCTGCACGCCGCGCGCACCCATCGCGGAGCCGTAGCTCACGAATCCCGCCGCCTTGCGGTTCCATTCGGGATAGACCCAGTCGATCGCGTTCTTGAGTACTGCAGAGGGTCCATAGTTGTACTCCGGGGCCACGAATACGAAGCCATCGGACCGCGCGATCGAAGTGGTCCATCGCTGCACGACCTCGTGTTTGTAAGGCGGTCGACCCGGCATGGCGGGTGTCAAGGGTTGATCGAAGAACGGCATCGGATAGTCGCGCAGATCGAGCAGCCGCGCGTCTACACCCACGCGTTTATTCACGTGCTGCAAAATCCAGCGCGCCGGCTTTTCAGAAAAGCGGCCCTCGCGGGTGCTGCCAACAATGACGGAGATGACAGTCATACTTTGAATCCTCGCTGTTCGCCGTGGTGCTGCTGGTGAAGCAGGATTGGTTACCATTTGTGACTGGCGCTAGAATGAGGACCACCAGCCAGTCCCACAAGGAGGCACTTTTTTGACACCGAGTGACAAACAAGAGCCTGAGGAGGATTGCCGAGCGATCAGCGAGACGCTCGGGCGAATCGGCGATAAGTGGACCGTGCTCGTCGTGGAGCTATTGGCTGCTGGCCCCATGCGCTTCAACGAGCTGCGCCACACGATCGAGAATATTTCCCAGCGCATGCTGACACTCACGCTGCGTGGGCTCGAGCGCGACGGCCTGGTTAAGCGCACCGTCTATCCGACGATTCCGCCACGTGTGGACTACGAGCTCACGAAGCTCGGCCGGACGCTTCGCGAACCCCTGGTGGCGGTCGCCGACTGGGCGAGAAAGCACCGACCCGCCATCGTTTCGGCCCGAAAGGTGTTCGATGCGGGAGGTACCGCAAAACCCAGCCATCGGCGCGAGCCGCGGCACGCCCCTGCGCTTCTCCCCAGACCGCGGATCTCCCGTTCCGGCTGACACTACTCTGCCTGAGTCTGCCCGGAAGTGACTTTATCTTCGAACAATTCTTATCCGCTCCTTCGGCGCTTTTCGTCACTGACCTGCAGGCTGTTTACCGTAAGGACTCTGTTCCACCGGTCCAGGTTCGCCATCAAGTCGTCCACCAGCATTCGCACAGCAAGAGGCAGGCCCTCGCGCGAAGGATACAACGCATAGATAGACACCTCCGGCAGTTGCCATTTCGGCACAAGTCTTATTAATCGACCGTCCGCGATCTCATTTTTGAATATGGTCGGTGGGAGATCGGCCACGCCGCAGCCAGCGAGAACCGCTTCCTTCAACACGAAAAAGTCCTCGCTAACCAAGCGTGGACGATAGGCAATCGTCCGTCTCTGGCCCCTAGGACCCTCCAGACGCCACAAATGTCGGGCACCATTCTTGACCGGGAATATGCCGCCGACACTCGGTAGTGCTTTGAGGTCGTCCGGTCCTTGAGGTGCACCGCAGCGCGCGATTAAGGCAGGGCTTGCCAGGAGCCAATGCCGCGTGACAGTAAGCGAACGCACAATTAGGTTCGATGACTTTATGTTCGTGCCGACGCGAATAACAAGATCGTACCCGTCCGCGAGAATATCGATATCTCGGTTGCTTGCGTCCAGCGTGACTTCGATGTGCGGGTGGTCCGCTAGGAAGCCCACGATGGCGCCTGCAGCGAATACCTGCGCGAAATTAGTCGGGCAACTCACCCGCACGCGTCCGCTCGGTACTCCACGCGCGTCCTCGATTACTCTTTTTGCGTTTTCGGACTCTGCCACCAAAGCACGGCAGCGTTCATAGTAGCGCTGGCCAAGCTCCGTAATCTGCAGTCGGCGAGTGCTTCGCTGTATCAGGCGGACGCCGAGTTCGGCTTCGAGTTTGGTGAGGTGCTGGCTGAGCACTGATTTTGCGATACCGAGCGCCGCTCCCGCGGCGGACAGGCTACCGTGCTCGACGATCTTTGCGAAATAGTACAAGTCATTTAAATCGTTCACCAAATATGCTCCGCTAAAGACGCCGCACCAGCCGGAGAGCCTAAATATACTTCGTTGCTGTCCTCGCGGCCAAAGCGCTGAGAAATCAACTCTCGGGGAAGGATGCCACCCCGGTGGCTAGCGCCGTGCGGATCAGTCCAATCTGAATTGCGAAGCGACCGTCTTCCTTAACGGCACCCAGGCGCTTACCGAACACCGCCGCCTTTGCAA
>JABCZO010000013.1 GCA_013289615.1 Gammaproteobacteria bacterium
TCGGTGACCGAGCGATTGCGGTACGCCGCCGGCAGCATCTGCTCGCGATCGTTGGGGTTGTAGGCCGGCTGATTGACCATCGCCAGGATCTCGCCGGTATCGATGTCGATCACCACCACCGAGCCGGCGTGCGCGCGGTTCTCGAGGATCGCGCTCTTGAGCTCGCGGTACGCCATGTACTGGATACGCAGGTCGATGCTCAGGCTCAGGTCGCGGCCCGGCCGCACTGCCCGGATGCTCTCGACGTCTTCGACCTTGCGACCCTTGCTGTCCTGGATGACGCGCTTGGCACCGTTCTCGCCGGCGAGCCAGTTATCGAACGTCAGCTCGGTGCCTTCCTGGCCGATGTCATCGATGCTGGTGAATCCAAGCACGTGTCCGGCCACTTCGCCGGCCGGGTAGTAGCGGCGGTATTCGCGCGCCAGGAACACCCCGGACAGATTCAGCTGCTTGACGCGCAGCGCATCCGCCGGGGTCATGCCGCGCACCAGGTAGAGGAACTCGCGATCCAGATTGCTGGACACGCGCCGCGTCAGCTCGGCGCGGTCCTCGCCGAGGGCCATCGCCAGGTGCGGCAGCTGCTCGATGCTGCCCGACAGCTGCTGCGGATTGACCCAGACCGAATCCACCGGGGTACTGACCGCGAGCGGCTCACCGTTGCGATCGACGATGTTGCCGCGATGCGCGATGACGCTGGCGACGCGCGAGAAACGCGCGTCGCCCTGCGATGCGAGGAAGCCGCGATCGACCAGCTGCAGGTTCACCGCGCGACCCATCAGCGCGGCGGCGGCGGTGAGCAGCAGTGCGAATAGCACCCACTGGCGCGCCCGAAAAGAATGCGCTGTGACGCGAGCAGCGCTGCGCGCGGCGGCGCCAACGCGTGATCCGCCACGCGAGCGCAAGCCCCTCATGGCGACAGGATCTCGATGTCGCGCGAATCCGGAATGCTCATGTGCAGCCGTTCGCTGGCGACGCGTTCGACGAAGGCATAGGCCGACCACGCGCTCTGCTCGAGCTGCAGCCGGCCCCATTCGGCATCCAGTTCATCGCGGCCGGTATTGAGCCGCTCGAGTTCGACGAACAGTTCGCGCGCGCGATATTTGCTGTAGATCGCTCCGGCGCTGGATACCAGCACGGCACACCACAGCGGCGGCAGCACCAGCAGCAGAAGTCGCCGGGTGGTGGAGCTCATGGGCGCCGTTCGGCGATGCGCAATACGGCGCTGCGGGCGCGCGGGTTAGCGGCGCGTTCAGCCGCTGAGGCGCGCTGTTTGCTGCCGATGCGGCGCAATGGCGGCTCGGCGCCTGCCGGCGGCCGCGGCAGCCGGGCGAGCACCGGATCGAGCTCGGAATGCACGCGGATGAACCGCTTGACCAGCCGGTCTTCGAGCGAATGAAAGCTGATGGCTACCAGCCGGCCGCCCGCAGCAAGCAGTTGCAATGCCTGTTCCAGGCCGCGCTGCATCTGCCCCAGCTCATCGTTGATGTACATGCGCAGCGCCTGGAAGGTGCGCGTCGCCGGATGCTTGCCCGGCTCGCGGGTGCGCACGCAGCGGGCCACCAGCGCCGCAAGCTCAGTGGTACGGGTAAGCGGCTGCGCGCCTCGAGAGCGCACGATCTCGGCGGCGATACGACTGGCAAAGCGCTCTTCGCCCAGGGTCGCGATCACGTGACGAATCTCATCGGCGCCCGCATGTTCGAGCCACACGGAAACAGGTTGGCCGCTCGTCGGGTCCATGCGCATGTCGAGCGGGCCGTCTTTGCCGAAGCTGAAGCCGCGCGCGGCGTCGTCGAGCTGCGGCGAGGCGACGCCGAAATCGAACAGCACGCCGTCACAATGCGTGCGAGTTGTGTGCGCAAGCACCAGCGTCGCAAGCTCGGCGAACTCGCCGTGCACCAGATGCAGCCGAGCCTCATGCGCAAAGCGCGTGCGCCCGGCCGCGATGGCCGCCGGGTCGCGATCGATGGCCACGAGTTCCCCGCCGCTGCCAAGCGCTTCGAGGATGCGCGCGCTGTGCCCACCGCGGCCGAATGTGGCATCGACATACAGGCCGCCCGGGCGCAGCGCCAGCGCCTCAAGCGCCTCCTCGACAAGCACCGGCGTGTGCTCATCCAACTCCCCTCGTCCCCGCGACCGCTCGACGCCGCCTCAAAGCGACAGCGAATCAAGTTCCGCCGGTGGATCGGTCGCCGATGCCTCGCTCTTCAGCCAGAAATCGCGCCGCTCTGTCCAGCGAGACTCGTCCCATAGTTCACATCGATTGCCCTGCCCGATCAGCATCGCGCGCCGATCCAGGCCGGCAAATTCGCGCAACTCCGGCGGCAGCAGCATGCGTCCGTGCGCATCGAGGCCCAGGTCGGTCGCATGACCCACCATGAGCCGCTGCAGGCGCCGCGACTGCACGTGCAGGCTCGGCAGCTGCATCAGCTGGCGCTCGACCTGTTCCCAGTCGGCCAGCGGATAAATCAGGAGACACTCCCCGTCCCGATCGACGGTGACCACCAGCTGGCCGGCCGAGCGCTCGAGCAGGCGTTCGCGATAGCGCGTCGGGACGACGATGCGCCCCTTGTCGTCCAAGGTGACTTTTGCTGCGCCGCGGAACATAGGACTGGGGCGGGATCGCCCATTTTTCCCCACTTTCTCCCACTTGGCACCACTATAGGAACGACGATATCGCTGTGTCAACGCCTGGAGGGGAATTTTTTGAGGCGCAGTAGGCACTTACGCGCCCACAATGAGAACTGGTTCACGCTTTTGAAATGATAATCTTTAGGGATCATGAGCTTGTGGCGTAAAGCTCGCTGACATTCGATTGTAGGCGGCGCCGGACAGGCTGTGCACCTCCAGCGGCGGCGCCTCCCCGACACGCCTGTGGGCCATCGACAGGCGGAGAGCCGGCCTGTAAGCCGGGTTCTGTCGTGAACAGTCATTCCTCTGGGACGTGCGTCACCGCACGCCTCAAGCGGCCTACCCGGAAGCACGCGCGGGCGCGCGCTGCAGCCCTTTGGAGGCTGCGACTCCCCTATTTGGCCTTGCTCCAGGTGGGGTTTGCCATGCCGTCGCGTGTTGCCACTGACGCGGTGCGCTCTTACCGCACCGTTTCACCCTTACCGGCACCCTTGCGAGTGCTTAGGCGGTCTGCTCTCTGTTGCACTTTCCGTGGGCTCACGCCCCCCAGGTATTACCTGGCACCCTCGCCCGCTGAAGCCCGGACTTTCCTCCACGCCTCATGCTGATGAAGCGCAGCGACTGCCCAGCCGACTCTCCGCCGCGGCACCTTAGCATGAGGCTCATTCGGCAGCCGCATCGCGCTGCAGCCGCAGCGCCAGCTGGTAGGCATCGCTGCGCCTGGCGCCGGCCAGCTGGGCGGCGATCGCGGCCGCGCGCGCCGGCGGTAGTGCCTGCAGCAGCAGTTGCAGCGCCCGTGTCAGCAGTTCGCTATCGCCGCTGGCGGCCAGCTCGGGGGCGGCCCCGGCGATCACCACGGTGATTTCACCGCGCGCAAAATCGGCATCTTCACGCGCCATCGCGCACAGCTCGGCAAGCGTGCCGCGATAGACGCTTTCGTGCATCTTGGTGAGTTCACGCGTGACCACCGCGGCTCGCTCCTCGCCAAAGCTTTGCGCCAGATCGGCGAGCGTGGCGCCGATCCGGTGCGGGGCCTCGAACAGCACCAGCGTGCGCGCCTCGCTCGCCAGGCGTGCCAGCAACGCGCGCCGCTCGGCGGCGCGGGTCGGCAGAAAGCCCTCGAACACGAAGCGGTCGGTGGCAAGACCGGCGATGCTCAGCGCCGCGGTCACCGCCGAGGCGCCGGGCACAGCCCGCACTTCGATGCCGGCCGCCGCCGCTGCGCGCACCAGCCCGAAGCCGGGATCTGACAGCAGCGGCGTACCCGCGTCGCTCACCAGCGCGATCACCTTGCCGGCCTGAAGCTGCTGCAGCAGCGGCTCGATACGAGCCGCTTCGTTGTGGTCGTGCAGCGAGATCAGCTGGCCGGTGACCCCGATCGCGTTGAGCAATTGCGCCGTGCGTCGCGTATCCTCCGCTGCGATCAGATCGGCCGTGGCCAGCACTTCGCGCGCCCGCGAGCTCAGGTCGCCAAGATTGCCGATCGGCGTCGCGACCACCTCGAGCCTGCCTGCGGACGGGGTCCGAGCCACTATAATTCTCCGTTTCTAGCCGTGGCGGTGTGCCTGCGGTGCTGCACGCCGGCGTGCAGTGTCAAGCTTGAAGGGCTGGGTGTCGATGTTTCTACACACAAGGCTTGGCTCGAGGGGCCGCCGACTGGTCGGCATCGCGCTCCTGGCGCTGGCCGCCTGCTCGGCGCTGCCGCCGGTGTCACAGCGCCCCGGTACGGTGCCGGCCGCGGAGAACGCGGCGCGAAGGGGCGAGCATGCGCAGGCCGCCGGCCAGTACGAAAACCTGGCATCGGCGCGCATGCCCCCGGAACGGATCGATCTGCAGCTCGCCGCCGCCCGCGAGTGGCTCGCCGCCGGCCGCCCTGCCGAGGCCACGCGCGTGCTCGCCGGCATCACTACACCACCGAGCGCGGCGCAGGGGCTCGAACGCTCGCTGCTCGACGCCGAGACCTCACTGCTGGCCAATCACGCCCAGGAGGCCTGGCAGAAGATCGGTGCGATCCCCGAGCCCAGCGCCAGCGATTCGGCCGCCGGCGCCGCCGCGGCCGCGCAACGCTATTACCTGCTGAAGATGCGCATCGCACTGGCCGCGGCGCGCCCGGTGGATGGCGTGCGCGCGGAAATGGCCGCCGAGGGCTTCGCCGCCAATGCTGCCGAGCTCACCCAGCTGCGCACCCGGCTGCTCGCCGCGCTGCGTGAGGCGCGCGAACACGGCGTCAAGCTGGAAGCGCAGGCGAGCCAGGACCCGATCGTGCGCGGCTGGCTCGAGCTGGGCGCCATCGCCACCGCTGCACCCGGGGCGTCGCTGATCGGGGAAGCGGAGGCCGCCAGCTGGCGCGCCAAATACCCCAACCACCCGGGGCTCGAAGTGCTGGCCCAGGCGCTGCCGCCGCCGCTGGTGGTCGCCGCAGCGGGTGGGCGCATCGCGCTGCTGTTGCCTTTGAGCGGTCCGGCCGCCACCCAGGCGGCCACGGTGCGCGATGGCTTCCTGAGCGCCTATTACCAGTTGCCGGCTGCAACCCGGCCGGCACTGCAGGTCTACGACACCGGCGCGCTGACGCCGGCCGATGCCATCGCCGCGGCGCACACGGCCGGCAGCAGCTTCATCGTCGGGCCATTGACGCGCGAGGACGTGGCTGCAGTCGCGGCCCTGGGGTCGCAATCGGTGCCGGTGCTGGCGCTCAATTTCCTGCCGGCGGATCGGCCCGCCCCCGGCGGCTTCTACCAGTTCGCGCTGTCGCCCGAGGACGAAGCCCAGCAGGTCGCGCGCCGCATCCTGGCAGACGGGCATCGCCGTGGCGTTGCGCTGGTGCCGCGCGGTGACTGGGGTCTGCGCGTGATCGATGCGTTCACGCGCGAGCTGACCGGCGGCGGCGGCAGCCTGATCAGCCAGACGCTCTACGACCCGGCCGAACATGACTACAGCTATGAACTCAAGAATATCCTGCGGGTCGAGGACAGCGACGCCCGTCATGCGCGTCTGCAGAACGTGCTCGGCACCAAGCTCAACTTCGAGCCGCGGCACCGGGGCGACATCGAATTCGTATTCATCGTGCCGGAGAGCGCCACCAATGCGCGCCTGATCGAGCCGCAGCTCAAGTTCTTCTATGCCGGCGACATCCCGAGCTATTCGCTCTCGAATGCGTACGAAGCCGATTCCACCGACGCCAACCGCGACATCGACAGCCTGATGTATCCGGATATGCCATGGATGATCAGCGACGATGCCAGCCTCGACTCGGTACGCACCGGCATCGAGCAGGCCTGGGGCAACGCTGTCGCCTGGCGCAGCCGCCTGTTCGCGTTCGGCTACGACGCCTGCCAGCTGATGCTGGCGATGTCGGGTGGGCACCAGAAATTGGCCGAGGTGCAGGTCGCGGGCCTGAGCGGCCAGCTGCACTTCGATCCCAAGGGCCGCGTGCAGCGTGACCTGATCTGGGTGCAAATGCGCGACGGCGAGCCAAAACGGCTGAGCGTCAGCCCCAGCGATTCGCCCTGAGCGCATTTTGCCAGCAACGCCGCATTTAAGGCGTATGGCCCAAGCGTGTGCGTGGCTCGCACACTGGCCGGTGTGAGCAGGCCTTGCGCCAAGCGAGCGCGTATCGAGCGGCAGCGCCTGGGTTCGGCCGCAGAAGAGCGTGCCGCGCAGCTGCTGCGCCAGGCCGGTTACGCCATCGTGGCGCGCAACTTCCGCTGCCGCATGGGTGAACTGGACATCATCGCACGTCGCGGCGGGCTGCTGGTCATCGCCGAGGTGCGCCTGCGCAGCAGCGCCCGATTCGGCGGCCCGGCAGCCAGTATCAGCGCCGCCAAGCGCGCACGCATGGTGCGCGCCGCGCGCTATCTGCTGATGCGCCAGCCGCGCCTGGCAACTCTCGCGGTGCGCTTCGATACGCTGCTGCTGACCAGCAGCAGCGGACCGATCGAGTGGATCGAGGACGCTTTTCCGGCCGCCTGATCCGGCGCTACTTGACCACCGTCAGCTTGGCGCGCCGGCTCTCCCCCGGCGTCGTGGCCGGCCGGTCCGAGGGTGACGGCGACTCGGGCGGCGTGGGTTCGCTATCGCCCTCCGAAAACACCATGCCCTCGCCGGTCTCGCGCGCGTACACGCCGAGCACTGCCTGCATCGGCACGTGCACCCGGTGCACCACGCCGGCAAAGCGGGCATCGAACTCAATCGATTCGTTGGTCAGCTGCAGCCGTTGCGTGGCGGTGCTCGACAGATTGAGCACGATCTTGCCATCCTTGACGTACGCTGCCGGCACCTCGACGCCGGTACGCAGCGCGTCCACGATCACATGCGGGGTGTGGCCACTGTCGATGATCCACTCGTGCATCGCACGCAGAAGATAGGGCCGTCGCGACAGTCCACCGCCCTGGTCGGCGTTCTTTGCCGACATCAAGCGCTCCTCATCTGCAATTCGACGTCGGACAGGCTGGCGCGAAACGCCGGCCGCGAAAACATCGCGCTGGCGTAGCGCGCCAGCGCCTGGGCCTGCGGCGGCAGGTCGATCTCGTAGTAATGCAACCGCCACAGCATCGGCGCGACGCTGGCGTCGACCAGTGAGAATTCGTCGCTGAGAAAGAACGGCTTGACCTTGAACACATCGGCACTCTGCAGGATGGCATCGCGCAGGATCTTTCGATTCTTGGCGACGTGCTTCTTGTCGTGATCCTCGTCGATCAGCTGCGCCACTGCGTACCAGTCACGCTCGATGCGATACAGCGCCAGCCGGAACTGCGCCCGCAATATCGGGTCCACCGGCATCAGCGGCGGGTGCGGAAAGCGCTCATCCAGGTACTCGATGATGACGCGCGAGTCGTACAGCACCAGGTCGCGATCAACCAGGGTGGGCAGGCTGTGGTAGGGATTCAGGTCGAGCAGATCCTCCGGATAGCGTCCCGGCACGACGTTGATGATGTCGATCTCGACGCCCTTCTCCGCCAGCACGATGCGGGTGCGATGGCTGTGAGGCTGATCGGGCGCTGAAAACAGCGTCATGATCGAGCGGCGGCTAGACACGAGTCAGATCTCCCCGCCAGCAGCGGCACTGGCTCCAGACGTCAGGTTTGCGCGCGCGGTATGCGCTCTCAATGCACGTCTTTCCAATACTCTTTTTTCAGCATCAGGGCGAGCGCCGACAGCAGCAGCAGGAACAGCACCACCCACAGGCCGATCGAGCGCCGCTCGACCTGCGCCGGGTCGCCCACATAGTCGAGGAAATTGACCGTATCGCGCACGAAGCCGTCAAACTGATCGGGCGTCAGGTTGCCCGGCGAGATGGTCTCGAAGTGATCGAACACGTTCTCCATCGGCGCACCGGCAGCCGCGCTGCTCTTGACCTGCCGATACACTGCCGCCTTGACGCCTTCGAGGTCGGACAGCACCGCCGGCATCGCGGTAGTCGGGTAGGCCAGGTTGTCGCTGAGCGTGGCGCTGCTGGGGTCGGAATAGAACGTCTTCAGAAAACGGTACAGGTAGTCCACGCTGCGCGAGCGTGCGATCAGCGACAGATCCGGCGGCGTCTTGCCGAACCAGTTGGCGGCATCCTCGGCCGGCATCGAGGTGGTGATGTAGTCGAGATTGGTGCTGCCGGGGGCGACCAGGTTCGCGGTGAGCACCGCGGTCGGGATCTGCATGTCGTCGGCCATGCGCTGATAGCGCATGTATTTCAGCGAGTGGCAGCCGATGCAGTAGTTCATGAAATTGCGCGCGCCACGCTGCAGCGATTCGTTATCGGCGACGGAGTTGCCGGCGCGCCATGTCTCCCAGCGCACCGGGGCGCGCGCTTCCGCGCCGGCGGCAGCCGGTTGCGTGGCCGCAGGCTGCGTGGCCGCGGGCTCGGAAGCCGCCAGCGCCAATGGCGCGCCCAGCAGGATCAGAACGAGACTGGCGAACTTAGCCATGGAACGTGACTCTCTCGGGCACGGGCTTGACCGGATCGATGCGCGAATAGAACGGCATCAGCCAGAAGTAGGCGAAGTAGGGTATCGCGAAGACGCGGGCCATCGTCACGTAGGGCTCCTGCGCCGGCTGCATCCCCAGGTACATCAGTACCAGGAACGATATTGTGAACGCGCCGAGGAAGCTCTTGGAGATCCAGCCGCGGTAGCGCATCGATTTCACCGGCGAGCGGTCGAGCCACGGCAGAAAGAAGAACGACACGACGGCGAGCAACATCAGCAATGCGCCGATGCGCTGGTCCGGCACCGCGCGCAGGATCGCGTAATACGGCGTGAAGTACCATGACGGCGAGATCGGATCGGGCGTAGACAGCGGATTGGCCGGCTCGAAGTTGGCCTTCTCCATGAACAGGTCGCCCAAGGTCGGAACGAAGAACACGACGATAGCGAACAGCGTCAGGAATGCGCACACGCCGAAGATGTCCTTCACCGTGTAGTAGGGGTGAAACGGGATGCCATCGAGCGGCCTGCCCCTGGCGTCCTTCTTGTCATAAATCTCGATGCCGTCCGGATTGTTCGAGCCGACCTCGTGCAGTGCCACCAGGTGCAGCGCCACCAGCAGCAGCAGCACCAGCGGCACCGCCGCGACGTGCAGCGAGAAGAATCGATTGAGGGTCGCATCGGCGATGCCGTAGTCGCCACGGATCCACTCCACCAGCCCGGGGCCGATGACCGGAATGGTGCCAAACAGATTCACGATCACCGTTGCCGCCCAGAACGACATGTTGCCCCACGGCAGCACGTAGCCGAGGAAGGCCTCGGCCATGAGCGCGAGGTAGATGAACATGCCAAACAGCCACAGCAGTTCGCGCGGCGCCTTGTACGAACCGTACAACAGCGCGCGATACATGTGCAGATACACCACCAGGAAGAATGCCGAGGCGCCGGCCGAATGCAGATAGCGCAGCAGCCAGCCGTAGGGTACCTCGCGCATGATGAATTCGACCGAGTCGAACGAGGTGGCGGCCCCGACCTTGTAGAACATGGTCAGGAAGATGCCGGTCACCAGCTGCATCACCAGCACCATCAGCGCCAGTGAGCCGAAGAAATACCAGACGTTGAAGTTCTTTGGCGCGTAGTAGTCGGCCGCCGAGGCACGCAGAAATGCCTCCACCGGCAGGCGTCGGTTGATCCAACCCCACAGCCCGGCCGCGCTGGCGGCCCGGTTGCCGGGCTTGCCGGCAGTTTCAGGGGCCATCAGGCCGCTCCTTGCTTCGCCGCGTCATCGGCGCCGATGACCAGCGTGTTCTGGCTGCGAAGGGTGTAGGGCGGAACCACCAGGTTGGTCGAGGCCGGCGAACCGTTGAACACGCGCCCGGCCAGATCGAAGCGCGACCCGTGGCAGGGGCAGCGAAAGCCGCCGGGCCAGTCGGCGCCGAGCACCGGATCCCCGGCGTCAAAGAACTGCTTTGGCAGGCAGCCCAGATGCGTGCAGATGCCGACCAGCACCAGCAGGTCGGCGCGGCGCGCGCGCATTTCGTTGCGAGCATAGTCCGGCTGCACCGAATTCTGGGATTTCGGATCCTTGAGCTGGGCGTCGTGCTGCGCCAGCTTGTCGACCATCGATGGGTCGCGGCGCACGATGTAGATCGGCTGCAGGCGCCAGGTGGGTGTGATCATCTGACCGACCTGCAGCTTACTGAGATCGACTTCCACCGGAGCACCCAGGGCCTTGGCACGCTCGGAAGGCGCCCAGGAGGCCGCGAACGGAACCGCCGCAAGCACCACGCCGACGCCAGCGGTAGCGCCGGTCGCCACCGTGAGAAACTTTCTTCGGCTTTCGTCTATCTCTGGCGGTTGGTGATCGGCAATCGCACCGGCTTCTGTCATTGGCTGCTCACTCTAACTATATTGTGCCGCGCGCGGAAAATCTCGGCCGCCACGCTTGGAACGCTACGTAAAACGCCGGGAAGTATCGCATTATACACAACCGATCGGGCCCGCTTTTCGCACCCTGGCATCATCCGAAAAACCCATGAACCTGCATCGCTTGGGACGCGCGGCCGCCTTCGTCGCCGGCAGTATCGTCGGCGGCCTGGCGTTGGCCTTCGTCATCGTGTTCCTGCGCCCGCAGCTGCTGCAGCAGCCGGCGGCCATCGCGGCACCGCAATCACCGAGCGTCGCAGGCACTGCCGGCACGCGGCCCGACCCGGCCAGGACCCAGGATGCCCAGACCAGAGCGGCCGCGGCGAGCGCCGCCAGCAGCGACACTGCGGCCGCCGCGGGCAGTAGCGGCGCCGGCAGCAGCGGCGCCGGCGGCAGCGGCGCCGGCGGCAGCGGCGCCAGTAACCCGGCGCCGGCGGCTACCGAATCGTATGCCGCGGCGGTGATGCGCGCCGCGCCCGCGGTGGTGAATATCTCGACCCAGCGGCTGGTCACCGAACAATTCCAACCGTCGGTATTCGACCAGCTGTTCGGCGACCTGCAGCCCTTCTACCGCCATCGGGTCGAGCGCGCCCTGGGTTCCGGCGTGATCGTCGACAACGCCGGACACATCATTACCAACAACCACGTGATCGCGAATGCCGAGACCATCAACATCGGCCTCGCCGACGACCGCGTGGCGCCGGCGACGGTCGTGGGTCGCGACCCGGACACCGACCTGGCGCTGCTGTCGATCAAGCTGAAGAACCTGCCGGTCATGCCGCTCGGGCGCTCCGATGAGATCCAGGTCGGTGACGTGGTGCTGGCGATCGGCGACCCGCTCGGTCTGTCGCAGACCGTGACCCACGGCATCGTCAGCGCCACCGGCCGCCAGCAGCTCGGTGTTGCGACCTTCGAGAATTTCATTCAGACCGACGCCGCCATCAATGCCGGCAACTCCGGCGGCGCGCTCATCAACGCCCGCGGCGAACTCATTGGCATCAACACCGCGGTGCTCAATAAAAGCAACAGCGGCAACCTGAGCGTCGAGGGTATCGGTTTTGCGATCCCGGTGAATCTTGCCCGCGGCGTGATGAAGGACATCCTCGATCACGGCCGGGTGATCCGCGGCTGGATCGGCATCCTTCCCGAGGACGTCGATGAGGAGCAGGCCAAGCAGCTCGGCCTGCCGCGCAGCGGCGTCGTGATCACCAACATGTATCGCACCAGTCCGGCGGTCGCCGCGCAGCTGCGCATCGGGGATGTCGTCACCGCCATCGACGGCAACGCGGTGCGCAGCGCCCGCGATACGCTGTCGCAGATTGCCGCCAAGAAGCCGGGCGTCAACATCACGCTGCACCTGCTGCGCGGACACGGCGAACTGGATTCGAAGGTGAACGTGACCGAGCGCCCGAGCGCGATCCAGGGCACCTAGACGGCTAATTCGGCACGCGCTTGATGCGCGCGCCGAGCTGCGCCAGCTTCTCCTCGATCGTCTCGTAGCCGCGGTCGATGTGATAGATGCGCTCGATTTCGGTGCGCCCCTCGGCGACCAGGCCGGCGAGCACCAGGCTCGCCGAGGCGCGCAGATCGGTCGCCATCACCGGGGCGGCGGTGAGGTGCTTGATGCCGTGGATGATCGCGGTATTGCCCTCGAGCCGGATTTCGGCGCCCATGCGTCGCATTTCCAGCATGTGCATGAAGCGATTCTCGAAGATGGTCTCGACCACGGTGCCGACCCCGTCCGCCACGGTATCGAGCGCGGCGAACTGTGCCTGCATGTCGGTGGGGAACGCGGGATACGGCGCGGTGCGCACATCGACCGCGCGCGGCCGGCGGCCGCGCATGTCGACCTCGACCCAGTTGTCGCCGCTGTCCACCGTCGCGCCCGCTTCGCGCAGCTTGACCATCACCGCGTCCAGATGCTCGGGCCTGGCATTCTTGATGCGCACGTGGCCGGCGGTGATCGCGCCGGCCACCAGGTAGGTGCCGGCTTCGATGCGATCGGGCAGCACGTCGTAGTGCACGCCATGTAGTTCGCGTACGCCCTCGATGGCGATGCGGTCGGTGCCGGCACCGGCGATCCTGGCCCCCATGGCGATCAGGAAGTTCGCCAGGTCGATGACCTCGGGTTCGCGGGCGGCATTTTCGATCACGGTCTCACCCTCGGCGAGCACCGCCGCCATCATCAGATTCTCGGTACCGGTGACCGTGACCGTATCGAGCACCAGGCGTGCACCCTTGAGACGGGCGGCACGCGCACGGATGTAGCCACCTTCGATGCGGATGTCCGCTCCCATCGCCTGCAGGCCGGCGACGTGAATATTCACCGGCCGCGCTCCGATCGCGCAGCCGCCGGGCAACGACACGTCGGCGCGGCCGAAGCGCGCCAGCAGCGGGCCGAGCACCAGGATCGAGGCACGCATGGTCTTGACCAGATCGTAGGGCGCAAAATATTCGCGGATCGTGCCCGAATCGACTTCGATGTGCATGCGCTCATCGACCGTCACCGTCACGCCCATGCGGCCGAGCAGTTCGATGGTGGTAGTGACGTCGCGCAGGTGCGGCACGTTGCCGATCGTGACCGGTCCTTGTGCCAGCAGCGCACCGGCCAGGATCGGCAGCGTTGCATTCTTGGCTCCGGAAATGCGCACCTCGCCTTCGAGGGCAATGCCACCGGTGATGTGCAGCTTATCCACGCTCTGGTGTCCGGACGGTGCGCGCGGCCCATTCCTGCGGCGTATAGGCCTCGATCGACAGCGCGTGGATCTCGCGGCCCATGCGCTCGCCGAGTGCCCGATACACCAGTTGATGGCGCGCCAGCGGCCGCAGGCCCTCGAACGCGGCGCCGATCAGCAGCGCCGCGAAATGGGTGTTGTCCTGCGATTGCACATCGACCTGTGCGTCGGGGATCGAGCAGCGGATCAGGTCCGCGATTTGCTGTGGATTCATATGGGGGTGCGATCTTAAGGCAAATACGCGCCCGCGGAAGGCGCGATCTGCACCCGACTAAGGCGCTATTATGGTGCGCGAGACCCGCAGGATCACCGCCGCCGCATGAATGCCGTAGAACATACCGCCACGAGCGAGGGCCAGGCGCTGGACTCGGCCCGCCGCACGTTCGAGATCGAAGCCGCGGCGCTGGCGGCGCTGCGCGGCCGGTTGGATGGGGCTTTTGCCGCGGCCTGCCGCATCTGCCTCGCCTGTCGCGGCCGGGTGATCGTCACCGGCATGGGCAAGTCCGGCCATATTGCCCGCAAGATCGCCGCCACGCTCGCCAGCACCGGAACCCCGGCGTTTTTTCTGCACCCCGGCGAGGCCAGCCACGGCGATATCGGCATGATCACGCGCGGCGATGTGCTGCTGGCGCTGTCGAATTCCGGCGAAACCCCGGAGGTGCTGGGGCTGCTGCCGCCGCTCAAGCGCCTGGCGCTACCGCTGATCGCCCTGACCGGGAACACCGGGTCCACGCTGGCGCTGGCCGCCGATGTGCATCTGGACGTGGGCGTGCCGCAGGAGGCCTGTCCGCACAACCTGGCTCCCACCGCCAGCACCACCGCGGCGCTGGTGATGGGCGACGCACTGGCGGTGGCGATGCTGGAGGCGCGGGGATTCTCAGCCGATGACTTTGCGCGCACGCACCCGGGCGGAAGCCTTGGACGGCGGCTGCTGTTGCATGTCGAGGACATCATGCGCCGCGACGATGCACTGCCGCAGGTCGGCGTGGACACGCCGCTCGCCGCGGGGCTGCTGGAGATGTCGCGCAAGGGTCTGGGCATGACCGCGGTGCTCGATCAGGAACAGCGGGTCGTTGGAATATTTACCGACGGGGACCTGCGACGCGCGCTCGATCGTCGGGTGGATGTGCACAACGCGACCATGCGGCAGGTGATGACGCCGGGCGGGCGCAGCATAGGCGCGCGCGAGCTGGCCGCGGCGGCCGCCCAGCTGATGGAGTTACATCGGGTGACGTCGCTGCTGGTGACCGATTCCGAGCGGCGGTTGATCGGTGCACTCAACGTCCACGACCTGTTGCGTGCGGGTGTGGTTTGATGCCGGCGCGCGGCGCTCGCAAGCGGCCGGCGCCGCTGTCGGGTATCCGCCTGCTGGTGCTGGATGTGGACGGGGTGATGACCGATGGGCGGCTGCACTACGGGCGCGCCGGGGAGACCCACAAGAGTTTCCACGTTCGCGACGGTTACGGCATCAAGGCCGTGCTTGCGGCCGGCATCGCGGTGGCGGTGATCTCGGGGCGCAAATCGCCGGCGGTGGTGCGCCGCTGCAAGGAATTGGGGATCCGGTATCTGCACCAGGGTATCGAGGATAAGGCACAGGTTCTAGCGCAGCTGCTTGCATTGCTCGACATCCCAGCGCGACGCTGCGCGTGTATCGGCGACGATCGACCCGACCTGCCGCTGCTGGCGCAGGCAGGATTGGCGGTCGCGGTCGCAGACGCGCACCCGGCGGCGCGGGCGATCGCGCACCGCTGCACCCGCCTGCCTGGAGGGGGCGGGGCGGTGCGCGAGGTCTGCGACTGGCTGCTCGCCTCGCAACGGCGCAGCGGGCACAGCGGGCACAGCGGGCGCACATGATCCGCCGCATCCTGTTCGCCGTGCTGGCGCTCGGCGCCCTGGGGGCGCTGTTCTATCTGCAACAATCCGATAGCGGTGTCAGCGACAGCGGCGGCGCGGATGTCGAGAGTACCGAGCCCGGCTACATCGCTACCAACGCCGAGCTGATCGAAACCGGCGATGATGGTCATCCGCTGTTTCGGCTCGACGCCGAGCGCCTGGAACAACCCACACCGCAGGGAATCATCTTTCTGAGCGCACCGAAGCTCGACTACCAGCCCGAGACGGGCAATCACTGGACCCTGAGCGCGCAGCGCGGCCAGCTGCCGCAGGATGCACGCACCGCCGAGCTGGCCGGCGCGGTGCATGCCGACGGCCGGCCCACCGGTTCCACCCAGCTGATGCACATCGTCACCGATCAACTGCACCTCGATATGAAACAGCAGCTCGCCACCACGGCCGCGAAAGTGCGGGTGGATTGGGCCGGCAATACGCTGCGCGGTCGGGGCATGAACGCCGACATCAGGAACGACCGCCTGCAGCTGGCGGCAGACGTGCACGGTGTGCTGGCGCACTGACGTGCGGGCGCCGCTATGGGCGGCGCTACTGCTGCTGGCATCGGCCGGCGCGCACACGCGGGCGACGGCGGCGCGTGACCAGGCGCCGCTGTCGGGCGCTGCCGGCACTGCCAGTGCCGATCGGGAAGGCTGCAAGGAGCCGCTGTGCTATACCGCCTCGAGTCTGCAGGCCGAGCGCAATCGCATGGTGCTGCAGGACATCCACATCGTGGACACGACGCGCGGTATCACGCGTATCACCGCCGATCAGGCCGAGGCAAACGGACAGGATCTGGGCAACAGCGAATGGGTGCTCACCGGTCACGTGCAGGTGGACATGGCGCAGGGAAAGCTTAGCGCCGATCGGGCCACGGTTCAGTTCGTCAATAAGCGCATCGCCTCGATGAGCGCCCAAGGCGCGCCGGCGCAATTCGAACACAGTGCCGCTGCGGCCGGCCAGGACGGCGCCGCCAGCGCCGCCGGCGACGCTGTCAATCGCGGCCACGGCGCGATTGAGAGCGCGCACGGGCATGCGCGCGAGATCGACTACGACATGGAGCGCGAGCTGCTGAAACTGAATGGCGACAGCTGGCTGTCCGACGGCTGCAACGAGATCAACAGCCAGTCGATCGTCTACGACATCGCCAACCAGAAGGTGCGGGCCGACGCCGCGCCGGGCGGGGACACGCAGGTACATGGCACGCTGCACGGGCGCACCGGGCCGCAATGCGGACCGGCAGTCAGCCGGCCATGACGCGGCTGTCGGCCCATTCGCTGCAAAAGAGCTATCGCTCGCGCCAGGTGGTGCGCGACCTGTCGCTCGAGATCAACACCGGCGAGGTGGTCGGACTGCTCGGACCCAACGGCGCCGGCAAGACCACCGCCTTCTACATGATCGTCGGGCTGGTGCCGGCCGATAGCGGCACGATCCTGCTCGACGAGCGCGACCTGACCGCACTGAGCATCGACCAGCGCGCCCGACTGGGGTTGGGCTATCTGCCGCAGGAAGCCTCCGTGTTCCGCAAGCTCTCGGTGGCGGACAACATCATGGCGATCCTGGAGCTGCGCGATGAGCTCGACCGCGCCGCACGCGAGCGCCGGCTGGAGGAGCTGCTGGAGGAGCTGCGCATCGGCCACGTGCGCAATACCCGCGGCCTGTCGCTGTCGGGCGGGGAGCGGCGTCGGGTCGAAATGGCACGCGCGCTGGCGGCCGAGCCGCGCTTTATCCTGCTCGATGAACCATTTGCCGGCGTCGATCCGCTGTCGGTGCTCGATATCCAGCGCATTATTCGCGAGCTGGCCGCACGCGGCATCGGCGTGCTGGTTACCGATCACAACGTGCGTGAGACCCTCGGGGTCTGCGGCCGCGCCTACATCGTCGACCGCGGCATCGTGATCGCTTCCGGCACTGCCGAGCAAGTCCTTGCCAACGCCCAAGTCCGTGAGGTGTACTTGGGCCAGGCATTCCGCATGTGATGGATCGGAGCGGCCCTGATAGTTCTTATTTTTCATCGACTTACGAGACCTTTAGGGCCGCCAGCGAACGGCGCAGGCATGTTTTATGCTTAAGCCCTCGCTGCAACTCAAGCTCGGTCAGCAGCTGACGATGACACCGCAGTTGCAGCAGGCCATCCGGCTGCTGCAGTTGCCGACCATCGAACTGCAGGCGCACATCCGCGAGCTGCTCGAGTCGAACGTCATGCTCGAGCAGGACGAGGACACCGAGGCCGGCACCTACGAAACCCTCTCGAGCGCCGAAACCGCGCCCGAGACCGCCGCGCCGCCCGAGGAGCCGCCGGTGGAGGTGGTGGATGACGGCTGGTCCGACCAGTCGGTCGGCCCGGCGGAGAACCCCTGGAGCAGCGGCGGCAGCGGCGATGAGGATCGCCAGCAGGAGTTCGCGGACGCCACCGGCCAATCGCTGCGCGAGCATCTGCTGTGGCAGCTCGAGCTGGCGCGCCTCGATGCGCGCGACGTCGCGATCGGCCGCGCCGTGGTCGATGCAATCAACGATGACGGCTACCTGAGCGAACCGCTGGATGTGATCGGCGCCAGCCTCAAGCCGGAGCTCGACCCGAGCGTGGCGGAGGTCGAGCGCGTGCTCGGCATTGTGCAGATGCTCGACCCGCCGGGGGTTGGCGCCCGCTCGGTCAGCGAGTGCCTGCTGCTGCAGCTCGATCAGCTCGAGCCGGCCACTCCCGGCCTGCTGAGCGCCAAGGCCATCGCGCGACACCATCTTGAGCTGCTCGCCGAACGCGAACTGACCGCGCTGCGGCGCGAACTGCGCACCTCGGATGAGGAGCTCGAAACCGCCGTGGCGCTGGTGCGTGCCTGTCAGCCGCGGCCCGGCTCCGTCGTCAGCGGCAGTTCCCCGGAATACGTGGTACCGGACGTATTCGTGCGCCGCACCCCGCGCGGCTGGTCGGTCGAGATCAACGCGGCGACGCTGCCGCGGGTGCGGCTGAACCAGTCCTATGCAAGCCTTGTCGGCCGCGGCACCAGCCACGCCAGCATGCGGGCGCAGCTGCAGGAGGCACGATGGCTGCTCAAGAGCCTGGAGATCCGCAACGATACCCTCACCAAGGTGGCACGCTCCATCGTCGAGCGGCAGAGCGAATTCCTCGACCAGGGCGAGGAGTACATGCGGCCGATGATCCTGCGCGATATCGCCGAGGCCATCAGCATGCACGAGTCGACCGTCTCGCGCGTCACCTCGGGCAAGTACATGCACACGCCGCGCGGGGTGTTCGAGCTGCGCTATTTCTTCTCCAGCCAGGTGGAAGGCAACGACGGCTCGGGCACGTCCTCGACCGCGATTCGGGCCAAGATCCGCAAGCTCATACGCGAGGAGGATCCGGCCGCGCCGCTCAGCGACAGCCGGATCGCGGAGCTGCTGTCCGGCGAAGGCATACCGGTTGCGCGCCGCACGGTTGCGAAATACCGGGAAACGATGGGACTGGCGCCATCGAATGAACGCAGGCGAGTCAACGGCAAATGACCAAGCACAAGGAGATCAGGCCATGCAATTGAACGTCACCGGGCATCACGTGGAGATCACCATCGCCCTGCGCGGCTACGTCGAGAAGAAACTCGGCCGCATCATGCGTCACTTCGATCAGCTGATTGACAATCACTTCGTGCTGACGGTCGAAAAGCTGCAACACAAGGCGGAGGCGACGCTGCGCGTGCGCCGCGAGACGATTCATGCACTGGCGATCGACGGCGATATGTATGCCGCGATCGACGCACTGGCCGACAAGCTCGAGCGGCGGGTACGCAAACACAAGGAAAAGCTCACCGATCACCATGCCCAGGAAGCGCAGAAAAGCGCCCGGCCGTAGCGCCAGCAGCGCATCGGGTCCGGCGCGGTCGCGGATCGCAAGCGCGGCGGCAAGCGCGGCGGCACTGGCGGCTTGCAGCCGCAGGGCACACCGGTGCGCCTGATCTTCCTGAGCGGTCTGTCCGGTTCCGGCAAGAGCGTGGCGCTGCACATGCTCGAGGACCTGGATTTCTACTGCATCGACAACATCCCCGCGGCACTGCTCAAGCCGTTCATCTCGCACACCGTGCGCAGCAGTTCGACCGTCTATCAGCGCACCGCCATCGGTATCGACGCCCGCAACCCGGGCGACGAGATCGCGACGGTGCCGATGCTGCTCGATGAGCTTAAACGCAGCGGCATCCAGTGCGAGCTGGTGTTTCTGGTGGCGAGCGATGAGGAGTTGCTGCGCCGCTTTGCCGAAACGCGTCGCAAACACCCGCTGAGCCGCCACGGCGAAAACCTGCACGAAGCCATCGCGATCGAGCGCGGCTTGCTCGAACCGCTGGTGAACGCGGCCGATCTGGTGGTCGATACCTCACGCATGGGGGTACACGAGCTGCGCGATCTGATCAACCGCCGGGTCGGGCAGCGGCCACGCGATCGCATGTCGGTGCTGCTGGAATCCTTCGGCTTCAAGCATGGCATCCCGGGAGATGCCGACTTCGTGTTCGACGCGCGCTCGCTGCCCAATCCTTACTGGGAGCCGGGCTTGCGATCACTCACCGGTCGCGATGAGCCGGTAATGCGCTTTCTCGAGGCGCAACCCGGCGTGGCAACCTTTATCGACGATGTCGCCCAGTTCATCGAGGGACGTATACCCGAGCATCAGGCCGCCAACCGCCGCTACCTGACGGTGGCCATCGGCTGCACCGGTGGCCAGCACCGATCGGTCTACATCGCCGAGAAACTTGCGGCGCGGATCGCAGCACACTGGCCGCAGGTCGCGGTACGGCATTCGGGCCTGCCCGAACCGGCCAGGAGCATGCGCGCGCTCGCAGCCACCGAGTAGCCGCGCGGCTAGCCGCCCGAACGCCTGGCGGCGAAGCCGCGGCGTTGCAGCTCCGCGACCACGGCGTCGCGATGCTCACCCTGAAGTTCGATCGTGCCATCCTTGACCGTGCCACCGCTGCCGCAATAGCGTTTCAGATCGCTCGCCAGTGCCGCAAGTTCCGCGGCGGCCAGCGGCAGGCCGCTGATCAGTGTCACCGCTTTGCCGGCGCGGCTGTGTGTCTGGCGACTCACGCGCACCTTGCCCGCGGCGGCTCGCAGCGCCGCTGCCGCGGCCGTCTTGCACACGCACTGCGCGACCGGGCGGCGGCAGCCGGGACACATTCTGCCCACGCCGGTGCTGTAAACGATGCCCATCCACCCGACTCCTGCCGCTGATCAACGATAGCGCAAACGACCCGCCGAACGGCACAAATTTGTTCCCGCACACAAAGGTGGCACGCCGTCACATGCGCTGTGCGACAATTTTCAGCGCCGCAGGAATTGTCGCGGCCGCGGCTTTGCACAGCGCAAATGACCACCGACAGGGCAGACGGTGACGATCGAACTCAAATTTCATCACGGTGGAATCAGCGTCCCGGACCTGGAGGCGTCGATTCGCTGGTATCACGACATGCTTGGTTTTGAAGTCGAGAATCGCTTCGAGATTCCGAGCGCGCGCGCCCGGGTGGCGATGATCAAGCGCGGCCCGCTGCGCATGGAGCTGTTCGAGGTCGAGGACGGCAAGCCGTTGCCCGACGATCGGCGCGTGCCCGACCGTGATCTGCAGACTCATGGCAATAAACATGTCTGCTTCGGCATCAGGAGCGTGGAGCAAGCCGAGCAGGAACTGCGTGCCAAGGGCGCCGACATCGTGTTCGTTGGCCGCTTGAAGGATCTGGCGCCGAACATTTTCATGCGCGACAACAGCGGCAACCTGATCGAGTTCATCGAACAGCCGGACCTCTGGTAGCAGGCGACCCGCGGATTCGGGTTGGACTGTAGCCGGCTGCGCGCTACAGTTTCGGCAACAGGTCAGGTCCGAACCGAGGAGCGTTCATGGCGACCCAGCTGACCGGCGCTCAGATGAAGGCGCTAGTGCGCGATCATTTTGAAGACTTCGTCAATCGGCGCATCGCCACCGCGATTCGCGCCAACATGACGCCGGACTTCTACGATCACGACGGCCCGGGCGGCAAGCCTGCCGGGGTCGACGCCGACGAACAGATGATGCTCGCCATGTACACCGCCATGCCGGATCTGAGAGTCAGCATCGAGGACATGATCGCCGAGGGCGACAAGGTGGTGTGTCGCAATATCTGGCGCTGGACCGACCCGGCATCGGGCCGGCGCATGCAGTTTCACGGCTTTGTGCTCTGGCGTTTTGAGGGCGACAGGATTGCGGAGCGCTGGGCGACCGTTACCGTGCCATCGGTTGAATTGGGATAGTCCGCAGCGCGCACGCGCGGCGGCGCGGCTGCAGCGGCAAGCGAGGTCAGCGCGTAGCGGCGGGCGCTTAGCGGGCCTCGACGCGCGCTACCTCGTCCGCCCGAAGCTTCAAGGCCGGCAGCATGGTGGTTGCGGCCAGCGGCGCACCGCCCAGAAAGGCGATGACATCGTCGCGCTGCTGCATCGTATCCTCGTAACCCAGCGCGATCAGCTCGCGCGTGAAGCTCGATTCGAACATCAGGTAGCTGGCGAGCTGGGCGCCGGCCGACCCGCGCGCGCCCATCACCCGTAGCAGCGAGCGCAGGCCGCGCGGCAAGCTGCGCATGTGCTTGGTCGCGATCACGCGCATGTCGGCGCTCGGCGCGATCACCAGCGTCGCCACCTTGCGCATGCCCGGCACGGCAGCCGGCGCCACCTCGACCACGCTGTTGAGGCGCTGCATGTGCTCGACGTTGGCGTAGATCTGATCCATGAACAGCGTATCCAGCATGTAGCCGAACAGCTGCCCGGGGGTAGGCGCCTGCGCCACGGTACGCGGGCGCGCATTGACCCCTGCCCCATGCTCGGCGCGCACGCCGATCACCAGCAGGCGGTCGGCGCCCATATGGATCGCCGGACTGAGCGGCCACAGCTGCCGCTGTGCACCGTCGCCGAAGAATTCATCACCCAGCTGCACCGGCGGAAACAGGAATGGCACGCCCAGGCTCGCCATCACGTGCTCGAGGCGCAGTTCGGTGCGCCGGCCGATGCGCTGCTGCCGAACCCACTCGTGGGTGTCGGCGGTGCCCTGGAAGAACGCCACCGAGGTCGCCGAGCTGTAGCTGGTCGCGCACAGCGCCAGCGAGCGCAGATGGCCGGCATCGATGCTGTGCTGCAGACCGCGCCAGTCAAAGTGGCTCGCCAGCAACGAGCGCAGCGGCGAATTGTCGAACAGTGCCAGTGGCGGCGGCAGCAGCAGCCCGCCGGACATGAGCGACAGGGCCCAGTGCAGGCCCGAGCGCAGCATGCTGGCGGCGTCGACCCGAAATACCTGTTGCACGTGGAAGTTCGACCAGACGTGCACCAGCCCCTCGACCGCGCGCTGCCAGCGAAACGCCCCGGTGCCAAGCACGGCGGCGGATACCGCGCCGGCCGACGTGCCGACGATGATCGGAAACGGATTGGGCGCCAGCGGCATCATCTCGGCGATCGCCTTGAGCACGCCGACCTGGTAGGCCGCGCGCGCACCGCCGCCGGGCAATACCAGTCCCACCGTCGGACCGATCGGTGCGCGGCCCCTGGACAAGGCGTTGGCGACCATGGAGCCAAGCATAGCGGAGCGCAGATAAACGTCACCTGTACCGGCGTCTCGTTCTGCCAAGCGCGTCTCGCTCGGGTGCCGAAACGGGCCGTCTACCGTGGCTTTAGGGCAACGACCGGCTATCGATTGGTGACCCGAAGGATCTGCATAGAGTTTGTTCCGCCGGAGACACCCGACAGTTCACCCTTGGTGAGGATGACCAGGTCATTCACGTCCACCAGTCCCAGTTCCAGCAGCCGGTCAAAGATCGAGCGGTACAGCGTCTCGGTATCGGTAGTGACTATGTCGAATGGCACCGCGTACACGCCCCGATACAGGGTCACCCGGCGCCGCGTGGCCTCGTGACGGGTGAAGGCGTAGACCGGTATATCGGAGCGGATGCGCGACATCCACAGCGGCGTCATGCCCGACTCGGTCAGCGCCACGATCGCCCGCACCCGCATGTGATTGGCCGTGTAGATGACCGCCATCGCAATGGCTTCCTCGGTGTTGCCGAACTCCTCATCGGCACGTCCCAGGGCGCGCGGCGAGCCTAGCTGGTACTTCTCCGCGCCGCGGATCACGTCCGCCATCGCCTGCACCGCCTTGACCGGAAACTTGCCGGCCGCGGATTCGGCCGAGAGCATCACCGCGTCGGTGCCATCGAGGACCGCATTGGCGACGTCGCTGACCTCGGCGCGGGTCGGAATGGGATTCTGGATCATCGATTCCATCATCTGGGTCGCTGTGATCACCACGCGATTGCTCGCCAGGGACTGGCGGATGATGGTCTTCTGTAGTCCGGTCAGCTCGGCGTAACCCATCTCCACGCCGAGATCGCCACGCGCGACCATCACCGCGTCGGTTACCGCCAGGATGCCGGCCAGATTATCGAGCGCTTCGTGACGCTCGATCTTCGCCACCACGCGCGCATCGCCGCGCCACTTGCGCAGTTCCGACTGCGCTCGTCGGATATCGTCGGCATCGCGCGCGAACGATACCGCCAGGTAGTCGATGCCGATCTCGGCCGCAAGCCGCACGTCGTCCAGATCCTTTTCGGTCACCGCCGGGGCCGAGATGCCGCCGCCCTGGCGATTCACGCCCTTGCGGTTCGACAGTTCCCCGCCCGAGCGCACCACGCCGGAAATGCGCGTACCGAGCACCTTTTCCACTTCGATCACGATCTGACCGTCCGCCAGCAGCAGCGTGTCGCCGGGCCGCACGTCGGCGGTCAGATTCTTGTACGCCACGCCGACCTCGGTGAGGTTGCCGGCCTCCGGATCGAGTGCGGTGTCGAGCGTGAAGGGCGCGCCCTCGAGCAGTTGCACCTTGCCTTCGCGAAAACTCTCGATGCGGATCTTGGGACCGGCAAGGTCGGCCAGCAGCCCGATGTAGCGCCCGGCCTCGCGCGCCGCCTGGCGCACCAGCTCAACGCGCCGGATCTGCGATTCGCGCGTCCCGTGCGAGAAGTTGATGCGGGCGACGTCCAGGCCCGCCCGGACCATGCCGGCCACCACCTGCGGATCGTCGGTGGCCGGTCCGAGCGTCGCAACGATCTTGGTTCTGCGCATCGTGTCCATAGTCGCCCTTGCTCGAATGGTCTGTCAGGCCTCGTGACGTGGCAGCGCGTCGGCGGCGCGCTGCTCCAGCACCGCGACCGCCGGCAGGGTCTTGCCCTCGACGAATTCCAGAAATGCGCCGCCGCCGGTGGAGATGTAGGAGATGCCATCCTCGACGCCATACTTCTCGATCGCGGCGAGCGTATCGCCGCCGCCGGCCAGGGAAAATGCCTTGCTGCGCGCGATCGCCTGCGCGATCGCCTGCGTGCCTTCGCCGAACTGATCGAATTCGAACACGCCCACCGGACCGTTCCAGATGATGGTACCGGCGGATTTGAGCACGTCGCTGAACTGCTCGGCGGTATCGGGTCCGATGTCCATGATCATGTCGTCGTCCCCGACCTGGCTTACCGGTCGCACATCGGCGTGCGCCGTGGCGGCAAACTCACGCGCCACAACCACGTCAACCGGCAACGGGATCTCCGCCCCGCGTTCGCGCGCGTACTGCAGCAGCTTGCTGGCGATCTCGAGCATGTCCTTCTCATACAGCGACTTGCCGACCTTGACCCCGGTGGCGGCAAGGAACGTGTTGGCAATGCCACCGCCGACGATCAGCTTGTCGACCTTATCGAGCAGGCTCTCCAGTATCGTGAGCTTGGTGGACACCTTCGAACCGGCCACGATCGCCACCAACGGGCGCGCCGGCTTCGCCAGCGCACGCTCGAGCGCCTCCAGCTCAACCACCAGCAGCGGGCCGGCGCAGGCGGTCGGCGCGAACTTCGCCACCCCGTGGGTGCTGGCCTCAGCCCGATGGGCGGTGCCGAAGGCATCCATCACGAACACATCGCACAACGCCGCCATCTGGCGCGACAGCGCATCGTTGTCCTTCTTCTCGCCCTTATTGAACCGGACGTTTTCGCACAGCACCACCGAGCCGGGCGGCACGTTCACGCCGCCGATCCAGTCCCGCACCAGCGGCACCGGCTTGCCGAGCAGCTCAGAGAGCTTGGCGGCCACCGGGGCGAGCGAGAATTCGGCGTCGAACTTGCCCTCTTCCGGCCTGCCCAGGTGCGACAGCAGCACTACCCGTGCGCCCTTATACAGCGCCAGGCGCACCGTGGGTAACGCGGCCCGGATGCGTGCATCGCTGGTCACCACGCCCTTCTGCACCGGCACATTCAGATCCTCGCGGATCAGGACGCGCTTGCCCTTGAGATCAAGGTCCGCCATGCGCAGCAGTTTCATCGGCGGCGGGCCTAGGTTGCGCGCGACCAGGCGAGCGTCGTGTCGAGCATGCGATTGGAGAAGCCCCACTCGTTGTCATACCAGGCGCACACCTTGACCAGCGTGCCTTCGATCACCTTGGTCATGGTGGCGTCGTATATCGAGGAGTGTGCGTCGTGGTTGTAGTCCACCGACACCAGCGGCGCATCGGTATAGGCGAGGATTCCCTGCAGTGGGCCGGCGCCGGCGGCGGCTTTCATCAGTGCGTTGATTTCATCGACGTTGGTCGGCCGCCTGGCGATGAAGCTCAGATCCACCAGCGACACGTTGATCGTCGGTACGCGAATCGAAAAGCCGTCGAGCTTGCCTTTGAGCTCGGGCAGCACCAGTCCGACTGCCGCCGCCGCACCGGTCTTGGTCGGAATCATCGACTGCGTAGCCGAGCGCGCGCGACGCAGGTCGGTGTGATAGACGTCGGTCAGCACCTGATCGTTGGTATAGGAGTGCACCGTGGTCATGACGCCGGCCGCGATGCCCACGCTGTCGTTCAGGACCTTGGCGAGCGGTACCAGGCAGTTGGTGGTGCACGAGGCGTTGGAGATCACTGTGTGGCTCGCCCTGAGCACCCCGTGGTTGACCCCATAGACGATCGTCGCATCAACGTCATCACCGCCGGGCGCCGAGATCACGACCTTGTTGGCGCCGCCCTCCAGGTGCTTGCCGGCCTTCAGCTTGCTGGTGAACAGGCCGGTACATTCGAGCACCGTGTCCACGCCGAGACTACCCCACGGCAGCTTGGCCGGATCGCGCTCCGACAGCACCCTGATGCGATCGCCGTTGACCAGCATCGAATCGCCGTCGACCTTGACGTCGCCGGCGAAGCGGCCCTGGGCCGTGTCGTAACGCGTCAGGTGTGCATTGATCTTGGCATCGCCCAGATCGTTGAGTGCAACCACCTGCAGCTGCGAGCGCTTGCCGCCCTCGTACAGCGCGCGCAAGACGTTGCGGCCGATGCGGCCATAGCCATTGATGCCGACTTTCAGTGTCATTGAGTATCCCCTTCGATCGATTCATCTATCGCCCGCTGCACGTTCTGCGCCGTGAAGCCGAACTTTTTGAGCACCTCCGCGCCCTTGCCGGAGGCGCCGTAGTGATCAATGCCGATGACGCGGCCGGCGAGGCCGACGTAGCGCCACCACAACGCGGTGGATCCGGCCTCGACCGCGACCCGCGCCGTCACCGCCGCGGGCAGCACCGATTCACGGTAGGCCGCATCCTGTGCGTCGAACACTTGCGTGCACGGCAGCGACACCATGCGCACCCGCTGGCCAGCCGCCTGCGCGCGCTGCACCGCTTCCAGCGCGATCGAAACTTCCGAGCCGGTCGCGATCACGACGCACTGCGGCGCGCCCTGGCAGTCGGCCAGCACATAGCCGCCGCGGCGTATGCCCTCGAGCGCAGCCGGGCCGCGCGCCAGCTGCGGCAATCCCTGGCGGGTGAGTATCAGGCAGCTCGGGCCGCTGTCGTGTTCGATCGCCGCGCACCACGCGGCTGCCACCTCGGCCGCATCCGCCGGCCGCCATAGCGTCAGGTTCGGAATCAGCCGCAGGCTGTTGAGCTGCTCGATCGGCTGGTGCGTGGGGCCGTCTTCGCCCAATCCGATCGAATCATGGCTGTAGACCAGGATCACACGCTGATGCATCAGCGACGCCATGCGCACGGCGTTGCGCGCGTAGTCGGAAAACGTCAGGAAGGTACCCCCATAGGGAATCAGGCCGCCGTGCAGCGCGATGCCGGTCATCGCCGCGCTCATACCGAATTCGCGCACGCCGTAATGCAGATAGTCGCCCTCGACGTCCCGGGGCGTGACCACGCGCGCACCCTTGCGCAGCGTGCTGTTGGACGGGGTCAGATCGGCCGAGCCGCCGAACAGCTCCGGCAGCGCCGGACCGATCAGATTGAGCATGGCCTGTGACGACTGGCGGGTTGCCTGGCTGCCGCTGACCGCCTGTGCGGCCGCGACTGCCGCGCGCGCGGTGTCGAGCCAGTTGGCCGGCAATTCTGCGCGCATGCGTCGCTCGAATTCGGACGCCAGCGCCGGATGGGCATTGCGGTAGCGGCTGTAGAGCTCCTGCCAGCGCGCTTCGGCGGCGCGGCCGGCCGCATCGTGATTCCAGGCCGCGCGCAGCGCGCTCGGCACCTCGAACGGCGGCGCCGTCCAGCCCAGTTTCTTTCTCGCCCCGGCAACCTCTTCGGCCCCCAGCGCCTCGCCATGCGTCGCCGCGGTGCCGGCTTTGGTCGGCGCGCCCCAGCCGATGACGGTCTTGCAATCGATCAGCGACGGCCGCACGCTCTCGGCCTGGGCGGCACGAATGGCGCGCGCAATCGCCGCATCGTCCAAGCCGTCGATGCTCTGCACCTGCCAGCCATAGGCCTCGAAGCGCTTGGGCGTGTCGTCGGCGAACCAGCCCTGCACCTCGCCGTCGATCGAAATGCCGTTGCTGTCGTAGAACACGATCAGCTTGCCGAGCTTGAGCGTCCCGGCGAGCGAGCAGGCCTCGTGCGAGATGCCTTCCATCAGGCAGCCGTCGCCGGCGAATACCCAGGTATAGTGATCGACGATCGGCAGTTCCGGGCGGTTGAACTGCCCCGCCAGCAGTTTCTCGGCCAGCGCGAAACCGACGCCGTTGGCCAGTCCCTGGCCGAGCGGGCCGGTGGTGGTCTCGATGCCGATGCTCAGGTCGTGTTCGGGGTGACCGGCACAGCGGCTGCCCAGCTGGCGGAACTGCCGGATCTCGTCCATGGCGAGCGGGTAGCCGGTCAGGTGCAGCAGCCCGTACAGCAGCATCGAAGCGTGACCGTTCGAGAGGATGAAACGGTCGCGATCCCACCAGCGTGGATTGGCCGGGTTGTGCTTGAGGAAGTCGCGCCACAGCACCTCGGCGATGTCGGCCATACCCATGGGCGCGCCCGGGTGGCCGGAATTGGCCTGCTGGACCGCGTCCATCGCAAGCACTCGCAGGACATTGGCTAATTCTCGTCGCGTGGGCATGGGCGCTGCGCTTCCGTTCAGGCAACAGTGGGGGCGCGCATTGTCTACCAGTGGGCTGCCGCCCGGCAATGCGCCGCCCGCAATGCGCCGCCCGGCCCGGCGCCGCCGCGCAGCGATCGAGCCTGTCAGGCAGCGCTCGTAGGCAGGTGAAGAGGGATGGCACCCTATGAAGCATTTTTGATTACAAAAATGCTTCATAGGGTGCCATCCCTCATCGCTTGTCAGGGCCGCTCCCTGGCCGCTGCCGGCGCAAGCCGCGCGGCGACCGTTCACCCTGCAAACTATTTCGACTGCGTCACAAAGCTGACAACTGGCGCACGCGCACGCCTGCGTCCGCGTGCGGGAGGCACGGACCGTTCTGCTATACTCGAGCGCCTTTTATCAGCGTCGACCACACCCATGACCAATGGTTACATGTTTACTTCCGAATCGGTTTCGGAAGGGCATCCGGACAAGATTGCCGATCAGATCTCGGATGCGGTGCTTGACGCGATTCTGCGCGAGGACCCGGTGGGTCGGGTTGCCTGCGAGACGCTGGTCAAGACCGGCGTGGTGATCGTCGCCGGGGAAGTCACCACCTCGGCCTGGATCGATCTCGAAAAGCTGGTACGCCAGACGGTACTCGAGATCGGCTACAACCATTCGGACATGGGCTTCGACGGCGCCAGTTGCTCGGTGATCAACATCATCGGCAAGCAGTCGCCGGATATCGCGATGGGTGTGGATCGCGGCAACAAGCGCAAGCAGGGGGCCGGCGACCAGGGCCTGATGTTCGGCTATGCGACCAACGAAACCGACGTGCTGATGCCGGCACCGATCACGCTGGCGCATCGGCTGGTCAAGCGCCAGTCCGACGTGCGCCGCAAGGGCAAGCTGTCGTGGCTGCGCCCGGATGCCAAGAGCCAGGTGACGCTGCGCTACGAGAACGACCGGCCGGTAGGCATCGAGGCCGTGGTGCTGTCCACGCAGCACAGCGACGACATCTCGACCGCCCGGCTGCGCGAAGCGGTCATGGAAGAGATCATCAAGCCGGTGCTGCCGAAGAAATGGCTCGACCGCCGCACCCGCTATCACATCAATCCGACCGGTCGCTTCGTCATCGGTGGTCCGGTCGGGGACTGCGGCCTCACCGGACGCAAGATCATTGTCGACACCTACGGCGGCTTCGCCCGCCACGGCGGCGGGGCTTTTTCCGGCAAAGACCCCTCGAAGGTGGATCGCTCGGCCGCCTACGCCGCGCGCTACGTCGCCAAGAACATCGTCGCTGCCGGGCTGGCCGATCGCTGCGAGGTGCAGGTGTCGTATGCCATCGGGGTCGCCGAGCCGACCTCGATCATGGTCGACAGCTTCGGCACCAGTGAATTGTCGCGCGAGGAGCTGACCGCGCTGGTGCGCCGGCACTTCGACCTGACGCCGTATGGGCTGCGGCAGATGCTCGATCTGGCGCGCCCGATCTACCAGAAGACGGCCGCCTACGGTCATTTTGGCCGCAAGGAGCCCGAGTTCACCTGGGAACACACGGACAAAGCTGAAGTGCTGGCGGCGGATGCGCGCCGCCGCGGTCGTGGCCGGGCCCGTGTGGCCTGATCCGACCTGCTGATTCCTGACGTTGCCGCGCGTGCGGCAACCCGGTGCCTGAGGAGCGCTGCGACAGGGGAGAAGCCTTGGGGCTTTTCAAGACCTGCCAGGCTCAGGCGACCGGCCCTAAGTCAACGGCGCTCGACAACCTCAGGACTGAAGGCGGAGCCACCATGACTGCTACAGCACGTTCAATTACACCCAACGCCTCCAACAAGGATTTTCACGTCGCCGACCTGTCGCTGGCCGACTGGGGTCGCAAGGAAATTGCGATCGCCGAGACCGAGATGCCCGGACTGATGGCGATCCGCGATGAGTTCGTACCGACCCAGCCGCTGCGCGGGGCCCGCATCGCCGGCTCGTTGCACATGACGATCCAGACCGCGGTGCTGATCGAGACGCTACAAGCCCTCGGCGCGCAGGTGCGCTGGGCTTCATGCAACATTTTTTCCACCCAGGATCACGCCGCCGCTGCGATCGCGGCCGGTGGCACCGGCGTGTTCGCCTACAAGGGCGAAACCATGGCCGAGTATTGGGAATTCTCGCACCGCATCTTCGAATGGCCGGACGATGCCCATGCCAACATGATCCTGGATGACGGCGGCGATGCGACCCTGCTGTTGCACCTCGGTGCGCGCGCCGAGCGCGACGGCGCGGCGATATCCAAGCCCTCGAGCGAGGAGGAGACCGCGCTGTTCGACAGCATCCGAGCCACCCTCAAGCGCGATCCGAAGTGGTACTCCAGGCGCCTGGCGGCGATCCGCGGCGTGTCTGAGGAAACCACCACCGGCGTCAAGCGGCTCTACCAGATGGCGCGCGACGGCATGCTCGCCTTCCCCGCCATCAACGTCAACGACTCGGTCACCAAGTCGAAGTTCGACAACCTGTATGGCTGCCGCGAATCGCTGGTGGACGGCATCAAGCGCGCCACCGACGTCATGATTGCGGGCAAGATCGGGTTGGTGTGTGGCTACGGCGATGTCGGCAAGGGCTGCGCCCAGGCGCTGCGTGCGCTTTCGGCCCAGGTCTGGGTTACCGAGATCGACCCGATCTGCGCGCTGCAGGCGGCGATGGAGGGCTTTCGCGTCGTGACCATGGATTATGCGGCCGATAAGGCCGACATCTTCGTGTCGGCGACCGGCAACCTGCACGTGATCACGCACGATCACATGAGTCGCATGAAGAATCAGGCCATCGTGTGCAACATCGGCCATTTCGACAACGAGATCGACGTGGCTTCGCTGCGCCAGTGCCGCTGGGAGAGCATCAAGCCGCAGGTCGATCACATCATCTTTCCCGACGGCAAGCGCATCATCCTGCTGGCCGAGGGGCGCCTGGTTAACCTCGGCTGCGGCACCGGACATCCGAGCTATGTCATGTCGTCGTCATTCGCGAACCAGGTACTGGCCCAGATCGAGCTGTGGAGCAATCACACCAGCTACGCGATCGGGGTTCACATCCTGCCCAAGCAGCTCGACGAGAAGGTGGCGCGGCTGCAGCTCGCCAAGCTCAACGCCGAGCTGAGCGTGCTGACCGACCAGCAGGCCCGTTACATCGATGTGGCGATTGCCGGCCCGTACAAGAGCGAGCACTACCGCTACTAGAGGTAACGCCAGCGCACACTGTCGGTGATCTCCGACAGTGTGCGCTGGTGCGATCGCCGCCGCTCGCCACGGTACCGCTGGGCGATCTGCGCGGCGCCTTCGACCACTGCCGGCTTATGACATCTGCCCGCATCTGCCCGCCAGTGCGCACGCGATCTGAGCGCTGCGTCACTTCGCCTGCGACGATGAATTTCCCAACGCTTGAAGCGCATCACTCGCGCCTGTGCGTCTGCGGTTAAAATTAGTGCATGGATGCCGCCGTACGCCTGCTGCAGTTCTCCGACCCGCACCTGATGGCCGACCCGCGTGCCACGTTGCGCGGCGTGCAAACGCTCGCCTCGATGCAACGCGTGCTCGCACATGCCGGCGGCCGGCGGCACAACATCGACGCGCTGGTGTGCACCGGCGACATCGTCAACGACGAAGCCGACGGCTACGCGCACTTCGCGCGCGAGCTGGGCACGTTCGGCAGGCCGGTGTACTGCATTCCGGGCAATCACGACGATCCGGTGCGCCTGCGCGCGGCGCTGGCGCGGCCGCCGTTCCAGGTCGGCGGCTATGCGGATCTGGGCGCCTGGCGCATCGTCCTGGTGGACAGTTGCGTTCCGGGCCAGGCTCGGGGTCGCATCAGTGCGGCCGAGCTGGCGGCGCTGGATACGGCGCTGCGCGGCGCGGCGGGCTACGCGATGGTATTCGTACATCATCACCCGGTCGGCATGGGCAGCCGTTGGCTCGATGCCGTGGGCATCGAAAATGCGGATGATTTCTTTCGCGTGCTCGATGCCCATCCGCAGCTGCGCGCGGTCAATTGGGGGCACGTGCACCAGTGCTTCGATGCGCGCCGGCGTGGCGTACGCCTGCTGGCCACGCCGTCCACCTGCGCCCAGTTCCTGCCACAGGCGAATGAATTCGCCGTCGACGCGCGGCCGCCGGCCTATCGACGCCTGACGCTGCAGGCCGACGGCACGCTCGACACCGAGGTGGTGTGGGTGGATGAGGCCGCAGCGCTGCTTGGCGGCGCGTTCGGCGCCTCGGCCTAGAGCCGGTCGGTCTCGATCAGCGGCGCCAGCATCCCTAAGCGCACATTGGGATCGTCGATCTCGAGCAGGCGCTGCTGCCAAGCCGGCTGCAGCGGCAGAAATTCCGCCAGCCGGTGGCTTACCCAGGACGCGTCCTCGTAGTTCGGCTCGATGAAGCGGCCGATGTTCGCCAGGCGCACCATGACCTTGCGCAGCACGCCCACCAGCGGCAGGAACTGCGGATCCAGCGGCGTCAGCGGCGCATCCTGTATCCATTCGACGCTGGCACGATTCAGCCCGTCGGTCTGCTGACTGCGCTGCTGCACGCGAAAGCGCCGCTCGCCGCGGCACAGCAGCCCGAGCAATCCGTCCGGCTGGGTCTGGAAATCGACGATCCGTGCCGCGGTGCCGACCGCGGCGATATTGACCGCAGCGCCGGTCTCGTTGCCATCCACGATCAGCACCACCCCGAAGCTCGCATCCTGGCGCATGCAGCCGCCGACCATGTCGACATAGCGCGTCTCGAATATGCGCAGCGGCAGCAGGCCGCCCGGAAACAGCACGGTATGGAGTGGAAACAGCGCAATGTCGTCCATCTCAGGCAGGCACGCGTCACTGCGCGCTGCGGCTCCCGTGCCCGCCGGCGACCGGGCGTGCCGTGAGCGCCGCCAGCAGCCGCGCATGCACGCCGCCGAAACCGCCGTTGCTCATGATCAGCGCGTGATCGCCGGCGACCAGATCGCGTGCCAACCCGCTCACCAGCGCGTCCAGATCCTCGGCCACATGCGCGCGTTTGCCGAGCGGCGCCAGCGCACTATTCACGTCCCAGCCCAGATCCGGCGGTGCATACACCCAGACCTCGTCGGCACCGCCGAGCGCCGCCGACAACTCGCGCTGATGCACGCCCAGGCGCATGGTCTGCGAACGCGGCTCGAGCACGGCAACGATGCGCTCGCGCCCTATGCTTCGGCGCAGGCCGTCGAGCGTGGTGGCGATCGCAGTCGGATGGTGCGCAAAATCGTCGTAGACCTTGACCCCCGCCGCCTCGCCGCGCAACTGCATGCGACGGGCGACGCCCTGGAAGCGATGCAACGCGTCGATGCCGCGCTCGATCGGCACGCCGGCGTGGCGGGCGGCAGCCAGAGCCGCCAGCGCGTTGTCCACGTTGTGCGCGCCGATCAGGTTCCAGTGCAGCTCACCGCAGTCGCGTCCCTGGTAGCGCACCTGGAAGCGACTGAAGTCGCCGTGTGGCGGCGCCTGCGCGCTCCATTGCACCACCCCCTGTCCGCCGCGACCGCCGCGACCTGCTCCGCGACCGTCGCGGCCTGCGCCGCCCGCGAACATCTCCAGCCCGCTCCAGCATCCGGCGGCCAGTACCTGCCCCAGATGCGCATCGTCGCCGTTGCAGACGATCCGGCCGCTGGCCGGCACGGTGCGCACCAGGTGCTGGAACTGACGCTGGATGGATGCCAGATCGGGGTAGATGTCGGCGTGATCGTATTCGAGATTGTTCAGCACCAGCGTGCGCGGCCGGTAGTGCACGAATTTCGCGCGCTTGTCGAAGAACGCGGTGTCGTACTCATCGGCTTCGATGACGAAGAACGGCTGCTCGCCCAGTCGCGCGCTCAGCCCGAAATTGCCGGGAATGCCACCGATCAGAAATCCCGGCGACAAGCCGGCGTCCTCAAGGATCCAGGCGAGCATGGCGCTGGTCGTGGTCTTGCCGTGAGTGCCGGCCACCGCCAGCACCCAGCGTTCGCGCAGCAGTGCGTCGGCGAGCCACTCCGGCCCCGAGGTATAGCGCAGGCCGCGATCGAGCATCGCCTCGATCACCGGCATGCCGCGCGTCATGACGTTGCCCACCACGACGATCTGCGGCGCAAGCGCAAGCTGGTCGGCATCGTAGCCCTCGATCAGCTCGATGCCGAGCTCGCGCAGCTGCGTGCTCATCGGCGGATAGACGTTGCGGTCCGAGCCGGTGACGCGATGTCCGGCCGCGCGCGCGATCGCCGCGATGCCGCCCATGAACGTGCCGCAGATTCCAAGAATATGAACGTGCATAACCCGAACCATACCCGGCGCCGAGCGCCGCGCACAGCGGAACGTAAGCGGGGAAGCCCAAAGGCAGTAAAATGCCACTGGCGGGCAGGTCCTGCGGCCCACGCCGCCGGGTCGTGACAAAGGATCAGGTCTCGAGCATGTCGGCGATCATCAGCGATCACAACGCTTTCGCGCAGCTGTGCCGCGAACTCGCGCAGCACCGCAGCCTCGGCCTGGATACTGAATTCATGCGCGAGCGGACCTATTTCGCGCAGCTGTGTCTGCTGCAGTTGAGTTTCGGCGAACATGCGGTGTGCATCGATACGCTGGCGTTGCCGGACTTGAGTCCGCTGCGCGCGACCATGGCCTCGCCCGCCATCGGCAAGGTGCTGCACGCCGCCCGCCAGGATCTGGAAGTGCTCGGGCCTTCCACCGGACCGTTGCTGGGGCTGTTCGATACCCAGGTGGCGGCAGCGCTGATCGGCCTGCCGGCGCAGGTCGGCTATGGGGATCTGGTAAGCCAGTTGCTGGGACGACGCCTGCACAAGGCCGAGACACGCACCGACTGGTCGCGCCGACCGCTCAGCGGCGCCCAGCTCGCCTATGCGCTCGACGACGTGCGCTACCTGCAGCCGCTGTGCGAGCAGCTGACCGAGCGGCTGCGTCAGCTTGGCCGCTGGAACTGGTTCGAGGAGGAGATGGCGCAGCTCGATGCGGTGGGATCCTTTGCCATCGATCCGGACGAGTCCTGGCGCCGTCTCAAGGGCATCGGCGAAGTGGATGCGGCTCGCCTGTCGCTGGCGCGCGCGCTGGCGGCGTGGCGCGAGCGCCGTGCCATCAGCTCGGATCGGCCTCGCAACTGGATTCTGCCCGACGCGGCGCTGCGCGACATCGTGTTGCGCGTGCCGCGCAACATGAGGGAACTGGCGCTGACGGCCGAGCTGCCCGACGGCATCCGTCACAACAGCGGCGCGGAAATCCTGGCGCTGATCGAAGCCCAGCGGCTGCCCGGGTTGCTGCCGCCGCTGCCGAAGCGGCAACGCCCCGAAGCGGCCGAAACCGAGCTGCTGCACAAACTCTCGCAGCTCACCCAGCAGACCGGACGCGAGCTTGGCATCGCGCCGGAAATCCTCGCGACGCGACGCGATATGCAGCGGCTGGTGAACGGCGCGCGCGACGGCACCCCGCTGTCGGGCTGGCGCCGCGCCGTCATCGGCGAGCGACTGCTGCAGGCGCTCTAGGAGGCGTTACGCAGCAGACGCTGGGCGGGCAGTGACTCGAGCAGCGCGAACAGCCGCACGGTGACCTCATCGACGCTGGCATTGGCGTCGATCGTGCGCAGCAGACCCTGGGCGGCGTAGTAATCCGCGAGCGGGCGGGTCTGCTGTTCATAGACCTCCAGACGCCGCCGGACCGTGCTTTCCTCATCATCCGCCCGCTGCACCAGCGTCGGCTGGTCGTCGCAGCGCTCGCAATGCGCCGGCGTACCGGCCGGCGAGGCGTGGATATTGAATACCCGGCCGCACTGCTGGCAGCTGCGGCGGCCGGAGATGCGCCGGACGATCTCGGCATAATCGACCTCGAACAGCACCACCGCATCGAGCGGCCTGCCGAGTGTCCCGAGCAGGCTCGAGAGTGCCGTGGCCTGGGCGAAATTGCGCGGAAACCCGTCCAGAATGAAGCCGCGCTCGGTATCGCGCTCGGCCAGGCGCTCACGGATGATGCCGAGCACGATTTCATCGACCACCAGCTGGCCCGAATCCATCGCCGCCTTGGCGCGCACGCCGTACTCGGTGCCGCGCGCGACCGCGCTGCGCAACAGGTCGCCGGTGGATATCTGCGGAATGCCAAATCGCTCGACCAGGCGTTGGGATTGGGTGCCTTTACCCGATCCCGGGGCCCCCATAAGCACGATGCGCATCCAGGAAACACTACCGGTCGGCGCCGCCGGGGTCAAACCACGGCCTGCGGGCGCCTGCTTGAGCCCCCTGCCGCAGCCAGCCATGGGCGATCGCGGCCTGGCCCGGATCCCGGGGGCGCTACGTGACCGTTACCATCGCTGCCAGCGAGGATCGGCGCACCGCGACGCAGGCGCGCACGCACGGTATGCTCGCGCCGCTCGATACATCACTGACTTTCGCCCACGGGTTGCCAATGAAAGCTAAGCCCGCTGCACGCAATGCCCTCTACGCCCAGTCAGGCGGCGTCTCGGCCGTGATCAATGCCTCCGCCTGCGGTGTCATCCAGGCGGCTCTCAAGGCCCGACGCCATATCGGTAAGCTCTATGCCGGGCGCGACGGCATCGTCGGTGTGCTGACCGAGGATCTGATCGACCTGACGCGCGAGAGTGCGGCGACCATCCGCGCTCTGCGCTACACGCCGGCCGGCGCGTTCGGCTCCGCCCGCTACAAGCTCAAGGGCATCGAGGAAAACCGCGCGCAATACCAGCGCCTGATCGAGGTATTTCGCGCGCATGACATCGGCTATTTCTTCTATAACGGCGGCAACGACTCCATGGACACGGCGCTGAAAATCTCGCAGCTCGGCGCCGCGATGAATTATCCGCTGAGCTGCATCGGCGTACCCAAGACGGTGGACAATGACCTGCCGCACACCGATTGCTGCCCCGGCTTCGGCTCGGTGGCCAAATACATCGCGGTGTCGACGCTCGAGGCGTCGCTCGACGTGGCATCGATGGCGCGCACCTCGACCAAGGTGTTCGTGCTCGAAGTGATGGGTCGCCATGCCGGCTGGATTGCCGCAGCCGGCGGACTCGCCGGCCGCAAGCCGAGCGAGGCGCCGCACATCATCCTGTTCCCCGAGATCGCGCTCGAGCAGGCGCGCTTTCTCGAGCGCGTCAAGCAGTGCGTGCGCGACTACGGCCATTGCGTGATCGTGGTGTCGGAGGGCGTCAAGACCGCGGACGGCAAGTTCCTGGCCGACGCCGGCACCAGCGATGCCTTCGGGCACACGCAGCTCGGCGGCGTGGGCCCGGTGCTGGCCAACATGGTGCACCAGGCATTCGGCTACAAGTATCACTGGGCGGTCGCCGACTACCTGCAGCGCGCCGCGCGCCACGTGGCCTCGAAGGTTGACGTCGAACAGGCCTATGCGGTCGGCAAGGCGGCGGTCGATTACGCGATCAAGGGCATGAACGCGGTGATGCCGGCCATCAAGCGCCGCTCTTCCAGGCCGTATCGCTGGCAGATCGTCCCGGTGCCGCTGGCCGAGGTCGCCAACGTCGAGAAGAAAGTGCCGCGTGAGTTCGTCAGCGCCGACGGCTTTGGCATCACCGCCGCCTGCCGCCGTTATCTCGAGCCGCTGATCGCCGGCGAGGATTACCCGCCTTACCGCCATGGCCTGCCCGCCTACGTGCGCATCAAGGGCGCGACCGTCAAACGCAAACTGACATCCGAATTCAAGCTGTGAACTTCAGGCTGTCAAGCTGCCGGTGCGCGTGCCGTTGCGCCGGCACCCTATGGTATATTTCGCGGCCTTTTTCGCCGCGGGACGGCGCCGCACTGGCGCAAAAACCCTGACGACACTCGCATCGTCTTTGGTAAGGAGTCTGAATGCAAGCCGTTAACTGGCTGTGGCTGGCGATCGCTGCCGGCGTAGTCGCCGTGCTGTACGGTGTGGTCTCGATGTTTTCGATCCTGGCGCTGCCGGCCGGTAGCCCCCGCATGCAGGAAATCGCCGCCGCCATCCAGGCGGGAGCCAAGGCCTATCTCAACCGCCAGTACAAGACCATCGCCATCGTCGGCGTGATTCTGTTTGTGGTGCTCGGCCTGGCGCTCAACTGGGCCACCGCCGGCGGCTTTGCGGTCGGCTCGCTGCTGTCGGGCCTGGCGGGCTATATCGGCATGAACATCTCGGTGCGCGCCAATGTGCGCACCGCCGAGGCGGCGAGCAAGGGCCTGAACGCGGCACTGACCGTGGCGTTTCGCGGCGGCGCGATCACCGGCATGCTGGTGGTCGGCCTCGGGCTGCTGGGCGTGACCGGCTATTTCGGGCTGCTGCGCGGCCCGCTGGGCGATGACGGCGCGCTGCACGCGCTGGTCGGCCTCGCCTTTGGCGGCTCGTTGATTTCCATCTTTGCACGACTGGGCGGCGGCATCTTCACCAAGGGCGCCGATGTCGGCGCCGACCTGGTGGGCAAGGTCGAGGCCGGCATTCCCGAGGACGATCCACGCAACCCCGCGGTGATCGCCGATAACGTCGGCGACAACGTCGGCGACTGTGCCGGCATGGCCGCGGACCTGTTCGAGACCTATGCGGTGACCATCGTGGCGACCATGCTGCTCGGCGGGCTGCTGCTCAAGGACGAGGGCCCGGCGGCGCTGGTCTATCCGCTGGCACTGGGCGCGGCATCGATCGTCTCCTCGATCATCGGCACCTTCTTCGTCAAGGTCGGCGCCGGCGGCAAGATCATGAACGCGCTCTACAAGGGCGTCATCGTCTCCGGCCTGATCTCCGCGGTGCTGTTCTGGTTCATCACCAGTTCGCTGCTGCCCGGCCAGTTCAGTGCGCTGTTTGGCTGCACGCTGATCGGCCTGGCGCTCACCGCCGCGATGATCATCATCACCGAGTACTACACCGCGACCGAATTTGCTCCGGTGCGCGGGGTCGCCTCCGCCTCGCAGACCGGACACGCGACCAATATCATCGCTGGCCTTGGCGTGAGCATGAAATCCACGGCACTGCCAGTGATCGCCGTGTGCGCGGCCATCTGGGGCGCCTCCCATCTGGCCGGCATCTATGGCATCGCGGTGGCCGCCACCGCCATGCTGTCGATGACCGGCATGGTGGTGGCACTGGATGCCTATGGCCCGATTACCGATAACGCCGGCGGCATCGCCGAGATGGCCGACCTGCCCAAGGCGATCCGCAACATCACCGACCCGCTCGACGCGGTCGGCAACACCACCAAGGCGGTCACCAAGGGCTATGCGATCGGCTCGGCGGGTCTGGCGGCGCTGGTGCTGTTCGCCGATTACACCCACAACCTCGAAGGGCGCCTGGCGGCGACCGGGCGCGAAATGGTCGGCTTCTCGCTGTCCGATCCGGCGGTGATCATCGGCCTGTTCCTCGGCGGCCTGGTGCCCTATCTGTTTGGCGCCATGGCGATGGAGGCGGTGGGACGCGCTGCCGGCTCGGTGGTCACCGAGGTGCGGCGGCAGTTTCGCGAGATCGCCGGCATCATGGAAGGCACCGCCAAGCCGGACTATTCGCGCGCGGTCGATCTGCTCACGCGCGCGGCGATCAAGGAGATGATCATCCCGTCACTGTTGCCGATCCTGGTGCCGGTGATCGTCGCCTTCGGCATGAACGCGCTGATGGGTCCCGGCGCCGGCATCCGGGCGCTCGGCGGACTGCTGATCGGCACCATCGTGACCGGGCTGTTCGTCGCGATCTCGATGTGCACCGGCGGCGGCGCCTGGGACAACGCCAAGAAGTACATCGAGGAAGGCAACTTCGGCGGTAAAGGCTCCGACGCCCACAAGGCCGCGGTGACCGGCGATACGGTCGGCGACCCCTACAAGGATACCGCCGGTCCTGCGATCAACCCGTTGATCAAGATCATCAATATCGTCGCGCTGCTGCTGGTGCCGCTGCTGTAGGCGAGCGCCCTGGGCCGCGATGCCGCTCGCCTCGGTTGCGCTCGCAGCGCTGCTCGCCCTTGCCGGACTGATGAGGCCGCAGTCGTGCGCCTGGGCGCAGCCCGCGCTGCCGGCCATGCCGGCGCCGGGAGCGCAGGACCGGGTGCTGGTGATCGCCCCGCACCCCGACGACGAGAGCCTGTGCTGCGCCGGCATCCTGCAGCGCGCGCGCAGCAACGGGGCTGCCACGGCGGTGGTCTGGATTACCGCCGGGGACGGCTTTGCGCTCGATGCGATGCTGGTCGAGCACTCGCCGTGGCCAACGCAGGCGGACCTGCGCCTGCTGGGCGCACAGCGGCTGACCGAGGCGGCAGCGGCGGCCATCGAACTGGGCGTGCCGCGCGCGCAGCAGTACTTCCTCGGCTACCCGGACCGCGGCGTGACGGCGCTGATGAGCGACTACTACCAGCGCAGCTACCGCTCCGGGTCCACCGGCCTCACCGCTGTGCCCTATCCGCAGGCGCTCAGTCCGTCTGCCGGTTTTACCGGCAGCAACCTCGAGCGCGACCTGGCGCGGGTGATCGACCAGTTTGCCCCGACGCTGGTGCTGGCCGCGGCACCACAGGACCGCCACCCGGACCACAACGCCAGCGGCGCGCTGGCGCGGCGCCTGCTGGCGCGCCGCGGTCAGCTCGACCGGCTACGCTACTGGATCGTGCATGCAGCGCACTGGCCCGATCCGCGCCGCTATCGCCCGGAAATGTCGCTGCTGCCGCCGGCCGAGGCGAACACGCTGCAATGGCAGAGCTTGGCGCTGACCGGCGCTGAGCGCGCTCACAAGCTCGCGGCGCTGCGCCAGCATCGCTCGCAGATCAAGGTGATGGAGTCGTTCCTGCTGTCGTTCGTGCGCGCCAACGAACTGTTCGCGCTGCCGGCCGATTAGCAGTGCGCTAGGCGGCCATCGCGAGCTTTTCGGGCCGCCCGACCGCGTAGCCCTGCAGGTAGTCCACGCCCATGCGTCGCGCCGCATCGAGCGCGCTGGCATCTTCGACCTGCTCGGCGATCACCTTGAAATTCAGGCTGCGCGCCAGCCGGATCATCGCCGTGACCATCGCCTGGTTGACGGTATCGCGGGCCAGGTTCTTGAAGAACGAGCCGTCGATCTTCAGGTAATCGACCGCCAGGTTCTTCAGGTTGGCGAACGAGCCCAGGCCACTGCCAAAGTCGTCGAGCGCGAAGCGACAGCCCATGCCGTGCAGTACGCCGACAAAGCGCCGCGCCTGCTCGAGATTCCCGACCACGGCATTTTCGGCGATCTCGAAGCACACCTGCGCCGGATTGGCCCCGGTGGAATCGAAGCACTCGACCACGAACTCGAGAAACTGGCTGTCCTGCAGCGTCTGGCCGGAGATGTTGATCGCCAGGCTGCGCTTCGGGGCGAGCGCAATCGCACCGCGCCCCATCGCCGTCAGCGTGGTTTGCACCACCCAGCGATCCACCAGCACCATCAGCCGGTAGCGCTCGGCGGCGCGCACGAATTCGATCGGTGATATGTGCTGCCCGGAGTCATCGCGCAACCGTACCAGCACCTCCATCGCCGGTCCCTCGTCGTTGGCGGCGAATGCGGCCACGATCGGCTGGCAGTAGAGTTCGAAGCGGCTGTCGCGCAGCGCCGCCTGCAGGGTCTGCAGCCACTGGATCTCGCCGTTCTGGCGCGCAAAGATCTCATCGCGCGCCGAGTACACGGAAACATGGCCGCCCTGGCGCTTGGCAACGTAGCAGGCGGAGTCGGCCGCGGCCAGCGATTCCTCCATGGTGCCGCTGTCACGTGCGATCTCGACCAGGCCGATGCTCACACCGACATTGAAGATCTTCTCCTTCCACACGAAACGGAATTCATTGACCGCCCGGCAGACGTCGTCGGCGATCTGGCGCGCCTTCTCCAGCGGGCAGCCCACCAGCAGCATGCCGAATTCATCGCCGCCGACGCGTGCCACCGTGTCCGAGTCGCGCACCGCGTCGCGCAGGATCTTGGCGCACTCGCGCAGCATGGCGTCGCCGGCAACGTGGCCGCTGGTGTCGTTGATGGTCTTGAAGCGATCCAGGTCGAGGTAGCACAGCACATGAGCGCCGTCGCCGCGGTGCGCCGTGTCCACCGCCTCCTGCAGCCGGCGTTCGAATTCGCGTCGATTGACCAGCCCGGTGAGCGCATCGTGCGTGGCCTGATACGACATCTGGCGTGCCATGCCGCGCATTTCGGTCACATCGTGCAGCAGCACCACGGCACCGATGGTCTCGCCGGTATCCATCTGTATCGGCGAGGCCGACAGCTCCACCAGATGTTCGGCGCCACCAGGCGGCCGGATCATCAGTGCGCGCCGGCCCAGCGTCGGCGGCGCGCCGGCCGTCAGCGCCTGGCGCACCGGCTCGGCCATGAATTTGCGATCGGCCTCGTCCGCCACGGTCGCCAGGTCTTCCAGCATCGTGCCGGCCGCCTCATCGGCGACCACGCCCATGAGGCGCGCCGCGGCCGGGTTGATGTAGTCGACGCGTCCGTCGACGTCGGTCGTGATCAGCGCTTCGGACAGCGACTCAAGCGCGCGGCGCGAGCGCGAGCGGCCGCCCGCGTCCTGCAGCGCCTGCAGCGTCTGGGTCGGCAGTACTTCGACGCCGACGATCAGCAGCGCACGCTCGCCCTCGAAGTCGACCACCCAGGTAGACAGCTCCAGCCGCGCACTCTGGCCGGTGAAGCCGACCAGGTCGATCTCATAGCGCTCGGCCGTCGGTTCCCCGGCCAGCCGCCGGCGCATGTTGTCGGCCACCAGCTCCGTGTGGTCCGCTGGCACCAGATCCTCGAGCCGGCGCCCAAGCAGATCCTCGACCTTGCTGCCCATCAGGTTCGCGAACTGCGGATTGACGTAACGAATCGTCTTGCCATGGATCAGCACCGCCTCGTGCACGCGATCACCGAGCGAGCCGATCGGGGTGCTGGCGGCGGCGGCGCGCTCGGACTCGGCGGCCACGCGGCCGAGCAGATGATTCACCGCGGTGACCATATCGGCCAGTTCGCGCTGGTCGGTGTGCAGTTCGATGTGGCTGTTGAGGGAATCGCCGAGCGCGATGCGCTGTACCTGCAGCGACACCAGCTCAAGCGCGTTGAGCTGGCGCCGTTGCAGGAAAAACAGCACCAGTAGCAGTATCGCGGCGACACCGAAGAGGAGGCAGAGCAGAACGATGATCGACATCAAAGCCGTTTATTCAAGCGATGCTTTTTCCTTGGTGAAAGGACCAAGCTCTGCCATCGCCCGCATCCGCAGCATAGCGGAGTATGGTCAGCTGCCCATGGCATTTCACCATATCGTGACGATGAAACAACGCACGCAGGCGCGCCTGAGCGCATCCAGGCCCGTTACGCACGCGGCAAGCTCTACTCACTCATGCCACTTGCAATTCTCGCCAAGCAGGCGACGGCCGCCGGCTTAGGGCTGACTCCGGTCTTGGCAGGCGCGGCAAAAACCCTTAACGTCCCAATTCCCCGCCAGACACCGGATTAAGTCTAATGCTGATCGACACCGCCCGCGAGCAGATGATCGAGCAGCAGGTGCGTGCATCAGATGTGCTCGATGAGCGGATTCTCAATGCATTGCGCACGGTTCCTCGAGAGCGCTTCGTTCCCCAGGGCTGGCGCGATCTGGCGTTCGCCGACTGCGAAATCGCTCTGCCGCGCGGCAAGCGCATGCTGCGGCCGATGTTGATCGGAAAGATCCTGCAAGCCCTGGCGCTCGCCGGCGGCGAGCACATGCTCGAGATCGGCACCGGCTCGGGTTATCTGTCCGCCTGCCTTGCCCGGCTTGGCGGCCCGCTGCGCAGCCTGGAACTGCACCCGGAAATCGCCGATTTTGCGCGCGCCAACCTGCGCGCCGCCGCACCGAGCCTGCCGATCGAGGTGATCAGCGCCGACGCGATGGCGCTGGCCGAGGAATCGCGCTACGACGTGATCGTATTGACCGCCTCGCTGCCGATCTACCAGGACCGGTTCGAGCGTGCGCTGCGGCCGCATGGGCGCATGTTCGTGGTGGTCGGCGCCACGACACTGCAGCAGGCGAGCCTGGTGCGCCGCATAGGCGAGGGCAGCTGTCACAGCGAATCGCTGTTCGAGACCTGCATCGAGGCGCTCGAGCACGCCCCGCGGCCGGCCGCTTTCGGTTTCTAGACATGGCAGTCCCGGAACTCGCCCCGCAGCAGCTCAAGCGCAGTCTCGATGCCGGTGAGCGCCTGCGGCTGCTCGACGTGCGCGAACCGTGGGAGTGCGCGATTGCGCGGCTGCCCGGCAGCCTCAACATCCCGATGGGCGAGATCGCCTCGCGCTGGCATGAGCTTGACGCCGATGTGCCGATCATCGTGGTGTGCAAGGCCGGAGGTCGCAGCCGCAGAGTGGCGCAGTTTTTATCAGCCCAGGGCTTTGGCCAAGTGGCCAACCTGACCGGCGGCATCGATGCATGGACGCGCGATATCGATCCCACCCTGGCCTCCTACTAGCAGGTCGGCATGACTGGACGGTATGGCATGCAGCGTTCCTGGCTAATCGGCCTGGTTTGCATCTGCGCCGCGGATATCGCCACGGCGGCCAATCTGCTGGATGTGTACCGCCGTGCGCTCGACACCGACCCGTTGTGGCACCAGGCCAGCTTTAACCGTCTGGCGACCCAGGAGAGCAAGACGCAGGCGGTGCTCGGTCTGCTGCCGCTCGATGTCAGCGCCAACAAGAATTTCATTGGCATCGGCAGCGCTCAGATCAAGACCCCGGCGTTTCTCGCCGCGGGCCTGTCGGTCAACCTGTTCAACTGGGACAACTGGGTGGCGCTGAAGGCGGCCGACGCCACGGTCGCGCAGGCCGAGGCCAACTACCAGGCGGCCGCGCAGAGCCTGATCCAGCGGGTGTCGCAGCAGTACTTTGCCGTGCTGGCGGCCCAGGACACGCTCACCGCCGAGCAGAGCGCACTGGAATCCGTGCAGACGCAGCTCGATCAGGCCGAACAGCGCTACCGGGTCGGCCTGATCGCGGTCACCGATATGGCCGTGGCGCGCGCCTCGCGCGACAGCACGGCGGCGGCGGTGATTGCAGCCAAGCGCACCCTCGCGACGCAGGAGGACCTGCTGCGGGCGATCACCAATGAGACCTATGCCAGCCTTGCCGGCCCGCGCGACGACATGCCGCTGCTGAATCCGGAACCGGCGAGCGAGGACACCTGGGTCACGACCGCCATGGGGCAGAACGCCAACCTGACCGCCAGCCGCATGGCCTCCGACATCGCCCACGACAGCCTGTTGACCGCTTATGGCGGCCATTTGCCTACCATCAATATCAATGTGTCGCGCAACTGGGCGCTCGAGCACGGCAACTACAATAACGCGGGTTCGGCGATCGGCCAGGCAGCGCTCATCGGATCGATCAACGGCCTGCCCACGATAGTGAACACCGACGACCTGTTCTGGTCGATCGGTATCTCGGTGCCGCTGTTCACCGCCGGCCTGACGCAATCGAAGGTGCGGCAGGCGCGCTATACCTGGGATGCGGCCAAGGCCGGGCTCGATTTCACCTCGCGGCAGACCGAGGAGCAGACGCGCGATGCCTACCAGGGCGTGATCAGCCAGATCGCGCAGGTGCAGGCGCTCAAGCAGGCGGTGGAATCCGACCGGATCGCGCTGCAGGCCACCGAGGCCGGCTACCAGGTCGGCACCAAGACCGTGGTCGACGTGCTCACCACGCGTGCCGCGCTGCTGCAGGATGACACCAACTACGCGCAGGCCAAGTACGGCTATCTGAACGGCATCGTTTCGCTGCGACTGGCTGCCGGCAATCTGGATCGCCGCACGATCGAACTGATCAACAGCTGGCTGATCGAGCCGCGCCCGCCGCTGCCAGCCGTACCGGCCACTCCGGATGCGCCGGCAACCACCCCGCCGCTGCCACTGCAGGGAGCCCCGATGCCTCCGGCCCCGCTGCCTCCGGCCCCGAGCAGTCCGGCGCCACTGTCGGTGGCACCGCCCTGAGCGCCGCGTTCAGGCCGCGTGACGGCGCGGCGGCAGGTGATCGATCAATCCGAGCAGCCGTGCGAGCGCCCCGCGATTGGCGTCGATCGCCGCGCGGCCTGCCGCTCCCTGCTGCGCGCGTGCCTCTCGGTCGGCCAGCAGCCCGGTGAGCGCGGCGGCCAGTTCAGCCGCATCGTGCACAATGGTCAGCGCGCCCCGCTCGCCAAGGGCACGTGCGACCTCCGGGCTGCTGAAATGCTGCGGTCCCGACAGCACCGGCAGGCCGAGTGCCGCCGGCTCGAGCAGGTTGTGGCCGCCGATCGGCACCAGGCTGCCGCCGACGAAGGCGACATCGGCGGCGGCATAGAAGTCCGCCAGCTCACCGAGCGTGTCGAGCAGTAACACCTGGCAGTTGGCCTCGGACGCGCCGCCGGAACGGCGCATGCAGGCAAAACCGTGCGCTGCCACCGATGCCGCGGCGGCGTCGAAGCGCTGCGGGTGGCGCGGTGCCAGGATCAGCAATGCCTGCGGCAGCTGCCCGAGCAGCAGCCGATGGGCCTCGAGCACGATCTGCTCCTCACCGGGGTGGGTGCTGCCGGCGGCCCAGACCGCTCGCCCGCTGGCATAGCGCGTGCGCAGCTGAGCCCCGCGCTCGAACTGGCCGGGCGGCGGCGCGCGATCGAATTTGATGTTGCCGACCACCCAGAGCCGTTCGGGCGGCACGCCGAGGGCGGCAAAGCGCTGTGCATCGACCTCGGTCTGCGCACCGACCCAGGCATTGGCGGCGAGTGCCGCGCGCAGCAGACCCGGCAGGTGCTGGTAGATGCGGGCGCTGCGCGCCGAGACCCGGGCGCTGGCGATCAGCACCGGCACCCCGCAGCGCTGCGCCTCGTGCAACAGGTTCGGCCACAGCTCGGTTTCCAGCACGATCAGCATGCGCGGCGCGAGCCGTGCGAAGCAGCGGCGCACGCTGCCCGGCAGATCGTAAGGCGCGTAGCGCACGTCGACCCCGGGCAGCAGTGCGAGCGCGCGCGCGCGCGCGGTGGGGGTCGCGCAGCTCAGCGTGATCGCGCTTGCGGGCGGGCGCGCCTGCAAAGCCTCGATCAGCAGCGCCGCGGCCTGCACCTCCCCGACCGACACCGCGTGCACCCAGAGGCCGCCAGGCAGTGGCTGCGCACCGAAGCCAAATCGCTCGCCCCAGCCGCGCCAGTAGTCGCGGTTGCGCAGCCCGCGCAGCAGGACGATGAGCGATACAAATGGCAGCGCCAGGTACAGCAGCAGCGTATACAGGCGGCGCACTGCGCGCTTTACCGGGCGGCGGAGCGCGGCGGCGGCACGATGAAATAGCCGTTGAGCAGCGCGGCCCAGTCGGCCTCGGAAAAGCGTTCCGCCGGCAGCGCCTCGGTGATCTTCTCGATCGAGCGGCGCAGCCGCACCAGATTGCTGTCGCACCACAAGCCGGGGCGGCGCAGGCTGCCGCGATCGAAATCCACCAGCCATACCTCCTGCGCGTCGTTCAGCAGCACGTTGTGGGCGTTGAGATCGGCGTGACAGATGCCGTCGGCATGAAATCGGCGCAAGCACCGCCCGATTGCAATCCAGCTGCTGAGCGGCACCGGCGCGGCCAGCAGCCGTGTGCCGAGCGAACTCACCTCGGGAATCAGCTCGGTCAGCAGATCGGCGCTGTAGCTGTAGCGTCCGGTGCGCCGGTAGCCGGCGGCAATCGGCATCGGTACCGGCAGGCCCGCGCGGTGCATCACATACAGCAGGTGCCATTCGATAAACGAGCGCGTCAGCGATGCGGCCCGCCACAGATATCGATCCTTCGACAGCATGGCGATCCAGCCGCCGCGCCGATAATGGCGCAGCACCAGCCGCCGCCCATCGGCTTCGATGAACAGCGCGGCACCGCGCCCCTCGGCGCTTGTGCGCACCTCGCCGCGCCGCGACCACCACTTGGCATCGAACCAGGAAGCCGCTGCATTGCCGGCCCTGGAACTGTCATATAGCATCGCGCCGCCGCGAAACGCTATTTGCCGCACTTCCGCGCCGGTCGGCCAGATCATAGACTTCCGCATGCTGAATCTCATTGAGCGACCCGAGAGCCTGTGCATTCTGCGGCTCTCGGCTATCGGCGATACCTGCCATGTCGTGCCGGTCGTGCGTACCCTGCAGCGCCTCTGGCCGACAACTTCGCTGACCTGGGTTATCGGCCGCGTTGAGGCACGGCTGATGAGTCTGCTGCCCGGAGTCGAGTTTATCACCATCGACAAGCGCGCCGGCCTGGCGGCGGCACGCGCCCTGCGCAGTCAGCTGCGTGGCCGGCGCTTTGACGTTCTGCTGCACATGCAGCTATCGCTGCGCGCCAGCCTGGTGTCGACCCTGATCGGTTCCAGAGTCCGGCTCGGCTTTGATCGCGCGCGCGCGCGCGAGCTGCAATGGTTGTTTACCAACGCGCAGATCGCGCCGCATCGCCGCCAGCACGTGCTCGACAGCTTTCAGGGCTTCCTCGAGGCACTCGGCCTCGAGCAAGGCGATCTCGCGTGGAACCTGCCATTGCCGGCAGCGGCGCAGCAGTACGCCTCGGCGCTGATTCCCGACCGGCAACCCACACTGATCATCAGTCCATGCTCCGCGCACCCGGCCCGCAACTGGCGACCGGAGCGCTACGCCGCCATCGCCGATCATGCCGCGCAGGCACACGGCATGCGCGTAATCCTGTGCGGCGCGCCCTCGGCACTCGAACGCGATATGGGAGCGGCCATCGAGCGCCTCGCCCGTGGCCCGATCCTCAATCAGATCGGCGCCGACACGCTGCCGCAGCTGCTGGCGCTACTGGCCCGCGCCAGCGTGCTGCTGTGTCCGGATTCCGGGCCGGCGCACATGGCGACCATGGTCGCTACGCCGGTGATCGGCCTGTATGCGGCCACGCGCCTGGAGCGCACCGGTCCTTACCTCTCGCGCCTATGGTGCGTGGATCGTTATGACATGGCCGCCCGTCGATTTCGCGGCCGCAGCGCCGCACAGCTGCCATGGCACGAGAAGATCGAGCGTCCCGGAGTGATGGACCTGATCGAAGTCGCCGACGTGCGCGAGCGCCTGGATGCGCTGATGCGCTCCCGGGCCGACCCGCTGCTACGATAAGCACCATGGACGCCATTCTGGTGCCGATCTCCCCGGGCGAACTGCTCGACAAGATCACCATCCTGCGCATCAAGTCGGTGCGCATCGAGGATGTCGGCAAGCTCGGCAACGTGCGCCGGGAACTGGCGCTGCTGGAGCAGAACTGGCGCCAGTCGATACCCGCGAGCGCCGGGCTCGCCGACGATGAGGCGGCGCTGGAGCGAGTCAACGCCGAGCTGTGGGACATCGAGGACCGGATCCGCAGGTGCGAGGCGCAGCAGCGCTTTGATTCCGGCTTCATCGAACTGGCACGCGCGGTGTACCTGCGCAACGATGAGCGCGCCGCCATCAAGCACCGTATCAACCTGAAGCTGAACTCGGCGATCGTCGAGGAGAAGTCCTACCAGCCCTATCGTTAGCGCTCGAGGGTGTACTCGGCCCCGCAGTAGGGACACTTGGCCAAGCCGGTGGCTTCGATCGGCAGATAGACCCGCGGATGCGAATTCCACAGGCTCATGTCCGGCATCGGACAGGCCAACGGCAGGTCCTTGACCGTAACGGTGTACTGATTCTGGGCGTTCGGCTCTCTGAGTGCCACGCGTGAAGTCATGCCGGCGATTATAGCCGGCGCAGGATCACGAACCCATGACCTCGTCCCAGATTTTAACGATCGCCGCACGCTCGGACTGAAACTCGCTCGCCGCTATGATGCCGCCCTTGCCTTCGAGCGCACGGTGATGCAGGCAGGTTCGGTAGTCGCGGTAGACGCGAGCCAGGATATCGATGCGGCTCTGCGGCACGAGATCCGCCGACGCCACCGATTCGAGCTGCCGGATGGTATCGGAATACATGGCTACCGGCGGATAGTCTCCAGCCCAGGCCAGTGCCCAGTACTGCGCCAGGAATTCGATGTCGGCTATGCCGCCCGGATCCTGCTTGAGATCGAACTCGTGCGCCCCGGCGCGCGACAGCTCGTTGCGCATGCGGTTGCGCATGTGGCGCACATCCGCGCGCAGCGTGTCGCGCCGCACGTTTAGCGCCAGCACCTCCAGCCGCACGGCCTCGAAGCGCCCACGCAGCAAGGGGGCGCCGGCGACGCTGCGCGCGTGCAGCAGCGCCTGGTGTTCCCAGGTCCAGGCCTCGCGCCGCTGGTACTCGGTGAATGCCTCGATGCTGGTGATCAGCAGGCCGCCCTTGCCACTCGGCCGCAAGCGCATGTCCACCTCGTACAGCCGGCCAGCCGCCGAATGCATCGTCAGCAGATGCACCAGTCGCTGCGCGAAGCGCACGAAGAATACCTGGTTGTCGATGGTGCGCTGCCCTTCGGTTTCCTGTTGCGCCCCCCTGGAGTCGTGCAGGAACACCAGATCCAGGTCGGAGCTGTAGCCCAGTTCCATGCCGCCAAGCTTGCCGTAGCCCAGCACGCACAGCCGCACCGGCCGCCGCACGCCATCCTCGCTGCACATCGGCGTGCCCAGCTGCGGGGTCAGCTGCTGCCAGGTGAGCGCGAGCGCGCGGCCGATGATCAGCTCGGCGACATCGGTCAGGCGGTCGCTGACCCGCATCACCGGCAGCCGCGCGAGCAGGTCGGCAACGCCCAGGCGAAAGATCGCCGCGCGTTGAAATTGCCGCAGCCGCTCCACCAGCCGCTCGCCGTCGTCCTGATCGGCGCCGGCCATGCGCTGCTCGAGGTCGGCGGCCAGCGCAGCCCGATCCGGCGGGTCATCGAAGATGCGCTCGTCGATCAGCTCATCGAGCAGCAGCGGATGCGAGGCAATCTGGTCGGTCAGAAAATCCCCATGCGCGGCCAGCTCGACCAGTCGCACGCGCGCCCGGGGGTTATGCAGCAGCAGTGCCAGGTAGGCCGAACGCGCGCCGATCGCCTCGAGCACGCGCAACAGCCGGCGCAGCGAGGGCAGCGGCTCGGGCGCGGCCGCCGCCTCCGCCACCAACACCGGCAGCAGCGCGCTCATGCGCCGGTTGCCGATGGCATCGAGCCGCTGGACGAACGCCAGCTGGCGAAAATCGATCAGCAGTTGAGCGGCGCTGAGGCTGTCGGCATACCCTAAGCGCTCGAGCCAGGCGGCCAGCGTCGGCCGGTCCGCGTCATCCAGCCGCGGCGCATCCTCGGCCGCGCCCTGCGCCGTGGAATCCGCCGCGGCGCCCGGCCCCGTCCCCGCGCTCGTGCTCGTGCTCGTGCTCGTGCTCGCGCCGAAAACGATGGCACGGAAGCTCGCCGCCACATCGCGCCGGTGCCGCTCGATCGCCTCGCGCAGCTGCGCCCAGGAATCGACATTCATCGATGCCGCCAGCCGCTCGCGCTCGTGCGGCGCGGCGGGCAGCTGGTGTACCTGCTGATCGGCGCGCATCTGTAGCCGGTTTTCCAGTCGTCGCAGGAACACGTAGGCCGCGTCGAGCTGCCCCACGGCATCCAGCGCCAGCAGCTTGGCACCGACCAGCAGCACCAGCGCCTGGCGCAGCGAGCTGGTCTGCAACCGCCGGTCCTGGCCGCCGCGCAGCAGCTGAAACGACTGCACGATGAATTCGATCTCGCGGATGCCGCCGTCGCCGAGCTTGATGTGATCGGCCAGCTCGCGCCGCTGCACTTCGCGTTCGATCAGCGCTTTCATCTCGCGCAACGAATCGAACACGCCAAAATCGAGGTAGCGCCGGTACACGAACGGCTGGATCGCACTGCGAAACAGTTCCGCGTAGCCGGCCTGGTTGGTGATGGCGCGTGCCTTGACCCAGGCGTAGCGCTCCCAGTCGCGGCCATGCAGCTGCAGATAGTCCTCCAGCGCCGCCGCGTTCGACACCAGCGGACCGCTGTCGCCATACGGGCGCAGGCGCAGATCGACGCGAAACACGAAGCCATCGGCGGTGTGCTGCTCGAGCAGGCGTATCAGGGCCTGCCCCAGTCGCGTGAAGAATTCCTCATTGCTGATCGGCCGCTCGCCGTCGGTCTCCCCAGCGTCCGGGTAGAGCAGCACCAGATCGATATCGGAGGAGAAATTCAGCTCGCCACCGCCGAGCTTGCCCATCGCGACAATGATGAGCTGCTGCGGAACCAGCGCCGGCGAGCGCGGCTGTCCGTGGCGTGCGCTCAGGGCGCGCAGCGCAAAATCGTGCGCCAGCACCAGCGCCAGCTCGGCCGCGCGCGACAGGTCCGCCAGCGTCTCGGCAAGGCTGGCCCAACCGGCCAGATCGCGCCAGGCGATGCGGGCGAATTCGGCACGCCGCCAGCGGCGCAGCGCCGCCATGAATTGCGCCTCGACCGCCGCAGGGCCTGCGCCAGTGTCAGCGTTAGCGGACGATGACGCTGGCGCATGCGGCGGGGCCGGCAGCGACGGCGGCGCGATCGGCGCGCCGGCGAAGCGCTGGCCGGCGCGACTGGCTAAGGCGGCAATCAGATCCGGGTCGCGGCACAGCGCGTCGAGCAGAAAGTCGCTGGCAGCCAGCACCGCGGGCGCGGAAGCGACGATGTCTTGCGGCAGTTGCGCCAGTGCGGCGGCCACCGCCGGCGCACGCTCCACCAGCACCGAGGAAGCGTGGGTGCGGGCCGCCGCAAGCTCAGGCCGGCTCATCGGTCTGGCGCACCGCGACCCGTACGCTCAGGCGGTGCGAGCCGCCACCGAGGATCACGCCCCGCAGCGGCGATACATCGCCGAAGTCGCGGCCCCAGGCAAGGGCCACGTGATCCTGATTCACGCGCACGTTGTTGGTCGGATCGAAGCCGAGCCAGCCGAACGGCGGCGCGAACACCGCCACCCAGGCGTGCGAGGCATCGGCACCCCGCAGTCGCGCCGCCACCCCCTCGCCCTCGCCCTCGCCCTCGCCCTCGCTGGCACCCTCACCCGCGCTGTCGCCAATGTCGTCAGCGTCATCGTCGTCGTCATCGTCATCATCATCATCATCATCGGGCTTCGGCGCCGCCGGCCCGTGGGTGTGCAGGTAACCACTCACATAGCGCGCCGACAGGCCGGTGCTGCGCAGGCAGGCGATCATCAGATGAGCGAAGTCCTGGCACACACCGCTGCGCTTGCTGAGCACTTCCATGAGCGGCGTGGCGATCTCGGTGCTGCCGGGCGCGTATTTGAATTCGCGCCGCACCTTGCCCATCAGTGCAGCGGCGACGGTCGGCACGCTCGCGCCGGCAACCAGGCAGTCGCGCGCATAATCGCCGAACGCACCCTTGATGCGAACGTAGGGCGACTCGCCACGAAAGCGCATCGCGTCGAGCCACTCGGCATCGCGCGCCCGGGCGTTGTAACACAGCTGATCGCGCACGCGCTCCCAGCTCTCGGCCTGCTGCAGGTCGATGTCGGGCTGCGGCTCCAGGCGCACGTCCATCTCGGCCACCACCTGCAGCCGGTTATGCGGCCGGTCGAGCTCCACGCGCGTAACCGAATTTCCAAAGGCGTCAGTGTACTGCGCCTGCACCGCCGGCTGCGGCGCGATGCTGATCCGGTGTAGCAGGCAGTGCTGGCGCCCGGAGTTTCGCGGCGTCAGGTGCAGTTGCTGATGCGCATGCACCACGTCGCGCCGATAGCGGTACAGGGTTTCGTGACGCACGGCGTAGTGCACGGCGCTCACGAGGCGACCGTATGCAGATCGACGTCGACCAGCGAGAAATGGCGCAGCGCGAGCCGATCGGAGTGCCTGCCGGCCGCCGCGGCCAGCGCCGTGAGCGCCGCCGAGATCAAACGGCGGCGTTGCGCGCCCAGCTCGCCCTCGTCCTCGACTGCCGCGGTGCCGATCGCGGCCAGGGCTGCCATCGGATCCTCGATCTGCTCCGCCGGCGGCGCGCTGAGCGATTCGGCCAGCGCCGCCAGCGTGTCGCACAGCACGCGCCACTGGAACGCCAGCGCGCGCGGGCTGGCCTGCTCGAAGATCAGCAGTTGCAGCACCGGCGCGAGCTGCGGTGTTGCCACGTAGCGCGTGCGGTAGGTAATGCTGACGCCGCCGACGTCCAGCAGCCACTCGAGCTCCCCCTGCGCCAGCGGCTCAGCCGCATCCAGTCGTGCCGCCACCAGGCCGGCGAGAAACTGGATACGCTCCAGCCGCCGGCCGAGCATCAGCATGCGCCAGCCGTCGTCCTGCGTCATGTCGTCGAGCGCAAAGCCGCACAGCGCGGTCAGCGATACCAGCAGCCGGTCGAGGCTCTCGAGCGGATCGGCCAGCGCCGCGCCGGCCTCGTGAAAGTGCCGCTGCATGAGGCTGATCGAGCGCCAGTGCTCGGCCGACAGGCGGCTGCGCGATTGGGTTGCGCACCAGCCGAGCCGGCCCAGATCCGCGGTCAGCCCAAACTCCAGCGCATCGTCATACACACCCTCGATCGGATCGCCGTCGGCCGTCAGCACGCCGTAGCGCACGCATTCTTCGCGCGCCGTGCGCCAGATGGCGGTATTGGTGCGCATCGCCAGGGTCGCGCGCAGCAGTCGCGCCTTGTCCTCGCAGCGCTCCGAATAGCGGCCCAGCCAGTACAGATTCTCCACCAGTTGCGACGGCAGATCGTCGTGGCGCAGATAGCGTTGTGGCGGGGCGGGCACGGCCTTGAAGGCCGGCGCCGCCGGATCGCTGAGCACCCAGACATCCTTGCTGCCGCCGCCGCGCTGGCTGGAAACGATGTCGATCACACCCTCGGCGGCGATCCGCGCCAGCCCGCCGGGCATGATCTCGTAGCCGTTCGGCGTCGCCACCGCATACACGCGCATCGTGAGCGTGCGCGGCGCCAGCCGCACCGTGGCGCCGGCGCGCCAGGTCGGCGCCTGCGACAACGACACGCGCTCCTGCGCCACGTACGCGTACGGCCGGCTGCGCAGGCGCACTATCAGTGCGGCAATCTCCTCCTCGCCCAGGTCACGGCCGAAACGAGGTTCGAACTTCTGGTTCGGAAACGCCGGCTTGACCACCAGGCGATCAAGATGTGCGATCGCATACTCGAGTGCCGGCTTCTCGCCACACCACCAGGTCGCCACCGACGGCAGCCGCAGTGATTCGCCGAGCAGTACGCGCGCCGCGCCCGGCAGGAAGCCAAGCCAGGCGGCCGACTCGAGCACGCCGCTGCCCAGGGCATTGGCGAGCACCACGCGCCCGGCGCGCACGGCGCCCAGCAATCCCGGCACCCCGAGCGCCGAACCGGCGCGCAGCTCGAGTGGGTCGCAGAAATCATCGTCCAGCCGGCGCAGGATCGCGTGCACGCGCCGCAGGCCCGCGAGCGTCTTGAGAAAAACGCTATCGTCGCGCACCGTCAGATCCTGGCCCAGCACCAGCGGCAGTCCCAGTTGCCGCGCCAGGTAGGCGTGCTCGAAGTAGGTCTCGTTGAAGGGCCCCGGCGTCAGCACCACCACCAGTGGCGGGCTGGCGTCATCCGCCAGCCGCGTCAGGCTGTGGCGCAGCGTATTGAAGAATCCGGTCAGCGGCCGCGTGCCCAGCTGATTGACCAGTCCGGGCAACACGCGCGCGATGATGGCGCGATTCTCGAGCGCATAGCCCGGGCCGGAGGGTGTCTGCGTGCGATCGCTCAGCACCCACCAGCGCCCGTCCGGCGCGCGCGCCAGGTCGGCGGCGTACAGGTGCAGCCAGGTGTCCCCATGCGGTCGCGTGCCATGCGCGGCCCAGAGGAAATTCGGATGGCCGAAGGCAAGCTCTGCCGGCACCACGCCGTCGGCGATCAGCTTCTGCGGCCCGTACAGGTCGACCAGCAGCGCGTTGAGCAGCTGCGCGCGCTGCTTGAGGCCGGCCTCGAGCTCGCGCCACTCGCGATGATCGATCAGCAGCGGCAGCGGATCGAGTTGCCAGGGGCGGTCGCGCCCCTGCGGATCGGCGTAGACGTTGTAGGTGACGCCGTTCTCGATGATCAGCCGCCGCGTCATGTCCACGCAGCGACGTACCGTGTCCGCCCCGCCGCGCGACAGCTGTTCGATCAGCGGCCGCCAGTGGGCGCGGATCGAGCCGTCGCGCTCGAGCAGTTCGTCATAGCGCTGCGCACTGCCGGGGTAGAGAAAGGGATTCGATTCCGCCATCGTGAGCCCGGACATTTGCGAACCTGGACGCTTTAGCCGGAGCGACGCAGATCGAGCGTGAAGGGGAAATCGGGATTGGCGCACTCGGGCGCTGCGAAGGCGGCGCCGGCGGCGCTCGAGACGCTCGCCGGCGTATGGCCGATGCGAAAAAAGCGTCCCAGCCGACGGCTTTCGGCCTCGAACGAGTTCACTGGAAAGCTGTGATAGCTGCGGCCACCCGGATGTGTGACGTGATACTGGCAGCCGCCGAGTGAGCGCTGCATCCAGGTGTCGACCAGATCAAAGGTCAAAGGCGAATTGACTCCGAGGCGCGGGTGTAGGGCGGAGGACGGCTGCCACGCACGATAGCGCACCCCGGCCACGAATTCTCCTACCACGCCGGTCGGCCGCAGCGGCACCCTGCGGCCGTTGCAGGCGATCGCATAGCGATCCGGCGCTAGCCCCGTCACCTTGACCTGGACGCGCTCCACCGAGGAATCGACATAACGCACCGCGCCGCCGGCTGCGCCCTCCTCACCCATCACATGCCACGGCTCGAGTGCCTGGCGCAGCTCCATTTCCACTCCCATGGCCGCAAAGTCGCCGTATTTCGGAAACCGGAATTCGAAGTGCGGTGCAAACCACGCCGGTTCCAGCCCGTAACCGGCCGCCTGCTGCTCGGCCAGCACATCGCGGAAATCCTGCTCGACAAAATGCGGCAGCATGAAGCGGTCGTGCAGCTCGGTGCCCCAGCGCGCCAGGCGCGCCGGCCGATACGCTTGCCGCCAGAAGCGCGCCACCAGCGAGCGCAACAGCAGCTGCTGTGTCAGGCTCATGCGATGGTGCGGCGGCATTTCGAATGCGCGCAGCTCCAGCAATCCCAAGCGGCCATTGGGCCCGTCGGGCGAGTACAGCTTGTCGATGCAGAATTCGGCGCGATGGGTATTGCCGGTGACGTCGATCAGCAGATTGCGCAGCAGGCGGTCGGTCAGCCACGGCGGCGCCTCGCTGCCCGGCACCGGCATCTGCTGGAACGCGAGCTCGAGCTCGTACAGCGAGTCGTTGCGGGCCTCATCCACCCGTGGCGCCTGCGAGGTCGGTCCGACGAACAGGCCCGAGAACAGGTACGACAGCGATGGATGGTTGTGCCAGTAAGCCAGCAGGCTCGCGAGCAGGTCGGGCCGGCGCAGAAACGGGGAGTCGAGCGTGGTCGCGCCGCCGAGCACGAAGTGATTGCCGCCGCCGGTGCCGGTGTGGCGGCCGTCGAGCATGAATTTCTCGGTGCCGAGTCGCAGCTCGCGCGCCGCCTGGTACAGGAACGTCGTTCGCTCGACCAGCTCGGCCCAGTCATGCGCCGGATGGATATTGGCCTCGATCACGCCCGGGTCGGGAGTGATGCGAAACTGGATCAGCCCCGGATCGCGCGGCGGCTCGTAGCCTTCGAGCAGCACCGGCTGCTTGAGGGCCGCGGCGGTCTGCTCCACCGCCGCGACCAGCTGCAGGTAATCCTCGGCCCGCTCGAGCGGCGGCATGAACACGTACAGCACGCCGTTGCGCGGCTCGACGCACAAGGCGCTGCGCGTGATCCAGGCCGCGGACTCGTGCGGCGCCGGCTGCCGATCGACGAGCGCCGGCGCGACAGCCGCGCTCGCGCGGGCGGTAATGCTGGCGCCAGCGCCGGGACGCAGCCGCTGCTGCACCTGCGCGTAGTGCGGCAGCGGCGCAGAGCTGCGCGTCGGGTCGGGCGCATGCACGTAGGGATAGTCGCTGCGCGTCACCCAGGGCTGCGAATCCAGCGGCAGCCGGTAGCCCATCGGCGAATCCCCGGGGATCAGGTAACAACGCGCCGCGCGCATGAACCAGCGCCCGCTCTGCCAGCGCGTGCCGCTCTTATCGCGCGCAATCGGCAGTGCATGACCGGCTATGCGCTCGAGCCCCTGCGAGAACACCCGCATCAGCCGTGCGCGTTCCTGCGGGTCGTCGAGGCGCGAGTCGAGCGGATCGACATTGATCGGCAGCCGGCGCTCGCGCCACAGGTAATAGAACACGTCCTCGAAGCCGGCGAACACATGGCGCGGATCCAGTCCCAGCCGCTCGGCCAGCCACTGCAGGAACTTGTGCGCGCTCGCGGGGCTGACGCCGCCGTCGCGGTTTTCATCGGCGATCAGCGCCGGGTCGCGCCAGATCGGCTCGCCGTCGCGGCGCCAGTAGCAGTTGAGCGACCAGCGCGGCAACTGCTCGCCCGGATACCACTTGCCCTGGCCGAAATGCACCAGCCCGTGCGGCGCATAGTGCTCGCGCAGCCGCTGGTAGAGCTGCGCGGCAAGCTTGCGCTTGGTCGGGCCCATGGCGGCCGTGTTCCACTCGGCACCGTCCGGATCATCGATCGAGACAAACGTCGGCTCCCCGCCCATCGTCAGCCGCACGTCGCCGCGCTCGAGTTCGACATCGATGCGTTCGCCGAGCTCACCGATGGCAGCCCACTGCGCCTCGGTGTAGGGCTTGGTGACGCGCGGAGCTTCCCAGACGCGCGCCACCGACATATGGTGCTCGAACTGCACCTCGGACTCGTCAACCTCGCCGCTGACCGGCGCGGCGGCAGACGGCTCGGGGGTACAGGCCAGCGGAATATGTCCTTCGCCCGCCATCAGGCCGGAAGTCGGATCCAGGCCGATCCATCCGGCACCGGGCAGGTAGACCTCGCACCAGGCATGCAGATCGGTGAAATCGTGCTCCGGTCCGGATGGCCCTTGCAGCGCCTTGACGTCGCTCTTGAGCTGGATCAGGTAGCCCGAGACGAAGCGCGCGGCCAGACCCAGATGACGCAGCAGCTGCACCAGCAGCCAGCTCGAGTCGCGGCACGAGCCGGCCGCGCTCGCTAGCGTGAGCTCCGGCGCCTGTACCCCCGCCTCCATGCGGATCAGGTAGCGGATGTCGCGCGCGAGGCGCTGGTTGAGCCCGACCAGGAAATCGATGGTGCGCATCGTGCTGCGCGGGATGCGCTCGAGATACTCGGCAAATAAAGGCGTCGCTTCCGAGCGCAGCAGAAACGGCCCCAACTCCGACAGCTCCGTCGCCTCGTACTCGAACGGGGTCGTTTCGGCGTACGGCGTCAGGAAAAAATCGAACGGATTGAGCACCGCCATCTCGGCGATCAGGTCAACCTCGACCCGAAACTCCGGGCTGCGTTCCGGGAACACCAGCCGCGCCAGATAGTTCGCCTGCGGATCCTGCTGCCAGTTGATGAAGTGCTGCGCCGGCAGCACCTGCATCGAATACGACAGGATGCGGGTACGGCAATGCGGCGCCGGCCGCAAACGCACCAGCTGCGGTCCGAGCGTTATCGGGCGGTCGTAGCGATAGTGACTGACGTGATTCAGGGCGACGTGGATCGACACGGCGTGGCAGGCCTCGGCTTGGAGCTGACGGAGCGGGCAGCGCAATGATGCCGCAATAACGGTCGCTATCGCACCAATGCACATCACCGGTGCGGGACGCGGCGCTGCTGCCCGGAAACGGCGCAGCGGGGTGAAAAAAAAGCCCCGCAGAGCGGGGCCTTGAGGTGTTCGCGAAACGGGGGGGGTCTTGTTTCGCGACTTTGAGGGTTACGCGAACTTGCGTTCGCCTCACCTTCGACAACAACTATACGCCGGAATTTTTGTTTGTAAAGTGAACCATTCGTTACATATACATTACCCGATGTCATCTACCTGGCGGCCGGTTCAGCGCCGGTTCAGCCTCATTAGAGCCTCATTTCCGTCTGCATCCGTCTGCAGCCGGCCGCTCAGGCGGTTGCGGACTGCGGCGCAAGTGCCTGTGCGCCAAACGAAAAGGCCGGAAGTCTCCTTCCGGCCTTTGCTGGTCTTGCGACCTCGAAGACGAACCTGGTAACGCGGTGGCGTTACATGTCCATCCCGCCCATGCCGCCCATGCCGCCTCCAGCCCCATGGCTGTGCTCGGCCTCGTCCTTCGGAGCTTCCGCCACCATGACTTCGGTGGTCAGCAGCAGCCCGGCCACGGAGGCCGCATTCTGCAGCGCCAGGCGCGTCACCTTGGTCGGATCCAGGATGCCGGCCTCGATCAGGTCGCCGAAGTGGCCGGAAGCGGCGTTGTAGCCGTAGCTGCCCTTGCCGTCCTTGACCTTGTTGAGGATCACGGCCGCATCTTCGCCCGCGTTCTCAACGATCTGGCGCAATGGCTCCTCGATCGAGCGCCGCAGGATGGCGATACCGACCGTCTGGTCCTCGTTGGCACCTTCGAGCTTGTCGAGCGCCTTCTGGGCACGGATCAGCGCCACGCCGCCGCCCGGCACCACGCCTTCCTCGACCGCGGCACGCGTGGCGTGCAGCGCATCCTCGACGCGCGCCTTCTTTTCCTTCATCTCGATCTCGGTGGCAGCGCCGACCTTGATCAGCGCCACGCCGCCGGAGAGCTTGGCGACACGCTCCTGCAGCTTCTCCTTATCGTAATCGGAGGTGGCTTCCTCGATCTGCTGACGGATCGACTCGACCCGCGCCTTGATGTCGGTGGCCTTGCCGTGGCCATCGATGATAGTGGTGTTCTCTTTCTCCACCACGATCTTCTTGGCTTCGCCCAGGTCGTTCAGCGACACCTTCTCGAGCGACAGGCCGACCTCGTCCGAGATCACGGTACCGCCGGTGAGCACGCCGATATCGGCCAGCATCGCCTTGCGACGATCGCCGAAGCCGGGAGCCTTCACGGCCGCGACCTTGAGAATGCCGCGGATGTTGTTCACGACCAGCGTCGCGAGCGCCTCGCCCTCGACGTCCTCAGCCACCACCAGCAGCGGGCGGCCCGACTTGGCGACGCCCTCGAGCACCGGCAGCAGCTCACGGATATTGCTGATCTTTTTGTCGACCAGCAGTACGTAGGGCTTCTCGAGCTCGGTCGACTGGTTGGCCTGGTTGTTAATGAAGTACGGCGACAGGTAGCCGCGGTCGAACTGCATGCCTTCGACCACCTCGAGCTCATTATCGAGGCCTGAGCCTTCCTCGACCGTGATCACGCCTTCCTTGCCGACCTTCTCCATCGCATCGGCAATGGTCTTGCCGATGCTCTCGTCGGAGTTGGCAGAAATGGTGCCGACCTGGGCAATCGCCTTGCTGTCCTTGCACGGTTTGCTGAGCTTCTTGAGCTCCTCGATGGCGGCCGTCACGGCCTTATCGATGCCGCGCTTGATGTCCATCGGGTTGCGGCCCGACGCGACGGCCTTGAGGCCCTCGCGGATGATCGCCTGCGCCAGCACGGTCGCCGTCGTGGTGCCGTCGCCGGCCTCATCGGACGTGTTGGACGCGACTTCCTTCACCATCTGCGCGCCCATGTTCTCGAACTTGTCCTTGAGCTCAATCTCTTTCGCGACCGAAACGCCGTCCTTGGTCACGGTCGGAGCGCCAAAGCTCTTCTCGAGCACGGCATTGCGGCCCTTGGGGCCGAGCGTCGCCTTGACGGCGTTCGCCAGGATGTTGACGCCGCGGAACATGCGTTGCCGGGCATCGTCACTAAACCGAACTTCTTTCGCTGCCATTGTCGTGGTCCTCGGATGAATTACTTGCCTTCGATGATGGCCATGACGTCTTCTTCACGCATGACCACGAGGTCTTCGCCCTCGACTTTCACCTCAGTGCCGCTGTACTTGCCGAACAGGATCTTGTCCCCGACCTTGACGTCGAGCGGACGCACCTGCCCGTCTTCCAAAATCTTTCCCTTGCCGACCGCGACGATCTTGCCCTGTACGGGCTTCTCAGCCGCTGTGTCCGGAATTACGATGCCGCCTGGTGACGTGCGCTCTTCCTCGAGACGCTTGACGATCACGCGGTCATGAAGAGGACGGATCTTCATGGGTTCCTCCTTAAATTAAGTTAAATCGAAGACTGCTTTTTTCGCGCCGGCGACCCTAAGGTCCCGAAACGGCAGAGTGTTAGCACTCTCCCGTGTTGAGTGCTAATCATAGCGCCAAACGCTGGAGTTTCAAGACCTGGAGCGCAAAGATTAAGTCCGAAGCGCAAGTCGAGAGCGACTGAGGTGGAGCAAGTGCCTGATCCGCAAGGCGGCCCTGGGGCGCTCAGTTTTCCGCAACTGTGCCCTGCCGCACCACCATCGCCCCCGCTGGTCTGAGACAATCACATGCTTTGTCTTCAACTCGGGGATTGGTCATGAAGCGGATCGAATTCAGCGCCGTCCGAACGCTCTGGCTGCCCGGCGTTGCCGTACTGGCGCTGCTGGGCGGCATACTGGCGGGCGCGGACAGCCGTGCTGCGAGCGGTGCCGATGTCGATGCGATCGTCACTCAGTCCCGCGCCGCCAAGTCGGTCGATGATTTCCTGCCGCCCGAGCAGGCTTTCATCTTCAGCGCCAGCGCCGATGGCCCCGGGCGCGTGCGCCTGAGCTGGGTGATTGCTCCGGGCTATTACCTGTATCGCGACCGGATCAAGGCGACGGGCGATGCTGGCCACGACGCCCTCGGCACGCCGGTATTTCCCGAAGGGCAGACCAAATCCGACGAATATTTCGGCAAGCAGGTCGTCTATCACAATGAGCTACAGGTCTTAGTGCCGGTCAAGCGCAGCGGCGGCGCCGCTCTGAACCTGCCCCTGAACATCACTTATCAGGGCTGCGCCGAGGCCGGCCTGTGCTATCCGCCGATCACGCGCAGCGTATCGGTGTTACTGCCGGGCGTATCCGGCGGCGGCGCGGCGGGCACCGGCGGCAGCGCGGCGGCAGGGCCGGCCGGGCCATCGGCGTCGGCATCGGCACCCGGCGTCTACGTCTCCGAGCAGGACCGGCTGGCGGCACTGCTTACATCGGGGAGCCTCGCGGCGGTACTGCTGCAATTCTTTCTCGGTGGATTGCTGCTGGCCTTCACCCCCTGCGTGCTGCCGATGGTGCCGATTCTCTCCGGGCTGATCGTCGGCCAGGGCAAGAGCGTCACCACCGCGCGCGCGTTCCTGCTGTCGCTGACCTACGTGCTTGGGATGGCGCTCACGTACACCATCACCGGCGCCCTGTTCGCCGCCGCCGGCAAGCAGGTGCAGGCGGTTTTCCAGCAGCCCTGGATCATCATGCTGTTTGCGGCACTGTTTATAGCGATGGCGCTGTCGATGTTCGGGGTCTATACGCTGCAGATGCCCGGCTTCATCCAGACGCGCGTCGCGCAGCTCAGCAACCGCCAGCAGGGCGGCAGCTTCGGCGGCGTGGCGGTGATGGGCATGCTGTCGGCGCTGATCGTGACCACCTGCGTCGGGCCGGTGCTGGTCGCAGCGCTGATCGTCATCGGCCAGACCGGCGACGTATTGCGGGGCGCTGCGGCGCTGTTCGCGATGAGTCTGGGCATGGGCGCACCGCTGCTGGTGGTCGGCAGTTCGGCCGGCCGCTGGATGCCGCGCGCCGGCGCCTGGATGGATAGCGTCAAGCGCCTGTTCGGCGCGCTGATGCTGGCACTGGCCGCGTGGATGCTCTCGCGCATCGTACCGGCACGCTGGACGCTGCTGCTGTTTGCGCTCCCGGCAGTGGCGGCCGCGATCGTGCTGTGGGGTTTCGTGCCGCTCGGGCGTGCCCGCCGTGCGATACGCGACCGTGTCGACGGCGCTGGCAATCAGCGCCCGCCCGGCGCCAGCCCGGCGCTGTGGCTCGCGCGCAGCGCGGCCGTGCTGGTGGCGCTGTACGCGGTGGCGCTGCTGGTGGGTGTCGGGCGCGGCGCCGAGGACCCACTGCAACCGCTGGCGCGGCGCGCGGCGCTGGCAGATGAACCCGCCTTCACCAGCATCGCCTCGCTGGCCGACCTCAGGCGCGAGGTGCAGGCCGCCGCCGCGGTGCACCAGGCGGTGATGCTGGATTTCTATGCCGACTGGTGCACCTCCTGCAAGGAGATGCAGCGCTACACCTTCAACGACCCGGGCGTGCGCGACGCGCTCAAGTCGGTACGGCTGCTGCGGGCCGATGTCACCGCCAACAGCGCCGACGATCAGGCGCTGCTGCACCAGTTTCAGATTTACGGTCCGCCGACCATTGCCTTCTACGATGCGCAGGGCCACGAGCACCAGGAATACCGGGTCGTCGGCTACATGAAGGCGCCTGAGTTTGCCGCGCTGCTGCACCAGGCGCTGGCTGCCGGCTAGCGGTGCCGCCAGCCGCACGCACGCTGGCGATCGTGCTGGTCACGCTCGGCGGCGTACTGGCCGGGTTCCTCTCTTACCGCCGCGCGCATCCGCCGCCGGCAATGCTCAGCGACGCGCGGCTGCCGGGCGCGCCGGTCGGCGCCGGCGCCACCGCCGACGCGGCGGCGGATGCGCCAGACACGGCCAACCCCGGCGCCGCCGCGCCGACCCGTCCCATTCCGGACACGGTGCCGGACCTGACATTGCCGGACCTCGCCGGCCGGCAGAAATCGCTGCGCGACTTTCGCGGCCACCCGCTGATCATCAATTTCTGGGCCACCTGGTGCGCCCCCTGCCGGCGCGAGATGCCGCTGCTGCAACGGCTGCGCCGCAGCCATCGTGGCGAGGGGCTGCAAGTGGTCGGCATCGCGGTGGACTTTCGAGCTGCGGTTGCCGACTACGTGCGCCGAGAGCCGGTCGATTATCCGCTGCTGATCGGGGAGGATTCCGGGCTCGCGGCGGCCGAGCAGTTCGGCATGCAGACCGTGTTGCCGTTTTCGGTGTTTGCGGACGCGGCGGGGCGGATCCTGGCGGTCAAAGTGGGCGAGCTGCATGCGGATGAGGCCGACTATATCCTGGGGGCGATGCGCGCCCTCACCGCCGGCCGCCTGAGCCTGCGGCAAGCGCAGGCCGGCATCGCACAGCGGCTGCGGGAACTCGCGATCGAGCGAGCCAAGGCCGGTGTCAAGGATCCTTAGATTCCGGCATGATCCCTGCATGATCGCGTTAATTTTGCCAAAAATTAGGCAAATTGCCGGAAATTAGGTAGATTCTTGCGGCACAGGGGGAGTCTCGGAGCCGCTCAATGGACATACGAAAAATCAAAAAAATGATCGAGCTGCTCGAGGAGTCGGGCATCGCCGAGATTGAGATCAAGGAAGGCGAGGAGACGCTGCGCATCGCGCGGGTGCTGCCGGGTCAGCCCAGCACCACCTACCTGGCGGCCCCGATGCACCCGCCGCAGATGATTGCCGCACCCCCGCTCGCCGCTGCCGATGCCGCTGCCGCTGCGGTGGACGCGGCTCCCGCGGACGCACCCGGCAAGTCGGGCGGGCCGCTGCGGGCCGGAGTGGGCGAGCACATCGTCACCGCTCCGATGGTCGGCACCTATTATTCGGCGCCGACACCGGGCGCGAAGCTATTCGTCGAGCTCGGCGATCCGGTCGAGGTCGGACAGGTGCTGTGCATCATCGAGGCGATGAAGATGATGAACCAGATCGAGTCGGAGAAGGCGGGCAAGGTCAAGGCCATCATGGTCAAGAACGGCGAACCGGTGGAGTTCGGTCAGCCGCTGTTCATCATTCAGTGAGCCGTATTCGCCGCACGAGCCCGCCGCCGAAGAAAAAATCACGCCGATGCTGGAAAAAATCGTTATTGCCAATCGCGGCGAAATTGCGCTGCGCATACTGCGCGCCTGCCGCGAACTTGGAATCAAGACCGTGGCCGCGCACTCCACCGCGGATGCGAATCTGAAGCATGTGCTGCTGGCCGATGAATCGGTGTGCATCGGCCCTGCGCCCTCGGCCCAGAGTTACCTGAACATGCCGGCGCTCATCAGCGCCGCGGAAGTCACCGACTCGGTCGCGATCCATCCGGGCTATGGGTTCCTGTCCGAAAACGCGGATTTCGCCGAGCGGGTAGAGAAGAGCGGCTTCATCTTCATTGGTCCGAAAGCAGAGACCATCCGCCTGATGGGCGACAAGGTCTCGGCAATCGGTGTCATGCGCAGCCATAACGTGCCCTGCGTGCCCGGTTCCGGCGGCGCCCTGACCGACAATTCGGACGACAACCTGCGCATCGCTCGGGACATTGGCTATCCGATCATCATCAAGGCCTCGGGCGGCGGCGGCGGCCGCGGCATGCGGGTGGTGCACTCGGAAGGCGCGTTGCTGAGCTCGATCGCCGTCACCCGCTCGGAGGCGTTGGCCGCCTTCGGCAACGACGCGGTCTACATGGAGAAATTTCTCGAGCGCCCGCGCCACATCGAGTTCCAGATCCTCGCCGATCATCACGGCAACGTGATCAGTCTCGGCGAGCGCGACTGCTCGATGCAGCGCCGGCACCAGAAGGTGATCGAGGAGGCGCCGGCGCCGGGTATTACCCCCAAGCAGCGTCGCCTGATGGGGGAACGCTGCGTCGAGGCCTGCCGCGCGGTCGGCTATCGCAGCGCCGGTACGCTCGAGTTCCTCTACCAGGACAATGAGTTCTACTTCATCGAGATGAACACCCGCATCCAGGTCGAGCACCCGGTCACCGAGCTGGTCACCGACATCGATCTGGTCAAGGCGCAGCTGACCATCGCCGCCGGCGAACCGCTGCGCTACGAGCAGGCCGATGTGCAGATTCGCGGCCATGCGATCGAATGCCGCATCAATGCCGAAGACGCCCGGACCTTCATGCCCTCTCCCGGCCCCATCAGGCTGTGGCATCCGCCCGGTGGTCCGGGCATCCGCGTCGACAGCCACGTGTATTCCGGCTACAACGTGCCGCCGCACTACGACTCGCTGATCGGCAAGCTGATCGCTCACGGCGATACGCGCGAAACCGCGATCGCTCGGATGCGCAACGCGCTGTCCGAACTGGTGGTCGAGGGCATCAAGACCAACACCGCGCTGCACCAGGAGATCCTGGCGCATGCGGCTTTTCACGCCGGCGGCCTCGACATCCACTATCTGGAGCGGCGACTGGGTCTGAAGTGATCCCGGGCGCAAAGTCCTATCTGGAGCTGAGCTTTGAGCTCGGCGAACTCGACCCGGCGACAGCGGAAGCCGCCTGTATCGAGGCCGGCGCACTGTGCGTGAGTTTCAGCGCTGCCAGCGACGAGCCGGTGCTCGAGCCTGCACCAGGCGAGCTGCGCCTGTGGCGCCAGACCCGGCTGCAGGCCCTGTACGATGCACAAGGCGCCGACCCGGCATGGCTTGCCAGGCTCGCGGCCGCGCTCGGCATCGAAGCCTCGCGACTGGCGGCGCGCGCCCTCGCCGATCGGGTGTGGGAGCGCGAGTGGCTGCGCGATTTTCACGCGATGCGATTCGGCCGCCGGCTGTGGATCTGCCCGCGGCACGAATCGGTCGCCGATCCCGACGCCATCGTCGTGCGGCTCGACCCGGGCCTCGCATTCGGTACCGGGACGCATGCGTCCACCGCGATGTGCCTGCAGTGGTTGGATCGCGCGCCATTGACCGGCCGCGACGTCGTGGACTACGGCTGCGGCGCCGGCGCGCTCGCCATTGCTGCCCTGAAGCTCGGCGCCCGGCGCGCCTTCGCGTTCGACATCGATCCTCAGGCCCGGCTGGCCACCGGGCAGAACGCCACCGCTAACGGGGTGGCCGACCGGCTGCAGTTGTGCGAGCGCGCCGGGGATATCCCGCCGGGCTGCCACCTACTGCTCGCCAATATCCTGGCTGAGGTATTGATATCGCTGAATCAGGCGTTCGCTACGCTGTTGCCTCCGGGTGGGCAGGCGCTGCTTGCCGGCATACTGGCCGAGCAGGAACCAGCAGTGGCGAGCGCGTTCCTGAAGTGGTTTGATATCAGGGCCGTCGCCGAGCGCGACGGCTGGGTGACCTTGGCCGGCACACGTTATTGAATTGACATGAGATATATATTGATACGGCATGCGCAGACGATCGCCACCGGAAGCCCATAGCGGCCTGTGCCAGTCCCATGTTTACCGTCTGCCCCAAATGCACCCTGACGCTGGCCGTCACCGCGGCCGATCTGCGCACCGGTCAGGGCTACGTGCGCTGCGGGCGTTGCCTCAATGTCTTCAATGCGCTGCTGGCACTGAGCGAGGAACCGGCCAGCGAGGGCGCACCGACGCCGCTCTACTCGCAAGCCGATCCGGCCTCCTCATCACAGATCACCGCCGCACTCGCCACCTACGGCGAGAAGACTGAAGCGGTCGAGGATCCACCGGAAGCTCGCGTGCATGAGCCGGCTGAGTCGGTGCCGCGCACCCATCTGACTACCGAGCGCTCCAGCGATGGCGCCATAGAGAATGAGTCGAGCCTGGCCGACGGCACCGGCAGCTTCGAGACCATCGTGCTCGAGGGCGACGCGATCACGCAGACTGAAGAATTCGTGCCTGAGGAGTCCATCGACAACGAAATCGCCGCGCTGACGCAGCGCCTCAGCGTGGCCGCGCAATCGCATGAAGGCCAGTCGCACTACGATTTCGGCGCCTCGATCGATTCCGACGAGCGCCCGGCCAAGCTTTCCGGCACGCAGGGCTCACTGATGCAACAGGCCGCCGCGCTGGGCGCAGAACTTGACGCCGAAGACGGCATCGTCGCCGCACCGCCACCGCATCGCAGCGGCTGGAGCGCCGGCTGCGCCGTTCTGGTGCTGCTGCTGGGGCTACAGGCAATCAATCACTGGCGCGATGCGCTCGCTGCATCGCCGGCCTGGAGCGCACCGATCAGCCGCGTGTATGCCAGTCTCGGCGTGCCGCTCGACCCGCACTGGAACCTGGCCGCGTACGATCTTCGCCAACAGGGTGCCGCCTCCGATCCGAGCGACAGCCGCGTCATCCACGTGCGCCTGAGCCTGGCCAACCGCGAGCAGCGCCCGCAACCGGTGCCGATGCTGCGACTGACGCTGCTCGACCGTTACGGCAAGGCGATTGCAGCGCGCGACCTGACGCCGGCCGAGTACTGGCCGGCCGGCCACCCCGCGCGCGCTTTCCTCGCGCACGATGAGCGCGTCGACAGCGAGGTCGCGGTACGCGACCCCACGGCTGACAGCGCCAGCTTCGAACTCGATGCCTGCCTCAAGAGCCCTCGCGGCAGCGTGCGTTGCGCCAGCGACACGAGCGTGGCGGCCGCCCCGATACCGTGAACCTGCAGATTGCCCACTACCGGCTCGCCGGCCGGGCCCTGCTGGCGCCGATGGCCGGCGTGACCGACCGGCCCTTCAGGCAACTCTGTCGTCGTTTTGGCGCGACGCTCGCACCGGCGGAAATGCTCAGCGCCGACCGGCGCCTTTGGAGCTCCGACAAGTCGCAGCGGCGCATGGACCACGCCGGCGAGCCCGAGCCGCGGGTGGTGCAGCTGGTCGGCAGCGAACCGGCAGAGCTGGCCGCCGCCGCCAGGATCAACGTCGATCTGGGCGCGCACATCATCGATATCAACATGGGCTGTCCGGCGAAAAAGCTCTACAACCGTCATTGCGGATCGGCGCTGCTGGCCGATGAGGCGCTGGTCGAACGCATCCTCACCGCGGTGCGGCGCGCGGTGTCGACGCCGGTGACGTTGAAGATCCGTACCGGCACCGATCCGGCCCGGCGCAATGCCGCGCGCATCGCCGCACTGGCGCAGTCGTGCGGCATAGCGGCAGTGGCGATCCATGGCCGCACGCGCAGCGACCTGTTTCGCGGCGATGCGGAATACGACACGATCCGCCAGGCTCGCGCTCACACCGCCCTGCCGTTGATTGCCAATGGCGACATCGATTCACCGCAACGCGCACGCGCGGTACTTGATTTCACCGGCGCAGAAGGAGTAATGATCGGCCGCGCAGCGCAAGGTGCACCATGGATTTTCCGCGATGTCAATGCGTATGTCGCAACCGGTGAATTCGCTGCGCCACTCTTGCGCGCGTCGAAAACTGAGATCATTCTTCAGCACCTCGAATCCCTGTACGAGTTCTATGGCGAGCACACCGGAATTCGAATGGCGCGTAAGCATCTTGGCTGGTACTGCCGGCAACTTTCCGAAGCGAGCGAACTGCGGCAACGATTGATGGCGGCAGAGGACTCGGCTTCGCAGTTCCTGGCGGCGAGGCAAGGCTTCGGGCACTGGGCAGAACTGCAAGCGGCCTGAATGCGGGTGATCGGAGTGGGTGAAAGGGAAGCGCGAGCATGTTGAAGAAGAAAACTCGCAGAACGGGCACAGAACCAATGGTCAGAGCGAACGGTGTCAGACTCAACGGCAGGGAGCTGCCGCTGCGCAGCCACACCGAACACGCTCTCAACGATTACTTTTCGAATCTGAACGGGCACCGGCCGGCGCGCGTGTATGACATGGTGCTGCGCGAGGTGGAGGAGCCGCTGTTCCGCGCGGTGCTCGACTACGCCGCCGGCAACCAGAGCCGCGCGGCCGTGATACTCGGCATCAATCGCGGCACACTGCGCAAGAAACTGCGAGAGCTGGGCCTGTCCGAGTGATCGCGGGGATCTGATGTCGGGCCCCATCCGGCGGGCGCTGCTTTCGGTCTCGGACAAGCGTGGACTGGCGCAGTTTGCGGCCGGATTGCGGCGCCACGACATCGAACTGCTGGCCAGCGGCGGTACCGCCAGGGTGCTGGTCGATGCCGGCCTGCCGGTGCGCCAACTGTCGCAATACACCGGCTTTCCCGAACTGATGGGCGGGCGGCTCAAGACGCTGCATCCGCGCGTGCACGGCGGCCTGCTCGGTCGCAGGAACACGGACGATGAGGCCATGCGCGCGCACGGCATCGAGCCGATCGACCTGCTGGTGGTCAATCTCTATCCGTTCGCGGCCACGATCGCGCGCCCGGACTGCAGTTACCAGGAGGCGATCGAGGACATAGATATCGGCGGTCCGGCGATGCTGCGTGCCGCTGCCAAGAACCATGCCGACGTCACCGCGCTGGTCGATCCGGCCGATTATGCCGGTGTGCTGGCCGAGATCGACGACCTGGGCGCGACCTCGATCGATACGCGCTCGCGCCTTGCGGCCAAGGCGTTTGCGCACACCGCCCGCTACGACACCGTGGTGGCCGCCTATATGCAGCAGCGCCTGGGTTATGAGGACGATGGCTTCGACGAGCAGCTGGTGCGCTACTTCGATAAGCAGCAGGATTTGCGCTACGGGGAGAACCCGCATCAGCGCGCCGCTCACTACCGCAACCCCTTCGCCCGTGGCGGCTCGGTAACCAGCGCGCGGGTGCTTCAGGGCAAGGATCTGTCGTACAACAACATCGCCGACGCCGACACGGCCATCGAGTGCGTACGGCAGTTCGCGCAGGCGGCCTGCGTCATCGTCAAGCACGCCAATCCCTGCGGCGTGGCGCTCGGCGCCAGCTGCCTTGCGGCCTACATCAGCGCCTATCGCACCGACCCGACCTCAGCCTTTGGCGGCATCATCGCCTTCAATCGCGAACTCGACGCCGCTACCGCGCGCGCCATACTCGAGCGGCAGTTCGCCGAAGTCATCGCTGCCCCCAGCCTGAGCAGCGAAGCCCTCGCGGCGCTCGCCGCCAAGCCGGATCTGCGCCTGCTCTCGACCGGCGATCTGCGCGCCGACATCGGCGATGAGCTGGAATTTCGCACCGTTACCGGTGGCCTGCTGCTGCAGCAGCGCGACGCCGGCCGCGTCGATGCGGCCGACCTGACATTCGTGAGCCGCCGCCGGCCGGACGCGCGCGAACTCGCCGACCTGCTGTTCGCCTGGCAAGTGGCCAAGTTCGTGAAATCAAACGCAATCGTATTCGCGCGCGGCGGGGCCACGGTCGGCGTCGGCGCCGGCCAGATGAGCCGGGTGTACTCGACGCGTCTCGCGGCGCTGAAAGCGGCCGATGAAAAGCTGGAGCTGCACGGCGCGGTCATGGCTTCCGACGCGTTCTTCCCGTTCCGCGACGGCATCGATGTCGCCGCCAGCTGCGGCATTTCTGCGGTCATCCAGCCTGGCGGCTCGGTGCGCGATCAGGAGGTGATCGCGGCGGCCAACGAGCACGCCATGGCCATGGTGCTCACCGGCATGCGCCACTTCCGGCATTAGCACGGCAACCGATCGATGAAAGTCCTGATCGTCGGCGCGGGCGGCCGCGAACATGCCCTCGCCTGGAAATGTTCGCAGTCGCCGCGGGTGCGCGAGGTGTTGGTGGCGCCGGGCAACGCCGGTACCGAAAGCGAGCCGGGGGTGCGCAACGTCGATATCGACGCCACCGATATCGCGCCACTGGTCGAGTTCGCGCGCCGCGAGGCGGTCGCGCTGACGATCATCGGGCCCGAGGCGCCGCTGGTCGCGGGAATCGTCGACGCCTTTCAGGCCGCCGGACTGCGCTGCTTCGGTCCCAGCCGGCTGGCAGCGCGGCTCGAGGGCTCGAAGGCATTCGGCAAGGACTTCCTGCAACGCCACCGCATTCCGAGCGCGGCCTATCGCGTGTTCACGCGCGCGAGCTACGATGCCGCGTGGCTGCGCGCGCAGCGCCTGCCGATCGTCGTCAAGGCGAGCGGCCTGGCATCCGGCAAGGGGGTGATCATCGCGCAAAGCCTGGATGAGGCCGAGGCCGCGGCGGCCGACATGTTCAACGGCCGTTTTGGCGAGGCCGGCGCCGAGATCGTGATCGAGCAGTTCCTGCCGGGCGAGGAAGCCAGCTTCATCGTCATGGCCGACGGCGAGCATGTACTGGCGCTCGCCACATCGCAGGATCACAAGCGCCTGTGCGACGGCGATGCCGGGCCGAACACCGGCGGCATGGGCGCCTATTCGCCGGCCCCGCTGGTAAGCGGCGCGATCCACGCGCGCGTGATGCGCGAGATCATCCAGCCGACCATCCGTGGCCTTAGCGAGGATGGCACGCCGTACACGGGATTCCTGTATGCCGGACTGATGATCGGGTCCGATGGCACGGCGAATGTGGTGGAGTTCAATTGCCGCCTCGGCGATCCGGAAACGCAGCCGATCCTGGCGCGCCTCAACAGCGATCTGACCACCCTGTGCGAGGCCGCGCTCGACCGCCAGCTCGATCGCGTCGAGGCGCGGTGGGATCGGCGCGCAGCGCTGGGCGTGGTACTGGCCGCGGCTGGCTACCCGCAAGCGGTGCGCAGCGGCGATCGCATCGACGGTCTCGATAGCGCGGCACGGCTGCCGGGCAAGCTTTTCCACGCCGGCACGCGGCGCCTGTCCGGCCACGTGCTGACCAGCGGCGGACGGGTGCTGTGCGCCGTGGGTCTGGGCGATCGTGTGAGCGACGCGCAGCGCGCGGCCTACGCGCTGGCAGATTGCATTCACTATGACGGCATGCTCTACCGGCGCGACATCGGCTATCACGCCATCGCGCGCGAGCGCGCCGGCACCGATGCCGGTGATGCCACGCGTCCGGCCGGCCATGGCTGAGGACCGGGCGGCGCCGGCTCGCCACATTCCAGGACTGACCCCGGCACGCCAGCGGCGCGTTCGTGCGCTGTTTCGACTGCTGTCGCTACTCAGCCCGCAGCTTGCGGCGCGCTGTGCGCTGCGGCTGTTCACTACGCCGCGCAGCCGGCGCATCAGCGGTCAGGACGCCGGCTTCCTGGCAACCGCTGCCACCCGGCGGCTGCCCACGGCACACGGAGAGGTACAGATATATGAATGGCCCGGTGACGGGCCAGCGGTGCTGGTACTGCACGGCTGGATCTCACACGCCGGCCAGCTCGGGGACATGATCGAGGGCTTGCGTTCGCACCGGCTGCGGGTGGTCGCGTTCGATGCGCCGGCGCACGGTCGTTCGGGCGGCCGGCAGGCCGACCTGTCCAGTTTTCGCGATGCGTTGGCGGCGGTCAGCCGCGCCTGCGGACCGGTTGCTGCCATCCTCGCCCACTCCTTCGGCGCCATCACCGCCGCCTGCTGGCTGGCCGAAGATGCTGCGGCGGCGCGCCTGCGCGCCGCCGTGCTGGTCGGGCTGCCGCGCGACATCGGCTTTCTGTTCGAATCCTTCAGCAACGCGATGGGCCTGCGTCGCGAGGTCATCGGGCGCCTGCGCGCACTGTTTCGTGCGCGCTATGGCGGGGATCCGGAGGACTACGCGGCGCCGGTGCTGGCGCAGCGAATCCACATTCCGGTGCTGCTGGTGCACGGCGGCGCCGACGAATACATTCCCGCCGAGCATGCGCGCGAGGTGGCGCTGCAGCTGCGCGACGGCCGCATCCAGGTGATCGCGGGCCTGAACCACAGCGCGCCGCTGCGCGATCCGCACACCATCGAGCTGATGGCGCAGTTCATCAGCGCGCGGCTGCAGGAGTGACGGCCGCCGAGGCGATGCGTCCCGGGCCGGCGGCGGCTAGAAACTCAGGCGTGCGAACAGCTCCGGACCGCTGATGGTGAACTTCAGCACGCCCGAGGGGTCGGTGCCGTGCAGGTCAAGTTCCACTTCCTGGCGTCGATAGGCCAGGCCGAAAGCCAGGTTGCGCTTCCAGCGATACTGCAGGTCGGCATGATACTGGCCCATCATGCCGCCGACCGAGCCGATCCTGATGCGCAGGTAATTGGCTCGCGCATTCAGCGCCCAGTGCCTGGAGATGCGCCAGGTGCCATCCAGCGCCAGTGTCGCATACGGACCGGCACCATTGAAATCCGCGTACTGCGGCGTGGTGGGTATCTCGGCGCTGGCCTCTGCCTCCAACAGATGCACGCCCAGGCCGGCTCCGAGCTCGTAGCGCTCCGCGCGCAGGAACGAATAGGTGTAGGTCAGATCCATCTGCCGCCAGTCGAATACCGAATGCACCGGATTGTTGACCAGGAAGGTCTGATCGCCGTACTGGATCGTCCGATCGATGGTCCTGTCGGCCGCACGGCGCAGATCGATGAAATCCACCCGCAGCCGATTGCGCTCCTCGAGCCGGAACATGATCTCGATGAACGGCTGGCGCGCCTGACTGGTAAGTCCCAGGTCGTGCTCGGCGGTGAATGGGGTGCCCTCCACGCCGGCGGCGGAATCGAAGCGGCCGAAAGTATTGGCGCTACCCCAGAAGAAGCCGGCGCTGAGCGCGAAGTGATCGCTGATCGGGCTGGCGATCGGCGGCGGCGGCGGCGGTAAATAGCTCTCTGGACTGGTATCGGGATGTGGATCGGCTTGAGCGACCGCACCCAGCGCGAGCAGTACCGGACCGAGCCACCATGAACGCATCTCTACATGATCCCTCGGTTGACTGCCGCGGCGCCACAGTCGCCGCGCAACGACGCCCATCGATCAGCAATGGTCGGGGATTTCAGCCGCCGGCGCGAGGCGGCGCTGTGACGCGCCGCTCACTTTGCGATGCCGGCCATGCCGCGCTCAGGCAGCGGTGCGGCGATGGTCAGGCGCCCCACCGGCAGCGCTTCAGCGGGCCGGCTCAACGCTTCATGGCCTCGAAGAATTCAGAATTCGCCTTGGTATCCTTCATCTTGTCGAGCAGGAACTCGATCGCGGCCAGCTCATCCATCGGATGCAGCAGCTTGCGCAGGATCCACATCTTGGCAAGCTCGCCCGGATCGGTGATCAGCTCCTCCTTGCGGGTGCCGGAGCGGTTGATGTTTACCGCCGGGAATACGCGCTTCTCGGAGATGCGCCGATCCAGGTGGATTTCACTGTTGCCGGTGCCCTTGAATTCCTCGTAGATGACGTCGTCCATCTTCGAGCCGGTATCGATCAGCGCGGTGGCGAGAATGGTGAGACTGCCGCCTTCCTCAATGTTGCGCGCGGCGCCGAAGAAGCGCTTCGGCCGCTGCAGCGCATTGGCATCGACGCCGCCGGTGAGCACCTTGCCCGATGAGGGCACGACCGTGTTGTAGGCGCGCGCCAGGCGGGTGATGGAGTCGAGCAGGATCACCACATCCTTCTTGTGCTCGACCAGGCGCTTGGCCTTCTCGATCACCATTTCGGCGACCTGCACATGACGCGCCGCCGGCTCATCGAAAGTGCTGGAGACCACCTCGCCGTTCACCGTGCGCTGCATCTCGGTGACCTCCTCGGGCCGCTCATCGATCAGCAGCACGATCAGGTAGACTTCCGGATGATTGGCCGTGATCGAGGTCGCGATGTTCTGCAGCAGCATGGTCTTGCCGGCCTTGGGCGGCGAGACGATCAGGCCACGCTGGCCGCGGCCAATCGGGGCCACCAGGTCGATGGTGCGTGCGGTCAGGTCTTCGGTGCTGCCGTTGCCACGCTCGAGCTTGAGGCGCCTGGTCGGATGAAATGGCGTCAGGTTCTCGAACAGCACCTTGTTGCGCGAGCTGTCCGGAGAATCGAAATTGATCTCGCCTACTTTGAGCAACGCGAAGTAGCGCTCGCCATCCTTGGGCGGCCGGATCAGGCCGGAGACGGTGTCGCCGGTGCGCAGGTTGAAGCGTCGAATCTGGCTCGGGCTGATGTAGATGTCGTCCGGCCCGGCCAGATAGGAGCCGTCCGATGAGCGCAGGAAGCCGAAGCCGTCCTGCAGGATCTCGAGTACCCCGTCGCCGTAGATATCCTCGCCGTTGCGCGCATGCGCTTTGAGGATCGAGAAAATAATGTCCTGTTTGCGCGAGCGCGCCAGGTTTTCCAGCCCCATCGACTCGGCCATCTTCACCAGTTCGTGGATCGGCTTGGCCTTGAGCTCGGTCAGGTTCATCGAACTGCGCGAGCGTTCGAGCTCGGCTGGACTGATGATCTCGGCGTCGTCCTCGGCCAGCGGCTCCAGATCCGGCATCAGCTGGTCGTCGGGACGACCATTGCCGCGATTGCCGTCGCGATTGCCATGACGCGGGCCCTTGTTATTGGGCCGGTTGCGGCCCTGATTGCCGAGGTAGCCCCTCACAGGTGCTGATCCAGGAAAGTCGCCAGTTGTGACTTGGACAAAGCGCCGACCTTTTGCGCCTCGACCGTGCCGTTCTTGAACAGAATCAGCGTCGGGATGCCGCGGATGCCGTACCGCGGCGGGGTATGCGGGTTCTCGTCGATGTTGAGCTTGGCGATCCGCAGCCGATCCTTATACTCGGTTGCGATCTCGTCCAGGATCGGCGCGATCATCTTGCACGGACCGCACCACTCCGCCCAGAAATCCAGCAACACCGGCTTGTCAGCCTTCAGGACGTCCTGATCGAACTTGCCATCCGATGTATGCACAATGTGCTCGTTACTCACGCAGTTGAGCCTCCGTTGAGGGGGATAAGCTTGATATTGGGGACAAAAAACGAATTTACGAGATGAGCTCTTAGCAAATAACCGAACAGATTTTCGCGGCAGGGCTGATGTCGCGCCCCGGGAAGCCGTCTAACGGTTACACTTAGCTTACGGGTTGGCCCTGAATTGCTTGCGTCTGGATGGCTTGGCAGGTGCGGACAGAACAGCCGCCGGTTGCGCTTATTTTTAGCCCTTTCCGGGTCGCATTGCAAGTCTTGAGCTCAGTACTGTGCCCTGTCGCCATTTATGAACAGTTTTAATGAGTGATGAACATCTCAGTTCGATGACCTTCGGCTCCCTGCCGCTGACCGGCGTGCTGGCGCAGGGTATCGTGGATGCCGGATTCACCTACTGCACGCCCATCCAGGCCCAGACACTGCCGCTGGCACTGCAGGGCCGCGACGTCGCCGGCCAGGCGCAGACCGGAACCGGCAAGACGGCCGCGTTCCTGGTGGCACTGTATCACTCGCTGCTGACCAGGCCGGCGGCACCGAACCGCAGCCGCACGTCGATCCGCGCACTGATTGTCGCCCCGACGCGCGAGCTCGCGGTGCAGATACACAAGGACGCGGCGGTGCTGGGCAAGCACACCGGTCTTAGGCTCGCGGTGGTGTTCGGCGGCACCGACTATGAGCAGCAGCGGCGCACGCTGGAGGAAGGCGTGGACGTACTGGTCGGCACACCCGGGCGACTGATCGATTACCTCAAGCAACAGGTGTATGACCTGCGCCACGTGCAGGTGCTGGTACTCGACGAGGCCGATCGCATGTTCGACCTGGGCTTCATCGCCGACATCCGCTACCTGCTGCGCCGCCTGCCTCGACCCGAGCATCGCCAGTCGATGCTGTTCTCGGCCACGCTGTCGCACCGGGTGCTCGAACTCGCCTACGAACACATGAACAACCCGGAACTGGTGCGCATCGAGCCCGACAAGGTCACCATCGATCGCATCCGCCAGGTGATCTACTTCCCCTCGATGGAGGAGAAGCTGCCGCTGCTGATCGGGCTGTTGCGCGAGACCGAAGCGCATCGCACGATGGTATTCGTCAACACGCGACGGCTGGCCGAGAAGCTCGAGACGGCGCTGCGCGCCAACGGCTTCAATGCGCAGGCCCTGTCCGGCGACGTGCCGCAGAAGAAGCGATTGCAATTCCTGCGGCAGTTTCACGAGGGCGAACTGGCGGTGCTGATCGCCACCGACGTGGCATCGCGCGGGCTGCACATTCCGGACGTCAGTCATATCTTCAACTACGACCTGCCGCAGGATGCCCCCGACTACGTGCATCGCATCGGCCGCACGGCACGGGCCGGTGCCGACGGCGACGCCATCAGTTTTGGCTGCGAGGAATACGCCATCGGGCTGCCGGACATCGAGGCCTTCATCGGTCGCAAGATCCCGGTGGCCCCGGTCGCGCTGCATCTGCTGGCCAAGCTCGACGCCGCGACCCACGTGCCGCGGCCGATGACCCACGCCGCGCCGATGCGCCGCGGCGGCGGGGCGCGTCCAGGTGCTGGCCGCAGCAATCGGCCGGGTGGTCCCCAGCGCCGTCGACAGGGTCGCTGAAGCGCCGCTGCCGTCCGCCACTCACCGCTACAGCAGCTGCGCGACTGCATCCACCGCCGGGAATTCGGGCTGCAGTCGCGCCGGCGCGCCGCTGTCGGGTCGCTGCACCGCATAGATCAGCCCAATGCCAGCGGCGCGCGCAGCGCGCAGCACCGGCAGGCTGTCATCGACGAACAGGCTGCGTGCCGGATCGAATTGCTCGACCTTGGCAAGCTCGCGCCAGAACTGCGGCTGTTCCTTGGGCGCACCGAAGCTATGCGCGCTGAAGCCGGCGTCGAAATGGCTGATCACCTGTGTGCGCGCATCCTTGATGGCGAGCGAGGTCGGATGCGCGTTGGTCACCAATACCAGGCGCTTGCCCAGGGCGCGTACCCGGCCCAGGAACTCTCGCGCCCCCGGCAGCCAGCGGATGTGGTGCGCGTGGCTGTGCTTGAGCGCGGCGATGTCGAGCTCGAGCTCGCGGCTCCAGTAGTCGGTGCAATACCAGTCGAGCGTGCCCTCGCGCGCACGAAAGCGCGGCTGCAGCTCGGCCATTGCCTGCTCCGGGCTCATCGAGCGCGCTCGTGCCCAGGCTTCCGGCACGCGCGTGCGCCAGAAGTGATTGTCGAACGCCAGGTCGAGCAGCGTGCCGTCCAAATCGAGCAGCACGGTCTCGATGCGCGCCCAATCGGACGCGTTCAGCACCGGGTTCGCAGGGCCATGGGCGGTGGCGTTCATGCGGTCAGATATCATAGAGCCTATGCTGGAATCGAACGAATGAGTCTGACGCCCGAGCAACTCTCAGCATGGCTGCCCGCTGTGATGGATATTGCCGATGCGGCCGGCCGCGAGATCATGCGCATCTACCAGGCCGGTTTCAGCGTGACCCTGAAGGATGACCGCTCGCCGCGCACCGAAGCCGATCTTGCGTCGCAGCGCGTGATCGACGCGGGCTTGAAGAGCCTGACGCCACAATGGCCGATGCTCGGGGAGGAGTCGCTGCCGGAAATATTCGCCCAGCGGCGAGCCTGGAAGACGCTCTGGCTGGTCGATCCGCTCGATGGCACGCGCGAGTTCGTCAAGCGCAACGGCGAATTCAGCGTCAACATCGCCCTGGTGGAGGACGGTGAGCCGGTGCTGGGCGTGGTGGCGGGGCCGGCGCGTTCGCTGCTGTATGCCGCGTCACGCGGCGCTGGCGCTTTTCGCCGCGGCGCGGATGGCGCCTGCAAGCGCATCCAGGTGCAGTTGCCGGCCGCCGAGCCGCTGCGAGTGCTCGGCAGCCGCTCGTTTGCCGACGCGACGCTGGACCGCAAGCTCGAGGCACTGGGCCCACACCAGCGTATCAGCCTCGGTAGCGCGCTGAAATTCGGCCTGCTGGCCGAGGGCGGCGCCGACTTGTACGTGCGTCGCGGTCCGACCTCCGAGTGGGATACCGCGGCCGGTCAGGCCGTCGTGCTCGAGGCCGGCGGCTGCGTGGTCGATCTGGCCGGACAGCCGCTGCGCTACAACGTGCGCGACGATGTCACCAACCCGTCGTTCATCGTGTACGCCGATCGCACCCGGGACTGGGTGGCGCTGCTCGGCGGTCTGCAGCTCTAGCCGATAGCCGTGCACCAGCGCATCGACCTGCACACCCACAGCAACTGCTCCGATGGCGTACTCGAGCCCTCGGCGCTGGTCGCCCTCGCCGCCCAGCGCCAGGTCGAATTGCTGGCGTTGACCGACCATGACACGGCTGCCGGCTGCGATGCAGCGCGCGCCGCCTGCCAGGCGCATGGCATCGGGTTCATGCCGGGCGTGGAACTGACCTGCCAGTGGCGCGGGCGGGAGATTCACATCATCGGACTCGATCTGGATACCGCGCACGCGCCATTCATCGCCCATTGCGCGGCGGTGCTGGAACTGCGCCGGCAGCGCATCGGCGCGATGGCAGGGCGCCTGTCCCGGGCAGGATTGCCGGGCGAGGAGCTGGCGGCGCAAGCGCTGGCGGCGCCGGCCCCGACCCGCGCCCATCTGGCGCGCGCTCTGTGCTCGCGCGGGCTTGCGGTGAGCGTGCAGGCGGCTTTCGACCGTTGGCTCAAGCGCGGCCAGCCCGGATACGTCGGCGCGTGCTGGCCGGCGCTCGCGAGCGCCGTGCACTGCATCCTCGCCGCCGGCGGGGCGCCAGTGCTGGCTCACCCGCACCGCTACCCGCTGTCCAATGGCGTGCTGCGCGAGCTGCTCGGCGACTTCAAGGCGGGGGGTGGCGCCGGTCTGGAGGTCAGCCTCGCCGGCATGGGGCCGGCCGATGCCGATCGCGTCGCGGCGTTGGCCCGTCGCTTCGATCTGGCCGGCTCGATCGGGTCGGATTTCCACGAACCCGGACTGCCATGGCGTCCGCTGGGTCGCTTCGCTAAGCTACCCGACCGGATAGCGCCGATCGTGGCCCTGCTGGGCCGGTGACGGAGCCCCTCAACTGGAATTGCCTCGGTAGCGGAGCTGAGCAGCCGATGGTCACAGGGCGATCAGAGGGATGAGCGATCAGGAAGACAACGTCGACCGCGACCTGTTCCGCAACGTCGAAAAGCTGCGGCAGCTGCGCATCGAACACCGCGACCTGGATGAGGTGATCTCGCGCCTGTCGATGGACATCCACATCGATGAGCTGCAGCTCAAGCGCCTCAAGAAACGCAAGCTGGCGCTCAAGGACCAGATCATGAAGTTCGAGAGCCAGCTGATTCCGGATCTCAACGCCTGAGCCGCATCTGCCGTGATGACTCCTGACGGCGGCGCGATCCAGTCGTTTCTCGCCACGGCCACCGCCGGCGAGGTATTGCTGCAGCTGGGGATACTCGCCGTGGCGGTCATTGCGGCGATGGGCGCCGCCGGCATCGTGCGCCGCTGGCGCGCCCGCAACCTGGCCGTGCTGAATCTTCGCGGTGCGCGCGCACGCCTGATCGAAATCGCGCTGATTGAAGCCCCGGTCGTGGTGGCGCTGTTGACCGTGCTGGTAGTGCGCACGGTGATCGCAGCGCTGGGCGTGCCGGCCACACTGCTCGATATCGCGATGCAGCTGGCCACGGCGCTGATCCTGGTGCGCCTGTCGATCTATCTGATGCGCCTGGGGCTTGGTCCACGCTCCTGGCTGCGTACCTGGGAGACCCGCCTGACGCTGCTGGTATGGCTCGCCATATCGTTCCAGCTGGTGGGCTGGTTCGACGCCATCCAGAACACGCTCAATGCGATCAACCTGCTGCCCGGCAACGGCCGCTTCACGCTCTGGGCGCTGCTCAAGGGGCTGGTGATCATCACGCTGTTCGTGCTGGTGACCAGCGTGGTGGCGCGCGCCGCCGAGCGGCGCATCATGCACGTCGAGTCGATCGCGCTGTCAACGCGCATTGGCATCACCAAGTTCACCTATTTCTTTCTGGTCGGCCTGGGCGTGCTGCTCGGAGTCAACGCCGCCGGCGTGGACCTGACGGCGCTGACGGTGCTGACCGGGGCGGTGGGCCTGGGACTTGGTTTCGGCCTGCAATCCATTGCCAGCAACTTCGTCAGCGGCTTCGTGCTGCTGATGGATAAGTCGATCAAGCCCGGCGATGTGATCAGTTTCACCGGCATGCCCGGCACCAGCACCGAGAGTTTCGGCTGGGTGCAGGCGCTGCGCGGCCGCTACGTCGTGGTGCGCGACCGGGACGGGGTCGAGACGCTGGTCCCGAACCAGCAACTCATCACCAATTCGGTGATCAACTGGAGTTATTCGGACCGCAAGGTGCGCCTGAAGCTGCCGGTGCGCGTCAGCTACCGGGACGATCCGGAACAGGCGCTGGCGGTACTGATGCACGCCGCCGAGGGCCATCCGAGAATCCTGCGTGATCCAGCGCCGGTATCGCGACTGATGCAATTCTCCGATCACGGCATGGATCTGGAGCTGCGCTTCTGGATCGCCGATCCGGAAGCCGGCGTCAACAACGTGCGCTCCGACGTCAATCGGGCGATCTGGAGGCTGTTCCGCGATGCCGGCATCAGCATTCCGGTGGCGCAGCGCGACGTCTACCTCCGCCACGACGTCCCGCTGCCTTGAAGCACCTCGCCGCGATCCCCGAACAGGATCTGCAGTTCCAATTCGTACGCGGCTCGGGACCGGGCGGCCAGAACGTCAACAAACTCGCGACCGCGGCCCAGTTGCGGTTCGATCTGGCAGGCACGCAGGCGCTCGCAGCGCCGGTCAAGGCGCGGTTGCGCGCGCTCGCCGGCAGCCGCCTGAACGCCGACGGCACGCTGTTGATCGTGGCGCGCAACCAGCGAACGCAGGAAGGCAACCGGCGCGAGGCCCTGGCGCGCCTCGAACAGCTGCTTGCCCGCGCCAGCGTCGAGCCGAAGAAACGCCACGCCACGCGCCCCACCCTGGGCTCGCGGCAGCGGCGGCTGGATCACAAGCGCGAGCGCAAACAGCTCAAGCGCTTGCGCGGCCGCGTGGCCGACGACTGATTGCTGAGGCCGATGCCGTCCGCCCGCGTCCATAGCTTCCCGGCGGTGATCGCAGCCGACACCAGGATCCTGATACTGGGCAGTATGCCCGGCGTCGCATCGCTCAACGCGCGCCAGTACTACGCCCACCCGCGCAATCAGTTCTGGCGGATCATGGGCGAGACCTGTGGTGCGGGGCCGCAGCTGCCGTACCCGCTGCGCCTGCAGGCCCTGCTCGACCAGCGCCTCGGGTTGTGGGACGTGCTGCAGTCGTGCGTGCGCGACGGCAGCCTTGATGCCGCGATCGAGCATGCATCGGCCGTCGCCAACGATCTGCTGCCGCTGCTGGGCACAGGCCAGGTGATGCGGTTGTGTTGCAATGGCGGCAGCGCGTATGCGGCCCTGCAGCGTCATTTCGGCGCGCCGCTGAAGCGCGAGCTGCCGCAGATCGAGATTCGCCGCCTGCCTTCCACCAGCCCCGCCAATGCCAGCTGGAGCTATTCGCGCAAGCTTTCGGCCTGGAGCGCGGCGCTGCGGCACCCGCCGGGGTAACAATGGCGCTGAGTATTGCGTTGGCGCTCGCGCCGTTGTACATCTTCGGTCGCCGCGAATAACAACAGGGGAGAGAAAGCCATGGTCTCGCTGCTGGCCCTTTGGGTGCCGATCGTCCTGTCCGCCGTGATCCTGTTCCTGGCGAGCTGGCTGCTGCACATGATCGTCGGTCATCACCGCAACGATCTGGGCAAATTGCCGCAGGAAGACGCCATTCTCGATGCGCTGCGCGCCGCCCAGGTCGCTCCGGGCGACTACATGGCGCCGCATGTCTCCTCGCCCGCTCAGATGCGCGATCCGCAGTTCCTCGAGAAGAAGCGCCGCGGTCCGACCGTGTTGCTGACGCTCTCGGCTGGTGCTGAGTTCAGCATGGGCAAGCCCCTGGCGCAGTGGTTCCTCTACCTGCTGATCGTGATGCTGATATCCGCCTACGTCGCCAGCCGCACGCTGGTGCTGGGAGCGCCTTATCTTGCGGTGTTCCGGGTAGTCGGTACCGTCGCATTCATGGGGCTGGCGCTAGGCCACCCGCACCAGTCGATCTGGTGGCAGCGTCGATGGAGTTCGACCATCAAGTACATGATCGACGGCCTGATCTATGCGTTGCTGGCCGCCGGTGTGTTCGGCTGGCTGTGGCCACGCCCCTAGCAGCACCCACGGCTAGCGCGCAGTATTCGGCCGGCGTCCGGCGCCAGCTGCAGAGAGAGATCAGACTATAGGGTGCATTTTTTATTATAAAAAAATGCACCCTATAGTCTGATCTCTCTGAGCGATTGTCGCTGACAAGCGGTCGAATTCCGGCGCTAGCCGTGGGTGACCTGCAGGATGCTGTGGCGTATCTGCTCCGACAGCACCAGCTGCGCATCGGCCGCCACCCGGATCAACACGTCATCAAACAGCAACCGGCCGGACTCGCCAGTGCGCACCACGCCGCGGGCGCGCAGCAGGTCAATGAAGTTCTCGAACAGGCTGGGATCGAAGAACTCCGGTGAATTGAAGCCGTACAGCATGGTCATGCGCTGGGCCATGACCTGGCAGCGCTCCTCGAGCAGCGTCTGGGTGATCTCGCCGCTGCCAGCCCGCACCAGCAGTGCGATCGCCAGGTAGTAGCGCTCGATGGTCTGAATGGTGGCCTGCGCCAGCAGCGACAGTTGCATCGCGGCCTCCGAGGTCGGCGCCGGCCGCTGCCACAGCTGCGTAGCTTCGCTGCCTTCCAGCAGGCCGAGCGCGGCCAGCGAGGCCAGCGCACTAGCGACGATGCCGCCCAGTTCCTCTTCCGGCCAGCGCATGAACAGTTCCGCAGCCACGTACGGATAGATGCGGCCGGCGAGTCGCTGCACATCCTCGGTGCGCATGACCGCATTCGCCAGAAAGCAGCAGGCGATCAGTGATGGTATCGCGAACAGATGCAGCACGTTATTACGGTAGTAGGTCGCGAGCACCGCCTGCTCCGGACTCATGCGCACGATATCCCCGGCCCGGTGGCGCTCACGCGTGATGGTCTTGAGCGCCAGGCCGTAATTGACCACCTCAGCGGCACTTTGGAGCGTGACCATCACGCGATCGCCGTACGGAATCGCCGCCAGGACCGCTTTCATGGTCTCGACCTGGCGCAGCAGATCGGACTCGAGCATCGACTGGCGCGGTGTGGCCAGCAGCACCAGCGCCAGCAGGTTGATCGGGCTCACGGTCGCCGCGGAGTTGATGTGGCGCATGATGCTCAGCGCCAGCTCGTCCACCAGCGCGCCCACCCACGGCGGCCGGTTCTGATCGTCGAACACCCGGTCGCGCCAGTCAGGGGCGTAGCAATCGACCAGTGCGTCGAGGTGAATCGGTTCGCCGAAATTGACATGCACGCTGCCGAAGCGATGGCGCAGTCGTCGCAGGGTGCGCAGCAGGCCGAAGATCGATTCCTTCTCCTTCGGCTGACCCGACAGCTCGCCGATATAGGTCGGGCCCTCGACGATGCGCTCGTAGCCGAAATAGACCGGCAGGAACACCACCGGACGGCGCGGTTCGCGCAGGTAGCTGCGCACCGTCATCGACAGCATGCCGGTCATCGACGGGCGCAGCCGGCCGGTGCGGCTGCGTCCGCCCTCGATGAAATACTCGATCGAATGACCGCGCGCCATCATGGCCGCGAGGTATTTCATGAATACCACCGTATAGAGTGAATTGCCGCGGAAACTGCGGCGGATGAAGAACGCACCGCCCTTGCGCAGGAAGCGCCCGACGATCGGCAGATTCAGGTTCAAGCCGGCGGCGATGTGCGGTACCGCGTAACCGCGTTCGTAGATCGCATACGACAGCAGCAGGTAGTCCATATGGCTGCGGTGACAGGGGACGTAGACTATTTCATTTCCCTCGGCGACCTGCTGCAGCGTGTCGACATGCTGGAACTCAATGCCGTCGTACAGGCGGTTCCACAGGCTCCTGAGCGCCAGCGACATGAAGGTGATGAACACCGGCGAGTAATTTGCCGCGATCTCATTCGCATAGCGGCGGGCCTCGAGCAGCAGCGCGCGCCGGGTGCGCTTGTCCTTCTCGCGCACCTCCTGTGCCACCGCGGCGCGCACCGCCCGGGTGCGCAGCACCTCGGCCACAATGGTGCGCCGGTGCGACAGGTCCGGCCCGAGACGCGCGGTACGCAGCCGGCCAAACTGAGCGCGCAACTGGCGGGCAATACGCCGGCCGCCGAGCGCGGTGTCGGCATCGACTTCCAGCAGGCTGCGCAGCGACATCGAATCGCCCAGCTGCACGGTGGTGTTGCGTCCGTTGAACAGCACCGTGAAGAAGCGGCGCACGCGGCTGCCGATGACCCAGTCCTCGGACAGCAGCAGGCGGATCAGCGAGCGCTCCTTGGAGGGCGCGCGTCCCCAATAGACCGCGGCCGGCACCAGGCTGACGTCGAGCCCGGGGTCACGGCGCAGTGCCTCGATCAGCGACAGCAGCAGCGCAGGCGGGCGTCGATCGACGCGCGAACGCCACATGCCGACGCTCTGTGTCAGTGCAAACGACGAGCGCACGTTACGCAGCTGGCGCGCCAGCAGGCGCCGACCCGGCCGCGGCAGGCGCTCGCGCACGCACACGTTCTGCAGTACCGCCAGGTCGATGGGGCTGCGCAGCTCGAGTACGTAACACACCGGCAAGCTACGTCCGGCCAGGCGCGCCGCCGCGTCTTCGGGCCGCAGCGTGGCGCGCACCCACAGGGCGAGCACTCTGCGCAGTAGACCCTGCATGGGACTTAGGTCGAGCCGCGCTCGGGCGGCAGATCGAGCGCGATCAGAAAATACTCGAACAGGTACTTGATGAAGCGCAGCTGTTCATGTAACCGGTGATCAGCATCGACCAGGTGCATCGAGGCGCCGTACTCGCGCGCAAAGCGGATACTGTGTTCGATCGGCACGATGTCATCGCGCCAGCCATGCACGATGGCCGCGGGACAGTCGAGCAGCCGCTCACGCAGCGGCGGCAAGCCTTCCATGTACAGCGCCGGAGCCATCAGGAAAGCGCCGCGCGCGTGCAGCAGCGAGGCCGCCGCGACCGTGACATAGCCGCCCAGACTGGAGCCGACCAGCACCAGGTCGCCCGATAGCGTCTTGCAGACTTCGATCAACTTGTCAATGCAGCCGCGCGGAGTTTCGATGCCACGATAGTCGACCGACTCGACTTCGTAGCCTTCACCGCGAGCAACATCGGCCAAGGCCGTGATTTTTCTGCCCCACGGGACGCTGTCCTTGCCATGCGAGAACACGACGTAGCGGTTCGCCATCCTGCAGTTTTCCTTGCATTCGATCGGCACATCAAAGTGCCGCCGCGGATCATACTCCCGGACCCTTGAGGGGCGATTACAACTCGACTAGAGTCGCGCGATCGCCAGCCCATGTCGCCGGTGCTTCCCGCCGCTCGGAGGCCACATTAGCAGCATCGAATCGCGTGCCGCACGCCCGCAGCTTGACTGGTTGACCCTGACACCCAGTGCACCACCAAGCCAGACCCTGCGCCGCTATCAGCGTTCGCGCGGCTCGCTGCTGGGCCGCTGGCGCTTCGCGCGCGCCGCCCGCAGGCGCACGCCGCTGCTGGGCACGCTGCAGGCACGGTTCGGCGAGCTGCGGGTCGGACTGTGCCGGATCGAGATGCAGGCGCATCGGCGCGTCTGCGCGGCCGATGGCGCGGTCGATCCGATGGTCATCAGCGCGCTTGCACAGCTTGCCGCCACCATGGTGATCGAGGTCAGCGTACCGGAAGGCCTGTCGTGGACGGTGCGCGGCCTGACCGCCGAGCATCTGCGCCGGGTCAAAGCCGCGGTGATTGCGGTCGCGCGCCTGGACAAGACTGACTGGGCCGAGACCGGGCTGGTCGGCGTTCCAGTGACCATCAGCGAGGTCGCGTCCGGCGAGATCGCACGTGCGGTGGTCAGTTTTGCGGTGGCAACGCGTATCGATTGACGCTCACGGCACGCACGCTGCTGCCGCCGCGCTCCTGCGTGACCAGGAAGGCCTGGAAGTCGGCCGGACGGGAAGTGGCAAAGCCGAACAGCAGCTGGAATCGGCCCGCGGCCACCTGGCCGGGGTCGTTCAGGCGCTGATCGCAGATCACAAAGTATTTCTCGTGCGCGCTCTGTCCGACGAATGCGCCCTCGCGCTCCAGGGCCTCGAAGAATTCCGTGATCTGCGAGCTCACACGCGACCACAGGGCCGTTCCCGACTTCTCATAGATCACCCAGCGGGTGCCGCGCTCGATACTGTTAATGATGAACAACGCCAGCCGCCGAATCGCCAGTTCGCGCCAGTCGCTCCTGGCGGCCGCTTCCACCACCAGAGTGCGCAGGCTGATGCGCGGCGGTGGCAGCGCGCGTGCCGCGACGCGTGCCGACTGCAGCAGGTTCACGCCCGCCTGCGACAGGCGCACGTGATCCAGCTCGCTGGTACTGCTGGCGGCGCGCAATGCCGGCCGCAGCAGCGCTTCCTCTTTAGTTTCGGCGTCCGCCCACACCGGACCGCTGCGGTCCAGCCGTGCCAGCAGACCCGCGGCGGCGGCCGCCGAGCCAAACACTTCGTTGCGGCCGCGCAGGCGGTCGAAGGCCAGTACCCGCGGATAGAACATGGCGGCGTCCTCGCTGTACAGCGGCCAGTTGCGCAACGCGTCGATTGCCGTCGCCGCATCGCGCCAGGCCGCCGGCGGATCGATCAGCAGCAGCGCCTGGCGCTGGCGGCAGACTCGCAGCGCCACCAGCAGGGCCGGCAGCCCGATATCGACATCGCGCGCCAGCGCCGGCACGCATAAAAAATTAAATGCATCGGCGCCCTGCAGCGCAAACAGGCCGGTGCCGCTCGAGGCATCGCCGATGATGTCGTAGTTGGTCAGCGTGTCGCCGTCGTCGCCGTCGTTGTTCGACATCACGTAGCCCACCGCGCCTGGCGCTGCCGCGCCGCGCGTGAGATCGGGCCGCTGGCGCGGCAACATGCCGCGCGCGCGCACCAGTCGCGAGCCGGTCAGCACCGCGGCGATGCCGCGCTCAGCCGCGCTGTGAATCGACACGCGCCGGAATATCTCCTGGTCCTCGATGAATTCGGACCCCGGTGCGCGGATGCGTTGAATGACCAGGTTGAAGCGATCGCTCTCGGCCTCGTCGAGGCCGTCATAGTCGACCGCGGCGCGCAGGTATTCACGCGTGCCGGGCCACAAGCCGATCAGAGTCAGCGCCGCAAGGCCGGCCGCAAGACGCAGCGTGGGGGCATGGCCGCCGTTGCACACCCGCACCACGAGCGCGGCGCCCCCGCCATTCTGAAAGTACTGCTCGAGCGCATACGAGAGCATCGAGGGCTGCCACAGCCCACCGAACACGCGCTGGTATTCATCGAAGCTGTCGATCGCGATCGGCTGATTGACCGGACCCTTGAGCGCCCGGCCGATGAAGGCGGTGACTGCGGTTGCGGCTCGTTTGATCGATGCCTGCGGCCGCAACTGTTGTGCGCTGTCCGCGGCTGAAGACACCAACTCGGCCACGCCCTACCCTCGAAGCCAAACGCGAATGTAGCACAGCGGCGCGTCGTCGCGCGCTACAGGGCAGCGATGCGCTCCGGCGCCGATGCAGTTACCGGTGCTGGTGTGGGTGCGAGTGCGAGTGCGGGTGTGGATGTGGCAAGCCGGCGTTGCTGTTCCTCGAGCGCGCGTTGCCCTTCCTCCTGCTTGCGCTCGATTTCCGCCAGCATGATCTGCAACCATTCGCTCAGCTGTGCCACGATGTTCTAAGTGCCTGGCGAGCGCGGCGCGGGCGCCTGTGCCGTCGTCGGCTGGCGCTCGAGCAGCAGTTGCTTGGCACTCTGGCCGTCGGTGCCGGTGTCGTCGCTCCCATCCCAGTCGGCGCCGGTAGGAATGCGGTTCTCGACCGTCGGCGCCGCCGACAGCACCGCGTCGATGCTGTTGCCTGCGCCGGTGACCGGAACCGGTATTCCACGCGGCGTGTGGGTAATCGCCGCGACGCTCTGCCAGTCCATCTGACTGCCCGACTGCTGCAGTGTGTGCTGGATATGGGCGGCCAGCGCGTGTGACAGCAACTTCTTCTGCGCGTGATCCCAGTCGCGCGGATCATCCTCGAGCACGCTGTAGGCCTGCAGATACAGCTGCTGCTCGTGCAAGCCGAACAGGAACGGCTGATTCACGACCCGCACGTGCGTGCCGTTGGTCACCATCGCATAGATCTTCTCGATGTCCTCGGGATACAGCCGGATGCAGCCATGGCTGGAACGCATGCCGACGCCGTACGGTTTATTGGTGCCGTGAATCAGGAAGCCGCGCCAGCCGAGGGTGAGTTCGAACTTGCCCAGCGGATTATCCGGGCCCGCCTCGACCACCGCCGGCAGCTGCTCGCCGTTGTCGTTGAAGTGATCCTTGCGCAGTGCAGCCGACGGACGCCAGATCGGGTCCTTGACATGGCTGACGACCGAAGTCACCCCCTGCGGCGTGGACCAGCCGACCTTGCCGATACCGATCGGATGCGTATAGACGATCTGCGGCTCGCCTTTCTTGTGCGCTGGATAGTAATACAGGCGCATCGCGGCGACGTTGATGACGATGCCATCGCGCGGCGCATCCGGAAGCACGAATCGAGTCGGCACCACGATGCTGCGGCCGGCGCCCGGAAGCCAGGGGTCGACGCCCGGATTGGCCCGTACGATCTCCTCGTAGCCGACGTTGAAGCGTCGCGCGATATCCGGCAGCGTGTCTTCCTTCGAGGCGAGCGTAATCTGCACGGCACCAACCACGTCATCGTCGGGATTGCTGAGCGTGAACGTGTGCGTGTCGAGCGGTTCCGCGAGCTGCGGCTCGGGCGGCGGCGGCGGGGCCTCGACCAGCGGGGCCGGCCTTTGCACCGGCTGCGAACCGATCAGGGCGCAGCTCGCCAGCGCGACCACACCCGCCAGCAGCGCCAGCAACCCCGCGCCACGCGCGGCCCATGCAAGCGGCTGTTGGCGATCGGGGGGGCTATCCGGTGTGCGGCTCACGCGACCGATTCTAGAGGAGTACCGGCTGATTGGGCAGTTCGTTGCTGCCCGAACCGCCGGCCGGAAAATGCAGCCCGAGCAGCCGCGCTACCCCGGCCACGGCGACGCTTGAGCCTTCCGCATAGCGACCGACGCGATACTGCTGCTCGACCTCGCGGCACACCGCCTGCCACTCGGCCTCGCTCACCCGTGCGCTGATACCGCGGTCGGCCAGGATCTCCACCGCGCGATCGGCCCGCAGCACGTAGATCAGTACGCCGTTGTTGGCGTGCGTGTCCCAGACGTGCAGATGCGCGAACACCTGCAGCGCGCGTGCGCGCGCAGTCACGCCGTGCCACAGCGCGGCCAGCGGCAGCGCGGTCTCCACCACGAAGCGGATCTCGCCCGAATGCTGCGCTTCGGCGCTGCCGATCGCGGTTTCGATCTGTGCCAGCACCGCGGGCGAAAACAATATCCGGGTGCGCGCCGCGCTACTGAACAGGTGCCGGAACAGGCGCTGGATCTTGTTCATCACCAGCTGCCCGACGCGCCGCCACCGCTGAAGCCGCCGCCGCCGCCGCTGAAGCCCCCGCCGCCAAAGCCCCCGCCGCCGAAACCGCCACCCAGGCCGCCGCCAATACCGCCGAACGGACCGCCAAAGCGGCCACCGCCCGCGCTCCAGCCACCGCCGGAGGCGCCCATCACCAGCGCCAGCAGACCCGAGACCACGGCCGCGCCGATCGCGATGCCAAGCAGCGACGTCAGCAGGAACACCACCAGCCCGACGGCACCGCCGCTCAGCAGCGCCCCGCCGGTGCGGCCGAACATCGAGCGCAGAATGCTCGAGCCGAATAACAGGCCAAAGAACAGGAACGGCAGGAAGTTCCAGTTGCGAGCGCCGCGGTGCTGCCAGGTCCGATCGGGGGGCGGCAGCGCCTCGCCATCGATCAGGCGCATCATCTGATCGACCCCGGCGCTGATTGCCGCGAAGAACTGGCCCTGGCGCAGCAGCGGCACCATCGTGTCCTCGATGATGCGGTTGGATGCCGCGTCGGTGAGCACGCCCTCCAGGCCCTGGCCGCTCTCGATGCGCAGCTTGTGATCGTCCTTGGCGAGGATCAGCAGCGCGCCGTCATCGACTCTTTTCCGCCCGAGCTTCCACAGGTCGGTGACGCGGATCGAATACTGCTCGATCTCCTCGGGCTGGGTCGTCGGCACCAGCAGCACCGCGATTTGTGTGCCCTTGCGCGCCTCGAAGTCCGCCAGCTTCTGCTCGAGCTCGGCCTGTTGACCGGCGGTCAGCGTTCCGGTCAGATCGGTGACGCGCGCTTCCAGCTTCGGCACCGGCAGCGGCGACTGCGCCGACGCAACGCTGAACGCGGCGCCGAGCACCAGCGCCATCGCAGCCATCAGCAGGCGCATTGTGGCTCCCCTGATATCAGATCGGCGGCATCAGTGGTACGGCGCTCGCAGCGCTCGCGCCCTACTGCGCCGGGGCGCCCGCGGGGGCCGGGGCGGCTGCAGGTGCGCTGTTACCGAAGTCCACGGTCGGCGGCCGCGAGATCTCGGCCTCGTTCTGCACCGTGAAATTCGGCTTCACCGAATACTTGAAGATCATCGCGGTGAGGTTGGTCGGGAACGAGCGCAGTGTCACGTTGTACTGCTGCACCGCCTGGATATAGCGGTTGCGCGCCACCGTGATGCGATTCTCGGTGCCCTCGAGCTGGGCCTGCAGATCGCGAAAATTCTGATCCGATTTCAGCTGCGGGTAGTTCTCGCTGACCGCGATCAGGCTCTTCAGCGCCTGCGACAGCTGCCCCTGCGCGGCTTCAAATTTCTGGAACGCCTGCGGGTCGTTGACCAGCTCCGGTGTCGCCTGGATGGTGCCGACCTTGGCACGCGCCTCGGTGACGCCGATCAGAACCTTCTGCTCCTGGGCGGCAAATCCCTTGACGGTGTTGACCAGGTTCGGCACCAGGTCGGCCCGGCGCTGGTACTGGTTGACCACTTCCGACCAGCCCGCCTTGACGGCCTCATCCTGCTGCTGAATCTGGTTGTAGCCACAGCCGCTCGCCAGCAGTGCGCCGGCGAATATCAGACAGAGCTTGAGGGTACGCATTCGAATCGAACCTCCGCGGGCGACAGTGCCGATTACAATGGCGGCGGGTTTTAGGGTTTTCAACCGCTGTCGCGGAATCTTTACACGAAACCGGGCGCAGGGTCCGGGGCAGGAAAAAAAACGCCCCGGCAGTAGCCAGGGCGAGTCAAGCGGGCACACCGATCATACAGTGCTGCCCGCTCAGGGGATTGATTACAGCGTATGCCGCTCGCGCGCCGCTGGCTGTGAGCTGCTGCTCACTTCAATGCCGGCCTTCCATGGCGAACAACAATCTTAGGGATTTCAAGGAATTACAGCATGGGTCGGTACCGTACTCCGCAGCAGAGCGGCTCCAAATACATCACGGCCGCCGGTGCGGCGCGGCTGCGCGCCGAGCTTGAGGAGCTGTGGCGTCGTGAACGGCCGCAGGTCACCGCCGCGGTAGCCGCAGCCGCCGCGCAGGGTGATCGCTCCGAGAACGCCGAATACACCTATGGGAAACGCCGCCTGCGCGAGATCGATCGGCGGGTGCGGTTCCTGCGGGCACGACTGGATGGCATGGTGATCGTGGACAAGCCGCCAAGCGACCGCCAGCGGGTGTTCTTCGGCGCCCGCGTCACCCTCGACACCGACGACGGCCAGCGCTTGCAGTATCGCATCGTCGGCCCGGACGAGTTCGATGCGGCCAGCGATTACATCAGCATGGACGCGCCGCTGGCAAAAATCCTGCTGGGGCGGCGCGTGCACGATGAGGTGTGCCTTACGCTTGCCGCCGGCACCCAGCGCTACAGTATCGCGGCAGTTGATTACCCCGACACCGCCGGGTAGCGACGCTTTAGCTGACGCGCACGTTCTTGAACTGCCAGGGGTCGCTCGGATCGAGGTCCTCGGGGAACAGGCGTTCCCGATCGCTCAGCGGCGTCCAGTCGGTGTACTGCCCGACGACCGGTCCCAAGTACGGCATGCAGATCGCAAGGTTGCGGCGAAAATCCATGTCTTCGGGTTCGGTGATGCCGTTGTTGGGATTTTCCATCGCCCACACCATGCCCGACAGTACCGCGATCGTGACCTGCATGCTGGTGGCATTGTTATACGGGGCCAGTGCGCGCGCCTCATCCACCGACAGCTGCGAACCGTACCAGTAGGCATTCTTCTTATGGCCCGCGAGCAGCACCCCGAGCTCATCGATGCCCTTGCTGATGTCGTCCATCATGATCCGGCGCCGGTCCTGGATCTGGTAATTGCGGCCGCAGAATTCGTGCACCGACAGCACCGCGGCGTCCGAGGGGTGATAGGCATAGTGCACGGTCGGGCGGTACAGGACCTGCGCGTCCTTGCGCACCGCAAAGTAGTCGGCGATCGAGATCGCCTCGGAGTGAGTGATCAGAAAGCCGTGGTACGGACCGTTGATCGGTGTCCAGCTGCGCACCCGCGTCGCCACGCCCGGCTGGGCCAGGTGTATCGCCGCACCGCCGCCGAAATCGTAGCGGCGCCCGTCGCGCGGAAAATTGCGCTCGTGCGTACCCCAGCCCAGCTCCGCCGGCTGCGAGCCTTCCGATACGAAGCCGTCGACCGACCAGGTATTGACGAATTCATTCGGCTCCTTCGCAATGCTCGACACCTGCGTGTCGCGTTCGGCGATGTGGATCACCTTCACGCCGACACGCTGCGCAAGCTCGGCCCAGTCGGCGCGGCTGCCGGGATCCGCGTTCGCGATTCCAAGATCGCCGGCGATGTTCAGCAGCGCCTGCTTGACCAGGTGCGACACCATTCCCGGGTTGGCGCCGTGGGTGAGCACCGCGGTTGGTGCGCGCGCGTTGCCGGTACGAAGTGCCAGCGCCTCCTCGCGCAACGCATAATTGGTCCGCTTGGCCGCCGGTATGGTCGGATCGGTGTAGCCACCGGGCCACGGCTCGATGCAGGTGTCGAGGTACATGGCGCCTTTTTCCCAGCAGTATCGGATCAGCGCGATGCTCGAGACATCGACCGACACGTTGAGCAGAAAGTCTCCACGACCGACCAGCGGATCGAGCGTGCGGCGGAAATTCTCGCGCGTGAGTCGCTGCTTGACGAATTTGACGCCAAAGCGCGCCGCTTCCTCCTGGCCGACGTCGTCGGCGCTGACGATACTGACGCGCTCGGCAGCCAGGCCGAGGTGGCGCAGCAGCAACGGCAGCACGCCCTGGCCGATGCTGCCGAATCCGACCAGAACGATCCGCCCCGGAAAATCGATGTAGGTTTCGTGCTTGCTCATTATTTTCCCGCTGTAGGAGTCGGCGCAGGGTAGCAATCGGCACGCCGGCTCGCCAGCGTCGGCCGCTGGCAACAGCGCTGGCTTGACATTGGCGCGGCGCGCGCCGCCGACGCCGCCTTCAGCGCCAGTGCGGCGGCCAGGTGCGATCGTGGCCGGGAAGGGCCGCGACGCGATCGAGCCAGCGGCGGATCGCCGGGTAGTTGATCTCCATCGGCAGAAAGCGCGCCGCCAGCTCGTGCGCTTCCGGTCGCTGCAGCGCACGCAACAAGCGCCGGATATCGGGATAGATCATCATGTCGGCGGCCGAGAAGCTCTCGCCCACCACCCAATCCGAGTGCGCCAGGCGCTGCTCGATGGTACGCGCCTCGCCCGCCACCCGATGCATGGCCTCGGTCAGGCCGTCGTCCACCCTGCGTTCCTGGCGCTGCTGCAACCCGGCGACGATCTGCTTCAACGGCGGCTCGGCGTACGACTGGTACTCGCAGATCACGCGCACGATCACGCCGGCCTCCTCCGGGCTGCGGCCGAATATCGGCGGATCGCGGTATTTCTGGTCGAGGTAATAAAGTATCGCCAGCGACTCGAACACCACGTAGTCGTTGTCGCGCAGCACCGGCAGCCGGCCGCGAAAGTTCATCGCCAGCATCTGCGGCGACTTGTGCTCCTGAAGGTCGAATTGCAGCAGGTGGCTGTTGTACCTGAGACCCTTGAACTCGAGTGCGAGCGCGACGCGCCAGCACGGCGAGCTACCGCTGCCCCAGTAAAAATCGATGGCCATCGGAGCGATTGTAACGACTGGCGGGCGCTTTTACCCGTGCTGACATTTACTTGTCCTCTCGATTTGCTATGGTGCGGCCTACGCTTACAGCAGCGCGCGAGGCTTGAAGAACACCGTGGGGCAACCGCAGGCGACGCGCAGCACGCCGACCAGCCAGAGCTGGTCGGTAGAGGATGCGCTGGAGCTCTATAACGTACCCGCCTGGAGCTCGGGCTACTTCTCGATCAACGCCGCCGGCCATGTGGTGGTACGCCCGGATACCACCGCCGCGCACGAGATCGATCTGCTGGAGGTGGTGCAGGGCCTGCAGGAGCGCGACCTGGCGGCACCGGTCGTGATTCGCTTCTCCGACATCCTGGCGCACCGCCTGCGCCACCTGCATGCGGCCTTCGCCCGGGCGATCGCGGAAAACGACTATCGCAACCGCTACACCGCGGTATACCCGATCAAGGTCAACCAGCAGCGCCTGGTGGTCGAGGAGGTGTTCCGTTACGGCAAGGAGTTCGGCTTCGGACTGGAGGCCGGCTCCAAGCCCGAACTGCTGGCGGTCATGGCGATGACCGAGGGCGCGGACGATCGGCCCATCATCTGCAACGGCTTCAAGGACTCGAGCTACATCGAAGCCGTCATCCTGGCGACCAAGCTCGGACGCACCATCATCCCGGTGATCGAGAACTTCTCCGAGCTCGAACTGGTGCTCAGCTACGCCGACATCTACGGCGTACGGCCGAAACTCGGGGTACGGGTGAAGCTGGCTACCGAAGGCTCGGGACGCTGGCGCGATTCAGCCGGAGACAAGTCCAAATTCGGGCTGTTCATCACCGAGATACTCGAGATGATCGCCATCCTCAAGGCGCGCGACATGCTCGACTGCCTGAAGCTGGTCCATTGCCACCCGGGCAGCCAGCTGCAGGACATCCGCCGCGTCAAGGACGCGATCAACGAGCTCGCCCACGTGTATGCGGAACTCAAGCTCATGGGCGCAGGGCTCGAGTACATCGACGTCGGCGGCGGCCTTGGCATCGACTACGACGGCAGCGCAACAAACTACCCCTCGTCGATGAACTACACCCTGAACGAGTACGCCAGCGATGTGGTGTATCGGGTCGGCAGCGTCTGTAACGCCCGCAACATCCCGCATCCGTTGATCATCAGCGAATCCGGCCGCGCCATCGCAGCGCACCACAGCGTGCTGATCTTCAACGTGCTCGGCCGCTCGGCGCTGGATCGTTTTCGCGTCGACGGCCGCGATGCCGAGGAATTTGGCGGCGAGAGCGCGTTGCCGCAGCCGGTGCGCGACCTGCTCGACGCGTATCGTAATATCGACGAGCGCCGCCTGGTCGAGTGCTATCACGATGCCCTGACCGCCCGCGACCAGGCGCTGCAGATGTTCAACCTCGGCCTGCTATCGCTGGAATTCCGCGGCCTGACCGAACGGCTCTACTGGGCGAGCTGCGCCCGCATCCGCGACGTCTGCCGGCGGCTGGGTCGATTTCCGGAGGAGCTCGAGGATCTCGAGAACGTACTGTCCGACACCTACTTCTGCAATTTCTCGATCTTCCAGTCGCTGCCCGACAGCTGGGCCATCGACCAGCTGTTCCCGATCATGCCGATCCACCGCTTGTGCGAGCTGCCCTCGCGCAAGGCGGTGCTGGCCGACATCACCTGCGACTCCGACGGCAAGGTCGATCGTTTCGTCGGTCCGCGCGACGTCAAGCGTACCCTCGAGCTGCACGAGCTGGTTGCCGGGGAGGACTATTACCTCGGCGCCTTTCTGGTCGGTGCCTACCAGGAGACCCTGGGCGACCTGCACAATCTGTTCGGCGACACCAACGTGGTGCACATCAAGCTGCATGACGAGGGCGGCTGGTGGATCGAGGAGATCGTCAAGGGCGATACCGCCAACCGCGTGCTCGAATACATGGAGTACGACGTCGCGGAACTATCGCCGGCGCTCACGCGCGACTGCGAGCGGGCGGTGCGCGACGGCCGGCTCACGGTGTCCGAAAGCCAGGCACTGAAGCGCTTCTACGACAACGAGCTCAACGGCTACGCCTATCTGGAACCCTGATCCGGCTTTAGGCGGCCAGCTCGACCCGATTGCGTCCGCCGATTTTTGCACGGTACAACGCGGCATCTGCGCGCGCCAGCATGGTTGCCGCGGTGTCGCCATCCCGGTACTGGGAAACGCCGAAACTGCAACTCAAGGCACCCACGTTGTCAAACACGGTCTGCTGCATCGCAAGCCGCAGCCGCTCCGCAGCCTGGTACGCCATCTGACCATCCGAACCAGGAGCCAGAATGATGAATTCCTCGCCGCCCCATCGCGCCAGCAGATCGGAAGGTCGGATGCGCTGCAACACGAATTTGGACAGCTGGATCAGCACCGCATCGCCGACCTGATGGCCATGGTTGTCGTTGATGGGCTTGAAATGATCGACGTCGTACAACATCAGGCTGAGCGCTGTCTTCTGCCGCTTCGAGCGCAGCATCTCGTAGCCGAGCGTCTCATTGAATTTCAGGCGATTGAAAAGTCCGGTGAGCGGATCGGTGGTTGCCTGCAACTGAAGATTTCGGGCAACGTCGCGCAGATTCAGTCGGCTTTCCAATTCGACATGATCGCGGATCAGGCGCTCTCTGCCGTAGAGGTAAATCATCATCATGATCGACACCAGCAGCGTGATGATGATTCCCAGAAAGCGGCTGGCATAGACGCGCGAATCCGGCATCAGCAGTACCAGCGACCAGCCGCCGTGATCGATGAATTGGCGGCGCACATAATGACGCTGTCCCTGCACGCCGATCCAGGTCGCGTCCGTGATCTCGCGCTCCGCCAGCGGCCGGCCGCTCGCTGGGCTGTGTGCTGGGTTGTGTGCGGCCGGGGCCGGCCACAGCGGCCGAAATGACATCTGCGGGACGTTGCTCGCCATCACCACGCCGTCAGCATCGACCAGGAAGTAGGAGCGGTTGAACCCGCTAAGCTCCGCTTTGAACGCCTCCAGCGACTTGGTCAGCACGGCTGTGCCGACGATGCTGCCGCTGTCATCCACAACCGGGCGGCTGGCATGGTAATCGGGCACTGCGGCCGCAAAATCATAGGCAAACTGGTAGTCACCCTCGAGCACGCCGGGTGCCAGCGGCCCGTTACGCACGCTGTTCTGATCACCGGCGGACGCGACCACCGTTCCGGATTTATCCATGATGTAAGCAGAGTTCGCGTCCGAGGCGGCGACCTGCAGCTGCAGCGCGGATTGGGCGGCTCGGGGATCACGCCGGCCTGCGCCGGTCAGCAGCGGCAGCAGCGACGGCAATCCGGCCGCCACGGTGGTCATGCCGCCGAGCATGGCCGTCTCGCGATCGAGCAGGCTGGTGAGTAACTTGATGTCGCCGGCCGACTCCTCCTCGACGCTGTGCTTGTAGATACCGCCCAGATATTCCGTCAGCGACCATCCCAAGACGATGATCATCCCGGTCGCGACCAGCGTCCAGACGAGTATCTGTCGCTGCGATGCCGTGTAGCGCGCCGAGTCCACGTCGACGGCCACCATGTGCTTCCAGATCATCCACACCGATACTGTTATCGCGCCGGCAAACAGCCCGCGGACCAGTTGGATCGGCAATCCGGTGAGGTCGGTGAACCAGCTGTAGTTGGCCACACTGGCTGGCCAGAAATGCGCCGCCGGGACGATCAACCCGGCAGCGATGCCATACAGGGCGAATGCGGCCGCAGCGTACAGCCACAGACGCTGGGTGGCGGGCGGTTCCCGAGCGGAACCGCGAACAAATACCCAGGCGGTGGCGATCGTGCTGACAAATCCGATCGCGTAGCGCGCGAGCGCATTGGCCGCGTTCAGGCCGCCCGCCAGGCCTGCCAGCAGGCCAGCAACGGCCAGTAGCGGTACCAAGGCGGCGTACAGCCATGGGCCGGGCATTTTCAATTCAAGCTGTAGTGCCTGACGCCGGGCAAACTCCAGCAGCAACATGAACGATCCGGCCATCAGAACGGTGCGCACCACGGCGAACGCCGGTGTGTCGCCGACCAGCAGTGCGATCAAATCGAGCCATTCGGTTGCGCCGTGGGCAACCGCAAACAGTCCCAGCACCGCAAAAGCGGTTGGGCGGCCCGGCACGCCGACGAAGGCGAAGCACACGCCACCGAGGAGAATGAACGCTAGGCCGTACAGGAAAAAAATGAAGTCCAGCTGTGCACTGAGAAAGAGCGTCATGTTGCAGTGCACCCGCTTTCATTCAATGAACTCGTGCAGACGTTGGCAGCTCAGCACCGGGGCGCTGGCGTAGTCCTCCCCACTAGACCCTATTTAACGCTGTCGGATGGCGGCGTCTGTGCGCTAGCGTACATCACCACATGTCCTTCAGTCGCGCCGAGACGTCGAGCGTCGACACCCGCGCGTCGCCCAGCGGCGTGTCGCCGAGCTGCGCACCGTGGAAGGCCGCCGGCTCCATGGTCTTGAGTACCTTCTCGCTCATGAAGCGGCTGCGGCCGCCATAGACATGCACGTCGCCGGTCCTGGGCTGCTGCGTCACCGGGAACTTCAGCGGTACGCACAGCTGCAGCTCGTTACGCGCGCGGGTCATGGCAACGTAAAGCAACCGCCGTTCCTCGTCGATCAGCTCGGAGCGCCCGGTGGCGAATTCCGACGGGAAGCTGCCGTCGACGACATTGAGCACATAGACCGTGTCCCATTCCATGCCCTTGGCAGAGTGCACGGTGGACAGCACCAGATAGTCCTCATCGAGCGTGGGCGTGCCGGCGAGATCGCTGGTGGCGTGCGGCGGGTCGAGCGTGAGCTCGGTGATGAAGCGCTCACGCGAGGGATACTGGCCCGAGAGCTGCTCGAGCTGGTCAAGATCGCCCACGCGCGTATGCACGTGCTCGTAGATGCGCTCGAGGTGCGGCTGGTACCAGTCGCGCGCCTGGCGCACCTGGCCCGGCCACGGCCGCTGCGGCTCGGTCAGCACCTGCAGCAGTGCCTGCAGCTTGGCAAACGCCGATGCCATCGGCTGCGGCGGCACAAAGCCCTTCAGTGCCTGCACCGATCCGTCCTGTGCCTGCAACAGCTCGACGCACTTGCGCGCATTCACCGGTCCCATGCCCGGCAGCAGCTGCAGTACACGAAATGCCGCCAGCGAGTTGCGCAGATTGTCGGCCCAGCGCAGCACCGCCAGCATGTCCTTGATGTGCGCGGCCTCGAGGAATTTCAGGCCGCCGTATTTCACGAACGGAATCTTGCGCCGCGCCAGCTCCACCTCCAGCACATCGCTGGCGCTGGCATTGCGAAACAGCACCGCCTGGTGCCTGAGCGGCACGCCGGCCTCGCGCCGTTTGAGAATCTGGCCACAGACATACTCGGCCTGGCCCGCAAGATCGTCCACGGTCACATACTGCGCTCTGCCGCCGGCGCCGCGCGTTGACAGCAGGTGCTTGCGATGCTGGCGCGGCGCCTCCGCCATCAGGGCGTTGGCGGCGTCGAGCAGTGCCTGGGTGGAGCGGTAGTTCTGCGCCAGCGTGACGATTTCCGCGCGCGGCTGGTAGTGATCCGGGAATTTCAGGATGTTCTCGACCGCCGCCGCACGAAACGAATAGATCGCCTGTGCGTCATCGCCCACCACCGTCACGCCGTCGCCGTCCGGCTTGAGGGCGTAGAGGATCTCGGCCTGCAGCCGGTTGGTGTCCTGGTACTCGTCGACCAGCACATGATCGAAGTTGGCGCCCACATGCTGCGCCAGCCGCGGCTCGCTCATCATCATGTGCCAGTAGAGCAGCAGATCGTCGTAGTCGAGCAGTGCGTAGCGTTGCTTGCGCTCGACATAGCCGCGAAACAGTCGCGTCAGGTCCGCCTCCCACTCCTTGCACCAGGGAAACTGCTGATCCAGGGTATCGTGCAGGCTCTTCTGGGTGTTGACGCGCCAGGAATAGATCGCCAGGCACGCGTCCTTGCGCGGAAAGCGCTGCTCCTTTGAGGCCAGTCCGAGCTGCGTGCGCAGCTCATCGAGCAGGTCGGCCGAATCGCCGCGATCCAGCACGCTGAACGAGGGCTCGAGTTTCAGGTGCCGTGCATAATGGCGCAGCAGGCGATTGCCGATCGAATGAAAGGTACCGGCCCACACCAGCCGCTGCAGCATCGCCTGCGCCTTGTTGCCCAGCGTATCGCCCAGTGCCTCGCGCGCGATGTCATGCGCGCGCCGGCGCATCTCGGATGCTGCGCGCCGTGTAAAGGTGAGCAGCAGCAGCCGCGACGGATCGACGCCGTGAACCACCAGCTGGGCGACGCGGTGCGCAATGGTGCTGGTCTTGCCGGTGCCGGCGCCGGCGATGACCAGCAGCGGTCCGGCCCGCCAGCCCTTGGCGCCGGCCGGGTCACCGTAGGTGACGGCCTTTCGCTGCGCCGAATTGAGAACCTCGAGGTGCGATACAGCTGGCATCGGCTGGAAATATAATGCACGGCGAGCCTGGCGGCGCGGCAAACTTCGGCCGGCATCGAGTTTCGCAAACCGTTAGGCTCCTGCCATGAGTGTCGAAGACGTACGCACCGTATTTCGTGGCCGGGTCATCACCGTCAACGTCGAGACGGTGCGGCTGCCCAATGGCCATGTCACCGACTTGGAGATCATCCGTCACCCCGGCGGCGCGGCAGTCGTCGCGATCGACGCGGCGGGCAGGGTCTGCCTGATCAGGCAGTACCGGCACGCAGCCGGCGGCTGGGTGTGGGAACTGCCGGCCGGAAAGCTCGAACCCGCAGAACCGCCGCTGGAAACCGCCCGCCGCGAATTGAGCGAGGAGGCCGGCACCAGCGCACAGAGCTGGCAATCGCTGGGGATTATTGTAAGTTCTCCCGGGGTTTTTACCGAAATCGTGCACTTGTTCCTCGCGCGAGGGCTGGAATCGGTCAAAATGGCGCACGAGGCGGCCGAGCTTATAGAGGTACACTGGGTCCAACTGAAGGACGCATGTGCTCGCGCGCTGCAGGGAGACATCGATGACGGCAAGACAGCCCTGGGGCTGCTGCGCGCCCGCTCGCTACTGGAATCACTGCACCCCGGGTCTGCTTGAACCCGCGTCTGCACCAGCAACACCGTGAGCAAGCGCGATACCAAACCACTAGCGACACCTGCAGCGGAGACCGAGCTCAAGCTCTCGCTGGAAGATACGATCGCGCAGAAGAGGCGGGGTGTCCCGACCAAGAGCCGCACCGGCGTGCTCGGCTACAACCCGTATGACGCGGAACCGGCCGCCAAGGCCAAGGACGCGGAGCCCAAGCCCAAGCCCACCGATCTGCGCAAGCTATCCGAATGGATTCGCCTGCAGCGGCAGGTGGCCGAGCTCAATCCGGATGCGGCCAAGAAAAAACCGCCGAAGCCGACCTGATCGCTCAGCCGTTCCTTTGAATGTGAGTCATCTTGCGCTCGCGGCTCAGGCGGTAGAAGCGCCTTAGCTCCGCCAGCGTCTCGCGACGACCGCCAGCAGCCTGGGCCGAGAGTTGCCGCTCGAGCCGCCGACAGAAACGCGCCGCGTACTGATTAGCCTCCCGGTAGAGCTCGCAGCGCCCGCCTGCCAGGCGCAGGTCGACCCGGGCGCGCTCGAACAGCAGCCGATGCAGCTCGGCCGGGTAGCGCGCTGGGTCCTGCTCACGCAGCAGCCACCAGCTGGTCACATACTTGTCGATCTCCGCCTGCAGCTCCAGTTCCAGCAGCGACACGCCGCGGTCATGACCGGCATTCCAGGCCAGGTAGATGAAGTGGCTGACGCCCTCCAGCGCGGTCCAGTAGTCGGCCAGGTTGCCGGCGTGCAGCGCCTCGAGCGGGTTGGCCACTGCCAGGCGATCAAGCAGCCGCGGATCCAGAAACAGTCCGACCGCGGCCGCCCCGCCCTCATCGAGCACCAGCAGCTGCTCGTCGGTGTTCGAATCGCGCACGGTGCGCGGCAACCGATCGCGCTCGGTGAACAGGAAATCATAGACCTTGTATTGCATCGGCAGGTCATAGATGCCGGCGAGCAGGTCCTGCAGTTGCTGTAACACCATGGTCGCGCGTCGCCCGCCGTCAGTTCTGCAGGATCGCGACCGGAGCGGCGTCGATGCCGAGCTGTCGCAGCAGGCCGCGGGCGCGCGGACTGCCGGTCTTGAGCCAGATCTCATACAGCCGCAGGATGTCGGCCTGGGTGTAGCGGCGCGCCGCGTCGCTGATTTCGCCCAGCGCATCCACCAGCGGCAGGAACTTGGCCGCCAGCTCCGCATAGACACGGGCCATTACCTGCTTGCGACCACGCGCCAGGCCGTCGGCGAGCGTGCCGTAGGCGCGCCCACCCATCGCGATGTGATAGTTGATATCGATCAGCTTGCGCGCAAAGCTGTGGGCGAAGAATCCGGCAATGAACAGCGACACGTCGCCCAGGCGCTGCAGTGCGCGTTCACGTTCCAGCGCGCTGGGTGCCTCCAGTGCATCGGACAGCATCTGCACCAGCGGCCGCAGCCGCACGCCGTCCGGGGTGGGCTCGTACAGCTGCTCCGAGCGGGCGAACAGCGTCAGCAGGTTGACCACGTATTGCTCAGTCTGGTCCGCCACTGCCACATGCTGGTGCGCGAGCGCGCCCTGCAGCGCGTCGTGAAAGTACTCGCGCAGACTCGCTACCGCCAGCACACCATGTTTGGGTTCAGACTGCTGCATGCCTTCGTCCTCGAGGAAATCCGCGGCTTTTAGCTGTCAACGCTTTGAGTTCAACATGAAAGCCACTTAACCTTAGATAACCGCATCACGATTTTCGTGTTGCAAGATCTCTGCCGGCCTGGCAGCAGCGAGCCGGGACTGCTAACACAGGGGAAAATATGTCGG
>JABCZO010000014.1 GCA_013289615.1 Gammaproteobacteria bacterium
ACCGCGCCCCAGTAATCGCCGCGGTTGAACACCGAGAAGTCGAACGACTCGGGCGCCTCGGCCCGCCACAGGCGCAGCGTATTGGCGGTATCGACGCGATAGCCGAGTATCGGCGTGTCGTACGGCACGCCGTTGACCACGCGCGCCGGCACCCAGCGCACCCGCACCCGGCCCTGCTCATCGGTATAGCGCTCGGAGTGGCCGCCGAACTTGACCTCGACCGCCCACTCCGGGCGCACCAGCTCCCACGGGTTGCCAAAGCGCAGCCATTTGTCGGTGCGCTCGACCTGCCAGCCGTCGACGATTTCCTGCTGAAAAATGCCATATTCGTAGCGGATGCCATAGCCCATGCACGGCACTTGCAGTGTCGCCAGCGAGTCGATGAAGCAGGCCGCCAGCCGGCCAAGGCCGCCGTTGCCCAGCCCCGGTTCGTCCTCCTGGCGCAGCAGTTCATCGAGATCCAGGCCCAGCTCAGCCATCGCCTGGCGCGCAGCGTCGTGGATGCCGAGGTTGATCAGGTTGTTGCCGAGGTACGGCCCCATCAGGAACTCGGCCGACAGGTACGACACGGTGCGCGAACCGTGCTGCGTGTACGCGGATGCGGTGCTGTTCCATCGTTGCAGCATCCGGTCGCGCACGGTGTAGGCGAGCGCCATGTAGTAGTCATAGCCGGTGGCCAGCACCGGAAACTTGCCCTGCATGTAGAACAGGTTGTGTTGAAACGAGCGTTTCAGCGCCTCCTTGGTCAGCGCCACGCGCTCGTCTTCCGCCGGCTGCTGCCCCGCCAAGTGACTGGAGGTTACAGAGTTCATGGCTGCTGGCCTGTGTCGAACAATCTCCCCCCTCACCCGCCGCCGCTATCGGCTTGCGACTGCAAGATTCATGCAGGCCGTTCTGCCGCGCGCCGCCCACCAAAGCGCACCATTGGCGGGCGCTGTGCCAGCCGGCGGCCACGCGCTGCGCCTCGACGGTGCGCCCGGTTATTGCCTCAAGCCCCGGTTCAGCATCGTCGCCAGTCGCACACCGGCACGGCTGAGCTGCAGCTGCACCGCATCGACGGCATCCCGGACGTAGCCGGCCGACAGGCGATACTGTCCACTCTCAACGGCTCGCGGCAGCGCATCGTAGCCCACGGACCTGGCGATCGAGAAAGACTCGCGCGCCCAGTCGGCCGGGCCGCCGCGCCGCCAGGCCTCGATGTCCGAGCTGCTGATCCGGGCGAGCAGCCGCTGACTGGCCGCCTGCGGATCCTCGCCCAGCCGGCGCACGAACTCCATATCCCAGTAATGGTGCAGATTGCCGGCACGCATGCCGCTCGCCGATACCTGCTTGAGATTGCCGCCCTGGTCGCGATCGTCGCAGGCGTGCAGCGGTTGATGCAGGTCGCCGACCAGGTGCAGCAGGAATTGCAGCGCCAGGCGCCGCTCCTCGGGGCTGGTGCCCGGATCGCGCAGCTCGGTGCCGAACTGCTCGATCTTGTCGACCACGCAGGCCGTGGCAGGTCCGGCGGAGGCGGGCATCGCCGGCGGCAGCCCCGGGTGCCCGAAGCAGGCTCGATCAAGGCTCGGCGCCTGCAGCTCGATATCGACATAGTGCCACTGTCGTGTCTGCTCGTATTGCAGGCGGCTGCCGTCACGATCCGCATCGCGATAGCGGTCCGCCCACGTGGCCTCACTGGCCATCGAGTGGTCGGACACCAGGCCGCTGTCATCGGTGGCGAGAAGTTCCTGCACCCGCAGCTTCACCCGCGCCTCCAGGTAATGCTGCGCGATCAATGCCACGATCTGGTGGCCTTCATCGCCCCAGGCCTGCGCCCGCGGCGCCCACGCCGCCAGCGCCCAGCAGATCACTACAGCCACCCAGCGCTGCAACAATTCCGTCGCCTCCGCGTCCGCGCGCCGCCATGGCCGGCGCGTCGGCGAGTATTTCATGGCCGCCGTATGCGCGCCTGCAGGGCTTGCGGCGGCCTCGGGCGAACTCTGGCCGCCCCTGTGGTCTAATGCTGTCATTCGCCTGCAGGAGCTGATTTGTGACCAGGGCTGCCGCACTCGCCGCCTGCGTGCTGATGACCTGCGGCCTGGCGCCTGCCGGGTCGCAGGCCGCCGTTAGCCTCGCGTTCCGCCATTCTGCGATCGACCCTACCCTCACCGACCGCATCATCGTCAAGTGGCGCAGCAGCGGCGTCGCGGCAGTACAGATCGAGAGCCTCAACGAGCGGGCGGTGCGCCTGAGCGGCCCGAACGGCATTGCCGTGACCCCGGTGCGCAATCTGTTCGGCAGCACCGACGTCATGCGGCTCGATCACACGCCGGCGCACGAGGAGATGCAGCGCATCCTGGGAAGGCTCAACGCGGATCCCGGCATCGAATACGCCGAAGCCGACGGCTGGCGCTTCGTCCAGGCATTTCCGGCCGACCCGCCGAATGACCCGCACTTTGTTGCCGGCTCCGATGCCAATGGCATCTGGCACGGCCAGTGGTACCTGCAGGCCAGTTCATCGACGACACCGTCAGCATTGTCGGCGACCACCGCGTGGCAGACGACCCAGGGCGATGCCAGCATTGTGGTCGCCGTGATCGACACCGGCATCATCACCGCCCACCCGGACCTGGCCGGCAAGCTGCAGGACGGGTATGACTTCGTCAGCTGCGATCAGGGCAATTTTACCGCGGCCGCTGCGAGCGGCAGCAACACCACCGGTGATTGCAGCGCCTCCGGATCTGCCGCAACTTACCTGTTCGCCAATGATGGCCACGGCTGGCAGAGCGGGGCGTCCGATCCGGGCGACTGGATCGACAGCACCGATATCGCGAACACGCTGTTCATCGACGCGGGCTGCACAACCGTTGCCAACAGTTCCTGGCATGGCACCAAGGTCGCCGGAATCGTCGGCGCGCTGACCAACAACGGCATCGGCATCGCCGGCCTTGCCCCCAACACCATGCTGCTGCCGATACGGGCGATCGGCAAGTGTTCGGGCCGGGTGTCCGACATTGCGGCGGCCATCATGTGGGCTGCGGGCCAGCCGGTGACGGTTCATGCCGGTACGATCGCGGCGAGTCCGGCGGCCAACATCCTCAATCTGAGCCTGGGGGCCAATGTCCCCTGCTCGGCCACCGAGCAGAGCGCGATCAGCACTGCGATTGCCGCCGGCATCGTCGTGATAGCGGCCGCGGGTAATGAGGGCGGCGCAATCGACGCGCCGGCCAACTGCAGCGGCGTGGTGTCGGTGGTGGGCCTGCGCCAGACCGGCACCAAGGTACCTTACAGTAACCTCAGCGGCAGCGCCGGGCCGGCCGCCAGCATCGCCGCGCCGGGCGGCAACTGCGTCAACAGTGTGGCCGGCCAGGACTGCCTGTACGACATCGAGACCACGACCGATGCCGGCATCACCAACCCGTCCACGACGCCCGGCTTCTATACCTACGCGCTGTTCAATCAGAGCTTCCTGAATGCCGGCGGCAATCCGGACAACGCCGCCGACGTCGGCACCAGCTACGCCACGCCGATGGTGTCGGGCATCGCGGCGCTGATGCTGGCGATGAATCCCGCGCTCACGCCGGCACAGACCCTGGCGCGCCTGCAGTCGAGCGCACTGGCGTTTCCGACGTCGTCGTCGACCTCGTCGACGCAATGCACGCTCGCCGACAGCACCCTCGATGCGAACGGCAAGTTCGTTGAACCCGCCGCGAACCCGCCGCCGCCGGAGTGCGTGTGCACCACCGCCACCTGCGGGGCCGGCATGGTCAATGCAGCGGCCGCGGTGACCTTGGCCGCGGGGATGTTCGTGCAGATCACCCCCTCGAGCACCACCGGCTCACCGGGCCAGCGCATCAAGCTCGATGGCAGCGCCAGTACGGCCGCTAGCGGGCATTCCATCGTCAGCTACCAGTGGACTACCGACCCGCCCACCAGCGACCAACTGCTCAACGCCAATACCGCGATCGCGACCCTGGTGGTGCCCTCGTTCCGCTCGATTGGCGTCACGCTGACCATCACCGATGATCTCGGCCGTACCGCGTCAGGCAGCGTCACCATCCGCTCGACCCTGGGGGCCGCCAGCGGTGTCGGGGCCTTCGAGCCAGCCTGGCTGCTGCCGCTGGCTATCCTCGGGCTGTGGCAGTTGCGCCAGCGCCGGCGGTCCGGGCGCCGGTCCCGGGCCGCGTATTGAACTGAATCGGCGCCCGACTGTCGCTATGCTATGCGGCCGCAGAACGGCAAGTGGGGGCGCGAGCGCATCCGGCGCCGCCGCGCTGCCCCGCAATTCCCGGATTTGAGGAGAAGTCGTTGACCGTGATTCGTCCTGGATCGCCATGGCGCCCCGGCGCCGTGGCCTTAAGCATGTTGTTGCCGATAACCGTGGCCCTGGCGCTGAGCGCCTGCAGCAGTAACAGCAATCGCGGTGTCACCGGCAACGTCGGCGTCGGCACCGGCGTCGCCCTGTCCACCCCCGGCAGCATTACCCAGATTCAGACCGCCACCAGCATCCAGGTGAGCGCCAGCGTGACGGCCGACGTCAACAACGCCGGCGTGATCTGGACCATGTCGGGCGATGCGGTCGCCCTCGGCGCGACGCTGACTGGCATTACCTCGACGTCAGTCATCTTCAATGCGCCGGCGAGCGCGGTCGGCGCGGTCGATGCGACCATTACCGCGATTTCGGTGGCCAACTCGGCCACCTTCGCTTCCGTCACGCTGGTCGTACTTGGCACGCCGCAGATGACCCTGACCCAGCTGTTCCCGGCCAACGTCAACGTACCCTACGGGGCCGCGATCTCGGTCGCCGGCGGCGAGGCGAATTTTACCTGGGTGCTGGCGACAGGTTCCGCGGCGCTGCCACCCGGCATCACGCTCAACGGCAGTGCCACCGCCATCACCTCGATCAGCGGCACGCCGACCACTACCGGCAAGTACACCTTCACGCTGCAGGCCACCGACGCCCTGGGCCGCATTGCCACCCAAACCCTGACCATGGTGGTTCGTCCGCAGGATTCCTGCCTGCTCACCGGCAGCTTCGCGTTCATGGTGTCCGGCTTCCGCGGCGGCGGCCCGATGACGCACGCCGGCACCATCACCGTGGACGATGCCGGCAACATCAGCGGCGAGCAGGACTACAAGGACGCTCATCGCGTCACCGCGCACGAGACGATGACACCGGGCACCTGCGTCAACCGGCAGACCAATTCGGGCCAGATCACGCTCAACGCTGCCAGCGGGCCGCTGAACTACAACTTCTCGGTCACGCCGCCCGATGCGCTGGGAAACCTCAACTCCGCCCGGATGCAGCTCATCGGCTCCGGCGCCGACTCCGCATCCGGCGAGATGACACGCGTGGACAAGGCCACGATCACCGCTGTGCCGCCAACCGGCAACTTCGCCTTCGGGCTGACCACCATGGCCCACCAGGAACCCGACACACTGCATTACGGCAGTGCCGGGCGCTTCACCACCAGCAGCACCGGCGTGATCAGTGCCGGCCTGACCGACTCGAACGGCTCCCCGGCGCTCTCCAGCGCGCCGCTCACCGGCACGCTCTCGGCACCCGACAGCGACGGCCGCGGTACCGCGACGCTGGTGTCGGGCTCGCAGACCGCGTCGCTGGTCTACTACCTGATCAACGCCGGCAGGATGTACCTGATGGACATCGACCCGACGCTCGGCACACCGTGTTCCAGCGGCTACCTGACCACTCAGGTCGGCAACACCGCCGGCAACAGCTTCGATAACGGCGCGCTCGCCGCCCCTGCAGCGTCGATCCTCAGTCTGTGGGGCAAGGCTGGCACCCTCGAGCCGGTCAGCGTGATGACGATGGGCCGACTGTTCAACGGCAGCGCCACCGCCGGCACCCTCGATGCGGCGCTCGACACCTCGGACCACGACACCGACTTGGCCGACATCGGTTACAGCGCACAGAGCTACGCCGTCGCCAGCAGTGGTCGCGGTACCCTGTCGCTGAGCACCGGCGGCGCGACGCGCAGCTTCGTGTTCTATCTCGACCGCATCGCCGACGGCTACGTGCTCGAAATCGGCAGCCCCGCCGCCAGCGCCGGCGTGCTCGAAGCGCAGTACACGCCGGCCGGCGGCGTGTACCTTGATACGCTGCCGGGCCAGTTTGTCGGCGGAACGCAGTTCGCGCAGACCCCCGGCCCGATCGTCTTGATACCGTCGATCGGCTTGAACTTCGGTGTGCTCTCGAGCACCTACAGCAGCGGTCAGTTTGGGGTTGACGGCTCGATTGGCCGCGGCTTCGGTACCCTGACGCAGAGCGGCATCGCCAGCACGCCGGCGGTGCTCTACGAGGTGTCGCCCAACAAGATCGACGTCATGGCCTTCGGCACGATTCAGGTGGATGGCACCATTATCTGGTTGATCCAGAACTAAAGGGCCGGCCGGGGCCGCCCCGGCTTTAAGCGCCCGGCTCCGGCGTGGCCGGCCTATACCGCTGCGCCGGCGCGAATTCTCAGCACCCGCAAGCGGCTTTCGACGTCCTCGCGGTTCAGGTACGCACCAGCCAGCCGGCGGTAGCCGACGTAGGCCTCGCGCGCATGCAGCAGCCGCCAGTTATCGAACACCAGTACCGAGCCCGGCAGCAGGCGCCGCCGGTACTGCAGCCCGGGCTGCACGCACAGGGCCGCGAACCTGGCCAGCGCGCAATAAAAACGCCGGTGCTGTTCGACCGGCAGGATGAATGGAGCGCGGTCGTGATTGTTGTAGCTGACCTGCACCAGCTGGCCCGATTCGTCGTGACGAAACAGCGGCCGGCGCGCCATCAGCTCGATGCCACGCGCGTGATCGAGGTAACGTCCCGGAATCCCGACGCTGCTGAGCAGCCGGTAATCCTCGGGATGCTCGCGCCGCATGATCTGCCCGACCATGAAGCCGTCGATCAGCTGGTTGTCGCCGCCGCTGCAGTCGGCCGCGAGGCAATGAAAAATCTGGTAGCCGGGCGCGTCCAGGCTGTAGGTGCCATCGGTATGCGGGCCGATCGCCATCGATGTATAGGCGGTATCCTTGTGCTCCAGATTGGCGGTGAAATCGTAATAGCCGCCGAAGATGGTGGTGCGAATGTAGGCAACGCGTTGCGCCACGGCGATGGTGGCCTCGGGCGTCGCCGGTACGTCCTCCACCATGCAGAAGCCGTAGCGATCGAGCTGCTCGAGAAACTCCCGCAGCACCGCGTCCTCGGCCATCAGCGCGGCGTAGCCGACCTGCGGGACATTGGCCGCGATGGCCGCGCCATCCCACAGCGAGCGCTCGCCCGGCAGAGTCTCCGGATCGGCGCGCAGGCCGGCAAGGAACTGTGCGTCGTAGCGGCTCACGCGCCCGTCCGCCAGCCATTGAACGTGTAGTGCGCGGCCATCCTCGGCGACCTCGATTGATCGCGCGCCGATATCGGCCGGAATCCGGAAGGTGTCGATCAGACGCTGCTGCGTCTGCGGATGCAGCGCATCGTCGTTCGGATCGTGATCGCGCAGCCAGAACAGCGACAGCGTCACATCGGGGCGCCCGTCGCGAAAGCTAAGCTGCACGTCAGCACCTCGAAGCACAGCACTAGCGAGCCGTGTCGTCATCACACGCTCCGGATCCACAGCCGGCCAAACAGCAGGTACACCGGCAGCGTCAGCAGCAGCATGACGGCACTCAGCAGCAGCAGCTTAGGCTCGGCATAGCCGATCACCACGCCACAGAACAGCAGCGCCAGCGCGGCCATCGGCCGATAGCGCGCCAGCGAGCTGGCCGATGCAATCCAGCGCGGATACAGCAGCAGCGCGATGCAGGCATAGACGTACAGCATCATGCAGAAGATCACCGACACCTCGATCAGCTCGCCGAACTGCTCGCCGAGCGTCGGCGAGACGGTCGCGAATACCACGATGCTCATCATTGCCGCCATCAGCAGCAGGCTGGTCACCGGCACGCCGTGGCGATCGACACGGCCAAACAGGCCCGGGAACAGGCCGTGATCTGCCCCGGCCTTGCCGGTCTGCGCGGTCAACAGGATCCAGCCGCCGAGCGTTCCGGTCGCCTTGGTCAGCGCGGCGAGCGCGATGAAGGCCGCCGCGACCGGTCCGAGCACCACCCTGACCGCATCGGCGAACGGAGCGCTCGAGCGTGCCAGATCGGCCGCCGGAATCAGGCCCATCAGCACCGTACACGAGGAGATATACACCAGCGCGGCGATCAGCACGCCGCCGACGGTGGCAATCGCGACGTTGCGGCGCGGATTCTCCACCACCGCGCTGGCGATCGAGGCGCTCTCGAGCCCGGTGAAGGCCCAGAACAGCAGCACCAGGGATTGCGGAATGACCTGGATCGCCGGCTCATGCTGCACGTTCCACGAATCCGCGAACAGCTTGCCGTCGAAATACCACCAGCCGCCGGTGGCCACCAGCAGGATCGGCACCAGTCCGATGACGATCGCCAGCGACTCGACCTGGCACACCAGCCGCGGCCCCAGGATGTTGACCGCGGTCAGCAGCCAGATGAAGCCGGCAGTGGCGAAGGCGCCGGCCAGCGGCTGCGTCAGTGCCGGCACGAAGCTCGCCAGATAGCCCATCGCCGCCACCGCGATCGCGATGTTGCCGATCCAGCACGACAGCCAGTAGAGCGCATTGGCCTGGAAGCCGAAATACGGCCCCAGCGCCTCGCCGGCATAGACGCACGGGCCGCCGGGCTGCGGCGCGACCTGGCTGAGCTTGGCCAGTATGGTGGCAATCAACAATGCACCGACGGTGCCGATCGCCCAGCCGACCACGGTGATGCTGCCCACGGCCGCAAGCGTCGCCGGCAGCAGGAAGATGCCCGAGCCGATCATGTTGCTCGCGACCAGCGCGGTGGCCAGCACCGGGCCGATCTTGCGATTGCGTATATGAGCTCCCTTGCCGCCCCGTTTGCGCTGGCTTACGATCGTTGGACAAGATTGAATGACCATTCAGATGCCCGTCAAGGGCGGCGGCACCGCAATTCCTCGCATCGCAAATTTTCAAGAGGGCCCGCGGCCTTGCCTGCACATCATAGCGATGCGCTGATCATCGGCGGCGGCCATAACGGGCTGGTGTGCGCAGGCTACCTTGCGGCTGCGGGACTGACGGTCACTGTGCTCGAGCGCCGCCAGGTGGTCGGCGGCGCGGCGGTCACCGAGGAATTTCATCCGGGCTTTCGCAACTCGGTGGCGGCCTACACCGTCTCGCTGCTCAATCCCAAGGTCATCCGTGACCTCGACCTGCCCACGCACGGCCTCAGCGTGGTTGAGCGGCGGCTGTCGAATTTCCTGCCGACCGAAGATGGGCGTTACCTCGCCGTCGGCGCCGGCCGCACGCGTGCCGAGGTCGGCAAGTTCTCGAGCGCCGATGCGGCGCGGCTCGACGCCTACAGCGCCAGGCTCGATCGCATCGCCGACGTGCTGCGTGCGCTGGTGCTGCAGACGCCGCCGAACGTGGTGGCGGGCGGCTGGCGCCAGGCGTTGCCTGAGCTGCTGCGCGCCGCGCGCGTCGGCAAGTGCATCGCCGGACTCGACATGCCGCTGCGCCGCGAGTTGCTGCAGCTGTTCGCCACCTCCGCCGGCGATTATCTGGATCGCTGGTTCGACAGCGATCCGATCAAGGCCGTGTATGGATTCGACGGCATCGTCGGCAATTACGCCAGCCCATTCACGCCCGGCTCGGCCTACGTGCTGCTGCATCACGTGTTCGGCGAAGTCAACGGCAGGAAGGGCGTGTGGGGCCACGCCATCGGCGGCATGGGCGCCATCACGCAGGCCATGGCACGCTCGGCGAGCGCGCGCGGCGCCGACATCCGTGTCGGCGCGCCGGTGCGCGAAGTGCTGGTCGAGCGCGGCCGCGCAGTCGGCGCGCTGACAGACGCCGGCGAGGAATTTCGCGCCTCGGCCGTGATCTCCAATCTCAATCCGAAGCTGCTGTACCTGAAACTGCTGGATGCGGCGGTGCTGCCGGCCGACTTTCGCGAACGCATCGAGCACTGGCGCTGCGGCTCGGGCACTTTCCGCATGAACGTCGCGCTGGCGGAGCTGCCCGATTTTCGCTGCCTGCCCGGCAAGGCGATTGCCGATCATCACACCGCCGGCATCATCATCGCGCCGACCCTGGCCTACATGGAGCGCGCCTACTTCGATGCGCGCCTGCACGGCTGGTCGGCCCGGCCGATCATCGAGATGCTGATCCCGTCAACGCTCGACGACAGCCTCGCGCCGCCTGGACAGCACGTCGCCAGCCTGTTCTGCCAGCACGTCGCGCCGCAGCTTCCGAACGGCGAGTCCTGGGACAGCCATCGCGACACAGTTGCCGATCTGATGATCGACACCGTCAATGCGCATGCGCCGAACTTCAAGGCCGCGGTACTCGCTCGCCAGATCATGAGCCCGCTGGATCTGGAGCGTACCTTCGGCCTGGTGGGCGGCGATATCTTCCATGGCGCGCTCAGCCTGGATCAGCTGTTCTCGGCGCGACCGGTGCTCGGCCACGGCGACTACCGCGGCCCACTGCCGGGCCTGTACATGTGCGGCGCAGGCACGCACCCCGGCGGCGGCGTCACCGGCGCGCCCGGTCACAATGCGGCGCGCGAGGTGCTGCTCGATTTCCGGCGCCGGCGCCTGCGCCGGCACCCGCGCGTCGGACCGTGACGCTGGCGCGGTGAGGCCCGATCGCATCGCCGTCGAGCAGGATGGTCGAGCTTAGCCGGGCGCGCGCGGCGGCAGGTTGAGCAGTCGCGCCGCGTTGCCGCCCAGGATGGCAGCGCGATCCGAATCGCTCAAGCCCGGCACCGCTTCGAGCAGCCGATGCACGTCATGGTCCGCCATGTCGTAGGGATAATCGGTGCCGACCACCACCTGGCCGGCTCCGACCTCGGCGATCAGGTGCCGCAGCTGCTCCGGGCGATAGACGATGCTGTCGAAGAAGATCTGGTGCAGGTAACTGCTCGGCGCGCGCCGGCAGCCACGCGCGTCCGGCCGCACCTGCCAGGCATGATCGGAACGGCCGATATACGAGGCGATGTAGCCGCCGCCGTGCGCGGCCAGGATCTTGACGCCCGGGTAGCGGTCGAGCGTGCCGCCGAAGATCAGGTACGACAGCGCCACCGCGGTCTCGAGCGGCTGGCCGATGCTGTTCGACAGGTAATGTCGGTTGAGCCGCTCCCCGAGCGAGCTGCCGAGCGGATGCAGGAACACCAGGCAGCCGAGCTGCTCGACGCGCGCCCAGAAGCGCTCGAATTTCGGATCGGCCAGCTCCAGGCCGTCCACCATCGACGACACCTCCACGCCGCGCAGTCCGAGCGTCTGCACCGCATGCTCGAGCTGCTCAATCGACAGTTCCGGGTGCTGCAGCGCTACGCTGCCCAGCCCCACCAGCCGGTCCGGGTGCTGCGCCACCAGCGCGGCGATGTGCTCGTTGATCAGGCGGCAGATCTGGCGCGCGAGCTGCGGATCGGCCCAGTAGTAATACTGATTCGGTGCCGGGCTCAACAGCTGCATGTCCACGCCCATCGCGTCCATGTCCTGCAGGCGCAGTGCCAGACTGGTCAGTTTCGGCAACGCCGCCTTGAGCATCACGTTGACCGTGTAGTCGAAACTCTCCCTGCCCAGCATGCGCGGCTGCAGTTCGCGCTCGGCGAGTTTCTGCGGCCGCTCGGCCACCAGCTGCTCGGCGGCAAGCGTCAGTGCGTGGCAGTGCATATCGACGGTCAGCGTGCGCCGGCGTCCGCGTACCGTGCCCGTGGTGCGCGCCAGCGTGTCATGCGCCGCGCGCGCACCGGCGCCCGATCCGCAGCAATGCACCAGCGTAGCGGCCATGGGTCAGATCGGCTCGAGGGCGCGTGTCACCAGCTCATCCACGCTGCCGTCATGGCGAAAGCCGGCCGCCTCCGAGCGCGGACACAGCAGCGGCGGGTAGCTGGCGAACTGCGCCTGCAGCGCTCGGTCGGGGCGATAGCTCACGCGGCGTAGCACCTCGCTGCCGTGCCGCCGCGCGATCGCTGCCACCACCGATGCGATCGACACATGCAGCACCGGCAGCAGCCAGGTGCGCTGCGCGGCGATCTGCGGCGCGCCGAGCTGCGCGGCATGCATCAGGTTGTCCACGATGCGCGGTCGCGACATGAACCAGCTCATGCCCTCGGGCCCCACCGGGCAAACGAATTCCCTTCCAGCCGACAGCTCGCGTATCAGATCGCTCAGGAACAGCGACAGCATGCCCTTTGATGGCGGCCGCGCCACGATGCCCGGGATGCGGACCGAGCGGCCATCGACCAGGCCGCGGCGGCCGTAGTCCGCCACCAGGTATTCTCCGATCAGCTTCTGCGCGCCGTAGCTTAAGGTAGGCAGCGGTATCGTCTGCTCATCGATCACACCCGGCATCGGCACGCCATAGACGCCGATGCTGCTCGCGAACACCAGCTTCGGTGTACCCCCGGCCAGTCGCAATGCCTCCAGCAGCCCCAGGGTCGAGTGCAGGTTCACTTTCATGCCGAGCTCGAAGTCGCGCTCGGCCGCACCGCCCGGCACGCTCGCCAGGTGAAACACGCAATCGACGCCGCCCTCGATGCTGCGCTCGAGCGCCGAGCGCTCGCTGATATCGGCCTCGACGTAGCGCAGGCGCGCATCGTCGATGCGATCGGCGATGCGCTGATCGAGCACCGTGATCAGCGACGCCGCCCGGCCGTCGATGCTCGCGCCGCCGCGCAGCCGCGCCACCAGTGCCTGGCCGATGAAGCCCTGACCGCCGACCACCAGGATCCTCACGACGCGATCCTCATGGTGCTTTCGCCGGCACCACACGCTGATCGATCGCACCGAAGATAGAATGGCCGCCGGCATCGAGCATCTCCATGCGCACCCGATCGCCGAATTTCATGTACTCGGTGCGCGGCCTGCCGTGGTCCAACAGCTCGATCCCGCGGCGCTCGGCGATGCACGCCGAGCCGACGCTACGGTAGTCCGGATTGGAGATCGTGCCCGAGCCGATGATGGTGCCGGCGCTCAGATTGCGCGTGCCCGCGGCATGCTCGATCAGTTGCTCGAAACTGAAGCCCATCGCGCTGCAGTCCGGATGGCCGAACTCATTGCCGTTCCAATACACCCGGATCGGCAGCCGCACGCGGCCGTCGCGCCAGGCGTCTCCCAGCTCATCGGGCGTGACCGCCACCGGGGCGAAGCTGGTCGCGGGCTTGGACTGCACGAAACCGAAGCCGGTCTTGATGTCCTTGCCGGCCAGCACCCGCAGGCTCCAGTCGTTGAGCAGCACCAGCAGCTTCAGGTGCGCGCCGGCCTGCGCCGCGCGCGTGCCCATCGGCACGCGATCGACGATGATCCCGACTTCGCCCTCAAAGTCGATGCCGTCCTGTTCCGAGGGCAGCGGCACATCGGCGGCGGGTCCGAGAAAATCGTCGCTGCCGCCCTGGTACATCAGCGGCCGGGTGTGCTTCTCGGGCGGCGGCGTGAGGCCAAACACCTGTTCCATCAGATCGCCGTGGCTGTGAAACGCCGAGGCATCGAGCCACTGCCAGGCGCGCGGCAGCGGCGCCACCAGCTGGGTCACATCGAGCGCGAACGAGCCGGCGGCATGGCCCTCGTTGAGCGCCGCGTACAGCGCCTGCAGCTTCGGCTCGCAGACCTGCCAGGTCTCGAGCGCCTGCTGCAGCGTCGCGGCTATCGACACGGCTACCACCGCGCGCGACAGATCTTTTGATACCACCAGCAGCTTGCCATCGATGCTGCCGCCCTGGAGCGTCGCCAGTTTCACCAACCGTCTCCTGTGTCTTGAGGGGGAATCTTCAACTGAGCGGCCGCCCGCCATCCACGGCGATTACGGCACCGGTGGTGAAGGTCAGTTGCGTCACCGCGGCCACGACCGCCCGGGCCACTTCCGCCGGCAGCGCCAGCCGGCGCAGCGGCGTGCGCGCAGCCTGCTCATCGCGCCAGGCCTGATCGAGCGACTTGACGAACGGCGTATCCACCAGCCCCGGTGACACCGACACCACCCGGATGCGCGGCGCCAGCGCACGTGCCAGCGAGCGGCTCATATTGTCGAGCGCGGCCTTGGAGGCGCAATAGGCGACGTTGCTGCCCATTGCCGTGAGGGCGGCGATCGAGGACAGGTTGATGACCACCCCGCCTCCGGGCAGCTCACTGCGCTCCAGCAGCGGCTTGAGCGCCCGCACCGCCGCGAACGCGCCGCGTACGTTGACCGCGAAGATCGCGTCGAACAGTGCATCGTCGAGCTGCTCGAGATCGCCGTGCGGCACGAAGCGCGTGGTGCCCGCCGCGTTCACCAGCACATCACAGCGCTGGCAGCGCCGCGCAAGCTCCGCCGCCATCGCGCTCAGTGCGTCGCTGTCGGTCACCGGCGCCACCAGCGCGAAGTGACCCGTGCCGGGCAGCTCGGCCGCAAGCTTCGCGGCCGCCGTCGCCGATCGATGATAACCCACCGCGATGCGAAAGCCGGCGCTGGCAAGGGCGCTGCAGATCGGCACGCCCAGGCCGCCGGTCGCCCCGGCGACCAGTGCCACCGGCAACGCCGCGCCGGTCGCGCCAGAGCCCGCCATCCTCAGGCTGCCTTGTTCTTACCGTAGCGGCGCACGCGCAGGTCGGCCTGCTCCTTGTGGCCGGCGAAGCCCTCCAGCGCGCACAACCGCGAGCAATAGCTGCCGATCAGCGCGCTGGCCTCATCGGTCAGTACCCGCTGATAGGTGCAGGTCTTGATGAACTTGCCTACCCACAGCCCGCCGGTGTAGCGCGCCGCCTTCATCGTCGGCAGCGTGTGATTGGTGCCGATCACCTTATCGCCGAACGCCACGTTGGTCCTGGGCCCCAGAAACAGTGCCCCGTAGTTGCTCAGGCGCTCGAGGAAGTAGTCCGGGTCGCGCGTGAGTACCTGCACGTGCTCGCTGGCAATCCTCTGCGCCTGCGACACCATCTCCTCGAGCGTGTCGGTGAGTATGATCTCGCCGCAGTTCTGCCAGGCGACACGCGCCACGTCCGCCGTGGGCAGCCAGGACAGCTCCTGCTCGATCGCCGCGGGCAGCTCCTGCGCCAGACGCGCCGAATTGGTCAGCAGTACCGCCGGGCTGCCCGGGCCGTGTTCGGCCTGGCCGAGCAGGTCCACCGCCGCCATCTGCGCATCGCACGAGTCGTCGGCGATTACCAGCGTCTCGGTCGGGCCCGCCAGCAGGTCGATGCCTACGCGGCCGAACAGCTGCCGCTTGGCCTCGGCCACATAGGCGTTGCCCGGACCCACGATCATGTCCACCGCCGCGATGTGCTCGGTGCCCAGCGCCATCGCCGCGATCGCCTGCACGCCGCCGAAGGCGTAGATCTCGTCCGCCCCGCCCATGTGCATCGCTGTCACGATCGCCGGGTGCGGCGCGCCGCCGAACGGCGGCGCGCTTGCGATCACACGCTTCACACCGGCCGCCTTCGCGGTCACCACGCTCATGTGGGCACTGGCCACCATCGGGTAGCGCCCACCGGGCACGTAGCAGCCGACACTATTGACCGGAATGTTCTTGTGGCCCAGCACCACACCGGGCAGCGTCTGCACTTCGATATCGCACAGCGTCGATTTCTGCGCCAGCGCGAAATTGCGGATCTGCGCCTGCGCAAATTCGATGTCGCGCTTGACCGGCTCGGGCACCACCGCAAGGCAGGCCTCGATCTGCTGCTCGCTCAGGCGGAAACTGGCCGGCGACCAGTGGTCGAACTTCTGCGAATACTCGCGCACCGCCTGCTCGCCGTTGGCGGCGATATTCTCCAGGATCGCCTCCACGCTCTTCCTGACCTCGGCTTGCCTGCCGGCGGCGGCTTCGGCCGTTTGTCCGCTCTTCAGGTAACGAATCATTGCGCATCTCCTTTGCTCACGGCCAGGTAATGCTCGACCGCGGGCGGCGCGGAAAAAAACGGTCCCAGCAGCGCCCGCCACTGCTGGAACTGCAGCGAGCCGCGAAAACCCACCATGTGGTGCTCGACCGTGAGCCACTGCACCAGCAGCAGGTAGCGGCCATCGGTCTCGATACATCGATGCAGCTGGTGCGAGACGAAACCCGGCATCGCCGATATCAGCTTACGCGCCTCGGTGAATGCGCTCTCGAACTGCGTCTTGTGCGCCGGGGCGATAGTCAGCACCGCAACTTCCAGAATCATGTCGGACCTCGCTTGTAGCTCTCGTTCCAATGCACCATCGGCAGGCCGGGCACCGGCGAGCGCAGGTACGGTATCGTGGTACCGCGCAGGCTGCCGATGTAGAGCGTGTGCAGGTCCGGGCCGCCGAAGGTCAGGCTGGCGGTCCACGGCGCCAGCGTGCCGCCGCAGGCCATCATCACCTCCGGCGTGACCGTGCCGGCGAAGAAGTGTCGATCGAACTCGTTCACTCTGGCCGCATCGGCATCCTCGAACAGGATCAGCTCGTCACCGGCCGGAGTGATGGCGGCGATCCGGTCCGAGATCACGTAAGTCATCCACAGGTTGCCGATGGCGTCGAAGGCAAAACCGTCGGGAATGCCCTTGAGCTGCGACGGCCCGTAGACTTCGCGGTCCGTCAGGCGGCCATCGCCGTGCAGGCGCAGGCGCGAAATGCGCCGCGCATTGCTCTCCACCACGTACAGCCACTGCTCGTTCGCATCCAGGCGTATCTCATTGGTGCCGACGAAACCGTCGGCCGCGATGCGGATGCCACGCTCATCGATCAGCGCGACATAGCCGTCGGCGAGCTTCTCGTTGATCGATCGGGTCCAGGGTTTCGCGCGCGTGGTGACCGTGAGCCAAATGCGTTGCCTCGAGTCGCGCAGCACGAAGTTGACCTTGCCAAGCGGCGTGCCGTCGATGTGCGTATACAGAACGCGGCTCTCGCCGCCGCGCGTCATGCGTTCGAGCGAATCGGTGCCGAAGTTCGCGATCAGGAAATCGCCGTTGTCCGCAAATGCGAGCCCGTTGGGCAGCGTACCCTGCAACATGTAGCGCTCGCTGGTGGCGGCTGCGGCGCCGAAGCGCGTATCGACCGTCTGGGCGATGAGTTGCTGGCTGCCGTCAGGATTTATGCGCATCACGCCGCCGCGCGCATCGGCACTCCAAAGCGTGCCATCGCGCTCGGCCAGGATGCATTCCGGGCGCTGCAGGTCGCGGCCGACGCTGCCAACGCTGGCGCGCTCGAGCTGCCAGCCGATGAGCGGGTTGCGGCTGGTCATGGGTCTGCCACGGCTGCTGGCGGTCAAAGCGCTTCCGCCGCGCAGGTATTGCGCTGCGTGCCCAGCCCCACGAGCGGTCCGGTGACCGTGCCTTCCATGACATCGCCGGGTTTGAGCAGCACGCCGTGATGGATGCCGTTGCCCGAGGGCGATCCGGTGCAGATCAGGTCGCCCGGCTGCAGCACCATGAAGCTCGACAATGTCTCGATCAGGCGTGCGCAGGAGAAGATCATGTCGTCGGTACCCTCATCCTGCATGACGCGGCCGTTGTGCTTGAGCGTGATATGCAGCCGCTGCGGATCGCCGACGAACTGCGCCGGCACCAGGTACGGCCCGGTCGGCAGCGCGCTCGGTGCGCACTTCGACCCCACCCAGTCCATGCCCATCTCCTGCATGTCGCTGCGGTTCACACGCTCGCGGATGGTCAGGTCGTTGACCACCATGTAACCGGCCACGTACTGCAGGGCAGCCTCGCGGCTGACAAAGCGCGCCCGTTTTCCGATCACCACCCCCAGTTCCAGTTCCCAGTCCATGCTGCTCACGTCCGGCGGCAGCGTCACGGTGTCGTGCGGACCGATCATGGTCGAGTTGGCCTTGATGAAAAAAAACGGCGTGCCGTGCAGCCGCCGGTCGGTCATTTTCTTGACGCCAAATTCTCGCCGCTGTTCCGGCGTCATGCCCTCGGTCTCGGGCCGCAACTGCGCCACCACGATATCGACCACGTGCTTGAAGTAGTTGGCGCCGGAACAGATGATGTTGCGCGAGCGCACCGGGGGGTGCAGCTGCAGCGCCTCGACCGGCGCCATCGCCCGCTGCAGCCCCGGGTCCGCCCCCGATCCGATCGTCTGCGCCACACGCTGCAGCGTCGGATAGTTACGCTGCCATTCATCCAGCACCGACAACGTGCTGCCGTCGCTGTGAAAGTCGAGGCCCGCGCGCGCCGCAAAGGCCTGCACGGCGCTGAACGCGATCGCGCGTTCGGCGACCACCAGGGCGCCGAACGGGGTGCAGCCCGCGGCCGAAAACGTAGCCAGTTTGAAGGTGATTGCCATGGGAAGCGGTTGCTCTGCTGCGCGGCTCGGCTGCGTCTGGCCGATATTAGGGTAGTCGATAATTATAGGTGCGCGGCGTCCGGCGTCGCCAGAAGGAACAAGGAGTATCCCCAGTCAGACGTGCCCCTCGCCCCCGTCCACCAGCATGGTCTGACCGCTCATGAAGCCGGCATCGTCCGATACCATGAAGGAGATCGCCGCTGCCTGATCCTCCGGCTCGCCGCTGCGCTTGATCGATTGATGCTTCATGACGGCAGCGAAATGCGCCGGCGGCACACCGGCGATGGCATTGCGGGTGCGGGTCAGTCCGGGCGCCAGCGCATTGACGGTAATGCCGAACTCGCCCACCTCGGCTGCCAGTCCCCGAACCAGGCCGTACAGCGCGCCCTTGCTCGAGATGTAGTGCGTCATGCGCGGCGGCGGCGCAAAAAAGCTCGACGAGGCGACCATCACGATGCGGCCCCAGCGCTCGAGCTTCATTGCCGGCAAAAACGCCTTCGCGAGATGAAAGCCGCCGAGCACATTGACCTCGTGGGTCGCGCGCCACTGCTCCGTGCTGAGCTCCTCGAACGCACTCATGAACTGCAATGCCGCACAGTGCACCGCGATCAACGCGGCGCCATAGCGCGCGCGTACCTGATCGGCGAAACCGCGCATCTGTTCCCAGCTGCCGATGTCAACCTTGAAACCGCTGGCTTCGCCGCCCGCCTGGCGGGCCAGCTCGATCGTCTCGGCACAGTCGGCGATATCGGCAATCGCCACGCGCGCACCCTCGTGCGCCAGCCTGCACACGATCGCCTGGCCGATGCCGCCCGCCGCGCCGGTGATGGCTACGATCTTGCCCGCGTGCCTGGCACTCATGCGCCGAAAGGGTATCGGCTTCGGCCGGCCGCAACCAGTGCGACTGATGCACTCATGTTACCGCTTATCAGGCAACCGTCCGGGCGCGCCCGGTACCTCGCAGTGGCTGCTGGCCACCCCTGTTTTAGGTAAAATGCGGGCATAAACAACGCTAGAGACGAAGCAGCGGACCCGTGGTAGGCTATGCGCCGATCGTCAACGTCCGTATCGCCCCGTGCGCCGTCCAAGGCGCGATGAGTCCGAGCCGAACTGCCTGCGATCAGGTGACAGGACTCCGTTCGATGGCCGGCGAGACACCCTCTCTCTAGACCTGGTGAACGTGCCTGCCGAGTGGAGCGTTAGGGCACAAACATTTTCCCGCCCGAAACCTCCTTAGAGATGTACTTTCGAGAGAGTCAATCATGGCCAAGATCTATGTTGGAAACCTGCCCTTCACTGCCAGCGAGGCGGATATCCGCGCGCTGTTTTCACAGCACGGCACCGTCGAGTCGGTCTCGCTGCCGACTGACCGCGAAACCGGCCGCCCGCGCGGCTTTGGCTTCGTCGAGATGAGTCAGTCGGATGCCTCACGCGCGATCCAGAACCTCAACGGTCAGGATATGGGCGGTCGCCCGCTTCGTGTGAACGAGGCCCAGGACAAGCCCCGCAGTGGCGGCGGTCGTCCGGGCGGCGGCGGCGGCGGCGGCGGCTACCGGGGTAATTCCGGTGGCGGCGGCGGCGGTCGCTGGTAAGCACCGCTTTTGCGGAAAAAAAGCCCGGATTGCTCCGGGCTTTTTTTTTGGCGCCGAGCCGGTATCGGGTCAGCGCTGTCAGCGGCCATTCCCGGCTGCGCTCATTCCTGGTGGCGATAGGTCTTGAAGCCCTCGCGTGCCACCAGCGCATCGCGCCGTGCGATCTCCAGGTCCGAGTCGACCATTTCCTGCACCAGGCGCTCGAATGAAATCTCCGCTTTCCAGCCGAGGTGCGTGCGTGCCTTGGACGGATCCCCCAGCAGCGTGTCCACCTCGGTGGGGCGGAAATAGCGTGCATCGATCTTCACGACGCCGCGACCGCTGTTCGCATCCACGCCCTGCTCGTTGACACCCGAGCCGCGCCATTCGATCTGCATGCCCATGTGGCCAGCGGCACGCTCGATGAACTCGCGCACCGAGTGCTGTTCGCCGGTCGCGATGACGAAGTCCTCGGCCGCGCTCTGCTGCAGCATCAGCCATTGGGCGCGCACGTAGTCGCGGGCATGACCCCAGTCGCGCCGCGAATCGAGGTTGCCCAGGTACAGGCACTGCTCCAGTCCTTCGCGGATGCGCGCCAGGCCGCGGGTGATCTTGCGCGTCACGAAGGTCTCGCCCCGGATCGGCGATTCGTGATTGAACAGGATGCCGTTACAGGCGTACATGCCGTAGGCCTCGCGATAGTTCACCGTGATCCAGTACGCGTACAGCTTGGCCACGCCGTACGGTGAGCGCGGATAGAACGGGGTGGTCTCGCGCTGCGGCGTCTCGTGTACCTTGCCGAACATCTCCGAGGTGGACGCCTGGTAGAAGCGGGTCTTTTCTCCCAGACCGAGCAGGCGGATCGCCTCCAGGATCCGCAGCGTCCCGAGCGCATCGGCATTGGCCGTGTATTCAGGGGTTTCGAACGACACCGCGACGTGGCTCTGGGCCGCGAGATTGTAGATCTCGTCGGGCTGGGTCTGTTGCACGATGCGAATCAGGTTGGTGGCGTCGGTCAGGTCGCCATAGTGCAGATACAGCTTGCTGCCCTCCGCGTGCGGATCGTGATACAGATGATCGATGCGATCGGTGTTGAACGACGACGCCCGACGCTTCACCCCATGCACGGCGTAGCCCTTATCGAGCAGGAACTCCGCCAGGTAGGCACCGTCCTGGCCGGTGATACCGGTAATCAATGCGCATTTGCTCACGATATCCTCAAGTCCTAGGGCGCCGGTTCACGGCGCTCGATTATGGCACGGCAATCGCGCAACATTTGCCCGGCGCCCTATCAGCCAGGCAATGCTCGCGCGCAGTGCGCGAGGTCGTCGAATACGGCGTCGGCGAGTTCAATGTCCGCCTGGCTCAGCGCCGCGCCGCTGCGCACCAGCCAGCAGCGACCCACGCCGGCGCTGCGTCCGGCCTGGATATCGGCGGCCCGATCGCCCACCAGGATGGACGTCGCCAGCTCGATGTTCAGAGCGGCCGCGGCGCGCGTGAGCATACCGGGCAGCGGTTTACGGCAGTCGCAGTCGACGCGATAGCGTGCGATCCGGGCGTCGGGCAGATGCGGGCAGTACTCCACGGCGCTGAGCTCTACACCAGCCGCCGACAGCAGCCCCTGCATGTGGGCCGTGAGCCGCAGGTAGTCGGCTTCGGTGTAGAGACCGCGCGCGATGCCCGATTGATTCGTGATCACCACCAGCAGGTAGCCCGCCGCCTGCAGCCGCAGCAGGCCCTGGACAGCGCCCGGCAGGAACTGGAAGTCCTCGACCCGGTGCAGAAACCCGGTCTCGACGTTGATCACGCCGTCGCGATCGACAAACGCCGCCTTGCGGCCCGACCGCGAGCCATCCGTGTCGATCGCGCTCATCGCCTCAGGGAAATTCACTCATGGCCACGAATGCGCCGCACCAGCGCCGTGGTCGAGTAGCCGGACAGCAGCGGCATCGCCAGCGAGCGCCCGCCCCAGCTTCTCACCAGTCTCGTCTCCTCGAGCGCCTCGATGTCGTAGTCCCCGCCCTTGACGTACAGGTCGGGTCGGCAGCGACACAGCAACTCGCAGGGGGTGGCTTCCTCGAACAACGTGACGTACGAGACGCTCTGCAGCGCGGCGATCACCAGCGAACGGTCGCGCTCGCTGTTCAGCGGCCGCTCCGGCCCCTTACCCAGTTGCCGCGCCGAGCCGTCGCTATTCACGCCGACCAACAGCGTCGCGCCCAGAGCGCGGGCGGCGGCCAGATACGCCACGTGGCCGACATGCAGCAGGTCGAACACCCCGTTGGTAAACACCATCGGCCGCGCGCCGTTCCAGTCGTGCCGGCCGATGTCGGCCGGCGCAATGATCTTGTCGAGCAGCGACTGCGGAATGCTTGCCATCGGCGATTGACTTGCTTTCAGGCCGACGCAGTGGCGCTCAGCCATTCCACGTAGCGCCTCACGCCGCCGGCCACGTCCGCGAAATGGTGATCGACGCCCGCCGCGCGCAGTGCGCTCAGGTCGGCCTGGGTGTGGCACTGGTACTTGCCCACCAGTGCCTCCGGGATGGGAATATATTCCACGATCCCCTGCCTGACCTGCTGCTCGAGCGTCAGCGCAGCTTCCCCGTGCTGCGCGCGACAGGCATTCACGGTCGCATGTGCCACCTCGTTGAATGCCTGGGCGCGCCCGGTTCCCAGATTGAAGACGCCGCGGCACTGTGGGTGAGCGAGGAACCACAGGTTCACCGCCACCACATCGTCGACATGAATGAAATCGCGCGCCTGTTGTCCGGGTGCGTAGCCGCCATATTCGCCGAACAGCCGCACCTTGCCGCTGTCGCGATACTGGTTGAAATGATGGAATGCGACCGACGCCATACGGCCTTTATGCTGCTCGCGCGGGCCATAGACGTTGAAATAGCGTAATCCGACCACCTGCGACGTTGCGCTGGGCAACATGCGCCGCACCACGTCGTCGAACAGCAGTTTGGAGTAACCGTAGACATTGAGCGGTCGCTCGAATTGCGGCTGCTCCCGAAAGGTCGTGCTGCTGCCATAGATGGCTGCGGACGAGGCGTAAATCAGCCGTATGCCCTGCACCTGGCAGGCGTCGAGCAGATCCTTCGAGCAGCGGTAGTTATTGCGCAGCATCAGGCGGCCATCGTGTTGCATCGTGTCCGAACACGCACCCTGGTGGAACACGGCCGACACCTTGCCCAGTTCGCGGCGGGCGAAACGCCCGTAGAACTCCTCCTGGTCGAAATAGTCGCTGATGCCCGCGCCCAGCAGGTTGCGGAATTTCTGTCCATCGTGAAGGTCGTCGACCGCAATGATGGCATCTGCGCCGGCGGCAGTGAGTGCGTGCACTACATTGCTGCCGATCATCCCGGCGGCCCCGGTCACCACCACTCTCATGCGAACAGTTCCTCGTAGCTGACGCTCGCGGTGCCAAACTTGCCGACTACAATTCCGCCGGCGCGATTCGCAACCGGCAGCGCATCGCGCACGCTCACCCCGGCGGCCAGCATCGCCGCCAGGGTGGCGATCACGGTATCACCGGCGCCCGTGACGTCGAACACCTCGCGCGCCTGCGCCGGAACGTGCAAATGCCCTGCAGCGTCGAACAGCGACATGCCCTGTTCACTGCGCGTCAGCACCAGGTTGTCGACGTCCAGGCGTTCGCGCAGCGCCTGCGCCCTTTCGAGCAGCTGAGCCTCGCTGCTCCAGCCGCCGATCACCTCGGTCAGTTCGGCAAGGTTCGGCGTCAGGACGCTCGCTCCAGCGTAGCGGCTGTAGTCGATGCCCTTCGGATCCACCAGCACTATCTTTCCCGCCGCTCGCGCCCAGGTGATCATGCGTGCGATGTGGGTCAGCCCGCCTTTGCCATAGTCGGAAAACAGCACCGCCCCATAGCCTGCCACCACGCGCTCGAAGTCGGCCAGCATATTGGACAACACTTCATGGTCCGGTGGGTCCTCGAAGTCCACCCGCAGCAACTGCTGCGCGCGCCCGATGACGCGCAGCTTGACGCTGGTGTGCAGCTTGGCGTCGCGGCCGAGCAGCACCTCGACGCCCTGGGCCTGCAGCAGCTGCTGCAATCGATGCGCGGGCTCGTCATCGCCCACCACAGTGATCAGCGTCGCCTGTGCACCGAGCGACTTGATGTTCAGGGCGACGTTGGCCGCGCCGCCGAGTCGCTCCTCCTGGCGCGTGACTCGCACGACCGGCACCGGTGCCTCGGGCGAGATACGATCAACGCTGCCGTACAGGTAGCGGTCGAGCATGGCATCCCCGACTACAAGGATGCGCGCGCCTTGCAGCCGCTGCTTCAACTGATTCAAATCGGCACCCCTGCCTGGCCCGGGCAGGGCCGCAGCCCGGCAATCATATCTGCCATCGACAGCGCCGGCCCGATGAGTGCCGCCGGGCGACGCTGCTTCAGATGCACCGGGCTTGCTGTCACTGTCGTCGGCAGATCCGCAAGTCATTGCTCATTGCTGCGTCGCAACAATTGCTTGCAAAGCACGCGGCTCCGAGCTCCCGGTCGGGCTTTATAAGATGCGCGGATTGCTCTCGGAGGCACGCGCGCCGCTTTCCGGAGAGCGGCGCTTGGCGGCGAATTCGGTAACTTTGCGATCGTCGTCCCCGAAGGCTGCCGGCGTCTTACTGGTCCACACATAATCGCGGATATTGCGCCGGCGCGGATACTCGGCAACCGCGTCGGACAGCAATGCCATGCTTCGCGGGCAGTCAAAGCTCGCCAGCGCGACCAACAACTCATCCAGGATCTGCTTGGTCTTCTCCCAGGGCAGGCAATGCTCAATGGCGCGCATGATCTTCGGGTGCTCGGTCCCCGCGACATTGGCCCCGATCAGTAGCTCTTCAAACAGCTTTTCAGCGGCTCTAAGGCCCATGTAGTTGATCTCGATGTCGCCGTCGGGGTTGCTTTGATCGCGGATCGTCAGCCCCATCAGGCTGATCAGCCGCCGGGCCAGGTCATCGATGCGAACCGGCTGCCCCATGTCCAGCACAAACACGTCACCGCCCGTGGCCATGGCTCCGGCCTGGATCACCAATTGTGCCGCCTCAGGTATCGTCATGAAATATCTCATGACGTCCGGATGGGTCACGGTAACCGGTCCACCGCCGCGGATCTGCTCCTGAAATAGCGGCACCACGGAGCCCGAGGACGCCAGCACATTGCCAAAGCGCACCATGCAGAAGCGCGTATGCCTCGAGCGCTGCTGCAGCGCCTGAAGCACCAGTTCCGCAAAGCGCTTCGTGGCCCCCATGACATTGGCAGGATTGACCGCCTTGTCGGTGGAGACGAGCACGAACGTGTCGACGTTGGTCTCGAGCGCCGCCTCCGCGGCGTACCAGGTGCTGATCACATTGTTGTGTATGCCCTCGATAATGTTGTGCTCGACGATCGGCACGTGCTTGTAGGCCGCGGCGTGATACACGGTCTGTACACCGAACGCCGACAAAACTTCGCGCAGTCGAGGCCGGTGATGTGCGTTTCCGAGCAGCGGCACGATTTCAGTCGGGCATTTAAGGGTACGCGCCGTCTCGATAAGCTCGCGCTCGATCTGGTACAGCGCGATCTCCGACATCTCAAACAGCACCAGGCGGTGCGGTGAACAGCGCAGGATCTGCCGACACAGCTCCGATCCGATCGAACCGCCGGCACCGGTGACCATGACCGATCGACCGCGAATCGAGCGATCGTACAGGGCCGGATCAGGAGGCACGGCGTCGCGCCCCAACAGATCCCCTGCGTCGACCTCGCGAAGTTCGTCGATGCGCGCCTTGCCGGATATGATCTCTGACAGATCCGGCAGGGATTGCACGTGCACCCCGAGCGGCTCGAGTCTTTCCAGGATCTCGCGCCGGCGTCTGCGACTGGCCGCCGGCATCGCCAACAATACGCGCCCGATTCGCAATTCCTTGACGAGCGCCGGCAGCTCGGCCGGATCGAACACCTTGATGCCGTTGATGCGGCTTCCGCGCAGAGCTCGCTTGTCGTCGATGAACGCGACCGGTTCAAAATCAGGTCCTCCGCGCAGCACCGATGACAGCTTCGCGCCGGCGTCACCGGCGCCGTAGATTGCGACGCGGGTGGCCTCCGCATGACCGTTGAGGCCATAGTAAAACATGTAGCGCACGATAAAGCGGCTCGCGGCCAGATACAGCAGCGCCAGCGCCGCATAGATCGCCAGTGCCGACAATGGGATTTGGCTCTGCTCGTGCATGCGGTCATAGACCGCGAGCGTGCCCGCCGACAGCACAATGCCGACGACGACCACGACCATTGCCTGGGGGCCGATGAAACGAATGATCGCCCGATACAGTCCAAGAATTGAGAAGATCAGGATCGCCGCCCCGGTGCCGACCAGAAACAGGTCCCAGTGATCAGCGACTGAAAAGCTCAGGCGATCGAATTTGAGCACCAGCGCGGCCCAGAGCGCCGTCGGCAGCATGACGGCGTCGGCGCCGACCATGATGAGGCGCTTGGATCGGCGAGACAACGAAATAAGCGCACCGGAAACCGTCGAAACCAAGGTGCCGTTCGTTTCTTGCACTAGCCGCCTCTATCTGACCAAGGGCTTAAGATTGGGGCGCCACACATCGAGCGCCGGGACCGCCAATGTGCTGCCTACCCAATACGCGGCCTGCGACACTTTTCACATTATGCATGGTACAGCACATTGAATTCTCTGGGTATTGCGCCAAGCCTAAATTTGCCTAGCATGAATACGAGACTGCGATCCGATCCCTGCGTGAGTGTTGGTTAGTGCCAATGAACGCCCAATCCAGGTCAGGGTTGACTTGCCGCCAGCACTGGCGTTTCCGATTTGGCCCGATCCGGACCATTTGATATCATTCACTATCCTCGAATCCCCTGCCAAACGCCTTTATTTTCCATTCCATTTGTCTCACGCTTAAGCGCGGCCGGCACCTGTAAAAACTACCAGTAGCACGACTGGTGCCAGCGCTACGACCGTGGTCCATCCGGCTAGAGGTGCGTGCCGGACCGCGAACAGCGCACACGGCAGCAGCCAGCAGAAATTGATAGCCATGATGGCGATCGTGGCGCGGCTGTGGCTGCGCCAGCGGCGAGCGAGCCATTGATAGGCGTGGCTTCGATGAGCCTGATACACGCGTTCCCGGCGAATCACGCGGCGGATCAACGTGACCGTAGCGTCGCTGAAAAACACGCCGCCAAGGATCAGCCACGCAAGCAGCGCCGTGGGATCGTCGTGTGCGCTGGCGATCGCCAGAACCGCAATAACATAGCCGAGGTAGCCGCTGCCAACGTCTCCCATGAAGATTCTTGCAGGTGCCCAGTTCCACACCAGAAAGCCCAGGCTTGCGCTGGCAATGACGACCGCACCGTTGGAGGTCGAAACGCCAGCAGCAGAAGTGTCGGACAGCAGTGCGCCAGCCCCGAGCACAAACACCGCCTCCGTCGCCGCAATGCCGTCGATTCCGTCCATGAAGTTGAAAAGATTGAGCGCCCAGACGATTGCCAGGATCCCAAGCACGAATCCGCCCCATCCGAAGCGCAGCAGATGGTCGCCCATTTGGATCGGCGGAAGACCGCCAAGCATGATCAGGGCCCAAAGAGCGGCAGCCGAATGGACCAGCAGCCTGACGAATGCAGACAGCCGGTGACGGTCATCCAGGAACCCGACCAACGCCACGGCGACGCCCCCGCCCAGGAGGGTAACCATCAGGTCGAATTGCACGGCGCCGAGTACACCCAATAGCGTCAGCCCAAGTGCGGAGGCAATCACTATAGCGACGCCGCCTCCACGGGGAGTTGGCGCAGTATGCGAGCTACGCGCATTCGGGAGGTCGAGCATACCGTGCCGTGGGGCAAGCATAAGCACGAGCCTGGTTAGTACGGCCGAAAGCGCCAGCACCGCGACAGCTACTAGAACGACGTTAGATTGCAATGTGTCCCCCGCTCCGCAACTTGGTGTCAACCAGGCGCCCGGCCGCAGCTTGTTTCGTCGCTGCTCTCTCGTTTGCGCTAACTTGCATTCCCGGAGACGCCTGCGCTGATTCGATTCGGTCCGTCAAGTCTTGAATGAGAACGATTCTCTCTTGCGGCGCGCGCGGGCGGCACCTATCCTGCCAGCACCTCGCATCGACAGTCCAGGGGCACCCGTAACAGCCGCTCGGAAATATACTCACGCTTGATCAAGATACCAGCGCGAGGTCAGGAGTAGCCCTTCATTGACCGATACAGTCGGCGTCCAGTCAAACGCCGCACGGGTGGAAGTCATGTCAACTGCCAGGGAATTGCAGAGTCGTTGAATGCTGGAACCCATGGTAGTCATTGCGCCGGCTAGCTTGAGTATGTTCGCCGGCACCGGCAGCAGTATCGCCGTGCGACTCATCGCCGCCGCAACACGCCTTATCAACTCCGGCGTCGACAAGTCCACGCCATCAGACGCCAGAAATACACCTGAAGTCATCGCCGGAAATTGCACTATCCGTACAATCAGGTCACAAAGGTTCCAGACGTTCAGCATGCTGCGCGTATTGGCAATCGATCCAAATGGCAGCGGTACGCGTTTGTAGACCAAAGATAGTAACTTCAGGAAGTTGCCCCGAACTCCCGACCCGTAGACCAATGTTGGCCGCAGAACGACCGCGCCCATGCCAAATCTCTCAGCTACGCGAAACAGTCGCTGTTCTCCTTCCCATTTGGAAATGCCATAGTCATCTTCGGGGTGCGGCGCGTCCATGGCGTTGAACGGTCTATCCGTGGTCCGCTCACCGTTCACCTTGATGGTACTGAGAAAAACGAATCGTTTGACTCCAGATTCTGCGGCAGCAAGTGCCAGACGTTCGGTTCCCAACGCATTGACCTCGTAAAACTGCCGGCGATCATTAGCGGTCGACTTCATCACGTGCACGTGTGCCGCCATGTGCACAACGGTGTGGACACCAGCCAGCGCCTGCGCCCAGTCAGTTCGACGATTCACATCTCCAATACAAACGGTTTCACAATCGGGCGGCCGGTTCGGCCCGTCAGCCCGTAGCGCAACCCTGACCCGGCTGCCGGACAGACCCGACAGCAAGTGACTGCCGACAAAGCCAGTGGCACCGGTGACTAGAACGATACCGCTGACCGTCATGTCCGCCTGATCTGGAATGCGCTAGTCAATGGAAGTCACGCCGGCCTTCAGATTACCCACGCTCCAAAGCTCGGTCCACTTGATTGGAAATCGCAGCAACAGCTTGAGAACATTAGTCGCAATTGCATTTTGCCTGCAGGCCCTATGCATCTCCTGGGTTATGGTCCAGTTGCTCAGAGGACTGCTGGTGCTCAACCCGCCGCGCGGCATTCTAACCAGCACCTCAGGAACGTATGAATAGGTGATCCGGCCTTTAGTGAACACTCGAGCCACGAGTTCGAAATCCCCGGCTATTCGGTAACTCGGATCGTAGCCGCCATAGTCCTCATACACTCGTCGACGCATAAACAGGGTCGGGTGCGCCGGCATAAACCCATAGGCGACCCGCGAGGGCTTGAAGCGCGACGAGCGATACCTTCTAATCACCCTGCGCGCATCACCGGCGTCTACGATGACCAGGTCACCGAATACCGCGTCGACCCCGGTTCGGGTCAGCTCCACCGCCATGCGTTCAACCACCGCGGGGAATGCATAGGAATCCCCGCTGTTTAGAAACGCAACCACATCTCCGGTCGCGAGACCAAGCCCCTTGTTGAACGCGTCATAGACACCGCGATCAGGTTCCGTTATCACTCGCGTTGCGTGGCTGCCGGCAGCCTGGATCACCTGCAGCGTCCGGTCCGTTGACGCGCCGTCGACGATGAGATGTTCAATGTCCGGATAGGTCTGAAGCATTATCGAGCTAAGTGTCGTACCTATGGTGGCTTCACCATTTCGTACCGCGGTGATAATTGACACTTTCACGCCCGTGAATGCTCCTGAACGGTGCGACTGAAATCGTGAGGACGCGACATGTAGCAGCGGTGTGACAGCAAACTCGTCAGCGCGCCGGATAGATCGCAAATCCCCGCGGCATTACGTTATCGACAGTGTTGCCGGTCGAGCGGATTACGCCGTGGTTGCCCCGATAGAACGCCAGGCCAATAAAGCTCGAAGAGATCTTATTGCCCGTCACGACCGCGTCGCTCGGCTGAGATACCGCGATGGCGCCCTTTGGCAAACTTTCATACTCAGGATCCGATTGACCGGATATTACGTTGTCTACTATCCATACCCGACCCGCGGAGGCCACGTATACACCGCATGATCTCGGGTGCAGGATATTATTGCCCTTGATGTGCACGTCGTCGGGTCTGGTCCCGCCCATCGGCGCGCCATCCGCGTGCGCGGCATCATGATAATAGGCGTTGTTATATACATTGATTGCATATGCCCCCCTATTATTTGGGATATATGCCGCCGAGCCCGCATCCACGATGGTGTTTCCCTCAATCGTGGCGCCCAGGACACCCGACCAGATTGCGATGCCGCCCTTGATATACCTCGCATTGATGGAGTTGCCCGAAACTACAATTTTCGTGACCAGTCCATCAGCACTCGTCATCGATCCCATTATTGAGATCGCGTTAGAAACATACCCGACGCTGGATGGATTGACTGCATTTTTCTCGTAGCTCACGAATTCGTTGTCAATTAATCTGACATCGTCAATTTTAAACGTTGTACTGTAGTTAATGACCGAGATCCATGCGGCAGCGTTAAAATTCCTGAAGCTGCAGTCCTCTACGATGAAGTGAGCGAGATCGCGCGGCGTCCCCAACTCCGGCATACTGTCACCGGAGTCGATCGCGATTATCAGCGCCGACCCGTAACTATTCAGCGCTCGGCCGTTGCCGTCATAGATCGGGACATTGTTGCCGACGAACGTGATCCCGGAGATCGAGATATTGTCCTGGTTTCGTGCCCAGAATAAGCTGGCAAAGTTCGAGTTCGCGTTGCGATCCGATACGCTCAGGATCGTTCTTCCGGCACCATCGCCCCGCAGCGAAAGATTCGATCCCAGATAGATTCCTGCTTCCGGTCCTCGTGGAATGAATTCGTACGTGCCCGCAGGCACTGTAATTGTAGCCACGGAGCATTTGGATGCGTACGCAATGGCTTCTTTGAATGCCTGGACATTGTCGCTCATTGCGTCGCCTCTGGCGCCAAAGTCAGTAACATCGATCGAATCGCCGTACGCGACGCAGGGGCTGGGTGCCTCTGAATTCGCGCTCGCATTCCAGTTCGAGCTATTGCCGATCAGAGCAACGCCCAGGACGATCAGCGCTGCGGGCGCGCTAAGGGCTGTGCCGGAGTTGGAGAATCCCATCATCGCCATGTCAATTGCATCCCGGACGGCGGACAGCTGCTCTTACGGCTTCGAGCAGGCAGGCAGCATGATTGTCCAAGCGGCGGTTCTGCTCGACGATTAAATTGTCAAGCGATGCGCGGGCAAGGTAGGGGCGTCGGGCAATCTCAAGCAACAGCTTTGCCGCGGCTTCGCTCGAGATTGGATCGAAAAACTGGGCATCAGGCGCCTGCTCGCGATGAATGGGAATGTCTGACAGCATAAGCGGCGCGCCAACCGCCTTGGCTTCCTCTATCGGCGTGGACCAGCCTTCAAAGCGCGACGGATTGACGAGCGCCTCACAGCATGCCGCGAGGCCAATCACATGATCATAGGGGATGAATCCGAGGTATTGAAAATGGCTCTCCACGCCGGCCTCCTGGACCGTGTTCATAAGCGCGACGAAATTTCCCGGATTGCGCATATCCTGATTCGAGCCAGAGAGAATGACCGGAGGGACGATTCCCAGCGTGCCCTCCTTCTTGAGTCGCCCCAGCGCCGCCACGATAACCGCGTGATTCTTGTGGCGCCAGAATTGATTGGGCAGGAATAGGAAACGCGCGGGAAGGCCATAGCCGACACGAATTTCAGTGGCTCGCGCGCTGTACCCGGCAATATCCAGATCGACGGCGAAGCGCACGACATGACCATGTCCGCGCGAGCGCGGATAGAAGCGCTCCATGTCGTCTCGCGCTGCTTCGCTCGACAGCATGAGCGTGCGTCCGGACCGGATCTGCATTCTGAAAGCAATATCGCGGCGCCACCAATTTGTGCGCGTGAACATTTCCGGCATCCAGCGGTGCTGGAGATCGGGCAGCCACGCGATCACCGGCAGCCCGAATCGCGCGCCGTAGAACTGCCCCACCTCCAGAACCACGTCGACGCGCGCTGCGCACAGAATCCGCTCCAATGCGAAATCTCGCCCCGTGACCAGCGCACGCGCCAGACTGCGGCCCCGCCCCGAATCGCCGATTGCCGGATCGACTATGAGTCGTCCGTCGACCAGTGCGCCAAGCTCGGCGCCGAATTTAGAATGCTCCGCTGGCGAAAGGAATACGCTGGCCTCAATCTCGCGCGCGAGCCTTGACCGTATGAGCTGCAGTGTGTTCTTAAGGTAGACCAGACCGCCCGTCCACAGGCCGCGACCGATGAGCGGAAACGCGAGCCTAATCGGCGCAAGACTCAAGGCGACAACGCCAGCTCGCGGTTTAGGTGACGAACGATATCCTCAAGCGCAATCCGCAGCGATTTGGAGGCCCTAAAGCCCAGCCGCCGCTCGATCTTGCCGGTAGCTCCGAGCTGCGAGGGACGGTCAATACGGCGTTTTTTGGCGGGGTCCTCGTCAACCCGGATTGCGATCCCCATGACCTGACCGAGCAACGCCACGAGTTCCTGCACGGATACGTCTTGTCCCGAGGCGACATTGTAGACGTCTACAGCCGGAGGACCGATCTCGCACGCGATTGCCGCAATCGCACGGGCGGTATCGTCGGCGTGAATGTAATCGCGGCGCGGACTCAGGTTGCCCAGCGAGATATCCACGCTCTTCTGTCCGGCCGGAATTTGCTTGATAATGTCCGGCACAAGATGCCCGTTAGGATCATCGTGTCCGATCGTATTGAAAATACGCGCAATGCGGGCAAAACCGCCCGTGCGGTCGCCCCAGAAACCCACCTGATACTCATTCGTGTGCTTGGCAATGGAATAATTATCCCGGGCCCTCAAGGGCGTATCAGTCTCGTCAAGGGCCCCGTCACGCCAGTCGTAAACGGCTCCCGATGAGGCGAGCACGAAGCGCGCTACGCCCATTGCCTCTGCCGCGTCGAGCAGGGTCTCGGTCCCAACGACGTTGACGTCGAGAGAGTAGGCGCGCTGGCGCTCGCAAGTTGGAATGTGGTGGACCGCGGCAAGGTGAACGATCGTGTCGGGGCGAAATTCCGCAAGCACCTGATCGACGCGCATGCGATCCCGAATATCGCCCTCGTACGCCACGAGACGTTCGCGCCCGGCGGGCATCGGCATGGCGACCGACAGATTGTCGAGCACGGCGGCCTCAGCGCCAGGGTCAGCGTCGAGCAGAACGCTGACGGTACGATGCCCAATGAAGCCGGCGCCGCCGGTTACGAGGAAGCGGCTCGGCAATCGTTTGAGCGAGGCCTGCCTCATAAACCCGTGATCGTAGCCATGGGTGATTGCTCCGCTCGGGCAACGACCAACAGGCTGTAGCCGCCGAGCAACTTGGCGGCAAGGTCGGTCGAAATCCTCTGTATGCCGTAGCGGACCAGATTCGCGAGAACCGTCAAAGCCCGGCGGCCCCCTTTGGTTTGCTGCGATAGGTCGGTGAATTCGTCCGCGACGACGTGGAATCCCGCATGCTCGAGTGTCGCCAACGCCGTGGCGCGTGAGAAATAGTGCAGGTGCCCAACCTGCTGACGAGCGTGCAGCTGACGGTCCCGAACCAGACCTGAAATGTGCATGTCCAGAGGGATGTGAAATACAAACCAGCGCGCTCGCCTGGCGAGTTTGCGCAGAAACCCCAGGTAGTCCTCGACATGCTCGAACACGTCGATTAGCAGCAGCAGGTCGTAATTGACGTTCGATGTCGTGAAATCCACACAATGATAGTAAACCGACGGCGGCGGCGATGCCGGCCACAGCTTCGCTGCATCCGGCGAAATATCGTAGCCGGAAAAAATCTTGTCTGGCATCTGCTGGGCGAGGCGCGTCAATATTTGCCCGGCGCCGCATCCCACCTCAACGCAAGTCGAAAAATCGACCGAATTCCTGGCAAGGATAGATGCGATACGATCGGCTTTCCATTGGCTGTCCTCAGAGTGCCAGCCGGGATTATTGGCCCAATAGGAGCCATCGACGTATACGCTGTTGTTCATACCGGACTTGTCCAGGAAAAGGCGCGCGCGCTGCCAGGGTGAGACGATCTTAGCCGCAATGGCGCCGGTATCGATTGTAAATGACATTGATGTTGGCTAACACCCTGATCATTTCAATTCCTCGGCAGTTAACGTTCGGACGTGTACCGCTGGATTTCCGGCAACAATGGTTGCGGCCGGAACATCGTGAGTAACCACCGCGCCAGCGCCGACGATCGCGCATGCGCCTATCGAAACGCCCTTCAATACCGTGGCGCCCGCACCAATCCAGGCGTCGTCGTCTATGAATACAGGCCTTTCGCCCAGGTCGATTGACTTTGGATGGCCAGTGCTCGCGATTTCATTGAATTGCAGGTGTCTGAGCCTGGGAGACAGTGGATGCGTCAGGCTGTCGAATATGTTCACGTTGTGCGAAATCAAGACACGATCCCCGATCTTCACGCGTGATGCCGACCATATTCTTGCGCCCGGTCCGACGAAACAGGATCGGCCTATCAGAATCTCGCCGCCGTGCCCGAAGACGAATAGTTCGCCCTGTACCAGCGAATGACTGCCGATGCGAATGCGTTCGGATTTGCCGCTTGCGTTCAGAATTCTTGCGCCGGACATCAGAGTCGCGTCTGCCGCCAATACGCACGTAGCTCGTCCAACCAGCCGCCTTGCCCAATATTGCAGATTCACAAGGGCTCTCAATTGCCCGTTAGCGTTACAACAACGATTGTCATGGCTTCCGGGCTATGAACGAATACAGGCGGCCCGGCCGACGATCGATCGCACCCAGCATCGGAACCAGGGTCGCCCAGACGAATCCAGTCCCCAGCAGACCGCGCCAGGCCGCGGCGAGCGCGGGGATGCCAAAGCTTGCCCGTCTTGCCAGCTCGTGCTGCAATTCTGACAGCGAGTATGGCGCGAAGTTGATTGGCGTGCGCAACGGTGCAAGCACCCGCTCCAGCGTAAAACCGGCGCTCCGAATTGCTTCAGTATAGTACCCGAGTCGAAATGCTCGCTCGCCACCGTAGTGTCGGTGCAGTGCATGCAGCTCAAAGAACTTCTGCAGGTCCTGATCGCGCGATATTACATGTTCGCGAACGGCAATAAATGTTCCACCCTTTGTCAGCACGCGGTACACCTCCCTGCAGGTTTTGGCGACGTTTTCGGTGTGATGAAGTACCGCCCGACCAAAAGCCAGATCAAACGAGGCATCGGCGAACGGCAAATGCTCTGCGACCTCATCTCGGATCTGGATACGCAGGTGCTGCTCTCGAGCAAGTTTGCGGATTGCTCCAGCCCCGACCAACTCGCTGCGGTCCGGCTCGAGCGCCGTCACCTCGAACCCATCCTTTGCGAGCGCGAAACTGGCTATACCGCGACCCGCGCCGATGTCCAATGCCTTCGCCGCAATGGTATGGGGCAAGAACTGTCGTATCTGCCGCCACTCCTCACTTAGCCAGTATCGGTTAGCGGCCGCCGCCAATGGGTCGTCGTAGTATCCCGCTAACACCGCCTCTCGTTGATCGGGTTGCTCTCGGAGCCATTGCACCGCCTGTTCCCAGGACTTTTCGAATCCCGGGACAGTCATATCACGCTATCGGCGATTGCCAACCGGCACTCGTCTTCCGGCATCATAGGCCGTCGACCAACCGTTTGAACTGCCGCCACTGATTGGCCTTACTGTAGGCGACCGTCATCAATTCGTGTGCACTGCGTGCTATCTCGAGTGAGCGTTCCGGAGCTGCTAAGGCCGCTTCGATAACGCCCACCGCTTCCAGCGGTTTTCCATATGTAAGCATCGTTACACCGTCCACCATCCCCTCTGGATACGACCCACGATCCGACACCATGAGCGCGCCACAGCCCATGGCTTCGAAGCATCTAAGATTCCCCCGGTCCTCGCCCGCCATATCAATGGCACCGTTCAATACGATCTTCGCGCGCGACAGCGCCGTATAGAGTTCCATGCCGAACACCCCGGGGCGCGATATGCGACGAATTTTGTTTGGCCGGCGATGCGTGGCAAGCGGCAGGAACCGGCCTGGAAAAGATTCAGCGAGCCGCGTGAATCGTGATCGATCGAGGTAGAAAGCCACGCGATACCTATCTTGAAGCCCCGCTACAGCCTCAAGCAGCTCGCGTCGCCTGCGGTGATGTCGGGAGTATCCGCCAACGAAGATAATATCTGTCGGCCGATCCGCATTGTACCCATAAGGATCCAGCGCCGGATGATGAGCGGGGGAAAAGTACGCCGTCCGCCAGCCGCGCTTCTTGTAGCTTTCCAAAATCCCCTTGAAGTTGCACATCAGCAGGTCGTAGGCCGAGAAATCGGCTCGCGGCGACGGCGCGGCCCGCCAAGCCAGTGACTTTCGCACGCACGCTGGCAGCCGGCGAACGAAATCACTCTGATAGCGCATCGGATCCAGGTTGTAGAAGATTTCGGCCCGATGCTCTTCGACCTGCGCCAGCAAGATGCTTTCCATCGATGCCGCAGCCGGTATTCCATGCTCCTGTGCCCATTGCCGCTGTAATATTTGATCATCCGCATTGGTGAAGAATGCCTCTGCGTGACCTGCTATCACCGGCAGCAGAATATGCGGCGCGCCAAAACCGTCGCGTAGGAACGCTGCCAGCTGTTGCTCAAATGTCCAGTTTCGGCTCCTAAGTGACTCTAACCGACGCAAATACGCCGGATACAAAGCGGAGTTCTGGAAAACCCTCACTCAAGACTTCCGGGCGCCAGCTTCATGCTCTTCGTTCTGTGAAAGAGTGCACTCGCTCGACCCGAAACAAAAAAAGAGAGAAGCGGTATCAAGGCGAGCCCGCCGGTGACCAGGGCGGTCGGTAATGAAGTCACCAGTATGGTAAGTACGCCGTAGGAACAGGCCGCAACAATGACCGCCGACTCGTCGGTAAACCCGCGTCCAAACGCGTATAAGTCGATCCATCTGGTTATCGCGCCGGCTAGGAACGAGAACAGGGCAACGCCCATCCACGAGAACTGCGCCCAGGCGTCTGCAATGAACATCGCATTCGAGCTTGACTCCAAATTTCCCCGCGTTATCGCCGCGACCGCCAGATAGGTAGGAATGCTCGTCGCATCGCTGGCGTTTCTTAGAAATCCAAACAGCCCCGTGCCCCATTCGTAGGGAAGCGTCCCGGGAATAGCGGCGAAGTATTCGAGGAGGACCTCGTTTGGAATCTCAAAGGTTCGGTAGTAGATAAAATCGTAGATATTCCAAACGTCCAAAGACCAGAATGTAACTTTGACAATGAGGGTGGATAACACACCCACGACCAGCAGCCCAGTGAGAATGGTTTTAATCGAAAGAGTCTTGCCGGTCAGAATCATGTACAGCAACAGGAACTGCAGCAGGAACATGACTGGCGGAGTCTTCATCAGAGTCGCGAACTTTGCCATCCATAAGACTGCGACCATCGCCGCAGCAATGATTCCCAATAGATGGCTACCTCGTTCAAATCTCCAGGAGGTAAAAGCAACCATCGCCACAAAAGTGCCGAGCGAACTGACAAACAGGTTGTATGCGTAGCTGACGGATCCGCCTGACGCCAGGCGAATCGCGGCTTTCTCGAACGCGTTCAACGACGAGCTGTAAAAGTTGACGATTTTCGCCGGTTGCGACTCCAGGATTGCCACAGCAGCCAAGACCAGGATGACTATCAGAAAGAACACGGTCCTCGCGGGACTGCTGACAAGGACGTGTTTGATTCCTACCGAACGTCCCTTCGGCGGCAGCATCCTGAGTTGTGCCGCCCAGCTAGGAAACAGGCCGGCGGTTACAAACGAACCGAGTGTTACACACAGAAACATCAGCGCAACGGCTAACTGCAACCTATCGATAATGGCGTCGCGGTCCAGTTGCTGAAGCGCTGATTCGTAGATGATTGTCCCTGGGCCAGTAATATAGAGATAGCTCAGCAATGGCACCCCATGCAGCAGCAACAGTGCGCCAAATAGGAGCGAAGTGGTTGAGATGCGAAGCGTGACTTGTCGCTTAAGATGCCAGGCAGCGACGCACCAGCTGACTACCAAGGCGATGCTAGCGACGCTCACGTCCCACCCAATCCCCTTGCGAGATACCATTTTAAATTGATGTATGGCCAAAGCCGGCTCGCTGACTCCCAGGTCCATCCGTGCCGGCTGTTTAGCACGTTGATCCGCTGCCGAAGAGCGGCGGTGTGCACAATCTCATCGAATCGCGGGTCTGGTGCGGAGAACAGTGCAGCAACCCACTGCTGCAGCGGGCCATTGAGCCAGGAGGGCATCGGCGAATTAAAGCCCGTCTTCTGAGCGCTTAGCCGAATGCTCTCCGGCAAAAAACCTTTCATGGCCTGTCTGGCTATGAACTTCGTAACCCCACCGTTATCCTTCGCCGCGGCCGGCAATGACATGGTATAGGTCACGAGGCGCCAGTCCATGAATGGCATCCGTATTTCCACCCCGTGCGCCATTGAGATCCGGTCGAAGTTTCTGAGTATCGTTGGCAGCACGTCACAGTGAAACATCCGATACAAGCGCCGGTTCAGCGCGGCCCAGTTGCCGGGCAAAGAATCTGCGGTTGCGGCTGGCCGCGGGAATTCTTCCGCAAACCGCCTCGAACGCGTAAAGTCCAGGCCGCGCGCTCTCAGCCAGAATGAGCGCGACGCGTTACTGGCGGCTTCGGCGGCCGGCCACTTATCAATCACCCCCGCGAGCGCGTTTCGAAGCCAGAAGTTGAGGGCGTGTCCCTGTTGTCGATATCCGCCCATGAGCTCGTCGGCGCCATGGCCATCCAGAGATACAATGACTCCTTGGCGGCGCATTTCCTTGTAGACCAGCCAGGGCGCAGTCGGTAGGCCGATGTAGATGTCATCCAGATCCTCGAGCACGTGGTCGATCTGATCGAATGCGTTATTGCGCTGCAGGCAGATCAAATGAGGTTCGACACCCGCGAACAGCGCTGCCTCCCTGGCCTGCGGCGTCTCATCGTTCGTCTCGCCTGGGAAGCTCGCGACGAAAGCCCGCCGCCAGTCCTTGGCTTCCCGCTGATGCGCTCCCCGAGTGGATGCTACGTGCGCAATCACTCCCGCGATCGTGCTCGAATCGAATCCGCCGCTGAGACTGGTACCAACCGGCACGTCGCTGCGAAGCCGGAGCTGAACCGATTCGATGAGGCGTTGCCGAAATTCTGCCTGCCATTCCGTCATCGACCGGGAAACCTCCACCAGATGATCGGAGGTACACCACCACCTGGATACCTTGACGCTACCGTGCCTTATCGTGGCATTATGCCCCGCAGGCAGACGCTTCACGTCTTTGATCAAAGTCCGATCCGTACCCTCAACCGAAAACGGAGCGCGAAGGATCTGAATACCGGTCTCGCTGTCGAAAAGTGCCTTTACGAACGGCACTTTGGCGATCGCACGGACCTCAGAGGCAAAGGCGAATTGCTGTCCTGAAACTGCATACAGCAACGGCTTGATCCCGAATCGATCTCGGGAGAGAAATAGCTCGTCCCTGAGGGTGTCATGAATCGCCAACGCCCACATGCCATTTAATTTTGGCAGCATGGCGTCGCCCCATTCCCGCCATGCAGCCAGAATAACTTCGGTATCGCTGTCACTCACGAACCGGTGACCCAGGCGTTCGAGGTCCGATCTGAGCTCGAGAAAGTTGTAGATTTCGCCGTTAAATACGGCCACGTAGCGAGCGTCGGCAGTTAGCATTGGCTGGCGGCCACGCGCCGACGTATCCAGGATCGCGAGCCGCCGGTGCACGAATCCGGTGGTCTTGTTATCGCTGATCCACATACCCTCGCCATCGGGACCGCGATGGGCCAAAGCGTTACCCAGTGCTTGCAGATTTGCCCGACTAACAGCCGCACCCGAGCTGTCTATAATGCCACCAATTCCGCACATGAGAGTCAGTGACCGGCGTTGGACTTCAACAAGCCGGCGACCCAGGCAAACGGGAGCCACACGAGTCTGTGCAGATCGTCCAGGGACTTTCGACCTCCATGCGTAAGCCCGGTTAAAACCATAATCGATAGCATAACCAGCAATGAGACCCCGACATAGAGAATCGTCACTCTCGGCCAGCTGGTCTGGATCGGGACACCAATGGCTGTGAGCGCTCCTGCCACAACCAATCCCACACCGATCGGCAATATCATTGCCGCGGCGATGCGTCCGGCCTTACCGTGCCCGCCGAAATGACGCCGTGTCAACGCGGTCATGACCAGGACATTGGCAAGCATACCCATGACTCCGCCCAGTCCAGCGGCTGCAAAACCAAATCGTCGAAGCAGCAGGATGCTTGCGATCGTGGTGGTCACTGCCGTCGTCGCACTCAGCAACGCGGTGTAGCGTGTCTTTGCAACCCCAAGAGCATACAGAGTGAACACATTACCGGCGCATCCCAGTAGCCCCCCGACTGTCAGAACCCGAAGCACCGGCGCCGCATACTCGGACGAGGCGGACCCCACCCAGACCAGCAGCAATGACGGCGCGCACGGCAACAATGGCGCGAGTACCATGGCGGCGACCAAATTCAACATCCAGGAGGCGCGAAAGAATATCTCCGATTGACGCTCAGGGCCTTCAGTCGCGTTCACACTGAACTGCGGAAACAGTGCGTCGCCGCCCCTCAAGACGCCGATATATGCAACTTCCTCCAGCCGCTGCGCGACATTGTAGTAACCCACCGCAATGGGACTAACCCAGGCACCCAGTAGATAGCGATCGATTTGATTGGCCAGGTTAGCGATCAACTGGGCAAGCATCTGCCAACCGGTGAACGCCGCGATCGATTTGGTCATGTGCCGATGCACGCGCGGGCGTGCCAGTGCCCAGCGGAAGCTGGTAACGATAGAAACCAGCCAAAACAGCGTCGTCAAGCCATATCCCAGTGCCAGGGCCAGGATGTAACCATCAACATATGGTCGGCGGCTCACGATGCCAAAGATGAGCAGTGGGCCTCCAATTGCGCCGAGTGCGTTGATGGTCGCTATCCTGCGATACGCTTGGCAAGCAACATGTACCCCTTGCAGCATTAGCGACAGCTGTTGCGCCACCCAGCCCAAAGCCAGAATCACCGACACCAGCCAAATGGATTGGATGGCGGTTTCGTACTTTGGAAGCAGGCTCCGCGCGATCAGAGGTGCCGACAAGCCCAGCAGAATCCCTGTTGCGGCGATGGCGGCGGAGCCCAGGGCAATGATTGTCGAGCAGAATTCAGTAACAGCAATGCGATCACCCTGCGTTCTGTACCGGGCAATGCCCTGCGCCGTGGCTTGTCCAAGGGCGGTTCCAACCAGCGACAGGGGCGCGGCGAGAGCTATGAACAGTCCGCAAATACCAAACTGGAAGATCCCGAGGCGCCTGATCACGAACGGCAGTGTAATCAGATTGGCAATGATTCCAGCCACGAAAGCGATCAGATTCCAGCCGGAATTGCCGGCCACCAGCGCGAGCGGTCTGCGCCGATCGTTTGCAGGTACCAAATCAGCGTCCGTCACAACCCGTTACGGTCTACAGCGCCAACTCCACTGTGGCGATTCGAGCGCAGCTCAGACACGGCAAGCCTCAGCATGCGATCTTCTTAGGTGCTTTTCCGGGCTACAGTCTTAACCCGGTGCATAGACTGATCCAGTAATGCAGCCAGGATACCGGAGATCAATCCGACGATGCCGCCAAACACCAGATATACCTGTTTTTGCGGCTTAGCCGGATGTCGTGGATCCGCCGGCTCCGCCGAGTCTATCACCCGATACGCGTAGTCAGGACGCACGATCGCGAGCGCTCGTTCTTTGATCTCCTGTTCGATCAGCCTGCTGATGGCCTCCTTGAGCGACAGATTCTCTGTCTTGTCAGACTCCTTGTTCAGATAAGTGACCATCGCCGTTGCTTCGTCAATGGCGTGTTGTCGCATTTCGGCATTCAACTGCGCGACGATTTTATTCGCCCATTGAGCCGCCAGATCTCGATCGCGCCAGTCAATATGAATGGTCAGCAAACCGCTCTTCCGGTCCTCCGCGACGACTCGCACTTTACGTGTAAAATAGTCATACCCGTCCCACAACGTATGCGGTCTGCGCAGACTTGTCTTCCACGCATTGAGTGAAGGATCCCAGTCCTTATAGAAAAGGATTGGCATCAATGCATTAGCCTGAATGAATCGTTCGTTGAACTGTCGTGATTTTAGAATTGCAATGGCCTCCGGGTTGCCGGTGTCCTGCCCGACATCCAACCCGGCTATAGATGCCATGCCGTTCACCTGAGACAGGACGCTACCAAGGCCGCCGAGGTTATCCTTGTTGCCGGCCGGAAACGCCACAGTCGTGGACCGATAGATAGGCGTAACCAGCCAGATTGCCAACGCGGCAAGTAACAGGCCCACGACCAACGCGGCGATCAGCCACCATCGACGCCGATAGAGAATGGCAACGAGCCGGGCGAAATCGTCGTCCGCATGGCTGTCCTGCGGCTCAAGCGCGCCATACGTAGAATTTTCGATGATCATCCTTCACATACTTGAGAGAAAGGTGTGGGTCCAACCGAAGCGCTGGATTGTACCCATTCGAACGCCCCGGAGCATAGTCACATGGCCAGCCCCGCCGGCGCTTGCTGTCGGGCACTCAGGTCGCGGGCTTCGTGTTGGCTCAAACCTCAATGAAGGGCATGTCCTTAATGCGTGACCACTGCTCGAATGCAGTGGTCTTTGACCACCGATTACGCAGCGCGTTCTCGCAGTATGCGGTAGCCGGGTCAAGGGCTGGCAATGGGCTACTGGTTCGAACAAAAAATGCATTGCCGCCCGCCTTTGCGACTGCGACAAGTTTGAAATCCTGTCCCTGGCATAGCTTTGCCAGGGCGGCAAGCGATGCGCCGTGATACCACCCGCTCGGATGCTTGGTGTGGCGCTCGAACGCGGGATCGTATGGAACCGTCACAGGGGCCATACCGAAGCTCGCGTTGTACTCGATCGCGATAACGTAGGGCTTCGTCGCCAGTAACTCCCTGAGGAACCAGTAATCATTACCGTCAACGTCGATCGATAGTACCCCCAGCGCGGAATGATAATCGGTAATAGTGCCCAGATTCTCGAGCGTAAGGAACTGATGTCGAACCTGAATGCGCGTGGGAAGTATGGCGCGCGCAAGTCTTACAGTTGCTGGATCGCCGTCAACCAATAATCCGGAAAAATCGACAAGGCCGATGCAATTATATTCCGTAGGATGGAATCCGAACTCGACGAATGTCTTGGGGCAGTCGACGCCAAGGCGCACCAGTATGGCGGACTCGTCTGATTGGCTGGATCCACCTCGCCAGGCCTTGAGACGATGATAAAGATAACGCGCGGGTGTCCGTTTTATGAGTTCATACAACTTGGATTTCACCATCCCGCGCCGCGGTGCGGCTCGCAGATATTGGCGCGCGTCTCGTTCGCGTGACTACCTTGGAACGGACAAGTTAGCATTGGCGATGAAATGCCAATCGCCCGTCACACGGGCGGCGTCAGATCGACACCCTGCACGGCATCTGTCTCAGAGGCTGGAGTGGCCGCCGATGGCGTGTTCGATCCGCGTTCCCCGCTTACGGTAAATCCCCCCCGCACCAGTGATGCAAGCGTGCGCAGATCCGTGAGCAAACTGCGCCCCTCCTGGGATAGTGCGTTCGTCATCAGAATGACCAGCATAATGCCAGCACCGGTCGCGACATAGGCCCCTATCAGTCTCGGCCAGGTATGCAGTCCAGCGAACCCAAACCAGGTCATCAAGCCCGCGATGGCCAGTGCCCCGCTGACAGGAATGATCGTCGAGTGAAGGATCTTGGAGAATGTCGCTAATTCACCGAATTGTCGGCGCACCAGGTGAATGACGATTCCCAATTGCAGGGCCGCCGCCGCGGCGGCACCAAATCCTGCCGCACGCAGTCCAAATTGAGGCACCAGAAGGAATGCCGTCAACCCTGCCAGCGAACCACTCACTATGGTCACGACCGCCAACTGGCGTGTCATCCTCGCCCCCAGCATATACTGCTTGAAGACGTGACTCGCACAACCGAGAAGACCGGCCACAGCAAGTACTCGCAACACCCCACCGGCGGAGGCGGCGGTGTGCGCGTCGACCCAAACTGCGACTATAGACGGAGCCCAGGGAATCAACGGAGCAATGACGGCGACAGCGGCCAGGTTCACCAGCCAGGAGACGCTGAAGTAGAATTGAGCGTTGGGTCTTTGTCCGTCACCCGTCATTGAGCTGAAATAGGGGAAAAGACTATCGCTGGCCCTGACCATTACCGAGTAGGCCGCCTCTTCAACCCGCAGCGCGATATTGAAATATCCGACCGCGATGCTGCCCTTCGACGCTCCCAGCATGTATTTGTCTGCCTGAGAGGAAAGACCGGCGACGACCTGCGAAACGGTGAGCCAGCCGGAGAACGCGAAGATCGACTCGCGCCCCGCTTTAACAAATGCGGGCTTGACCAGGCACCAGCGGAAACTCAGAAGTATCGATGCAAACCATACGAGGCAAGTCGCGGCTTGCACCGCACACAGGGCGCCCAGGTAGCCGGTAACGCTGGGGAATATGGCGACGCCTGCCGCCGTAAAGGCGATGTTGAACACGGCGCTGATCGCGTTGATCGTTGCAATTCTGCGGTAGGCCATGCATGCGACATGGATGCCTTGCATGATGAGAGAGGCCTGCTGTGCGGTCCATCCGGTTACCAGCAGCAAGGTCACCACCGATATGGATTCGATGGTCGGAGAGTCCCCAAGCAGGACCTGTCGGGAGATAATCGGAATCAAACACAATAACAGCACGGCGCCGGCGGATATGCATAGGGCTCCGAACGCCGTCACCGTGGCACAGGCGTCATGGGTCGCTTGCCCGTCATTGCTCGCTCTGTTGCGCGCCACTGCCTGACAGGCGGTCTGCCCCAGGATTCCTCCAATCAGTGACAACGGCGTCGAAACACTGATAAGCAGGCCGCAGATGCCGAACTGACGAATGCCGATCAACCTGACAACGTACGGCAGCAATATCAGGTTGCTTAGCACGCTGATTGCAAAGGCAATCAAACTCCACTTGGAGTTTCTGGCAACGATGGCGATGGATCTATTGTGATCTAGCATATCAACAACGACGCGATCGCCGGCAACAGCCGCAGTGACCAGTGCGACCGCGGCATAGGCTTGCTGGAGACCTCCATAGCGGTAACCGCGACCTGGGTCCAAGGGGCTCGCACACATCCCCAGTGCGTTGGATAACCCGCCGGATACGGACTCGCCCTGGCGTTAAGTGCGGCACACTCAATCGCAGGCCGGCTCTCGTCCCGTGACCGCTCGTTGAGGGCACGGTCCGGATGTGCCCTTCCCTATAGTACAGGCGTTTTGGATCCACGGCAGCCCTGTGTGACGAGTGATCTTGTTGAACATTTTTGCGCCGTGAATCCCGGCGACATTCCTTGCCTGCAGGCAAACCCGCAGCCATAATCACCGGCATCTCGAGCAGGCGGAACGTTGTGATATTGAGCATAGGCGCTGCCCATGGGGGGCAGATGGGCGGATTTCAACGTATCCCGAGTCAGCCGCCGGCGGGCCACGCGTAGTGTTGCCAGGTCAGACTCTCGAACCTGAAGGCGTGGCTGCCGGGCGCCGCTTGGTACCCCCGATCAAACTGCCGAGCGCCATTGCCGGTCATGGACAGAAGTCCCTTGCCGTCGAGGCCGCCGATCCTCTCGAAGTCAATGCCGCGTTATTTGTCTCCGGGCCGCGCCGCTGTCTGCTGGTGTCGTTCGACTTGTTGTATATCAGCGGTACGCTGCGTAGTGAACTGCTTACCGAGCTGGCAAGCCGCTATGGTTTTGCGGACCGTGACGTGTTCCTGTTCGCTTCGCACACGCACTTTGCCCCGCCGACGGATTCCACGTTACCTGATCTTGGTCCGTTCGATGCGCCCTACGCTTTGCGTGTTCGAGAGGCGGTCCTCGAGTTGGTTGAGGAGCTGATTCGAGAAGCACCTCAGCGGTTTCGCCTCGAGGCTCGCCGCGGCCGCTTGGCACATTCAGTCAATCGAAGGCGCCCCCGAGTCGCGCCCTCCTACACTAGAACCTGGGGGCTTTCGTTTGCACGCGTGACTTTTGCCCCGTTCTTGCTCGGCCAGCGCGATGACACCGCCACAGTTATCACGCTGACCGAGGTTGCATCAGGCATGCCCATTGCCATTATCTGGCACTATGCCTGTCATCCTGTGGGACACACACCTTCGCAAGTAACAAGCGCTGATTTTCCAGGCTTCGCCCGTGAGGCCTTGCGCCGTGTAAACGGCGAAGGGCTTCCCGTGCTGTTTATTCAGGGCTTCTGCGGCGACGTACGTCCAAACATTGAGACCAGGTCCGATCTGTCGCGGCGGGAACGGCTGGTGAGTCGTGCTCGCGAGCTGATCGCGGGAACGCCCATGATGCAAGTCGTCCCGGCAGCTTGGCAGAGATGGGTAGGTAGCCTGGCGGACCAGGTCGTTCGTATTGCCGCCTCGCCGCCCGAATTTACCGACGATGGCACCGGATTCGCCAGTACCTGCGCCGATCTGCCCCTACAGGAAGTCTTTGTCGGCCAGCTGCGCGTTGCTACGATGCTGGTACGCGGATTTCGACTCGGCCGCTTACTTGAAATTGTCGCGCTTGGCGCCGAGCCATCGTCCGGTTGGCAGCAGCGCCTGCAGCAGGCGGTTGGCCAACCGACCGGTATCAGACTCTATGCCGGCTATTGCGGCGATGTATTCGGTTATTTGCCATTGCCAGAACAGATACGCGAAGGCGGATATGAGGTCGTCACCTTCCAGCCGGCATTCCGAATGCGAGGTCGCTTCCGCAAAGCCACGTTATTGGAGCGCGTCTCCTCAGCGGTCAAATCGGTGAGCGCAGGCCTGCGGGCCGGATCCACTAGCTGAAGACGTGCACTACGCGATCACCCTCGATTAGCTCGATCAGGAAGCCGAGCGGCACCATCAGGAATTGGACACGGGCGCCACCGAACGCGACGGCGGGTGCCGCCACGCTCACCGGTACAGCCCCCTGGGCGCGCAATCGTTTCACGCTCGACTCAAGCGAACTGGTTCTATAAGCGATTTGATTAAGTAGATTGGCTCGCGATTTCAGAGTTCTGGCAACCAACGAGTCCGCCCCGAGCGGTGCGATGAGCTCGTAGACAATGCCGGATCGATCCTGCGCGAATCGCACCGACACGCCCAACCCAACGTCCAAGAAGCTCTGCGTCCATAGCAGCGGCCCCAACACTGCCGCAAGACTACTCGATCCAGTAACGACGTCGGGAACGACGATTCCGATGTGATCGAACATCAATTCCGGGCTGTCGTGGCGCTCCTGGTTCATGTCTATTCGTCGGGTTTAACCGCAATTATGCAGACCGAAACGGTCAGCGCGTGCCTGCGTGCAGCCTCCAAGCTGTAATTTGTTGCCGGGAAGAATCCGGTGCGCTCGATTTCAAAGCCGCGTTGTTGCACGAAAGAAACCGCTTCCTCGGGAGATCGCAGCAAGAACAGATGATCCGGTGCCGGGCTATTGATCGGGACGTTTATATACAGGCGCGCATGTGGCCGCATCAGGTTGCGAATTTCCGCAAGCGCGCGCTCAGGTTGCTCCAGATGCTCCAACACTTCGGAAAATACAATTGCGTCGAAGCCTGGTCCGCTGTACCCGGAATCGAACAAGTCTCGCACTTCCAATTGAAATGGTCGCTCAATGCCCAATCGGTGCAGCGCCTCCTGCGATTCCGCGATACTCGCGGGCGACAAATCCCAGCCCAGAAGCGACCCGGCACGCGGATCGGCGGCGGCTCGACTGAACAGCAGGCCGTGACCTGGACCGATCTCGAGCAAGCTGTAGTCCGCGGCATTCCTTGCCAGCATCTCGTCGAGGAAAAATCCCATAGACGCTGTGTGATTGCTCCAGAACACCTGCGTCATGAGCAATCCGCGCATGTAATTCTGCATGTAATCGCGATTTGAATAGACCTCCCTGATGGCATCAGCGGCAGTCTTCAGCCTGTACTGATTATGCCGGCGGAAGTAAATCTCCTCGCGGGTCTGGATATCGCATATAAAATCATAGCCCTTCACGAACAAATCAATGTCATCTCCGGCCAGGCGATAGATCTGGCGCGCGAGCTCATCGCACAAGCGCAGTTCCGCTGCGCTGGCCGCCGAAAAGCGGCGGGTGAAAAACGAACTATGTCTCGGCGATGCTGCCATTTGTCGAACGACCAGGGACCCCAGGCAGGCGTGGCAGCCGAAGCTCTCGAGACGTGATGGATCAACTTGCAACATTCGACGTGTGGCCGGACGATCAGGCGTCCGCGGAAACGCGTTCGCGTACGTCGATCAGACTAATGGCCGGCACAAAATCATCGACCAGCAGAGTCCAGGTCGTTTCCCCGGTCGACGCTTCTTCAGCCTTGGCGAATCCAAGCTTGGCATAGTGATCACGCACCAACCCATTCTTCGGAGTCGGGATGTAGACGCCGCGTAATTCCCGTGCACCGGCGGCGCGCGCACGATTGACCAGAATGGCGAGTAGCGCCTGCTCTATCCCCCGGCCGAGCACTCGGCAGGACATTATCCAGGTGTCTATGTCCCAAATTCCCGCGTGCCTGCGACAAATCACAATTGAGATCATTCCATTATCACCAAACATGTCTTCCAGTCGAACCTGCACTGTCACGGCATCCGAATCAGTCTCCAAGGCGGCTACTTCCGCTTCTGAATAGCGCCTCGTGGTCAGGTTGAACTGGTTTGATTTTGCAATAAGCTGCGTAATTCGTTGCCGGCCCAGTGCGTTGAAGGGTTCCACCGTGATTGTCATTCCCAGCGACTTCAGGAATTCGTCGTGATTCCCGATCTTCTTTGCCTGCATCGTGCGCAACGCGTTGCCTTTGTAGTAGTCAGTACGCGCCCGATCCTCGGTTGAAAAGCTCAGTTGTTCGAAATAGCCCGCGGCCTGGATGATATCCAGCCACGCAGATGGGTCGTTCGGCAGTTCCGGAATCTCAACCTGCGGTACGGCGTCTCGCATCTGTTTTCGCTCGGCCGGACTATCATCAATGAAAACGAACGTATCGAGCCCGAGCTCGAGCGCTTCAGCCATGGCGCTGATGTTCGACGGCTTGTCCTGCCAGTTAATTTGGAACAGCGCGATATCCGACTCGCGAAGCAGCATTTCCGGATGATTGCGGAAGACTTCGCGTGCAAGTTCCTCGGCATTCTTGGAGACGACGCACAGAATGACACCCCTCGCCTTGTATTGCAGGGCCAAGCGCTGCATGGCAATAAATACCTCACCGCGAGCGCTGCCCGTGCCAAGCTCGATTCCGCCGATGCCGTCGTCCCCGATCAATCCCCCCCACAAAGTGTTGTCCAAATCGAGCACCAGCACGCGATTTGCCTTGCCGCGCATCGCGGCCAATAACTGCACCAGCCGGTGCGCGTACAGCGGGATGCAGCTGGGCGCGAACGGCAGCTTGGCCAGGTACCAATAGCGTCCGGCGCTCCAGTGCGTCATCCCCACGAGGTTGGCGATCGCCGCCACGTCGAACACGACGCACGAAAGCTCGCGCGCCATGACCGGCAGCTTAAGATTAAACTCCGCCAGCAGTCGGCGCGGAGAACCTGCCAGCCAGGCATCCGCACTCAGTTGCGGATCTGAAGCCTCTGCCGCCAAAGTCTGCACGATGACCGAGCGGCCGGTAATCCCGATGAGTTGCTCTGCAATGCGCCGGACGCGATCGAGGGCGGCTTGAATGCAAGCTTCTGCCGCGGCCGAATCCCCGAGCCGGCACTGGCCGAGCTGAAGGTCGGAACGATCCAGGGCCAGCAAGGTTGCATCGGGCGGATCCGCTTCGAGCCGTTCACGGTGGGTCGCAAGCCAGCTCTCCGGTTCCTGATATTCCACGGTTTGGCAGTGGAGCAGGATGCCTGCACGCAGCGCTGAGGCACAAAGCGCGTCGACAAGATGATTGATGGTGTTGGTGCTTACGATCAGCAGCGAGAATGAAATGCAACCTGAAGCCTGTGCTGCCTCGACGCTGCCGGAGACGTCCGACGCCAGTGCCCTTCGCAGCCGGCGCCCAATGGAGCCCAATTCCCCATCGTTCCAGGCGCGATTAATCAATCCACGAAGCGCCCCGATCATTTGACTGCCGCCTATTGCGCCCAATCGAGCGAGCTGCTCGCGATCCTGCGCCGTCGGTGCGACAAGCCACGGAAGATTCTGGATCATGCCCGCGTCTACCGTCAGTCAGACTCGGCGTGTGAGTTCACGGCGGCATAGAACCCACGGACAGACTTAATAGTCTCTATCTCGTCTACATCGAGTTGAACGCCATACTCACGCTCGACACCCATCACGACCCGAACATGTGCCAGGCTATCCCAACCGCCGAGATCGGACTGCTTGGTATCGATGTTGATGGTCAGGTTGTCGTCGTCAAGTTGTTCACGAAAGATCGTGGTAAGCCTGGCAACGAATTCATCGGGATCAACCATGCAGCGCTCCGGGGTATTGCAACTTCATAAATTCGAATGGCTACGAGTTGCGGGCACGAACAATTCCGGCCGCGGACGGGGCTCGGCGTAGATGGTCACGCCTTTACGGGCGAGCGCGACCGCCTGTTCGATTGCGCTGCGAGCGTCAATCGCATACGCGTCGAGATTGGAAAGTCGACATTCCACATAGCTATCACGCGAAAAGTGCCGCCCATAGCCCCGCAGACTGATGCGGCCAGCCCGGGCTCGAAACTCGTGCTCGCCCTGTTCGCCGCTGTTGCGCTTCCAGCGATATTTTACCGTACCCTGAAAAATCTGCCTGAAATACGGCAGTTCATCATATAGCAAACATTCAACGGAATGTAGCGGTGTCAGGTTCATGACAAACCGTCCGAGGCCAAGGCAGATGAGTCGAGCGTCATGTTCGATCAAGCGCTGATACGGCGACAGCGCTCCCCAGGGAAAGGGATCCAGATGATGATCTCGAAGCAGGTATTGCGCTGCCGGCCCGAGCGCACACACTGAAGAGCTCAGATGAATGCTTCGAAGCACGCCGGGGTGGCGCCGGAAAATCTCTGTGAGCAGTCCGCTCGATGATGGGACGATGTCGATTTCCAGAACCTTGGTGGGATCCGCGAGAATCGGTACTGCCGGCATGACCAGCGTGCCTTGTGGGCCGATGATGTCTAAAGCCAGTGCCAGCACCTCTGACGGCTTGGCGCGCAGGTTATAGAACTCGTTCCAGGACGACTGAATCCAGACTACCCGCCCGCGTGCGACCCCCAGCTTGACGAGTAATTCGCGCGTCTCCGCGAGCGAAAACGGAACCCGGTAAAGGCGGCGCTCAATCGACAACCGGCGCTTGCGAATTGAATCTGTAATGTCGCGGGTGCGCAGGATTCGCCGGCCAAGGTTCCGAATGAATTGACGCATCAACATTAAGGATCAGGCCGCAAAACCTCGGACTGCCTCTGCGACCATGGAAATCTGGGCGTCAGTAATTTCGGCAAACATCGGCAGCGACAGTACCCGGCTCTGATTTGAATGGGCGTCCGGGAAATCCTCCGGCCGATGTCGCAACCGCGTATAGGCCGGCAAGAACGGCAATGCCACTGGATAATTGATGACCGTCTGGATGCCGTGGCTGGATAAATACTGCGCCAGCTCATCGCGACGCGCGTGGCCCACGACATACAGGTGATACACGTGCTCTCGCCCGGCGGCCACCTGCGGCAAAAGCAGCCCTTCGATTCCAGCCAGCAATCTGGAGTACTCGGTCGCTACCCGCTGGCGCCGCAACGTCCACGTCGCCAGATGTCGTAGTTTCACCGATAAAATCGCCGCCTGAAGTCCGTCGAGCCGGCTATTTATCCCTTCGATTACGTGCTCACCCTTAATGAGCCCACCGTGCCTTGCGAGTCGCGCCATCTGCTCGGCCAACGTCTGGTCGTTCGTCAGCAATGCGCCACCGTCCCCCATGGCTCCCAGGTTCTTGCCTGGGTAAAAGGAAAACGCGGCCACGCTGCCGAAAGTCCCGACACTGCGGCCCCCAAATCGTGCCAGGTGCGCCTGCGCGCAGTCTTCGAGCACCCACAGGCCGTGCCGGCGAGCAATCGCCATGACGGCGTCCATGTCCGCCGGCTGACCATAAAGGTGCACTGGAACGATGCCCACAGTCCTGGAGGTGATCTTTTCCTCGATCCGGGAGGGATCGATCGTATATGTGAAACCATCGGTATCGGCGAAGACGACCGAACCTCCGGCCTGGGTAACGCTGGCGCTGGTCGAAATCCAGGAATGAGCGGGAACAATTACTTCATCTCCGGCACCCACTCCCAGTGCTCGCAAAGCTATATACAACGCGTCGGTCCCGTTGGCACAGGACACGCAATGTCTGACGCCCATTTTCTCGGCAAACCCGGCCTCGAATTCGGTCACCATCGGACCGCGGATGAAAGCCGAACTCCGGATCACTTGCGCGATGGCAGAATCGATCTCGTCCTTGACGCTCAGGTATTGCGCGTACAGATCCGCAAATGGAACTTTAAAGGTCGTCATTCTTCTCACAATTCACGCTTATGCGCGCGCTCGCAACGCTCTAGTCTGTTGGTGACAACCGCCGGAGCAGGCGCGCTGGATTTCCGGCATAGATGCCCGCTTCCGAAATATCACGAGTTACCACGGCGCCGGCGCCGATGACCACGTCGTCGGATATACGCACAGGCAATATGGTTGCATTCGAGCCAATGGAGACACGCGCCCCAATTGTTGTCGAACGCCACAGCTCGCGGCGCCCACGCGCCGGTCCGCCGACTGAGAACAGGTCATTCACGAACATGACTCCGTGGCTGATAAAGCAGTCCTCCCCAATCTCCACCAATTCGCAAATGAATGCATGGGATTGGATCCTTGTGCGAGCGCCAATTTTCACACCCGTCTGAATCTCGACAAACGGCCCAACGAAGCAGTCATCGCCCAAAGTGCATTCATAGACGTTGGCAGGCGCGACTATGCGCACCCGTTCCCCGCACGTCACGTCTCGAATGGACGCGTTCAGTATCAGGGGAACGGACGTCATAAGCGGCTCGCCTGGCCGAGCAGCGACTTCTCGAATCGCGGCGGCATGGAGATTTCGCGGCCACTCGCCATCGATTCGTACAGTGCCGCGACCAGTTCCAGACTGCGTTTGCCTTCGGTTCCGTCGACCAGCGCCGCTTTATCGTTAGTGAGGCAATCGACCACGTGCTCGTAATACGCCTGGTGACCGAAACCGTAGACGTTCGGTGGATTGACCGAATACCTGGCCATGACTTCTTTATCGCTTTCGACGCTCGAAACGAACTGCCAGCTTCGTATCTCGTTCATCGCAAATCCGGCCACTTCCACGGCGCCACCAGAACCAAGAATCGAAAACGAGCCCTCCAAGTCGCGCGGCCGGGAAGCTGTCGTCGCTTCAATGACCCCGAGCGCGCCATTGACGAATTTTACTGTTGCGACCGCGGTGTCCTCTGCTTCGATATTCACCAGTGCCGATATGCCCCGGGCATGCACGCTCACCACATCACCCATGAACCAGCTGAGCATATCGACGTGGTGGCTCGCCTGATTGCTGATAACACCGCCGTCCTGCGCCCACGTGCCGCGCCACGCATCCTGATCATAATAACTTTGATCGCGGCACCACCGCACTCGGACCGTGCCAAGTACGAGTTTGCCGAATCGACCGGCGTCGAATGCTTCCCGCGCCTTAACGACCGGTACATTGAAGCGGTTTTGCTTCACTACGAACAGGCGCACTTTGCTGGAATCTGCAGCCGCGATCATCGATTCGGCGTCAGCTACCGTCAGCGCCATTGGCTTTTCAACGATGATGTGCCGCCCGCTGCGGGCAATTTCAATCGAATGCCGGCAATGCATGCCGCTTGGAGTAAGTACTGCCACAGCATCAATACCGGGCATTTCAAGCATTTGCGACAGGCTGATGTGCGACGGCACGTCGTATTTCTTGCCGTAGGCTGTTGCCCGTTCGGGTCGGCTGTCGCAAACAGCGACAAGCCTGGTACCTGCAATCTGTCCGGTTCCGAGAAGCTCCGCGTGCCGCTTCGCAATTCGTCCGCAGCCGAGAATTGCGACGTTGATCATGTGTTGTTAATCATCACAGCAGTTGCCCAATGGCGAGATCTGACAACGCCGATCCTAGCGCGCGCATAGTCGTCGCACCGCTCAAGATGTCATACGCGCCTCTGCCGCCGCGACTAGATCGTTCCCGAGCGCCGATCAGCATTACGGCAGAGTCGCATGAATCTCTGCCGCTGCGATCGCCAATTGGTACAGGATTGTCGTCACCGCCGTCCATACCGTAAGGGCCGGCAGCCGCTCAGTGTCGAGTGGCACGACTATCGCATCGCCGGGATGTATGTCGACGCTATCGCCGCTGTGGAACCAGCCACGCGAGCCGGAGTCCACGCTTCCATCCGCCCGCACCACGTAGATCCTTGCTCGGTCAGCCTGCCTGGTGGCGCCGCCGCTCTGGCCGATATAGTCGTCGCGCGTCATGCGGCGTTTAAATAAATGCGATGTGGGATCCTGAACTTCTCCCAGCACCATGACTTCCTGGCGCTGCTTTGGCACGATGAGTTCATCGCCGTTGCGCAGGATGACGTCGTCGCTCGAGCCTGCCCTGTTGTGTACCACGGCCTTCAGGTCTACGACCAGCCGACCGACGGCCTTTGCGTCGGACAGTTGGTGCAGCAACGCGTCACCGACCGTGATAGCCGAAGGGGCGGCACCCTGCTGTGCGCGCACCCCCATGAGCGCCACTTCGGCTATCTCGGTGCGCAGGCGCGCAGCCAGTCGATCGAGCTGTTCCTGCTCGCGCACCTTGAGTTCCTTGCGCGTAAAAATACTGCCTTCGACGAACGCAAATTGGGTAAAGCCTCCAGCCCGGTCGATCACCGAGTGCAGCGTCTCGCCGGGTTGTATCGCATAGATGCCTGGGAACCGCACTTCGCCCTTGAGAGTAACCTGATCCTGTTCCGTCCATCCCGATACCTGCTTGATCGACAGCCGGTCGAAGGCCTGAAGGGGAATGTCAGCACTCTGGTCTCCGCCCCGAAGCGCGGCCAGATCGACCGAAATCACCCGGGTGTCACGCTGGCCGCCATTCTCAACCGTGTAACGCGTCAGTTCCGCGTGTGTTCCATACGCCGCCGGATCGAGGCTGCCGCCGGCGCGCAGCAGGTCACTGACGCGCATACCCGCCTCCAGCGGATAGTCACCCGGCACTTTCACCCGGCCATCCACGTGCACGATTTCCGTCGGTTCCCCAAGATTTGATTGCACCCTCAATTCGCCCATCAACGACTGGATGACGTGTTCGCGGCTGGTCTGCAGATCGAACACCGTGATTGTATCGCGCGGCATCAGCGTGATATCCGAGGCCGTGCCGGGCGCTCGCAGCGCGGCAGCGAGATCGGCCGACAACACGGCGATGGTCCGATTCGGCGGCAACTCGCGCCGGATAAGCAGATAATGCTGGTCCGCGTCGCGTTTGAGTTCGTCGATCGAGGGAATGACCTCGCTGATCCGCAGCCCCTCGTGCCAGGCGACATACTTCGAGCGATAGACATAGCCTTGGATTATCACGCCCGAATCAAGTTGAGGTCGCAGGCGGGCGATGTGCAGCGCATCGCCGTTGCGCAATTGCAAGGAGGCACCCGCCGGAATCGCGGGGTTCACGTCCATGACGATACGTCGCTGCCGCTCATCGACGCGTATCAGTGCGGCGGCGCCATCATCGGCCTTCGGTGTCAGGCCGCCGCCCATGTCAACCAGGTTGGCGACGGTTTCATTGCGCTTGAGTTCATAGATGGCAGGTCTCTGCACCTCCCCATCGAGTGACACTGTCGGCCCCACGGCCGGTATAAACACGACGTCACCGGCCAGAAGCTTGATGTCGTTGGTGCTGTCTCCGCGCATCAACAGATCGTACAGATCGAAGCTGCGTATGGTTTGTCCCTGGCGCTTGACCTGGATTGAACGCAGGGAGCCGATCGGCTGTACGCCGCCGGCGGCAAACAGCGCTGTGGTCACTGTGGCAAGACCACTGACGGTATAGGAGCCCGGATATTTGGCACCGCCCAGCACAAATACATTGACGGTGCGCATCTCGCCCATCGACACGTTGGCACGCACGCCGATCATCTGGCGCGCCACCCGGGACTCGATTTCGCCCTTAACTGCGCTGTAGCGCTGCCCGCCGGCCTGTATCGGTCCGATATGCGGAAAGCTCAGGTAGCCATCGCGGCCTACCGCGAGCGACACGGTCTGGTTCTGACTGCCGAACAGTTGTACCTGCACGGTGTCTCCCGGCCCCATCACATAGTCGTCCGGCACCGGCGTGTTAAGTGTCGGCAACAAGCTCAGCAGCGAATTGTCGAATAGATCGTAACCGAAGGGCTTGAGGGCATCGGTTCCGGACTTATCCAGCGGCAGGCGCGTCAGCCTGATCCACAATTTCTCGAACGCAGGCTCGGCCCCGACCCGTCGGGTCGCGAGATCCTCGGTCAAACCTGCCAGAGCCATGCCCGGGATCCCGGGTAACTGTAACTGGCCATTACCGTCGAGTTCATAGGGATTGCGCGCCCGGATCTGCTCGATCATCTCCTGCAACTTCTGCTTCTCCTCCGCTTGCAGTTCTTCAATTGTCCGTTGCGGCTGCTCCTGTATACGCTGCCCGTTCATTCCGTTATCGAGGCCCAGCAATGAGCGCTGCGAATTGCTCAGCAGTGCAGGATTAATCGATGTGGAATTCTGATTGCTGTTGCGGTTAGCCTGATTGAACGGATAGTTCTGATTGTTCTGATTGTTCTGATTGTTCTGGCCATTCGGATTGTTCTGATTATTCTGGTTGTTCTGGTTGTCGATACCGGGTGGCTTCTCGGTCAGCAAACTGACCTCCACCAAGACAGTGTCGCCAGGCTTGAACACCGGCTGCTCGGTCTGGTCCTGGAGCATCGACGCCAGGCGGCGCTGTTGCTGTAGCTGCATTTGCTGCAGCAGTACCGCCTGCGAGCCGCTCGCCGCGCCGCCGCCCAGCAGGCCACCGCCGCCGGTCAGCGAGTTGAGTGCACCGGCGCCGCCAAGACCCATGCCCCCAAGACCGGAACTGCCGTTGCTCAGTCGCTGCATGATGGCCTGCTGCTGGTCAGGCGTCATGTTGTTGAACAGCTGCATTTCCTGGCTCAAGTCAGCCTGCTGCGCCTGACCGTGCCGTGGAATGGCCACCAGGACGATCGTCATGATCGCCGAACCGAGTAGAACACCAATTGGTTGTCGGGCTCGCATGCCAGTCACTCGCTGTTCCCCGTGCGACGGAAAGCCGCGCATTGTACTGGTATCTGAGCGGCTTGCCGATCCGTCTTCAAGCAACTCCTACCGGCCGCCGCCGGCATAAGACCAGCGCTTCGGGTCCTCAGTTCCGCCACCGTTGTACATAGCTCAGGGCCCCCATCAGCGAACTCGACTGCCCGGTGACGGCCTCCGGCTTCTGCACCAGCGGAATGAAGCTCTCCGTCAGCGTCTTGCCGAGTTCCACGCCCCATTGATCGAACGCGTTGTCGCCCCAGACCACGCTCTGCACGAACACCTTGTGCTCATACAGGGCGATGATCCGGCCCAGCGTCGCAGGATCCAGGCGCTCGAACAGCAACAGGCTCAACGGGCGGCTGCCTTCGTGCATCTTGTGCGGCAGCAGCGCGGCGCTGCGCTCCGGCGACAGTTTCTGCCGCGCCAGCTCTGCGCGCACCTGATCGGCATCCTTGCCAAGTGCCAGCGCCTCGACCTGGGCGAGGCAGCTGGCGATGGCCAGATCCTGCTGCGGCTGGCTGGCGCAGGATGAATTGATCGGCAGCAGGAAATCGAGCGCCGCGCGCTGCGTACCCTGGTGCAGCAGCTGGAAGAACGAGTGCTGCGCGTTGTTGCCGGGCTCCCCCCAGATGACCGGGCAGGTCGGCAGCGCGGTCGGCGTGCCATCGAGCCGGACGTGCTTGCCGTTACTCTCCATTTCCAGTTGTTGCAGGTAGGCCGGCAGGCGTGCAAGCCGCGAATCGTACGGCAACACCGCCAGCGTCGGCAGCCCCAGCAGATCGATATTCCAGACGCCCAGGAGACCTGCGAGCAGCGGCAGGTTCTCGTGCCACGGCGCGGCGCGGAAATGTTCATCGATCTCGCGCCCGCCCGACAGAAACGATTCGAAGCCGGCGCGGCCGATGGCGATCGCAAGACTCACCCCGATCGCTGACCACACTGAATATCGCCCCCCGACCCAGTCCCACATCGCAAAACGATAGGCAGGGTGCACGCCGAATTCGTCCATCGCCTTGGCATTGACCGACACCGCCGCGAAATGCTGCGGCAGCCGCTTCGGGCCCAGCCGCTGCAAAATCCAGGCACGGGCGCTGCGGGCGTTGGTCAGCGTTTCCAGGGTGGTAAAGGTCTTGGAGCAGATGATGAACAGGGTGCGCTCCGGATCGGCGTGCTCGAGCAGATCGGCGAGCTGGCAGCCATCGACGTTGGAGACAAACGCGACGCCTGGTGCGCCGCTGCTGAATTGCTTCAACGCCTGTACTGCCATCGCCGGCCCCAGGTCGGAGCCGCCGATGCCGATGTTCACCACCAGCGTGAAGCTTTGGTCGCTGCTCGAGCGGATGATGCCCGCTCGTACGTCCTCGGCAAACGTCAGCATGCGCTCGCGCTCGGAACGCACCAGCGCACCGATATCCTCGCCCGCAACCTCCAGCGACGTGGCGTCCGAGCGGCGCAACGCCGTGTGCAGGACGGCGCGGTTCTCGGTGCTGTTGATGGCATCGCCGCGGAACATGGCCTCGATGCGAGATCGCAGGCTGAGCTGATCGGCCAGTGCCGCGAAGCAGTTCACCACCCGCGCGTCCACGCGCTGGCGTGAATAGTCAAGTGCCAGTCCCGCGGCCTCTATGCAGCAGTGCTCGAAACGCTGCGCGTCCTGCGCGAACAGTTCGCGCGTAGAGCTGGCACTTATGGCTTGCGCCAGCGTCTCGAGTTCGCGCCAGGCGGCGCAGTCGGTGCCGGAACGCAGTGGTTGGGACATGTCGGAAACTCCGCGTCGATCAGGGTCGGTGGATTCTAGCCGCGCCAGGCGGCTGGCAGCCGGCGACAGCCTGCTGTTCCAGCTTCATCCACAGGCAATCGCCGCCGCTGGCTTTCTGCAGCAGCGCCGCCAGTTCGGCATGCGCCGCGAGCTCCTCGGCCGTAGCCTCGATCACCCGCAGCGGCTCGGCCGGTCGCACCGATGCGGCCGCGGCGGTAAATCGCGCCGCGCCACTGCGCTCGCGCGCAGCCCCGTCGAGTGCCAACAGGCTCTGGCCGCCGGTCATCGCCAGATAGACGTCGGCAAGAATGCGCGCATCGAGCAGCGCGCCGTGCAGTTCGCGATGCGAGTTGTCGATGCCGTAGCGCTTGCACAGCGCGTCGAGATTGTTGCGCTGGCCCGGGTGACGCTCCCGGGCCAGCGACAGTGTGTCGAGCACCAGGCACACGCTGCGCACGCCGGCCGGCAGCGGCCCGGCGCCGCCGCGCATCTTCGCCAGCAGCGTCAGCTCCATATCGATGAACCCGAGGTCGAAGGGTGCATTGTGGATGATCAGCTCGCTGCCGCCGAGGAAGCTGAACAGCTCCTCGGCAATGTCGGCGAACTTCGGCGCCTGCAGCAGCCGCTCACGGGTGATGCCGTGCACCGCGCACGCGCCCTGATCGATGTCGCGCTCGGGATTCAGGTAGCGATGGAAATGCCTGCCGCTGGCTCGCCGATTGACCAGCTCGACACAGCCGATTTCTATGATGCGGTGGCCGCGCTCGGCTTCCAGCCCGGTGGTTTCGGTATCGAGAACGATCTGTCGCATGGTTCCGGCTAGCGCTGTCAGTTCACGTGCGAGTCTAGCGCAAGCAGGCCATCGATCGCGGCGTTGGCGAGTACATCGCAGCGCTCGTTGCCCGGGATTCCGGCATGCCCCGGCACCCAATGCCACTCGATCCGGTGGCGCGCAGCCGCCGCCTCGAGCCGCTGCCACAGGTCCTGGTTCTTGACCGGCTTGCGGTCGGCGGTCTTCCAGCCGCGCGCCTTCCACTGCGGCAGCCACTCGAGGATGCCGCGGCGCACGTACTGCGAGTCGGTGTACAGCCGTACCTGCAGCGGCCGCTTCAGTGCCTGCAGCGCCTCGATCACCGCCTGCAGCTCCATGCGGTTATTGGTGGTCTGCAGCTGCGCGCCCGAAATCTCCTTCTCGCGAGCGCCGGTGGACAGCAGCGCCGCCCAGCCGCCGGGTCCCGGATTGCCGCGGCAGGCCCCGTCGGTATAGATGTCGACCACAGCGTTCACGCGCTTGGCTCCGCCAGCCCGTCGAACACGCGGCGCCGCTCGCGCAGCCGCGGCCTGATCGGCGTCAGGGTGTACAGGCGCTTGCGTGCCTTGATCAGGTAGGCAGCTGACGGCCACGGATAGAACCAGCCGCGATACAGGATGCTCGGTATCGCCGACTCGATGCCGGCGCCCGTGTCGCGCGGCAGACGGTACAGATAAGGGCGCACGCTGACGATCTCGTAGCTCAGCAGTCCGAGCCAGTCGCGCACCCGCCAGGCCGACAGCGTGCGGCGCAGACCCGGGGGGAACCCGGCGCGCGAGGCCGCCGCCCGCAGTCCCCACAGGCTCGTCGGCCGGAAGCCCAGCACGATCAGCTGGCCCTCGGCGACCAGTACCCGATCGGCCTCGCGCAATACCGCGTGAGGATCGGCCGTCAGCTCGAGCGTGTGCGGCAGCAGCACCGCATCGACCGATGCATTGTTGATCGGCAGGTGCGCGAGACGGGCCACCAGGTCGCCGCACGCACTCGCATCGGCCGAGTCCGCGATCACGCTCTGGCGCCGGATGCGCGAGGGCGCCAGCAGCTCACGCCCAGCCCCCCAGGTGCCCAGCTGCAGCAGCTCCAGGCCAAACACATCGTCAAATGTCGTGGCCAGCAGCTGGGCCTCGGCCTGGATCAGTGCACGACCGAGCTGCCCACGTTGCCATTGGTGCAATACGGGATCTGAATCCGTCATAATCTTGCTTGTGCGCGGAGTGTGATCAGATACTGGGAAAACACTAGCAATCTTGTGAACTTAACTGTTAAATACAGTGGCGCTGCCGTGTAGGCTTGACGCATACCGTAACACGTTCAAATGACCCGCCAATGGGGGCAGAAGTTGAGTCGCGCACAGCTGTTTAGCAAGTCCCCCCGCCTGATCCTGCTGCCATTGGTCCTGCTGGCCGGTTGCGCCCATCAGCCTGCACGCGCCCCGCTGGTTATCGCTCCGGTGGCGATCGCGGAAGTCCCCGCCGTGGTCGAGGCCCCGGCGCCGGCCATCAGCGCTGAAGCCGCGCCAGCGCCGCTCGCCGCCGATGCCGGCAGCGCCGCCCCAGCCGCCGACCCGGGCGCAACCGCCGATGCGCTGGACAGCGGTACCACCACCGATTCCGAAGGCCTGCCGGGCCCTCCGGCCGACAGCCTGGTGATCGTCAAGCAGCCCGAGCTGTTCGCGCGTTTGCGCGCCGGTTTCCAGCTCGATGACGTTGACGAGCCGGCGGTCGCCAGCCAGCTGAACTGGTTTGCCAATCACCCGGATTTCCTTGAGCGCACCTGGGGGCGCGCCGGACTGTGGCTGTATTACATCGTCGGGCAGCTCGAGCAGCGCAAGATGCCGGCCGAGCTGGCGCTGCTGCCGGTGATTGAGAGCGCTTTCGAGCCCTATGCCTACTCGCGCGCCCGCGCTGCCGGCATATGGCAGTTCATCTCGGATACCGGGCGCCGCTTCGGCCTCAAGCAGGACTGGTGGTACGACGGCCGCCGCGATCCGGTCGAGGCCACGCGCGCGGCACTGGATTACCTTCAGGCACTGAACGACGAATTCGACGGCGACTGGCTGCTGGCCGTCGCCGCGTACAACTGCGGCGAGCTGACCGTGAGCCGCGCCATCCAGCGCAACCAGCGCCTGGGCAAGCCGACCGACTTCTGGCATCTGAAACTGCCGACCGAGACCCGCGGCTACGTGCCGGAACTGCTCGCGATGCGCCGCCTGGTCGCCAACCCGGAACGCTACGGGCTCGAGTTCAGCCGTATCGCGAACGAGCCCTATTTCGTCGCCATCGCCACTGGCGGCCAGATCGACCTTACAGTCGTGGCCGAGATCGCCGGCGTCAGCGTCGCGGATCTGTACGAGCTCAACCCCGCCTTCCATCGATGGGCCACCGATCCTACCGGCCCCTACCGCCTGCTGGTGCCGGTGGACGCGGCCGAGGGCCTGCAGGACACCATCCTGCATCTGACGCCCGAGCAGCGCATGCGCGTCGATCATTACACGGTGCGGCGCGGCGACACCATTGCAACCATCGCGCGCCGCTATGCCACCAACCCCGACGTGATCCGCGAGCTCAATGATCTGGCCGCCAGCGACCTGCCGGTGATCGACGCCGTGCTGCGCGTACCCTCGCCGAATATTCAGCTGCCCGAGAAGGCGATGCGCGCCGCGATGCTGGTCGACTCCCCGCAACGGCGTCTGCGCCGTGGCGGCCACCGGCCCGACATTCACGTCGTGCGTCGCGGCGATACACTCTATGCGCTGGCGCAGCGCCTCGGCACCGACGTGCAGACGCTGGCGCAGGTCAATGGCATCAGGGCAGGCGCTCGCCTGCACGCGGGCCAGAAGCTGCACTTCGGCGCCTCGAGCGTCCTGCTGAGCGACGCCTCCGCCGGCACCGCCCGGTCCATTGCCGCCACCGGCGCGCAGACCGCCTCCGAGGGCGGTCGGCGCATGACGTACATCGTGCGCCGTGGCGACACCCTCTATGGCATCGCGCGGCTGCTGCAGGTGACCGTCAACGAATTGATGGGCTGGAACGGCATGTCGGGCGAACGCAACCTCAAACCAGGCCAGACGCTGGTCGCCTTCGTCAAGACCCGCAACGCAGGCTGACCGCGGGCTTGCCCGCGCCCCCGCCCGCCCCTCGATGCGCCATTGAGAGCGGTTTGCTTACCGTAAAAGCGTATCGAAACACAACGCGAGTTTTTTAATTACAAAAAACTCGCGTTGTGTTTCGATACCCTATTGCGACATCCAGCAGCTCTCAAAGGCGCCCTAAATGGGAATACTCGCGGGCAAGCGCGCGCTCATCGTAGGCGTCGCCACCGATCGCTCGATCGCCTGGGGCATCGCTCAGGCCATGCACGCCCAGGGAGCGCAACTGGCGTTCTCCTATGCCAACGATGCATTCAGGCAGCGCTTGGAGCCGCTGGCGGCTTCCATCGGCTCGAAGCTGCTGATGCCGATCGACGTGCAGATCGACGATCAGATCGACGCCGCGTTCGCGCTGCTGGCGCGCGAGTGGCAACAGATCGATATCCTGGTGCATGCGGTCGCCTTTGCACCGCGCGAGGCGCTGGCGGGCAGTTTCACCGCCAACACGTCACGCGAGGCCTTTCGCATCGCACACGACGTCTCGAGCTACAGCTTCACCGCGCTGGCACGCGGTGCCGCCGCACTCATGGCCGGCCGCGCCGGTGCCATGCTGACCCTGACCTATCTGGGCGCGGTATGCTCGATCCCGAGCTACAACGTCATGGGACTGGCCAAGGCGAGCCTTGAGGCCAACGTGCGCTTCCTGGCGGCAGACCTGGGCCCGCAGAACATTCGCGTCAATGCGATCTCCGCCGGACCGATCAAGACGCTGGCCGCCGCCGGCATCGGCGGCTTTCGCAGGATGCTTGCCCACGTGGCACAGGTCGCGCCGCTGCGCCGCAACGTCACCACCGAGGACGTCGGCAACGCTGCGGCTTTCCTGTGCTCTGACATGGCCGCCGGCATCACCGGCGAGATCCTGTATGTCGACAGCGGCTTCAGCACCGTCGGCATGAGCCTGGGCGACGGCGGCGAACCCTAGCGCCGAGCACGATCACCGCAACCGCAGCTGGTTATTGAAATACGGTCGGATTGGTCTTGACCGTAGCGCGGCGCTGCAGTTCGAGCAGGTAGGCGCGCATGTCGCCTTCGCGATCGCGTCCCATGTACTGGCCGATCAGCTGCTCGTCATTTTGCGGATTGGCGCCCGCGGTGCCGGGCTTGATGGACGTGATCGCCAATACCGCGGCGCCGCCGTTATCCAGCGCGATGGCGCTATAGATCGGCTTGCCGGCCGGCCGTGGCGCGGCAAACGCCGCCTGGCGCACTTGCGCCGGCAGCTGTGGATCGCTGCGGCCGATGAAGGCCGCGGGAGCCACCTTGACGTCCAGGCTCTTGACCACCTCGTCCCATCCCGCCCCGGCCTGCAGCCGCTTGACCGCATCGTCGGCGGCGCTCTTGGCTGCCGAGGTGCTCTCGCTTTTGCGGATCGCGGCGATGATTTCATCACGTACGCTGGCGATCGGCTGCGGTGCGGGAGCGCGATGCTCGAGCACCTTGAACACCACCAGATGATCTTCCGCCAGCGCCACCGGACCGGCGAGCTTGCCGCTCGAGATGACCTCCTCGTTGAACACCGCGCGCAGCAGATCCTGCTTGCCGCCGAGCGGGGCGCCGCCGCTCGAGCGGGTGAAATCCTTGATCTCCCCGGCCTGCAGGCCGAACTGCCTGGAGAGCGCGTCCAGATCGGCGCTGCCACCACTCTCGAGCTTCTGCTGCAGCTGCTCCTGACGGTCGCCGAAGATCTCGGCAGCCTGATCGCGCCGGTATTCCGACTCGATCTGGGTGTGGGCTTCATCGAAGCTGCGCACGTGTGCCGGCCTGATCTCGTCGAGCCTGATGATGTGGTAGCCGTACTGCGTCTTGACCGGATCGCTGATCTGACCCGGCTGCATGCTGAACAGCGCATCGGCAAACGCGGCGACGTACGTGGCCTTGTCGGCCCATCCCAGGTCCCCACCGCGCGTCGCCGAGCCCGGGTCGGCCGAGAATTTCTTTGACAGCTCGCCGAAGTCCTTGCCCGCCTTGAGCTGCGCGGCCACATCCTGTGCCTTCGCCAACGCAGCGGCATCCGCCTTGGCGTCGGCGCCTGCCGGCAGCGCAATCAGGATGTGGTGCGCGTGGCGCTTTTCGATCTCGCTGTAGCGACTCTGATTCTTGTCGTAATAGGCCCGCAGGTCCTCCGGTGTGACCGTGAGTTGCGAGGCGATCGAGTCCAGCCGCAGTTCGGCGTACTGCAGCCGCACCGACTCCGGGCTCATGTAGTCGTTCGGGTGGGCGTCATACCAGGACTTGATCTTGGCATCGTCGAGCTTGACCGCCGCCTGAAAGTGATCGGCAGTCAGCAGCGCGTAACGCAGCTCGCGCTGCTCGTTCTCCAGTGCATAGATGCGATCGAGTTCAGCGGGCGTCAGGAAAGCCGACAGCTCGATTGCTTCGCTCAATTGTCCGATCTGCAGTGCCTCGCGGCGCTCGGCAAAAAAGCCCTCCTCGGTCATGCCGATCTGGGCCAGCATGTTGCGGGCCACGCGCGGATCGTACTTGCCGTCGAGCTGAAACGCCGGCTCGCTGGTCACAGCCGCCTTCACCTGCGCGTCGGTGGCCCGATAGCCCGACCGCTGGGCTCGCTGGCGCAGCAGCGTCTGGCGCACGTACTCATCGATCAGCTGCTGTTGGAGCATGCTCTTCTGCGCATCGCTCATCTCGACGCCATTGAGCGTCTGCTGGTACTGCGCCTGGCGTTGCTGCCAGGCGCGGTTGAGGGTCTCGATGCTGATGCGCTCGTCGTTGACCTTCAGGCCATAGTCAGGGGCGCCGAAGCTCATGCTCACGACGCCGTAGGCGCCCCAGAGCGCAAATATCACAGCCAGCGGACCGATGACCGCTATGGCCATCAAGCGCCGACCTTTCAGTTTGTCGCCAAGATTTTGCAGCATGTAAGTAAATGGCGGAGCGGACGGGACTCGAACCCGCGACCCCCGGCGTGACAGGCCGGTATTCTAACCAGCTGAACTACCGCTCCGTGTGAGGCTCAAGGATCTTTGGATGGGGCCCGGACGGGGCTCGGATTTGAAAAATCATGGTCTTGGACTGCTTTTCGATCTACAAGGTCAGGTCGCGGCGTAAACGGTAATTATAAGCGCTAGCCGCGGCCGTCGCCAGACGCGGCAACCGCCGGCACCGTAACACGAGCCAGTTCAGACGCCGCTGCTTAAACCGTCACTGCGGTTCGGCAGGCGAGACGTAAATCGCCAGCGCCTCGCCTGTTTTCTTATAAATACCGAACGAGGTGCTGGCCCCTACACCGACCGCGGTGTGGCCAGAATAGGAGTCGGAACCCACTCCCGTGCCCAGCGACCCTGTTTGCCGGTCGGTAAAGCCTTGCAGGACCACGCCGTTGGCGCCGAGTTGTGCCGCCTGGACTTTCAGGCGTTGGATGACCTTGTCTGCGACGCGCTGCCCGCCCGCCGAGAACACGCTGTTGCTCGAGGCATTGAGAATCGCCACGTCCTGGGAGTTGACCGGGGGCTGCTCGTAAATGACCACCTGGTCGACCGGAATCGGCGCCCTCGCTGGGCCTACCAGCACCCGCGATGCCGGCGCGCAGCCGCTCAGCAGTACCATGCAGGCAGCTGCTGCTGCTGCTGCTGCTGCTAATACCATGGGATATTTCATGGCCGCTCGGCCAGCGTCGAGTCGAGGCAAGCGGTTCGCCAGACGATCTGGGACATGATTCCTCTCGCTGACCGTGATTAAAAACTGCCGTCATTAGGTTCCGCGGGCGCTCCGCTATCCATAGGCGCACGCCGCAATGCGCTGCGGTCATTCTCCGACCGGCGGCGCGCGCGTCAAGCCGGCTGCGGCGGGCGGAATTGGTGGGTGCTGCAGGGATCGAACCTGCGACATTCGCCGTGTAAAGGCGACGCTCTACCAGCTGAGCTAAGCACCCGCCGCGACGGCAGGATTCAGTGCGCCTGCACCTGCTTATGATGGCGCTTGCCGCGCCGCGCCGGCTTGGTCGACGTGGCCGCGACCGGATCGGCCTCTTCCGCGGTCTCCGGCCGTGGCGTGGGCTGGCGCGTCAGAGCTATCTGCAGTACCTCGTCGATCCAGCGCACGGTCTTGATGGTCAGCTTGCCCTTGATGTTCTCCGGAATCTCCACCAGGTCTTTCTGGTTCTCCTCCGGAATCAGCACCAGGTCGATGCCGCCGCGCTGTGCCGCCAGCAGTTTTTCCTTCAGGCCGCCGATAGGCAGCACCTCGCCGCGCAAGGTGATCTCGCCGGTCATCGCCACATCCGAACGCACCGGAATGCGCGTCAGTGCCGACACCAGCGCGGTGCACATGCCGATACCGGCGCTGGGTCCATCCTTCGGAGTTGCCCCCTCCGGCATGTGCAGATGCACGTCGTGCTTCTGGTAGAAGTCGACATCGAGGCCGAGCACGGCGGCGCGGCTGCGCACCACCGACATCGCCGCCTGGATCGACTCCTGCATCACCTCGCCGAGCTGGCCGGTGTGCAGCAGCTTGCCCTTGCCCGGCACTACCGCGGCTTCGATGGTCAGCAGTTCCCCGCCCACCTCGGTCCAGGCCAGTCCCGTGACCTGGCCCACGCGGTCCATCTCCTCGGCCTTGCCGTAGCGAAAGCGGCGCACGCCCAGGTACTTGTCCAGATTGCGCGGCGTCACCGCAATCGCGCCATCCTCCTTGTCGGCCTTGTCGAGCAGCAGCTGCTTGACCGCCTTGCGGCTGATCTTCGCCAGCTCGCGCTCCAGGTTGCGCACGCCGGCCTCGCGCGTGTAGTAGCGCACGATGTCGAGCACCGCCCCATCGGAGATCTTCAGCTCGCGCTCCTTGAGCCCGTTCTGCTTTATCTGCTTGGGCACCAGGTAGCGGCGCGCGATGTTGCGCTTCTCGTCCTCGGTATAGCCCGGCAGCCTGATCACTTCCATGCGGTCGAGCAGCGGCGGAGGAATATTGAGCGAATTCGCCGTGCACACGAACATCACCTCGGACAGGTCGAAATCGACCTCCAGATAGTGGTCGTTGAAGGTCGCATTCTGCTCCGGGTCGAGCACCTCGAGCAGCGCCGATGACGGGTCGCCACGGAAGTCCATCGCCATCTTGTCGACTTCGTCGAGCAGGAACAGCGGATTGTGCACGCCCGTCTTGGCCATGTTCTGCACGATCTTGCCGGGCATGGAACCTATATAGGTACGGCGATGGCCGCGGATCTCGGCCTCATCGCGCACGCCGCCGAGCGACATGCGTACGAACTTGCGATTGGTCGCGCGCGCCATGCTCTGGCCGAGCGAGGTCTTGCCGACGCCCGGCGGACCCACCAGGCACAGGATCGGGCCCTTGATCTTTTCGACCCGCTGCAGTACCGCCAGATACTCGACGATGCGCTCCTTGACCTTGTCCAGGCCATAGTGGTCTTCGTCCAGCACCTGCTGCGCGTTGGCGATGTTCTTGTGCAGCCGGGTGCGCTTCTTCCATGGCACCTTTACCAGCCAGTCGACGTAGTTGCGAACCACGGTCGCCTCAGCCGACATCGGCGACATCATCTTGAGTTTGTTGATCTCGGCGGTGGCCTTGTCGCGCGCCTCCTTGGACATGCCGGCCTTGACCACCTTCTGCTCGAGCTCGGCAATCTCGTTGGTGCCGTCCTCCATCTCACCGAGCTCTTTCTGAATCGCCTTCATTTGCTCGTTGAGGTAATACTCGCGCTGGCTTTTCTCCATCTGCGCCTTAACGCGGCCGCGGATGCGCTTCTCGATCTGCAGCACATCCATCTCGCCCTCGATCGCGACCAGGATGTGCTCGAGGCGCTTGCGCACGTCGAGGATCTCCAGCACTTTCTGCTTCTCGGCAAGCTTGAGTGCCATGTGGGCCGCAACCGTGTCGGCCAGGCGGCCGGGCTGCTCGATGCCGGCGAGCGCGGTCAGCACCTCGGGCGGCACCTTCTTGTTGAGTTTGACGTACTGCTCGAACTGCGAGACCACCGAGCGCACCAGCACGTCCATCTCGCGCTCGTCGTACTGATCCGCGTCCACTTCGACCGCAATCGTGGCTGAGTAGAATTCGCCGGTGTGCAGCTGCTCGATGCGCGCACGATCCACACCCTCGACCAGCACTTTGACGGTGCCGTCGGGCAGCTTGAGCATCTGCAGGATGGTCGCGACGGTACCAAAGCGGTGCAGGTCGTCGAGCTTCGGGTCGTCGACATCGGCCTGCTTCTGCGCCACCAGCATGATGCGCTTGTCGGCGCGCATCGCGGCGTCGAGCGCATGAATCGACTTTTCCCGCCCCACGAACAGCGGGATCACCATGTGCGGGTACACCACCACGTCGCGCAGCGGCAGCACGGGGACGGCGGACGGTACGACGGCTTCGGTCACGGCGGTTTCTTCAGTCACGGTTGCTCTTTTTGCCTCTCGATGACAGGTGCGGCGGTATGGCTACACAAAAATCAATTGGGGCGGGCACCCCCATTTCAAGGCAGCGCCCCAATGGCCATTCGCAAGGCGGGTGGCGGCGGCCGACCGCGGCTCAGCCGTGCAGCGAACCGCCCGCTCTCCTCGGTTCCTCGATGGCCGCGACCCGGCCCTCATCGACGCGATGGACGATGTAGGGCTTGGTAGTGCCCTCGATGACGCTGTCATCCACCACCACCTTCGCCACGTTGCGCAGTGACGGTAGGTCGTACATGGTGTCGAGCAGCACCGTCTCAAGGATGGTGCGCAAGCCGCGCGCCCCGGTCTTGCGCAGCATCGCCTTGCGCGCCACCGCGCGCAGCGCCTCCTCGCGAAATTCCAGCTCGGAGCCTTCCATCTCGAACAATTTCCGGTACTGCTTGGTGAGCGCGTTCTTGGGCTCGGTCAGGATCGACATCAGCGCCTGCTCATCGAGCTCGTCCAGGGTCGCCACCACCGGCAGGCGGCCGACGAACTCCGGGATCAGGCCGAAGCGGATCAGGTCCTCCGGTTCGACGTCGTGGAACAGATCGGAGCCGTGCGGCTTGGAGTCGGCACCGCGAACCTCGGAAGTGAAGCCGATGCCACTCTTCTGGGTACGGTTGAGAATGATCTTCTCGAGCCCGGCGAATGCGCCGCCGCAGATGAACAGGATGTTCGAGGTATCGACCTGCAGGAACTCCTGCTGCGGATGCTTGCGGCCGCCCTGCGGTGGCACCGAGGCGATCGTGCCCTCGATCAGCTTGAGCAGCGCCTGCTGCACGCCCTCGCCCGACACGTCGCGGGTGATCGACGGGTTGTCGGACTTGCGCGAGATCTTGTCGATCTCATCGATATAGACGATTCCGGTCTGCGCTTTCTCGACGTCGTAGTCGCACTTCTGCAGCAGCTTCTGGATGATGTTTTCCACGTCCTCGCCGACATACCCGGCCTCGGTAAGCGTGGTGGCATCAGCGATCGTGAATGGGACATTCAGCAGCCGCGCGAGGGTTTCGGCCAGCAGCGTCTTGCCGCAGCCGGTCGGCCCGATCAGCAGGATATTGCTCTTGGCGAGTTCGACCTCGTCCTTGGCTCGTGCGCTGCCGCGCGTCTGCAGGCGCTTGTAGTGGTTGTAGACCGCGACCGACAGCACCTTCTTGGCGCGATCCTGGCCGATGACGTACTCATCGAGCACCTTGCGAATCTCGTGCGGCTTGGGCAGCTTGTCGCGCGCGCGGTCGGCGCGATCCTCGAGCTCCTCGCGGATGATGTCGTTGCACAGCTCGACGCATTCATCGCAGACGAATACCGAAGGTCCCGCGATGAGCTTGCGCACCTCGTGCTGGCTCTTGCCGCAGAACGAGCAATACAGCAGCTTGCCGTCATCGGTACGCCCGCGGGGGTCATCACTCATCTCTCGGCACCTCGACCGGTAAGGTCAGCCAATCTGCGCGTCGGTTCACCCGCCACCGCTATCTATATAGCATGGGGCCGACCGCTGAAGCAAAGAACTGCGTCGATCGCAAGGCCTTGTTATTTCGCGATTTTGAGCGCCGGTTCACGCCTTGAGGGGGGCCGGCGGGGCCACCAGGCGTTTTTCCAGCATACCGTCGATCAGGCCATAGGCGATGGCGTCGGCCCCGTCCATGAAATTGTCGCGGTCGGTATCGGTCTTGATCTTATCGACGCTTTGGCCGGTGTGGTGAGCCAGGATCTTGTTGAGCCGGTCACGGGTTTCCAGCATTTCTCTGGCGTGGATTTCCATATCAGCGGCCTGGCCCTGGAACCCGCCGAGGGGCTGATGAATCATAATGCGTGAGTGCGGCAGTGCATAACGCTTGCCCTTGGCGCCGCCGGTTAACAATATCGCGCCCATGCTCGCCGCCTGGCCGATGCAGATGGTACTGACGTCCGACTTGATGAACTGCATCGTGTCGTAGATCGCCAGCCCGGCGCTGACCACGCCGCCGGGCGAGTTGATGTAGAGCGCGACGTCCTTGTCCGGATTCTCGGACTCCAGGAACAGCAGCTGCGCGACCACCACGTTGGCCATGTAGTCGTCCACCGGACCGACGACAAACACCACGCGTTCCTTGAGCAGGCGCGAATAAATGTCGTACGAGCGCTCGCCGCGCGAGGTCTGTTCGACCACAATCGGAACCAGATTCAAACCACGTTCGTTCATAGACCTTCAGTGTAAGTTGTTTCAGGCCGTTTGGCCAAAGCCGGTCAGATCGCGAAAGCTCGAGGGCTGGTCCACGACCTTAACCTGCGTCAGCGCCCAGTCCAGCGCCTGATCCTCGAGCGCTGAGGACTCGAGCTGCTCCATCGCCTCGCGGCTGGCCAGATACTGGCGTCGCGCTTCCTGCGGATCCGGATGTGACGCGGTCACCGAATCGAGCCGCTGCTCGACGCGCGCTCGATCTACCTTCAGGCCCTGGGAGCGCACGATCTCGCTGAGCAGCAGCCCGAGTGCGACGCGCTTGCGCGCGCTTGCCTCGAAAGCCTCGCGCCCCGGAATCTGCTGCGGATCGGCCGTTCCCATGCGGCGCGCCATCTGTGCCTGCAGCTCGCGAATCTGCTCCTCGAGCATGCTGTGCGGCAGGTCGAGCGGATTGTCGCGGTACAGCGCATTGAACAGTTGCTCGCGCAGGCGCGTGCGGATCGCCTCGGCCAGTTCGCGCTCCATGCTCGCCCTGACTTCGCCGCTGAGCCGCTCGAGATCGCCGTCCGGCACACCAAACTCGCGCGCGAATTCCGCGTCTACCGGCGGCAGGCTGCGCTCCTCCACCTTGCCGACCTTGAGGTCGAATTCCGCCGCCTTGCCGGCCACCGCCTTGGCGCCATAATCCTCGGGAAACACCGCCGGGATCGTCTTGGCGTCGCCGGCGACCATGCCGACCAGGGCCTGCTCGATCTCCGTCAGTATGCGGTGCGCGCCGATCGTCACCAGCATGCTCTCGCCCTTGCCGCCGGGAAACACGGCGCCGTCGATACGGCCCTCGTACTCGAGCGTTACCCGGTCGCCGTCGCGCGCCGGGCGCTCCACCACCGAGAAGACCGGACGCTGCGCGCGCATGCTCTCGATCATCGCGGCGACGTCGTCGTCGGTCACGGCGGCGCTGGGCCGCTCGACCGCGATGGCATCGAGCGGCTTGAGGGTGACATCGGGCAGCACCTCGAAGATCGCCGCGTAGCGCAGTTCGCTGCCGGGCTCCACCGCGATCGGCTCGATGCGCGGACCGCCGGCCGGGCGCAGCCGATGCTGGCTGACGGCCTCGGCGAAGGTGCTTTGCATCAGGTCACTGACCGTTTGCGCATGCACCTGGCTGCCAAACTGCTGCCGCACCACGGCATAGGGTACCTTGCCAGGACGAAATCCCTTCAGGCGCGCGGTGCGCGCCAGGCGTTTGAGGCGCTGATCCACCTCGCCAGCGACCCGCTCGCCAGGCACTGCCACCTCGAGCCGTCGCTCCAGCCCTTGAGTTGTCGTCACCGATGCTTGCATCTTGCCGTTTACCACCGCTGCTTTGTTCACCGATCCGTCCTTGTCGAAATCCCAGTGCTGTTCGCGCCGCTGGTGCGAAAGGAGAGACTCGAACTCTCACGGGTTGCCCCACTGGCTCCTAAGGCCAGCGCGTCTACCATTCCGCCACTTTCGCGCATCGGCCGCCCGGAAAAGGACCAGCAATTATAGCCGAGATTAGGAGTTATCCGACGCGCCACCGGCACCTATCAGTGGCGCTGGCGATATGTCGTCCCGCCCCGGCCAGCGCCCGGGCGCCTACAGCGAGCGCGCGGCGCCATGCGCACAGTAGAGCCCCTGACACGCAGTCGGTCACACCATCCAGCGTCGGCTCCCGGCGTCGCGCTTAGTGCCCGGCAGGGTATTGCGATAACGGAATTTAGCCTTCCGGGCCCTAGCCCGCGAGGCTCTGGCGGCGCAATAATGATTTCGTTGCCTCACGAATCCCACACCTGCCGCTGCCGCTACGCGCCTGGACCCTTGAGCGGTGCCGTGCTGGCTGCGCTGCTGGGCGCGACAGCGCTGCTGACGCTTGCCGGCTGCAGCTCCATGTCGATGCCGGTATTGCGCAGCAGGGCGAGCGATGCGCCCTCGAGCAGCGCCGCTCCCGCGAGCGGCGCTGACCCGACCGCCGCGGAATGCGCGCAGCTGCGCGCAGAGATCCGTTCCAATCAGCAGGCGCTGCGCGAAGCCCCGACCATCAGTACCTCGCCGCAGATCGTGGCCGCCGCGGAGGCCAAAGCCGACAAGCGCATCGACGACACGCGCGCGCGCCTGGATGAACTCGATTGTCGGTCCGAAGGCGACAGTTCCGGCGTCAAGGTGCGCCCGCTCGCGCCCATGCCGCCGGCCCCGGGCGGCGCCAGTCCTTAGTGCGCCCCGTGAGCCGAGGCTTCGTTCGCGAGTCTGATTCAGACGCACCCGAGGCGCTGCCGGACCGGGCGATCAGCCCGCATCCGAACTTCGTCACCAGCACGGGCCTCGCCAAGATCGATGCACGGCTGCGCGAACTGGAAACGCTGCGCAGCACGGCGCTCACGGCCGGCGATCGATCCGCGCTGGCAGGCATTGAGCGCGACCTGCGCTACTGGAAGCAGCGGCGCAGTAGCGCACGCATCATCGCTCCGCCCGCCGCGCCCGAGATCGTGCGTTTCGGTGTCGCAGTGAGCCTGCAGTTCGACGACGGTGCAGAACGACGCTATCGGCTCGTGGGAGAAGATGAGGCCGACCCGCCAGCCGGCCTCATCAGCTGGACGTCGCCGGTCGGCAGCGCACTGATCGGCAGGCGCGCCGGGGAGAGCGTGCAGCTCGCCGGCCGCCAGGCGGAAATCATCGCCATGCAGGCCTAAAGCGCGCTACTGGCCGATCACGCAGCGACCATCGGCTTCAGGCGTCGGGGCAGGCTGGCGTCGAGCAGCGTCCATCCCGGGCAGGCGATCGGCGTTTGAGCAGTGTCCATATCCAGCCATCTGGCCGGCGCGATCACCTGCTTGTCGCAGCATGGATTGAGCCATGCGCCCCACCAGGAAAAGGTGCTGTTGGCAATGATGTGATGCCGGCACAGTGACATCAGGCGCAGGTCTTCATGTGCCGCGGCCTCGTCGTTGTGATCCACCACGACAAAGCGCTGGTCGCCGCGCAACCAGTCCCTGGCAAACGCAACATCGTCGGAGAAGACGAAGAACGTGGTTTGTCGCTCCTGCTCCAATATATGGCCGATGGCGTGCTCGTAATAGGCGATCGGCAGCATCATGTCCGACTCAAAGAACGCGCCGTAGTCGCCGCGGCGCAAGTGCAGCGACACCGGATTCCTGGCCGCGGCGATGCGCTTCGCGACCTCCAGATTCCTGCCGCGGAGCGGTTCGATCAGCGACAGCTCCTGCCGCAACTCGCTCTCGACTTCCCGAACCAGCGAATAGTCCTGCCAGAAGCCGTGCAGATACACGGTGCGGGTGTCGCGCCGGATTCGTAGTTCGTGGTGGAACTGGCAGCGCTTCGGCGACTGGCGGACGACCTGGGTCTTGCACAGCCTGCGCAGCTGTCGCGCGACCTGTTGTAGCCGCGGCTGATCGGTCACCGCCAGCCTATCTAGGTAGCTCGACTCTCTGACCGGCGCGGCTATCGCGAAGTGCTGCAGCAGGACCGAGCGCGGATGGCCGTGCGAGTGCAGAAGATGCGGCAGCTGGTGTGCAACCCGCAGCGTCGCACCGTGGCGCTTGGCTAAACACCTGCCGGCGGCGTACTGGAACAACTGGTTTCCCAGGCCGCCGCACTGCTTGACTACTACCTGCATGATTGCCTCCATCGTGTCCACTGATGCACGCGCCGCGCTGCCGGACCGCGTGCGGGATCATTCAAAGACAAAGGCAAGTGAGCCGTCTACGTAAGAAATGCCTGACTGACAGCGCGGATATTCCTACATGGTCGCCCGTTGCGGCCATACCGGCAGGCTGGCATCGGCGAATTCCAAAAGTTCCTGAGGAGCAGTGTCGAGATGCCGGGCCGCCGCGGCAGCACGCAGGCGGTCGGTCTGCCCCCTGGCGCGCCGTCGTTCACTTGGTCATTGCAACGCTCGGCGGCCGCGGCAACCGACAGGCAGGAATTGATCATTTTCTACTCGCTGGTGCCGGCTGCATGCGCCACGCCCCGCGAATGTCGCGTGCCGGGATTTACTATAGGAAACTCAGAGACTTGGACTGACGGCAGCCCCGTCACGACTGCATCCACCCGATTGCCGACTAACTACTGAGCAACTCGTCTAGCAATCGCGCTGCATGCAGTGCCTGCCGCTGCGCTCCATCGCGTATCTGGTGGCGGCAGCTGGTGCCATCCGCAACAATGACGGCGTCGGGCTGTTTGCGTATTGCCGGAAGCAGATTGGCTTCGGCCATTTGCATTGACACGGTGTAGTGATCGGCTTGATAACCAAAGCTGCCCGCCATACCGCAACACGAACTCTCGATCAGCTCGGGTGTAGCGCCCGGAATGAGTCGCAGCACGTCGAGAATGGGACTGACCGCGCCAAATGCCTTTTGATGACAGTGCGCGTGAACCAGCAGCGGTGAATCGAGCGCACCAAGTTGCAGTTTGAAACGCCCCGCGTTCACTTCCTGTGACACGAACTCTTCAAACAGCAAAGCCTGTGTCGATACGATCCGTGCCTTCTCGCCAAGACCCATGACCAGTGCTTCGTCGCGCAGGGTCAACAAGCACGAGGGCTCGAGACCGACGATCGCCAGCCCCGCACGAGCAAACGGTAACAGCGCATCAATTAACTCTCCAACCTTCGCTTTTGCCCTCTGGACCATGCCGCTGCTCAGGTAGGTACGACCGCAGCAATAATGCCCATTCTTCCTGGTCACGCTGCCAATGAGGTAGCCGGCCGCGCGCAACACCCGGGCTGCGGCTAGCGCGTTTTCGCTCTCAAATATACCGTTGAAGGTATCGACGAACAGCACAGCGGCTCTTTGCCCGGCGGCGCCGGCCGCCAGAAGCTCCTGCCTACTGGCCAACAGCTTTGAATCGGGCGAACGCCAGAACGTGTCGGATCGCCAACTGGGCAGCGAGCGCCGTGCCGAGAAGCCCGCGATTTTTTCGCTCAGCCACGCGGCCGCAGGGATTGTGTTGCGTAGGTTCAGGAGCCCGGATACACGACTCCCCGCAGCGGCGTATGCAGGTAAATGCGCAACCAGGTGATCCTGCAACGTATACCCGTGTCGACCCTTATAGTGAGACAGAAACTCGATTTTCATTTTCGACATGTCCACGCCCGTGGGACACTCGCGCTTGCATCCCTTACAACCCACACACAGCGCCATCGTGGCGTGCATCGCTTCGCTGGTGAATGCATTCGCTCCGAGCTGCCCTGATAGGGCAAGTCTCAGGGTGTTGGCGCGACCTCGCGTGAGATGCTGTTCGTCGCGGGTGGCACGATAGCTTGGACACATGGTGCCGGCGTCGAACTTGCGGCAGTGACCATTGTTGTTGCACATCTCCACGGCTTTCGCGAAACCGCCAGTGGTATCGCCGCCGCTGCCGGGTGGCGAAATCGCTTCGCTCATTGGATCGTTCTGCACATTCCAGGCCGACCAGTCGAGTGCCGGCTCGAGCGACATGGTGCGATAGGGATTCGGAGCTGACGGGGGCGGGAAGCGAAACAGCGCATGCTCATCCATACTCGGTGTATCCACGATCTTTCCGGGATTGAAGAGGCCGATCGGATCGAGGTGTTGCTTAATGGCGCGGAAGGCGTCGTTGATCGCCGCACCGAACTGCCACTCAATCCATTCTCCCCGGCACAAACCGTCACCGTGCTCCCCGCTATAGGCGCCCTTGTACTTGCGCACCAGCGCCGAGGCCTCCTGTGCGATGGCCCGCATCTTGGCCGCACCGCCATTCGGGCCATCGCGCCGCATGTCCAGGATTGGCCGCACGTGCAACGTGCCTACGGACGCGTGCGCATACCAGGTCCCGTGAGTGCCGTGCCTGGCGAATACCTCGCTCAATGCGTCGGTATAGTCGGCCAGATGCCGCAATGGGACTGCACAATCTTCGATAAAACTCACCGGCTTGCCGTCACCCTTGAGGCTCATCATGATGTTGAGGCCGGCTTTGCGCACTTCCCATAGTTGCTTTTGCGTACCGGCATCCGCTACCTCAACGACGCTGCCGGGAGAGCCCAGGTCGCCCATCAGCGCTACCAGACCCCTTAACCGCGCCAGCACGCTTTGCCGGTCGTCGCCGGTAAATTCCACGAGCAAAATCGCCGCCGGAGCGCCGATCAAGGCCGCCTCCACGGTTGCGCGAAAAGCGGGATTGCTGAGGCTCAGTTCAATCATGATGCGATCGACCAACTCGACCGCGCTCGGAGCCAGCTTCACAATGTGTTGAGGAGCCGACATCGCCGCCTGGAAAGTGGGAAAATTCACGACCCCCAGCGCCCTAAATCGCGGCAACGGCGACAGCTGCAGGGTAAGGCTCTTGGTATAGGCCAAAGTGCCTTCCGCACCGATCAGCAGGTGTGCAAGGTTCACGCTGCCGTCTTCGGTATACGGCCGTTCGCCCTGGTTGTTGAAGATATCCAGGTTATAGCCGGCCACTCGTCTCAGGACTTTGGGCCAGCGGGTCTCGATCTCGCTGCGGTTCTTGCGCGCCAAAGCACTGACAAATTCCGCGATCTCAGTGGCTCGTCCAACTGATCGCGCGACCGGGCCGAAGTCGACCAGCGCACCGTCGGAAAGCCATGCCCGAACGCCCAGTACGTTATGCACCATATTGCCGTAGGCGATGGAGCGCGAGCCGCAGGAGTTATTGCCCGCCATGCCACCCAATGTCGCCTGGGCGCTGGTGGACACGTCCACCGGAAACCAAAGCCCATGCTGCTTGAGTTGCCCGTTCAGCTGATCGAGTACCACACCGGGCTCAACGGTCGCGGTGCGTGCGATAACATCCACGTCGAGGACATTGCGCAGATACTTGGAGTTGTCGATGATCAGGGCGGCGCCGGTCGTCTGACCGCACTGGCTGGTTCCAGCGCCGCGCGCCAGGACGGGTACGCGCAGGTCGCGCGCGACGGCAATCGCTGTGGTGATGTCCAGCTGGTTCCTTGGAACAAATACGCCGACTGGCATGATCTGATAAATCGATGCATCGGTGGCATATCGACCGCACGACGCAGCATCGAACAACACCTCACCTTCGGTCTCACGCCGCAACCGCGCCGCCAGCAGGTGGCGCACTTCGGCCGCTGGCGCCACGAGCCGGGGCGTCATGTTGCTCCGGGCTCGGCGGCAACTGACGAGTGAGCGTCACCGGTTCGCATCAGCTCCAGGACGACGTCGCGCTTGCGCAGTACGTGCTCCACCAGCACCGTGCGCGCTGCAACGGAATCGCGTGCATCGAGCGCCTCGAGCATTTGCTCGTGTTGCTTCATCGCGAGTTTCCACATTGGTTTGTTTTGATTGGTGCGAAACCGCAACGACTGCACGCGCGCATTGATCTCTCGATAAGTCTTGCTCAACAACGGATTCTTGGCGGCGCTATTGATGGCAACGTGAATGCGCGCATTGAACCGGTAGTAACCGGACAGATCACTGCGGGTAAAGCACGCCAGCATTTCATAGTGAAGGGCCCGAATCTCCGCCAATTCACTGTCTGTTATGCGCTGCGCTGCCAATTCGCCCGACATGCCTTCCAGTCCTGCCAGCACTTCAAAGGCGTGCACTACATCGCTTTCACTGAGCCGCACCGCCACTGCCCCGCGATTGGGCAACAGATCGACCAGGCCCTCGGCGGCCATCAACTTGATGGCCTCCCTCAGCGGCGTGCGCGATATGCACAGCAACGCACATAGCTCGCGCTCGTTGAGCTTCGCACCGGGCGCAATGCGTCCCTCCACCAACATCTCGCGCAGACGTAATGCGACCTCATCGTGCAGCGTGCGCCTGGGGATCTGGATTACTTCTGCCATGCCTTGAATCCTGAAAGTCAGTTTGAATGCATTTTGCAGGTAGTATCAATGCAATATTATAAGCCTTTTAGCGCTATCTGAGCTGACAATTTGTATTTTGAATTCAAATATGCAACGCTGCCGACCGATCCCTGGCAGGCGTTGTTCCGGGAGCGGCGATGTTGAATCTCGATGCCCATCTAGTCGGCCGGCACTATTTGCAGATCCCGGGTCCCAGTCCCGTGCCGGATCGGATCCTGCGAGCGCTCAGTCTGCCAACGATCGATCATCGAGGGCCGGAGTTTGCTGCACTGGGACTGAAGCTTCTCGCCGGTTTGCAGGCGGTATTCCAGACGCGCCACCCGGTGGTGATCTATCCAGCCTCCGGCACCGGCGCCTGGGAGGCCGCTCTCTGCAATACCATGTGTCCGGGCGACCACGTCCTCATGTTCGAAACGGGCCACTTCGCATCGTTGTGGGCCAAGATGGCAGCGCGCCTGCATCTGTCCACGGAAGTGCTGGCAGGAACAGGCACAGATGAGCATTTCCCCCAGGCGCCAAACTGGCGACGGGGAGTGCGCGCCGAGCTCATCGAGCAGCGCTTGCGCCAGGATACGGAGCGCAAAATCAAGGCGGTGTGCGTCGTTCATAATGAAACCTCCACTGGCGTGACCTCCGACATCGCCGCGGTACGCGCCGCCATGGATGCAACCCAACATCCGGCATTGCTGATGGTGGATTCCATTTCGGGACTTGCCTGTGCCGATTATCAGCATGACGCATGGGGTGTGGACGTTGCGATCAGCGGTTCCCAAAAGGGCCTGATGCTACCGCCAGGAATCAGTTTCAACGCGCTCTCGCCGCGCGCACTCGAGACCATGAAGGGCGCGACGCTCCCGCGCTCCTTTTGGGCGTGGGACGAAATCCTGGAGGCAAATAAGAATGGCTATTGGCCTTACACACCCAGCACCAACTTGCTATATGCCCTGTCCGAGTCGCTGGACATGATCCAGTCGGAAGGACTGGATCATATATTCGCGCGGCACGCTCGGTGGGCGGCCGGCGTACGCAGCGCGGTAAACGCCTGGGGACTGCCGATCCAGTGTGCCGATCCAAGACTGTATTCGCCGGTGCTGACCGGTATCATCACACCGCCGGGCGTCGACGCCGATGCGTTGCGCCGCTTGATCTACCAGCGCTTCGACATGTCCTTGGGTGTGGGTCTGGGAAAACTAAAGGGCCGAATGTTTCGTATCGGTCATCTTGGCGATAGCAACGATCTGACGTTATTGGCGACGCTAGCCGGCTGCGAGATGGGCCTCAAGCTCATGGGCGTCAGGATCGCGAGCAGCGGTGTTCAGGCCGCGATGGATTATTTCAGCAGCAATCGTGCATATTCGGCTTTACCGACAGTGGCATAGCAAAGCACGGCACTGCTTGGCACGGCAGGTACGAACCTAGATAAATAATTCAGCGTGCACGCGCACGCTAGGCGTATGCCACAACAGCAAACGGGGGGCAAAGCATGAAGCGCTTACGAGTGACCCATGTGGTCCTGGTCTTATTGTGCTTGATGTATTTCATCACTTATCTGGATCGCGTTAACGTCAGCACCGCGGCTGCTGGATTCGCCAAAGACTTCAGTCTCAACAAGACCCAAATCGGCCTGGTGTTCTCGGCTTTCGCCTACCCCTATCTGGTGTTTCAAATCATCGGCGGCTGGATCAGCGACCGGTTCGGCGCGCGCCGAACACTCATCGCGTGCGGCATCGTTTGGGCCAGTGCCACGGTCCTCACCGGCATGGCCGGCGGACTGACATCGATGTTATTGGCCCGGATACTCCTGGGCTTTGGCGAAGGCGCCACTTTTCCGGCCGCCACGACTGCGATGTCTCGTTGGGTGCCAAAGGGAAAACGCGGCTACGCTCAGGGTATTACCCACGCTGCCGCGCGCATCGGCAACGCCGTAGCCCCGGCAGTGATTGTGCTCATCATGACCACTTACGGCTGGCGCGCATCCTTCTATGTTTGCGCGGCCATCAGCTTTCTGTGGGTAGCGCTGTGGGCGCTGACGTTTACCGAGTTTCCGAAGGATCATCCGCGTGTGACTGCGCCCGAACTCGATTCATTGCCGCCGCCGCCGATAAGTGCTTCCGGCGTCCCATGGCGTCGCCTGTTCAAGCGCATGACGCCGGTGACAATAGTCTACTTCTGCTACGGCTGGACCTTGTGGCTGTTCCTGAGTTGGATTCCGCAGTACTTCCTCCACAGTCAACACCTCGACCTCAAGCAATCCGCGTTGTTTGCCTCCGGTGTATTTTTCGCGGGAGTGCTCGGTGACACGCTGGGCGGCATAGTCACTGACAGGATTCTCAAGCGTAGCGGGGATCTGCAGCGAGCGCGCAGTTCGATGGTGTCGGTCTGCATGTTTCTATCGATGCTATCGCTCGTCCCGTTGATGTTCACGCACACCCAGGGTATGTCCCTGTTATTGCTGTCCTCGGGTTTCTTCTTTTCTGAAATGACCATCGGCCCGATGTGGGCCGTTCCGATGGACATTGCACCCGACCACAGCGGTACCGCCAGCGGCATCATGAACTCCGGCTCAGCCCTGGCGGCCATCGTGAGTCCGGTCGTTGCCGGCTACCTCATCGACCGCACCGGTAACTGGCAACTGCCGTTCGTCGGCAGCATGGTGCTCATGGGAGTCGGTGTGCTGCTCGCCTATCGTATGCGGCCGGACAGAAAATTTGAATGACCGAATGACCCGTTGAACTGGTGGGGCTCGCGCACCTTGGCGAATTGATCGAATGGGATCGCCTCTTGGCTGCCGCCGTGCTCATCGGCCACACACCTATTCACAAAGCGACCATGATTATGCTGAACGAGCGGGACAATTACGAAGGCGAGTTCGGCGCCCTGCGCTTCCAGGGGGACGTTTGCGTTCAAGAGCGAATTGACCCCATGGAAGACGTGAGGCAATAGGTCACACACATTGCCGCCAAGTACACCAAGAAGCTGACAGCACCGCGCGGCGTCATGGCGCGGAATCACAACAACCGATACGAACCCAATGAGCGACAGAGCAGCAACAATACTAGCGGCGGATATTGTCATAATTGTGATGCCAGCATAAGACCCCGAGAGGCTCAATGCGCCGGCGTGACGTGCCGATTGCAATACTCGCCGCTGCAGTTGCCCCTACAGTGCTGTCTTCCTGCAATGGATCTGCAGACGCTGAAATTGCGACTTACCCGCGGACTGCGCAAGAGATCGCAGGCAGTGTCGTGCCGACTGACTATACGTGTCGTCCCGGAGCCTGGCGCCGCTATGGCGCGGACCCCGGCGGGCAGGCGGATTCGACAAATGCAATAGCGATCGCCTGCGCCGTGAACGGTTTTGCCTTCGACGACGTGGGCGGAACTTATATGGTCTCCGGACCAATTCGCGTTCCATCCAATTGCACGATTTCAGGAAAAGTGAACCAGACCGAGCTGGTCATGTTAGACCCCGATACGTCGTTGATCGTCGCGGATGAGACGAAGGGCGTGACTATAGAGGGCATTCGCTTCCGAGTGCCGGCTGCAAGTGCCGTGGCGACAGGGGTGGTCGTTTTCTTCAAGTGCGTCGAATGCGTCTGTCGCAATTGCGACTTTTCCGGATTTAGCTGGGCCGGAGCGTGGCTATACGATGCTAGAAACTGCACCGTAACGCAGTGCTACTTTCACGACTCCCAGGGGTCACTGGTAGACTCGGCTGACATATGCGTCTACAACAACTCTAGCGACAACATCATTACTGACAACCGGTGTTTTGGCGGTAACTTTCACGGGGTCCTCATCCAGAATCCCTACAACGATGCATTCCCGAGCAGAAATTTAGTTGCTCGCAATCACATCGTCAACCATCAGGCATATGGGGTCTGTCTGTATGTCCCAGATGAGGGCGACACGCATAATCATATTCTGGACAATCGCATCGAGGACATTCGCGGAACATTCCATCGTGCGTCTGGAACCGGCATTTACGCGGCGGGCGGAGGGGCCGGAGGCACGGTAATTGATGGTAATACGCTCATGCGGTGCTGTACCGAGACGCGGTTTAGAATCGAGGCGCCCGGGGCGATTGGCATCCATGGCATGACTGCGGCTAATTCGCCGATAGCGATTTCTAATAATGTGATCGATGAGATGGCGCATTACGACGGTATCCTGATAGTCGAGAGCGCGGCCCAAGTCATAATCATTGGAAATAACGTTCACTTACTTTCGGGGAATACTGAGGAATGCCCAATAAGGGTGGAGCTGGCTTCTCAAGTGACTGTGAAGGCTAATATTCTGCGCAGACCGCCGACGGACGGCCGCTGTATTTTAGTTTATGCAAGCGGAGGGGCCGTGGCCGATGTAACAGTGTCCTCAAACACCTGTTGCGGAGGCAACGATAGTCAGATAGATTTTTATTCAGATGAGGGTGGATACTTCGATCAACTTTTGTGTTTCGACAATACGTGTAGCGGGGGAGGCGATGCCGCCTCCTGCATCAGTGTAGCCGCCGTAAATGGAGCAACAGTCTCGGGAAACAATTGCACATCGGCAAAGGGGGTTACCTTTTACATACGGGACGCCAGAGATCTAAAGGTGGCGAACAATACGTTTAACTCAGAGGGTCCGGTTAGCGTGGTCGCATCCGGGGCTTGTACCGGATCGGTGTACGCAGCTAGCAACTCGCAGAATGGTGCAATTCTTGATTCCGCAGTCGGGCTCCTGGTCGAGTGAGGCCGGGTTCGATGCCGTGATCGCTTAAGCTCGCGCCACATTCTGCCGCAGCACCTTGAGCGAGGCGATCAACTCATCTATGTCCTTTACAGCGGGCTTACGCACATGGCCCACGTCCGGCTCGCTTATTGCGCACTCGACAAAGGCCGCATCATCGTGTTTGGTGGCAGCATCCAGGGCGGAGTGATATCCAATGGAATGCACTCCTCTTCCATCGATGAAGTCGTGCACCTGGAATATTTGTGATCAGCTGAGGCGCAAATCATTGATATGAATGGTGGGCCGTGTTGGGATCGAACCTACGACGTCGAGCTGTGCACCGGCAACCGTTGCCCATTCTTCGATAAGGTTATTCAGACTCGCCCGGCGCACGGGCGAAGGCCTTGAACCACAATCGACGGAAATCGCTACTCGGCGCCGCGAACGTCACGCCAGGTAGACGCACCGGTGCACGCCTCGTGACGACACGGATGGTCGGCCGGTGGATCATTGGTATTGTTCCAGCCCTTCGGTGGCCTCGTCGTAGAACTGGCGCACGATGGGTGCGAAATTACCATCGAATACCGCATTGAGGTCTGGGTCATCGTGAGTAAATCTAGTTCGAATCGCCGCCAGATTGATTGCCTTCTGGGTCTGTTGCAGCGTAAGGCCCCGATGCAACGCATCACGCACCTGCTGACGAATCGACCGGAAAGAATCCAATACCAATTGCAGGAATGACGCGTCCGGCTGCGCCTGGGCGTGGCCGGGAACAATGATCCTGGCGTCCAGCCGGGAGAGTGTTTCCAGGCTCGCAATCCAGGCGGACGGATGGGAGTCGGCGCAAAATGGCACCGGATACACCAGCAGATCGCCGGTGAGCAGGATCTTCTCGGCGGGCAGAAATACTGCAACATCACCGGCAGTGTGACCCGGTAGACGCAAAAAGCGCAGCTCGCGCCCGCCGTGGAACAGCGTCAAGGTATCGCCAAAAGTCAGGGTCGGCAATTTGGACGGTGTCGCCTTGAATTCGGCAAGAAACCGGGCTCCCAAAGTCAACTCCGATTGCAGCTCCGCGCGATCCTTTGGTGTGAGTTGGTGTCGGTCCGGTGTGCGGCCGGATTTAAGTTCCTTATCGACCTCCCGGTTGGCCTGCGCAGCCTCAAATTCGAGCGTCTTCACGTAAACACTGGCGGTGTCTTCCATCAATTCGCGAGTACGCTGGCTCGCAATGATTTCCAGGTCAGGATAGGCTTTCGCGAATTCGTCATTGCCACCAGCGTGATCGGGGTGCCAGTGAGAATTCACCAGGTAACGCACCGCTTTTGGGGTGCGCTGTCGCAGTTCATTCACAACGGCGTCGGCAATCGCCGGCAATATTGTCGCGTCAAACACCACGACGTCCCGGTCCGTAACAATGGCGATGGAGCTGAAAATCGGCATGGGAATGAAACAGCGACTGCACCGCGGTGGACACTATAAGGAGCTCGTCGCTCTCCACCGGGCGATAAGCGCTTCCAGGTATTTCCGCGCCCGGGGCGGCTCTCGCGTCTCCAACTCCGCCTCCGACAGAGCGTCCACTTGCCGGCAGACGGATTCCAGTGCAGCGGCCTTTCTCGTCCAAATCGCGAGTTGCTCGTCCACCGGTGGGTCCAGCTGCAGCAGCGCCGCGAGTGTTGAGGTCACGATCGCCGGTGGCACCCGCACCTCGATCCTGTCGAGCAGGAAATTGGCTACCCCCGGTGGCGTAGGCCGGATCTTTCCGAGTGAATACGCAGCCTCGGCCCGTACCAGCACCGGATTGGTTTCATCGGTCACGCATGCCATGAGCGCCGTGCCTGCAACGCTCGCTCCCGCAGCGCTCAATCGTCCGAGCTCAATGTGAGCCTTGCGTCGAATCTGGCGGAATTGCTCGACATCCGCACTTCTCTTGAGCGTTGCGGAGATCGTGTGGCGCAGTTCGCTGCCCATTTGAATGCGTGCATCGCTAATCACCGTGCGCACGTCGTCGAAGCTGTCGACGAAGATGCAGACGAGCCCGTAACGTCGACGCAGGACGAGGGCGCGTGCCTCCTCATCCTCGCGCTGACCCCGCTTCCAGATGTACACATGCTCGCCCACGCCACCGCCGAAATTGGCCTCGAAACTCTGCAGCAGATCCTCGAAGTCGGGATCGTTCAGGCCAAATCCCACGATGAGGGCGCTGAAGCGCGCGAGAACATGGTGTGCAAACGCCCGGTATCCGAGCTGTCGAGCCATCACTTCGCGATACGACGCGCGATCCAGTACGATTGTCTTCGGACGTGATATGCACCCGTGCGCCTTGAGCAGGAAGCGGGTTTGAAAATCCCCCGCGAGCACCGCCCGAAGTTTCCGCTCATCGGAATAGAAGGCGCGATGCATCAGATGTCGGTCGCGACGCCGGGCCCGATAGGCATTCTCATGTCCCAGGTCGTAGTTGAATGTAATTATCCCAAGCGGCTCGAGATCTTCGATGAGATCGTGCAACGGCGACCTCGCATCGTCGGGGGCGGTGGTGAGCTGCACCACCGCGTCGCGATAGTTGCCCACCCCCACGGCTTCGCGGATCAGGGTGGCGGCCTCGATCAGGTAGTCCGCCCCCCTCGGCCGCGCACTCAGCAACAAATCCACATCCGCCGCCGCGGCTCCAAGGCGAGCGGCAAAGCGCGAACGCAGCTGGCTGAGAACCAAGTGCCACGTCGGCAGCGCTGTCGGTTCGGAGCCCGGCTGGGCGACGCCAACGGACACTCCGCTGCCGGTCACCACCACCAGCCGGCGATACGCGACCGCGTCACATAAGAGGCCGAATCCGGGATTCTGCCGGTGATCGTGCATATCAGCGCAGTCTACTGGATCAGGCTAGAATTGCTTCGTCTGTCGTCACAGCTAACAACAACATGCACGATGCGGCCCCCAGGGATAGCGCATTCTCCGCCATCGTCCAGCGCGAGAGCGGACTGCACAGAACCCTGAGCGCCGGCAAGCTGACGATGATCGCGATCGGCGGCGCTATCGGTACCGGTCTGTTCCTCGGCAGCGGCTTTGCCATAGGCACCGCCGGCCCCAGTGTTCTGGTCAGCTATGCGATAGGAGCGCTGATCGCGCTGCTGCTCGTGGGGTGCCTCGCTGAGATGACGGTCGCGCACCCGACCACCGGTTCATTCGGCGCCTACGCGGAACACTACGTGGGTCCGCTGGCGGGTTTCATGGTTCGCTACGCGTACTGGACCTGCATCGTGCTCGCCGTGGGTACCGAAGTCACCGCGGTGGCGCTGTATATGAAGTTCTGGTTTCCGGCAGTGCCCGGCTGGGTCTGGATCCTGGCGTTTTCGGCATTGTTGATCACGGTGAATGCCTTCAGCGTGAGCACCTTCGGCACCGTCGAATACTGGTTCTCGCTGGTCAAGATCAGCGCGATCGTCGCGTTCATTCTGCTCGCCGGTTACATCGTCGTTCAGACAATCGGCGTGCATTCAAACGATTCCGCAGGGTCGGTCGGCTTTCGTAACTACACCGCGTTTGGCGGTTTCCTGCCCCACGGCATTGGTGGCATGTGGGTCGCGGTTATCATGGCGATTTTCAGCTACCTCAGCATCGAGATGATCGCGGTCGCGGCCGGCGAGGCGGCGCAGCCCGAGGTGGGCATCATGCGCGCCTTTCGCTCGACTATCGTACGTCTGGTGCTGTTCTATATTCTGACGCTGGCACTGATGCTCGCGGTACTGCCATGGACGCAGGCCGGCTCGGCGCGCAGTCCGTTCGTCATGGTGATAGAGAGGTTGCATCTGCCCGCCGCCGCCGGCGTGATGAATTTCGTGATCCTGGTTGCGGCGCTGTCGGCGATGAACAGCCAGCTCTATATCACCACGCGCATGCTGTTCAGCCTGGCGCGCGCCGGACAAGCGCCGCGCGGATTGGGCACTCTGACAGCACGCGGAATTCCGTTCAACGCGTTACTGGTGTCGACGTCGGGCATAGCCCTGGCGACCGTCCTGAGCGTGGTCGCTCCGGGCAGCGCATTCCTGATGATGGTGGGCGTATCGGTGTTCGGCGCCATGTTCACGTGGATGATGATTTTTGTGACGCATTATTTCTTTCGCCGAACGCGCCTGCGAGATGGGACTGCGCCCGCGTCATTCAGCATGTGGGGCTTCCCGGCCACGCCGCTGCTTGGCGCTGCACTCATGGCGGCGCTGCTGCTGACTACAGCTTTTACCGACGCGTTTCGAATGACGCTGGTGTTCGGGTTGCCGTATCTGGCGCTCCTGGCCGTCATCTATTTCTGGCGCTATCGCGGCGGCAACCCGAGGCACGCCACATGACACCGCCGCCGAGCCGCGCCGACTGCCAGGGGTGGGACGCGCGCGATCCGCTGGCGCGCATACGGGATAAGTTCCGCCTCAAGCCTGGAGTCATCTACCTCGACGGCAACTCGCTTGGCGCGCTGACACACAACTCTGCGGCGTGCACGCGGGCAATGATCGAGGATGAATGGGGTCACGACCTGGTTCGTAGCTGGAACGTGCACGGCTGGTTCGACCTGCCCCACCGCCTGGGCGCCAAAATAGCACCGTTGATTGGAGCCGCCGCCGACGAAGTACTGGTCGCCGACTCGACTTCGGTCAACCTATTCAAGCTGGCATCGGCTGCGGCGATGACGCGTGGCACGCGCCACCGTATCGTCACCGAGTCGGGTAACTTCCCGACGGACATCTATGTGCTGCAGGGCTTGGCTGCGCTCTTGGGCGGCGCGATCGAGGTGGTCGCAGCGCCGCGATCTGAGCTACTGTCCCGAATCGATGAGTCGACCTTCCTGGTCGTCCTCACACACATCCACTACAAAACGGCGGAACTTCTCGACCTCCAGGCAATCACCAGCCACGCGCACGCGCAAGGTGCGCGGATCCTATGGGATCTCTCCCACAGCGTCGGCGCCCTGGCGGTAGACCTCGGTGCTGCGCGGGCGGACTTCGCGGTTGGCTGCACCTACAAGTACCTGAATGGCGGCCCTGGTTCACCCGCTTTCCTCTACGTGCGGCGCGACCTGCAAGATACGATCTGCCCAGGGCTGGCCGCGTGGATGGGCCACGTGGCGCCGTTTGAGTTCGCCGACGACTACGAACCCGCGCCAGGCATGGCACGATATCGTTCCGGCACGCCTTCACTGATTGCGTTCGCCGCACTCGAAGGCGCGCTCGGGATTTGGGACGACATAGACCTGCGCGACGTGCGGCGCAAGTCCGAAGCTTTGAGCGAGCTGTTCATCGCGCGGGTCGAGGCTGTCAGCGGAAGTGGCCTGGCGCTCGCCTCGCCCCGCGAACCCGCGCGGCGCGGCAGCCACGTCGCCCTGACCCATGCGCGTGGCTACGAACTCATGCAGGCGCTGATCGCGCGGGGCGTGATCGGTGACTTTCGCGCCCCCGACGTCGTGCGCTTCAGTTTCACGCCGCTCTACCTGCGCTTCGTCGACGTCTGGGAGGCGGTGACAATCCTGGGCGAGGTGCTCGCCGCTCTCGACTGCAGCGAGCTTGTGCGGCGCAGTGGCGTAACGTGAGACCGCTTTCAGGCGCCGTAGGAATTGGGCCGTGTAGCCACCGAATTCAGATTCTGAAAAAGTCCCGGCCAAATTGGCATCGGCGAGCGTGGCGATGCTCGCCGAGTCTCAGTAAGGTCGATGGAGATACCGGCCCCGAGGCGATCCCAATATTGCTCCCCCGTCGTACACGGCGGCACCGCGCAACAGCGTCGTCATCACTTTGCCCGTAAGCTCCATGCCCTCGAAGGGCGTGTAGCCCTGCCTCGATTCGGAGTCGGCCGCCCGGACGACGAAGGACCGTTGCGGATCCACCAGCACCAGGTCGGCATCGAAGCCGGGCGCGACGTCGCCCTTGCGCAGCAGACCGAAGCGACGCGCCGGATTCCAGGATGTCAGCTCCGCGATCCGATTGTAGGACAGCCCGCGCCGCCGTCCCTCGGTGATCAGCGCGGAGAGCAGGTATTCGGTGCCGCCAAATCCCGATTTGGCGAGAAAGACGTCACCCGGCGCGCTGCCGTCTAACTTCATCTCATGACGGCAGCACGCATGATCGCTGCATACCCAGTCGATCTTGCCGTCGAGCAACGTTCGCCAGAGAAACTCGACATCCTCGCGCGATCGAATCGGCGGATTGACCTTCGCCAACACGCCGGTCTCGACGTCGTAATCGATGCAGAGATGCGCGATCGTGACTTCGCGCCGAAAATCGATCTGCGGAAACGCCTTGGCCATACAGAGCGCCGCCTCGACCGCCTTTTTTGACGATAAATGCAGTAGATATCGTCTATACGATGCTGGCCAAATCATTTCCTGTTGAACGAGGAAATGTACAAGATGTTCGCCGGCGTGTACATGATCATGGTGTTCGATCCGCAGATCCTGTTCAACGATGGCTTTTACGATTTGATGGAGGTGCGCATTCCCGCCGGCACGCTGCTCAAGCCGCTGAAGCCCGCGGCGCTATCGTGCCGTACGCACGCCTTGGGACGCATCTTCGATGTTCTCGGGGGACTCCTCGGCCAGGGCAATCCGCAGTTTATGTGTGCGGCCGGCTTTTCGAATTCGCCGCATTTCATGTATTCCGGTTACGACAAGAACGGCGATTGGTATCAGCTCTATCAAATCTCATTCGGCGGCATACCGGGCAAACCCTTCGGCGACGGGCCGGACGGACATTCGCTATGGCCCTCGTTCACGAACGTCCCGAACGAATTTCTGGAGAGCTATTTTCCACTGCGCATCGATACCTACGAAACAATCGCCGACAGCGGCGGTCCGGGCAAGAACCGTGGCGGCAACGGCTTGCGCATCGGTTACCGCTTCCTGGAGGCCGGTGAGATCTCGATACACGACGATCGATGGCTCACTTACCCGTGGGGTGTAAACGGCGGTTTGCCCGGGGCGCGCAGCCGCAAGACCCTGATCCGCACAAACGGCACCGAGGAACTGCTGCCGTCCAAGATCGATCACGTCAAGGTCGAATTCGGCGACTTGCTGCTTGCCGACACCTGGGGCGGCGGCGGTTGCGGAGATCCGTTGGAGCGCCAGATTGAAAAGGTCAAGTTCGACGTAGACGCGGGCTTGGTGAGTCGCGCGGGCGCCAAACGCTATGGCGTCGTCATCGAGGCGAGTGGCGCAGTGGATGCCGCCGAGACCAAGGCGCTGCGCCGTGACATGGCAGCCCGGCGCGGTGCCGTCAAGGTGTTCGACCGCGGCTTCGACACGATTTCCGAGCTGAAATCCCGCTGCCTTGCCGAAACCGGCTTGCCGCCGCCCGATCCGCCGACCTTCAGCAAGTGGGCGCTCAAGGCGGCTCGGGACAAGACAGCCTGATGCGCGCCGCCGCACGCGCCTGGCTTCAGCAATTCCAAATCGGTGCCCGCATGCCTGCCGTCATCGGCCGAAAGTCGTGATTTTTCCTTTAGGACGTCCTTAAGGCAAAAGAGGACACCCTCTAGGTAAACCCACAACGAATATCGAAACGGGTCCAGCAGAATTCGACCGTGGCTTCTAGTCGAGCTTGTAATGCACACCAAGTCGAATGAAGCGCCCCACGATACCCGCCTGCGAGTAGGTCGGGTTGTAATTATCGCCCGCGTAATTGGCCGGGTCATACGGCGGCTTGATGTCGAATACGTTTTGGATTGCGACTGAAACCTGCAACTGATTAGTAATCTGATAACTGCCCGTCACATCCACATCCGTGAAGGAAGCTACGTGGCAGTCGCCCGGATTCGTGACGCCACTGGTCAGTATATCCAGGCAAGTATAGGGTGCCACGTCCTGCCCGTACATGCCGTAACCACTTGCGTAATACACAATCCCCGACAGCGTGAGCGGCCCGTTGTTCCAGCTGTTGGTCCATTTACCCCGCCATTTCGGCGTGCCGGCTCCGGACGACAGATTGAACGGTGATTGCAGGCCCGCATATTGAATGTTCGACTGCCCGGGTTGCTCGAACACAAAACTCATGATCTTCGTGACGGACAGATCCGAAGTGAAACTTCCGGCCGCTCCAAGAGCCACGTGTCCGCGCAGGTCCACGTCGAAGCCATCGGTGTATTCGGAGGCCGAATTGGCGTAGGAATTGATGATGGTCAGGATGCGCGGCGCTGCGTTCTGATTCAGAGGATCGGGAGCGTCATAAATCGCCGAGAAACCCGGTGGCAGCGTGCCGTTCGTAGCATATTGCGCGAAGGCCGGACCCTGATTTAAGGCGGCAATCAGATTGGTCTTCTTGATGTAGTAGTAATCGATCGTGGTGCTGAATGCCTTAATGGGTTCAATGACCAATCCCGACGTAAAGCTGCGCGATTTCTCCGGTTTGATATTGGGATTCGCCGTGGTCAGCTCACCGAGGTTGTAGGAGCTGATGTAGGGATCGGCGCCGTGTGCCAGGCACAAGGGTGTGGCCGGACAGAAGCCGAAACCTGGTATGAAGCCTTCCACCTCACTTGAGCCGTTTTCCGCAAAACTCGGCGCACGAAAACCCAGTGAGTAAGTGCCTCGCAGCATGATGGCATCGAATGGTTTGAACTTGACGCCGAATTTCGGCGTCGTGGAATTGCCGAAATCCGAATAATGATCGAAGCGCCCTGACGCGGTGATATCCAGGGACTTCAGCAGCGGCGCGTCGAATTCCACATCGCCACTGGCGACGTTGCGGCTGCCGATGGCCTGCGAGTAGCCGAGGCCCTGGATCACCGGATTGGCATTGAAATTCGCGTCGTATTCCGCCTCGTAACGCCACTCGGCGCCCAGGGCCAAGCCCAGTGGTCCGCCTGGCAATTGCATCAGCGTCCGGTTGGCCCGTAACACCAAGGTGTCCATGTCAGAGGTGTCGATGCGCTCATTCACCGGCGCCAGGGCTTTAAGCACCGCGGGCGAATTGGCCGAAGGATTGATGAAGTTATAGGTGCCATTTGTGACATCGGCCAGCAATTGGTTGAAATTGAGCAAGCTCAGATACTGATAGTCAAGCCACGTATGGTTGACGACGGCGGAGCCATCATAATTCCATTCCCCCAACTTGCCGCTGAGATCCATGACTACGCGCAGATTATGGTTGTAAGTCTCACTCATCTCTGAACCGGGCAGGCTTGTTTCTCCTTTATACGGGTACCCCGGAGAACGAAAGGAATATGTATAACGGCTAACCGTCCGGGGCAGACGGGATCGCGGCTGGCGTCTGAGTATGTCAAAGCGAGGTCGCGTCGGACCGGTTCGCGGTGCAACAGCAGAGCTCATTAGACTTAGTCGCAGCTCGACGGCTACAGCGCACGATTAAGACAGCGTTGCCATGTAGATCTGCTTCCGGATTCTCGGACCTTCGTCGCATTAATAGTTACCCCGACGCCTCGCTGCGGTCGATAATAGCTGCGAGCACGCGCCGGGCGTGTGCGCTACCCCGCCGCGCACAGGAATACCATGAGCCCTGCCTTGGACGACAATGATCCGCCGGGCTGTGCTTGTGCCGTGTCGGTTTACGCCCAGAGCCGCGCGCCTCTAGCGTTTGAGAGCAGCTGGCCGTTTCCTCTATCCAAGCTATGGCGCCTGATGTCTGTCATACCATGATTCGAAGCGACGAACACTGGCTTGCAACTATCGACGCATTTCATTCTGCGGCACTGGGCGCGCAGAGCTGGGAGACGGCATTGCGAGGTTTTGCGGATGCCACCGGATCGCGGTCAAGCCAATTGACTGGTATTGGCTCCGACAACACTGTCCTGTTCAATACCTGTACTGGTATCGATGACCTCATCAACTTCGATTCGCATAATTTCAATACGTTCTTCCACAGTGCATCTATCAATCCTCGTGCCAGTGTCGGCCATGAAGCCCCGGCGCTTGAGCTCCTGGCCGATGACCGCACCGTCGTGCCAGACGAACGCCGCCGTGATCCGCTTTACCACCGAATCCTGCAGCCCCTGGACCGCCCCTTTATTTTCCTGACAACCTTGGACAGACAAGAGGGGACATCCATTGTCCTGGCGGCCGCTCGCTCGCAGCGAGAGGAGCGCATCACCCGTGAGCAACGAGAGATGTTCGCCGCGTTGGCACCGCACATCCGCACGGCAGTACGTACGCACTTAGCGTTGGAGCGCAACGGCACGGCAGTGCTGACCGGAGCGATGGAGACGTTGTCGATTCCAGTCTTTGTCTGTGACCGAACCGGCCAAGTCAAGGCGCTGACCCAGCCTGCGGAGCTCCTGGCCAGCAGCGGCTGCGGGCTGGAGCTCAAGTGCGGCCGCCTACAGGCGCGCCATCCGGATGCTGCGACAGCACTCAATGATGCCATCGATGCAGCGGTCATCGGGTGCACGAGACGCGGCCCCCCGGTTCTGCGCACCGTGATCGTTCGGGAACACGATGACAACGCATCGCCACTGGTGCTCGATGTATTTGCGCTGCCGGCTCAGCCATACAACTTCAACTTCGCGCCACGCGTGTTGATCGTGGCACGCGGGCCAAGAGGCTCGAACGCCAGCAGGGCCGCCTTGCTGCACACCGTTTACGCGCTGACCCCTGCCGAAACCGACATCGCTCAGCACCTTGCGGAGGGAAAGCCGGCGGACTTTATTGGGTTGAACCGCGGCGTCGCCGTGGGAACTGTACGGGCGCAGATCAAGCGGATCATGGCCAAGTTGGGTGTCGGCCGCCAGGTCGAACTGGCCATAAGATTGAGCCAGCTGTAATCCGACACGCACGTACTGTTCGCGTCTCGCCTTCGAATTCGGCGAATTGACCCCGCTGCGCGGCGGCGCCAGTAATCCTTGCAATCTGTGACGGCCGTTGCTCGGCCGTATACCAAATGGGCAATGCGCTCGCAACCCACCGAGCTTAGTGTTCTACCGACGCGGCAATCAGGCCGGACATTCGATGCACAAATGCCCTAGACGTAGCAGCCACTTCAGATCCACCAAAATATCCCAGGGAGAGAGAATGAATTCGTTCATCGTCTCGTTGATCTGTGGATTCGGTGGACTTGACAATAATTTTGGGAGAGCCAGTCCATGAAATCCGTCAAATTACGTTTGATCGCCGCGATGGCCGTTGCGGGGACGGCGTACGGGCAAGTGCCATCGACAAATGACACCAGCGACCAATACGACAACACAGGAATAGGTATTAACGCGCTCAGCGGCGGGGGGATCAACAGTGCCTGTCAAATTGGCGAATCCTCTAGCTCTAAGTGTTACAACACCGCGGCTGGGTACGCGGCGCTGAGTTCCAACGCGATCGGTGGCAACTACAACACCGGAATGGGGTTTGTCGTTCTCTACCAAAACACGAGCGGGTATTACAACACCGCTAGTGGCGCCGGCGCGCTCGAACAAAATACGACCGGCTATGACAATACTGCTATCGGCTTTGGTGCGCTCAGTTCAAATATCTTCGGGAATAACAACACCTTTTCCAACGGGTCCTTTAACACTGCCAGCGGCGCCCAATCGCTCTATCTAAACACGACCGGCACCGCTAACACGGCCGCAGGATATGGCGCACTCTATTCAAACACGACCGGCAGCTACAATATCGCCGTGGGGTATCAGGCTGGCTTTAACCTGACGACTGGCACTAACAACATCAACATTGGTAATACAGGCCTGAGCGCGGATTCGGGGACGATTAGGATTGGAACTCCAGGTGTTCATACAAGTACATACTTTGCTGGCATCAAGACGAGTCTGAGCGGCGATAGCTCGGCTGCGCCTGTCTTCATTGACACCGTGACAGGACAGCTCGGAACCGGGGCTTTGATCCCCGGCCCGCAGGGGCCGCAAGGTCCTCAGGGTCCGCAAGGTCCGATCGGTTTCACCGGCGCGAACGGTCCAGCGGGTCCGCAAGGCCTGATTGGCCTCACCGGTGCGACCGGTCCAGCGGGTGCGCAAGGTCCGATCGGTTTCACCGGCGCGAACGGTCCAGCGGGTCCGCAAGGCCTGATTGGCCTCACCGGTGCGACCGGTCGAGCGGGTCCGGCGGGTCCAGTCGGGCCGCAAGGCCCCTCGGGGGCTGTGCTGTCAGGCCAGAACTGGAACACTTCAATCGGTACTGGCGCGCTTAGCGCAAGCGCGCCGGGAGATGACAACACAGCAAGCGGCTACGAGGCCCTGCACTCCAACACAGGAAGCCTCAACACGGCCACAGGAATGCTTGCCCTGTACGCTAACACGACCGGCGAGTACAACACGGCTTCCGGCGTCGTTGCGCTCTTATCCAATACAACCGGCAGCTACAACACCGCCACCGGGGAAGGTGCGCTTAATCAAAATTCTGCCGGCAACTACAACACTGCGTCCGGTACCGACTCGCTGTATTTGAACACCACTGGCGCCGAAAACAGCGCGTATGGGATGCAGGCGCTGTACCTCAATACCACGGGCTACTTCAACACCGCTTCCGGTACTAACTCGCTCTACGCGAATACGACCGGCATTTACAACACTGCTAGCGGGAACCAAGCGCTGTTTTCCAACACGACCGGTGCCAATAATATTGCAGTGGGATATCGCGCCGGGATAAACCTCACTACTGGCAGCAACAACATCGATATAGGCAACCTCGGTGTCGCACCTGAAAGTGGAGTCATACGTATCGGCACTACATCCAGTCAATCAGCTACCTATATCGCCGGCATCTATGGGACCTCCGTGAGCGGCAATCCCGTTGTCGTCTCATCGAACGGACGGCTCGGTGTTGTGGTCTCCTCAGAGCGTTTCAAGACGGCCGTCGCGCCGATGGGATCGACCACTGCGAAACTAGGCCAGCTGCGGCCGGTCACGTTCAAGCTAAAGAGCGATGCGATTGGGGCGCGCCAGTACGGACTCATCGCCGAGGAAGTGGCCAAGGTGTATCCGGAGCTGGTGATCCGCGGTGAGAACGGCCGAATCGATGGCGTGCGCTACGACGAGCTGGCTCCGATGCTGCTTAACGAGTTGCAGAAGCAGCAACAAAAGATCGCAGCTCAGGATGCGAAGCTCGATCAACTCAAGCAGCAGCTGGCTGTCATGCAAGCTGTGCTCGTTAAGCTTCAGAGCAAGGACGAGCTTGTCGCCAAGCGTTGATGCGAATCAGTGAGGTCCGGTTAAGCAGAGGAACCTGGCGGCGAGCGATTCAATTCCGCCATGACGAATGAGGAACGGCGGTCAGCCTGCCGCAGTGCTTCGGAAAAGACGTAGCGACTCAGCGCGGTCTTGATCTCGAGCACCAACCGCCTCGCTTTCGCGCTTTGAATCGGAAAGTCAGTGCCAAGCAGCTGCCTTAGCTCGGCCCTCACGGGATCCGCTTTACGTCGATCCGCGCGGGATCGAGATAGCCAAAAGGTGGCTATCCCCCGACACTACCGGAAGCGAGACCACTGCCCCGTTTTACGCGGCGAGTTTCAGCTTGGGCTTTAGTCCGGCGCGCGCTGCCAACCGTACCAGCAAGTCCATGCTGAATCGGTCGATCTTGCCTCGCTTCAGATCCGACACGCGTGCTTGAGTCACTCCAAGTACCTTGGCGGCCTCAGCTTGCGTCATGCGGCTCTTTTCCAGCCAATGCTCCAAGCCCATCAACAGCTGCGCGCGCATTTCCATCTCGGCCGCTTTCTCGGCAGGGAAAAGATCGTAAAAGACACTGCGCCCCGCCGCCGTCACTTGACGAGGGCCATGTTCACTGTCTGCAACCTTCTTGACTCTCATAACTTCACCTTGCAATCGCTTTAAATCGTTTCATTGCTAGTTCCAAATCCGAACGGCTCGTCCTTTGGGACTTCTTCTAGAAACAGTGCAACACATACACCCCCTCGGGTCGCGTCGCGAGATAGATCATTCGGAAAATTCCGGCTTCGTCTCGCACGCGAATTTCCCTGACCCCGGTACCGATACCCGTCATGGGCTTCCAATCCTTCGGATCGAACCCACACTGGACCCGGTACAATTCAAAGCCCAAAGAATCCTGCGCGGTTTCCGGAAACCGTCTTACGTCCTCCCTGCTGCCGCCCATCCAGATTACCGGTTTCACGAACGCCTTATGCCATATCTCGCATTTATATGCAATATGTGGCATAAGCGCCTACGCCTAGCCAGAGATTGCGCCAACAGATGTTCAGCAGACCAAGAGTCGCGCTAACTCAACGACCCTCACAGTTTCGTATATTCATCTGGCGGCTGACATTCCATACGTGCGGGTGGATGATCAGGCACTCTCCTATCCGCAGATGAGACTCATCGAAAACCGGTTCAACAGCGGACGCACGATGTACTTGGGCGGAAAATCTGGAGCAACCCGGATCGTCGCCTACGACAAACGAGCGGAAATCCACGCATCAAACAGTAAGCTCGGGACATATTTGGAGGAGTTTAAGGAGCCGGTACCCCTTCATGAGTTACTCAGGATTGAAACTCGACTGAAACCGAGGCAGTTGCTGGATCAAGCCTCGCCATTGGGACTACTTGAATTAATCAACATGCCCAATCCTTTCTCGAAGTTGAGGGTACACGCGGTGCCTAAGAACCTCGCGCGTGCCGAGCTGTTGGCGATTACACTCGCACGGCATGAAGGACTGTCACGAGTATTAGACCTTGCGACGTTCACTCCAGCCGAAGCAAAGTCTTTCTTGCGCAAGCTGAAGAAAGCGGGAGCGCCGAGCTGGTGGAGACCAGAACAAATGTGGGAACAACAATTTCCGGTCTTGATTCATAACTTTCTCATGCCACTAATAGGTCAGCACGAAGACACGGTTGTTCCCGGCAACACCTTCGACCCGCCAAATAGTTCAGCGGAATGGGAATGACAATGGCCTGACAATTTCAGCTCTCTTTGTGACGGACTGAGGCAGCAGCTACGGCGGAATTTGCAATTAATTGCACTGACGCGGAGTAAGCACATTGGTCAAGGTATACGCGATTTTTTTGCTGGCCATTCTCGCCACGCCGGCTATTGTCCCCGCCGTCATATTCTACCAACGGCATTGCAATAAGAGGCCCCGAGCGGAGGACCGTTTGCCGCTCGGCCTTTATGTCGTTGCACTGTTGATTTGCGCCGTCGTGGCATTCTGGGGCGGCATCGGGTGGGGAGTGCATGCCGCCTGTACCGGGCCATCCTCGGGGAACCTGTGCGGCTTGTGGGGCTTCATAATTGTTGGCCCGCTCAGTGCGATTATCGCCGTCTCCGTCCTCAGTTGGCTGATCACCTATTTCCCGCGTCAAATGAAGCGTCTCGTGCTCGCCGAAGTGTTGCTGTTTCTCCTCGTCGGCGGATATTTTTTCTTCCGCGCTTTCTTTTTCGATATCATGATGCACCGGAATCTTTACCAGTACACGCTTCAATCCGGTAATCTTGACGAGCTTCATCGCGTTGCGCCGGTGGTCGAGGCGCAAATGCGCCGACTTCCTGCTCTCAAGGAGGTCAGTTTGGATTCGCAGCTCAAGAGCCATCAGGCAATCGTCAATATCGACCCTCAAAAGGCACCAGCCCCCGGCATCTCGGAGCTTCCGATGGCGACGATTACGATTTCATTCAGACTTGCGCCGGGGGTGGCGCTCGGCGATGCAATCGCCCAAATTCAGGATATTGAAAGCCGGCTGGCGCTCCCGGCCACGATCACGACATCGTGGGCCAAGGCTCCGACCGAAGCACATTAGAGATACCGGAGAGATTGGATCGACCTGGGCGGTCGTCCCCCACCCCTTGCATAGAGCGGAGAGAGTAAACAATTAGGCGTCAATGTATGTAGCGGAATGGAAATGAATGACAACAGGATGACAATTGGATCACATTTTCTGCTCTCTGGCTGACGGATTGAGGCGGCAGCTACGGCAGAGATTTGCAATTAACTGCGCTCGCAACTACCTCTCTGAACTGGTGTTCAAGCAACTCACGGTTGCAGACTGGTTGAATTCCGCGCATCCGACCCTACAGCTTTGTTATGGACGATCCACTGAAGCCCCGCCGACTGCGGGGTTTTTGCATCTTGGAGGTGGCGAAATGGGATTACTCGACTTTCACGGCAACTTTGCGCGGCGCACCGTGACATGCCGACACTGCGGCTGGACTGGCCACGGTGCGGAAATGAAAAACGGCGAGAGCTTTGGCAACGGTATCGATAAGCATTGCCCCGCCTGTTCTGAACGTTATGGCTTTGTGCAATGGTCCGTCGCTGTAGCCGACAACCCACCCGCAGATTGGAAATCTAACATCGGGCGAGTCGAGTTCTAACGTTCGGCTGCTGCGCTGCCGCACTAAGCGCCAAAAATCGGAATCATGCCGGTCGTGCGACCCACAAATCTAGGTGTTGCGGAGCAGCACTTATTGTCTAATTAGACGGCCCCCCCCACTTTCGGTCGCTGGCGATCAATCGCAACTGGTGACCCGCTTTATAGACCCTCCGGGTCTCTTTCTCACGTCGCTGGGCATATGGCTTGATGCTATGGCGTTTGTTCGCTGGTATTGTGGGCGAATAAGCATTCGACCAATGCGTGTCGCGCGCCTAAGTCTTAGCGGCAGCAATTACAACAATGCAAGATTGGGGCGCTTGTGAAGAGACTATTACGCGCTATTGCTATCGGTTTCGCTTCACTCCACACGACGCGGTGCCGGGCTTGCTCCAACATGCGGACGATGACGCCCTGCGTACGACAAACTCTTCCGCGACTCGAAGCAATGATAACTGCGGTGCAAGAGGTCGTTGTGAGATCCGCACTTGCTTGTTCGACGCTAATGTTCTTGACTGCCTGCGCGACGCAACTGATCTCGTACGCACCCACAGAAAACCAGACTGTCGTGTACGACCGAGGAGTTGGCGCGGTCACGTGGGAAACGAATGAGGCGGTACTAACAATGTACCCGACATTCAGATATCAATCCCCGGCCGACTTTCCCACGTTCACTCTGATGGTCCATAACAAGACCGTGCACAACATCGACTTCGTGCCGGAACGCATTCACGCTTATCTCGATGATCGCGACTGCCACGTGTATACACTGGAGGAGCGCGTCGGTGACATCCGCAGCGCGGCGAAGAGAAAGCAGATCGCGCTGGCGGTGCTTGGCATGGCCGCTGCCGGTGCCGCTGCGTACGGTGCCTCACACCAAACCACCACATATACGAGCTACGGTGTGGTCGGCAATCATCCATTCTGGACCAGCGGCACAATACAAACCTACGATCCCGCTGCGGGCATATTGGCGGGCGCTGCTGTCGGAGGGGCGACCGGGGTAGGGATTGACCAGATCGCAAGAGCCGCGGGCTACGAAGAACAGGCGGCACAGGCAATCTTTCAGCACAGCACCATCCGGCCGCGGACCACTATTGTTGGTCAGGTGATCCTGAAGCCGGCATCAAGCGAGTACGGCATGCTCAGATTGGACATTCCGGTCGAGACCGCGCGAGCGACCTTCACGTTCACCAACGGGACCACCCACGCGCACCGCCCACTCGATAAGGCCCTGCACCAGAATAGGCAGGAAATGCTCGACAGCCCATCCCGCGAAAGCCCGGCGAATCCGGCCGTTACTGAAGCCGGCCCCGCCACCATACGGAGCCACTCGGCGTTCGGGCTTGAGATGACACCGTTATCTGGAATGTCGTTTGGCACGGACGGCTTTACTGGAGTGATGGTCAAGACAGTCCTACCTCAGAGTGTGGCGGCAGAGGCTGGAATTAAGGCCGGAGACATTGTGCTGAAAGTGGGAGAGCAAGGAATAAATGAGCCCAACGACGTTCAAACTTCATTAGCTGCTATTGATCCGGGCGAAGTGATCCCCATACAGCTTATGCGCAAAGCAAGGTTCATTTGGGTGGATGCTCAGTTCTAATAAGCAAAGGTGCGCGAGTGAGATCACGCAGGAAATGCGCACGACGCTTGAAGGTTAGAGGCGACAATGCCTTGAGGGACACACGCTCAACCACGAGCGTGGAACTGCCCGAACCTCATTCGATGATACCCAATCACGCCAATCCAAAGTCCGATGTGCCCCATTTCAATCTGACTTATGGATGGCTCGAAGATCGCAAGCAATGATATTGAGAGCAATCTTCGAATCTGTGCGGACTGCTGAACTCGACAGGAAAATCAAATCAGGTTGGATTGAGGCGGCAGCAACGGCGGAAATTTGCAATTAATTGCAACTCGCAACGTTCGGGCCGAATTTGTGTTCAACCCAATCACGGTTGCAGAAGGATTGACATTCGGCGCACTCGACCCCACAGGACATTCGTCTTGACATTCACGACGAACCTCCGAAAGCCTCCGTATCCGCCAAAGCCGTTCATATCAGGCGATTTGGCCGATTTCTTTGTGTAAGCGCCACCATGAGCGCGCAAAATGAGAAAAAAGCGACGGCCCAACCCGCTCCGGCCTCGCTAAAGAGCCAATGCACTATGTCGATCATTGCGTGACAGGATGCGCGCACCGAGCAGCGCGGGACGCATTTATCGTAACGCGTCGGGGCGCGGGAACTTCAATAGCTGCCACTCGGTTACTATGTGCTTACAAATTGTGCTCAATCAGGTGATCGGGCTATTGGCCACTTAAGTCTTTGAATTGGTGGGCCGTGTAGGGATCGAACCTACGACCAAGAGATTAAGAGTCTCCTGCTCTACCAGCTGAGCTAACGGCCCCCAGAATGGGGTGGACGACGGGACTCGAACCCGCGACAACCGGAATCACAATCCGGGACTCTACCAGCTGAGCTACGTCCACCGTCGATCGTGGCGCGCCCGGCAGGACTCGAACC